>NZ_CALUTC010000009.1 GCF_944323605.1 uncultured Campylobacter sp.
TTCTTAGAGAATGAAAGAAAAAAGGGGACTGATGTATTAGAATTATTACAGAATTTATTTAAGGTAGATAAGAATAAGATAGATTTTAAAGTGTGAAAAGATTAAAAAAATTTAGTTTATTATATATATAAATAGTGTTTTGTAAATTTTATATTTAAACATTTCTTTTTTACACAAGATGTAAATTTAAAAAATAAATTATATAAAGTTTTTATTAAAGATTGACGATATAAATTTAAAAGATAGTTTATTTTTTAAGGAGTAAAATTAATGATTAAAAAGATATTTGTTGTATTAAGTTTATCTACTTTTATTATAAATTTATCTTTTGCTACTGATTTACTAGCCTTTTATACCAATGGCAAACTCACTGAAAAAAGTCCTGGTGTAAAGGTGTTGGGCTTAGAGGAAAAGAAGCAGGTTAGGGGTGGGTATTATGATAGTTTTCATCAGTGCGGTATAAATCAATGCTTTGCTTTAGCTAATCATGCCGCTTCTTATTTTACTATGACACAAAGAGAATTGTCAGAATGGAACGCTTTAACATATGGTGATTTGTATCTTTTTGTTGGCTTTATGGCACAAAACAACTGGTCTGTGTCGTCTTTAGGGAAGCCATATAATTATTTTACATATGATGCGATATTATACGATGCTAGAACAGGGCATATGTATAAACAATCTAAGCAAGTTTTAAATAGTAATCTAATAGTAAGACAGTTAAGCATTAAATATAAAGATCAATTTGATAGATATTTTGGTGGATTGCAGTCTAGGGCTGTTAATAGAATTGCAAAATAAAATATGGATTTTTAAATGTTTGTTTCTAACTATCATTCTACCCAAAGAAGTTCTAGTGTTTTTGCTCAAAAAACACTAGAAAATTTAAATACAAATCCATCCCAAAACCTAGTAAAACCCGAAAACGAGGCTGTTAATAAAATTCTAGGTTACGGCGTAGATAAAGAGGGCTTTTTTACATCTGATTTTAATGAAGCGGCAGCAATTCCTAAAGACTTTAAGATAAATACAAATGATATAAAGGATTTGCTGAATTCTATACAATTTGGAAGCAGTGCAAAAGATGTATTTTTCACAGAAATAAACCTAGAAAAAAGCTTAAATAATGCTTACAAAGTATTTTCTCAACTTATTCAAAGTCAAAAAGACTTTTTTAGCAAAGATGATTTAGCTAAAATTCCAAAATATTTTAGATACGATACAAATACTTTTAAGGTAGACAAAATTTACAAAGATGAGACGGAGTTTTTATCGCAAGAAAATGAGCTTTTTAAGGTAAATGCGAAACTTGATTTGAAAACTGATAAAGACTATCTAAGTAAGGGTGAGGCTTTAATGTCCTTTATAAATTCAATGGAAGGAAAGAATGCTGTTGGAAATTATGGTTTTTTTGAAGGACAAACAACCATTATAGCTAAAATGGGAGGACTTGATAAAAGTATGAGTGTAGATGAAATAAAAGAATTAAATGATTTTATGAAAAAACACTCAATAACGCATAGTTTTAACGATGAAATAAGTAGAAAAATTCTACTTTTACCTATGCAAATACAGGACATAGATGAATTTAAACAAGAATGGTTGAAATTAAAAGCTTTAAATGATAAATTGTTGGAAAATGAAAAGTCAAATTTAAAAGAATTAAATCTAAATTCACAAGAAAATATAAAGTCTAAAGAAAATTCCAAAGACGAACCCTTCACCCCCATACAAGCTGAAAGTAAAAGTGAGACTTTTACTTATGATGATATAGCTAAAAACTTCTTTTTAAACTTTTTAGAAAATGAAAGAAAAAAGGGGACTGATATTTTAGAATTATTAGAAAAGTTATTTAAGGTAGATAAGAATAAGATAGATTTTAAAGTGTGAAAAGATTGTAAAATATGCTCTAAAGGTATAAGAAAGTTAAGGATATTTTATGTATATAAAAAATGTAGCAAATCAACATAATAATTATTATATATCCAACAAAATAAATACAAAAAGTTATGCCACAAACAATACAAACGAAGTATTAGGCTATAAGGTTGATAAAGAAGGATATTTCACAAGCGAATTTAATAAGGCTGCAAATATTCCTACTGATATAAAAATTCACTCAAGCACTATGCAAAGTTTGGTTGATTTTTGGGCAAATGAAAATACTAGTTCTATGGTTAAAGCCTTTGAAAATATAGACATAGCAAAAACTATTGGCAATGCTTATAAAATAGTATCATCGCTCATACAAAGCAGCCCTCATCTAAGCACAAAAACTTCTTTCAGCAAAGATGATATACAAAATCACTTTCCACACACTTATATAATAAACAAAGATAGTTTAAATGTAGAAAATACCTTTTCTTATGAAGAGGTAAAAGATATAGTTTCAAATGGTGGATTTAAAACACTTTCAAATAATCAAATACTAGCTCCTAGTTTTTTTAATGCAGATAATACAGATGAAAATTCCAAAACCTTACCCACAAACCCTAATATCTTGCAAAGCACAGATACTGCCTTATCTTGGGATACAAATGCGGATAAATATACAAATGAGGACGGCTCCATAAGTATGGGTGGTATGATAGTTGGATTTTTATCTAAAAATGCTTTTGCAGTGCCAGGGCTTAATCTAGTAGAGGGCGAAAGCACTGCTTGGGGTAAATTACAAGGATTTGATAAGAACGTAAATAAAGATGATATAGCTAATTTTAATGAAAAATTAAGCTCTACCTTTTTTGCAAATTTAGCCGATGCTTTTTCCTTACTAAATAGCACAGATGATCTAAAAACTTTAGAAAGTAAGCTTAATGCCTTAAGTTTTAAAAATGAAAATTCTAAAACATTTTTAGATCTTTTGACTGAATTATCTAAGAAAAATTTGACTTTTATAGACCTTATGACAATAGATATAAAAAGCTAGCATAAATCTTTTTTAAAATTTGACGATTTTAACACAAGTAAATTTTAAAGGCTAGATATGCTTTCTTTTGTCTCTAACACTTCAACTTTATACAGCCTAAATTTAGAAAATATTAAAAATCAAACTTCATCTTTAAATACAAATTTAAAGCAAAACCTAGTAAGAGACAAAAACGAAGCTATTAATAAAATTCTAGGCTATGGCGTAGATAAGGAAGGATATTTCACAGCTGATTTTAACGAAGCTGCGGGACTTCCAAAAGACTTTAAAATTTATGCAAAGGATATAGAAAATTTAGTAAATTCTTACAAAAATAAAGATATTTTTACGAGCATAGACATAGCAAAGAGTATGCAAAATGCTTATAAGGTTTTTTCTGCTTTAAAGCTTGGTGATAAAGATTTTATGAGCAATGAGGATTTAAAATCCATAGCCATTGGATATGAGCTTAATATAAAAAGTTTAGCTGTGGTAAAGACTTACGATAATTATGATGAATTTAACTCAAAGATAATGAACTCAAATGCAAATTTGCTAGGACACTTGCCCACTTCTTTAAATTTTACTTTTTCTAGATTTGAAACAAAGCAAAATTTAGATATAAATGAGCTTTTACAAGGATTAAGCAAAGAGGCTTATTTAAAGGATGATAAATTAAGCAAAAGCGGACTTTTTGTAAGCTTTTTTAAAAATTCTCCTCACAGAGCTATACTAGAGGGTGAGGCAACCGTGCTTGGTATGAGTGCTGGTTTTGGTAAGGTAGGAAGTGCCTTAGCTATAGAGCTTAGTGAGATGCTAACAAGTGGAACTTTAGATGATTTTAAAACTATCTTAAATCTTATGTCAAAACATAGCAATGTAGATGAATTTAAAAAAGAATGGCTTGAGTTAAAGAATTTAAAAGATAAAAATGTGAATTTGCAAGAAAGCTTAAATTCACAAGAAAACACAGAACCTTACACAAATTCTACTTCTAGAGAAAATAAACCATTTACTCCTATACAAGCTGAAAGTAAATCTCAAACTTATACTTATGATGATATAGCTAAAAACTTCTTTTTAACTTTCTTAGAAAATGAAAGAAAAAAAGGAAATGATGTATTAGAATTATTAGAAAAGTTATTTAAGGTGGATAAAAACAAAGTTGATTTAAAGGTTTAGTGGATAGAGGCAAATTAAAAGCTTGAAATTTAAAATTCTTTTTTTACACAAGAAAGCAACTTTTTCTTTATAAAATAATGCTTATATTAATTTTTATTAAACTTTATGTTAAAATTTATCTTTTTAGAAGTTAAAACAGGTGCATGCGTAAACCCTTTAGCTACAAAAATTTTCAATGCAGCTAAAGATTTTTTTCAAATCAGGTTTACAATGGCAGATATAATCAAATAAGATAAGTTCAAGGAATTAAAAATGTTTATAAACACTTCGCTAAATTCTAGTACATATACCCAAACAAATAAAAGCTCAAATTCCAGCTTTGACAACAAAGAATTTTTAAGTGAATTTATAGAGGTCAGCAAAAGCACGGAAAATAATTTAGACTTTATGAATTTAGGTAAGGTTAGCAAGGATGAGTTTTTAAACGCCATTGATACCATAAAATCAAAGATGCAAGAAGTTATAGAAAATGTAAAAAAAGATGGCAAAGAAGACTTGGCTGCTAAGCTTACTCACATAAAAGATTTTATGTATCAAGGAAATTTAAATGGCTACAATGATACCTTAAAAGAGCTTGAATATTCTAGTGAAAATTTAAACTCAAAGGATAAAAATCTTATAGCACAATCTGCCGATGATGTGCTAAAAAATTTTTCAGTATCAAATATGCTTTTAGGTGGCTTAGCGGATATAGCACAAACCTTTTTTCAAATGGCAGGTATTTCAGATGAAAAAATCACAGATGAGATAAATAAGATTAGAAAATATGCCTTTGATTCAGAAGTAAAGCTAGATAACAACAATATCATAAAAGCAGAAAATGGGTATATAAATATATATAGCTCTTTAAGCTCAAAATACATAAATATTTTTCAAGAGCAAAAAAATTCTTTACTAGAGGGTTTGTTAAAAATAAGTGATTAAACATTTGCTTTTTTCTAAAAATAGCTTAAATGTTTGATTTTTAACTTAAGTAAAGGATTTCTTTTGCATAGCGATGATGAAAACTACACGCCTTAACAAAGGATTAAGCTAACTAACGAAGTTGCTCTAATCTTTCTTTCTTGCTTCCTATCTCTGTGATTTGAATTCCAAAGTTACCATCCACGATGACAACTTCCCCATAAGCTATCCTTTTATCACCAACAAGAATTTCCAAGGGATCATTTGCTAGTTGATTTAATTCTACTACAGAGCCTATATCCATAGTTAAAACATCTTTTAAAAGCATTTTCTTATTTCCTATGCGAACTCGTATAGGAAGACGAACGTCCATTATCAAATTTATGTTTCTTAAATTTCCAAGATTGCCTATTTGTTGCTCATCGTCCTCTGCTACAAAATCTCCTCCAACAAAGCTATTTTCAACCTTCGTCAAAGAATTATAAAGCTTTTTATCAAGCACTATGGCTACTTTTTCATTCAAATCAGATATTTTAACATCAAAAAAATACAATTTATGAAAGCCATTAAGATCAAGTGAATCACTTACAAATTCACATTTTTCAATCTTAAATTCCATTTTTGGTATATCTTTTTGTGCTCCTAAAGTTGTAGAAAAAGCTGACATTATATTTAGTATAGCTTCCTTTGCAGCATCCATTTCATCGGAATTTAACTGATCATTCCTAGAAATTTCTTCTTCGCCCATCATCCATTCGCCTATAGCACTCATTAAAACAGAGGAAGCTAGAAAAGCGAATTTTCCGCCTACACTTACATCAAACACCGCATTTACTAACGGTGGCTTCATAGTATCTTGTTCGCTTACATCAAATTCTTGATATTCGCCAAATTCAGCGGATTTTCCAGATAAACCCTCAAGAGTGCTAGTTGCTTCATTTGTAAAAATTTTTAAAAAATCATTTATCATGTAATTTCTTCCTCTTCTTCCTCTTGCATATCAGCATCGTTATATACATTAGCCTTAGCTCTTCTTTCTTCTTCGTATTTTTCTAGTATTTCTTTAATTTCATCTTTATCAGTTCTTATAAGCTCTACTATTTTTATAGATTTTCTAAATCTATGAAGTCCGATTTGTGCCAAGAATACATCTTTTTTATCTATTGAAACTATAGCTTTATCATCTGCTTGTCTATCAAGTTTTAGTATATCGCCTTGCTTTAATTCCAAAAATTCATCTACAGAAATCATAGTTTTTCCTAAAATAGCTTCATACACAACCTCTGCACGACCTATCAAAGTTTTTAACTCTTTATTTCTAGATTTCTTAGCCGAGGTCTCACCCATCATAATATCTCTATTCGCTAGACGACTTAAAACTGATTCTAGATGAACAACTGGATAGCAAATATTTACCATACCACTTGAATTACCTATGATTATCTCCATAACCACCATTATGACGATTTCATTTTGTGCGACTATTTGAACTACATTTGGACTTGATTCTTTAGCTTCAATGCTAGGATAAATTTCAGTAACATTAGACCAGCTTTCTTTAAGTCTTTGCATAACTATACGAAGTATAGAATCAAGCAAATTTAATTCTATATCAGTAAGCTCTCTTAATGTCTCATAGCTATCGCCTTGACCGCCTAAAAGTCTATCTATCATAGGAAAAGCTATGCTTGGATTTATCTCTAAAACACAGTTTCCATCCAAAGGCTTTATAGAAAACACGTTAAAGCTTGTAGGGCTTGGCAAGGACATCAAAAATTCACCATAAGTCATCTGATCGACTGAATGCAGCTTTATCTCAACTATACTTCTCATTATAGATGAAATTTGGGAAGCGAGATTTCTTGCTAATTTATCGTGTATGCCTTTTATAGATCTTAGCTGTTCTTTTGAAACTCTATTTGGTCTTTTAAAGTCATATACAACGATATTTCTTTCGTCTTTTTCCTCTTTATTTCTAGTGCCAATACCAGAATCGTTTTCATCAACAACTTCAAGTAGGGCATCTATTTCTTCTTGTGATAATATCTCAGCCACTTATAATCCCTTCCCTAAGCTTTTTAATCAATCTCCTGTGAATTTGAGATATTCTAGACTCGCTTATATCTAAAATTTCGCTAATCTCCTTAAGACTCAACTCCTCATAATAATAAAGCTGAAGTATAAGCTGGTCTCTTTCTTTTAAGGTATCAAGTATTTCATTTATCTTTTGTAAAAAAAATTCCTTTTCTATCTTATCTAAGGTGCTATCCTCGCTATAACATTCTAATTGATCTTCCAAAGGCAAAACATAGCTTAACTCGTGTGCTATTTTGGCTTCTCGTATCTTTTCTATGTCTAAATTTAAAGCATTTGCTAAATATTCATCGCTTGGCTCACATTCATACTCTCTGTAATATTCATCTATCAAATTATCAATATCTTTTACGAGCTTTCTATTTCCTCTGCTTAACACATCTAAAGAACGAAGATAATCAAGCATAGATCCATTAACTCTTTTTCTAGCATATCCCCAAAAGCTATCATTTTGTTCTTTATCATATTTTCTAGAAAGCTTTATCATCTCTTCAACGCCCACACTTATCAAATCATTTACATCTATATTAGATGGCAATCTTTCCTTTAATCTAAAAGCCAATGCCCTAAGTGCTGGCATATAAGTAAGAACTAGCTCATCTTGTTCTTTTTTTATAGCTTCTGCGTAAGCATTAGGCAGCTGGACGTTGTTTTTTAGCATTTCTTTTTCTTTCTTTAAAGTCGTTTTTCTTGAGCTCTTCTCTTTCTTCTTCTAGTTTTTGTAAAAGATGCTCCATTTTTCTTTCTCTTATAGATAGATCGTTTATTATGTCATTGCTAGTGCTTTCATAGCTATTTTTGTTGAAAATTCTACCGCCTATTTTATTAATATCTATGAAAAACATAATGCTAATATGTATGAGTATATAAAATAAAAAGGTTATAAGCAGGGTAAAAACTACTATATCAAAAGGATCGTCTATGCTTACTACACTAAATGCTAAGCCTATGAAAAAACCGCATACTAAAAAAAAGGCTACAAAATTTTCTGGCATTGGTCTCATAACATTTCCTTCAATCTAAAATCTTTCTATAATCCTTCTAAAGAAATTAGAAAAAGATCTATTTGAAACATCATCAAGCACTTTTTGTTCCAATCTATATAAAAGCTTTGAGGTTAAAGATCTTAGCTCATCACTTGACATAGAATTTTCATCAGAAAACAAACTTCTTTTTTTAATACTAGAGCTAATATCCTTGCTAGTGCTTAAATAACCTATAAATTCTAAATTTAGAGGATTTTTAATGTTTGAATCAGCAACTTTTTTTATGTTTTCAAAAACTCTTAAAGCTTCGCTTTCGCTCTTTACCGAATTTAAAAGCATAAGGATATTTTCCTTTGTTTTTGATGTTGCCTTTATGGTGGCATAAGCATCGGTAATAGCTGCTGGATCTGGCACAGTTACAACTATAATCTCATCAGACATTTCTAAAAAGTGTTGTATATTTCCCCCTATACCAGCACCAGTATCTATGATGAGAAAATCTAAATCATCTAAAACAGAGGCTTGATTTAAAAATCTATCATAAATATTTTTATCATTATATTTTAAAATTTCATCGCCACTTTCTCCCGGGACAAGCCACAAGTTAGATTTTACTTCTATGATAATATCTTCTAAAGAACACTCACCCCGCAAGACGTGAAGTAAATTTTTATTTGCTCTAACATTTAATATAACATCTAGATTTGCAAGCCCTATATCAGCGTCAAATAAGGCTACTTTATAGCCATTTTTTGATAAAAGATTAGCTAAATTTGCACTAACAGTGCTTTTTCCAACTCCGCCTTTACCACTGGTAACAGCTATAAAATGTGTTCCTTTTCTTTTTTCCTTGCTATCTTGCATTAGTTTATTTAATCTTGTAGCTTGATTTTGCATCATTCTTTCCTTTTAAAGCCCTCTAAAACACATTTTACTAAAAAATCACTAGAAGCTGGCTCTATATCATCTGGAACTTCTTGACCTATAGAAAAAAAACTGATGGGTTTATTTATCTCGTATATGAGAGAAAAAATATTCCCAAAAACTTTTGTTTCATCAAATTTTGTTATTATTATAGTGTCTATATCCAAAAAAGAAGAAAAGTTATTATAAATTTCCATTAAATCTTCTAATTTAGTATTAGCTGAAATGACTAGATTAACATCTATGTCAGCGTTAGAATGGGATAAAAATTCTTTAGTTTTTGCTAATTTACTTTGATCATATTGCGAATTTCCTATGGTATCTACTAATATAACCTCACAATAATTAAGAGTTTTTATAGCCTCGTCCAAATCCTTTGGCTCTATGCTATCTATAATAGGCAATTTCATCATTTTTGCATACTGAAAAAGCTGCTCAACAGCACCTATCCTATATGTATCAAGCGTTATGATACCTGTTTTGTATCTCTTATCTCCATAAGCATATCTAAAAGCAAGCTTAGCAAGAGTAGTAGTTTTTCCAACACCTGTTGGTCCCACCAACATCATAATTTTTTGTTTTTTTATCTCTGTTTCTGCTCTACAAGGTAACATATTTCTAAGCAAAGAATGAAAATACCTATAAACAGCTTCTGGATTTGTTTTCATTGAAGCTGGCATATTCTCAACAGTTGCTTTCATAATGGCTTCTAAATGCTCTTCTTTCATACCGCTTTCTTTTGCTTGTTTGTATATGGTAGCAAATTCGGGCGGGATAATAACATTATTTCTTAATTCTGATTTGCTTTCCCACATCATATCAACTATCAAGCCAACTTTTTCGCTTAGTTTGTTTATTTGCTTTTCAAATGACTGTATTTTTTTGTCGTATTCAGCGGAATTGGTATTAAGTTCATTAAAATTAGTTACTTTGTTTATCTCAGAACTAACTTCAGAAAGTCTTTTTTTGAAATTATCAAGCTTATTTTTAGAATCGACATTAGCATAAGCTTTAGCTCTCACATCTTTAGCAGCGGACGAAAAATCAAGCACTACATCATCTTCTTGTTTTGCTTTAGGTTTTACAGTATTTTCTACCTTTTTAACAGGCGTCTTTCCAGTCTTTTTTAAATGTTCTTCATAATCTTTCTCATCAATAGCCACAACAACTTCATATAATGGTTTTTGAGTCAAGGTTTTAGCTTTTATTTGCTTATGAGTTACTATCATAGCCTCATCGCCAAAATCTTGTTTTACCTTAGGTATTATCTCTTCAGTATCTTCAACAGTAAAGGTATGGATAAGCTGTCCCACTACAATCTTCCTTTTTGAACCAATTCTCCAAGAGGCAAAATAACACTTATTCTCTCATTGACTCCTTTGTGTGGCACACAAAGTTTTTCGTCTTGTTTAATATTTTTACTAAAATATAACAAATCTAAATCGAGCGTTCTTGGAGCATTTTTAAAACTTCTCTTTCTTTTGAATTTAAATTCATAAAAAAACAAAACCTTTAAAAGCTCTCTTGCATGCAAAATAGTTTGTATAAACATAACAGCATTATAAAAATCTCTTTGAAACTCGTAACCAAAAGCTTTATTTATAAGTAAAGAAGAGGTGCTTAAAACCTTAATCCTCTTATCGTTCATTAATGTCCTAAAAAGAGATTTAAATCTTTTCTTTTCACAGGCTATATTAGCTCCTATACCGACTATAGCAAAATACTTAGCATTGTTTCTAAGATTCGTAAAAAATGGAAAAAATTTAATCTTTTTAACAGTTCTAGCACCTTCTATCTTTAACATAAATCACTGTCCTTGATTTTGCTTTAATTTTGCAAGTTGATCACAAATTTGTAAAAGACCCATAAGTGCCAAATGATAACCAAAAGCACCAAATCCTACCACAGTTCCGGCACAAACTGGTGCTATAAGACTTTTTTGTCTAAATTCTTCCCTTCTATAAACATTGCTGATATGAACCTCAACAACAGGTAAATTTACACTTGCTATAGCATCTCTAATAGCAACGGAAGTGTGAGTATAAGCAGCAGCATTTAAAACTATGCCGTCAAAAACACCTAAACACTCTTGTATTTTATCTACTATTTCGCCTTCATAGTTGCTTTGAAAAAATTCAATCTCTACATTATTTTGAGAAGCAGCTATTTTCATTTGTTCGTGTATATCTTCCATTTTCATAGGTCCGTAAATAGCCGTTTCTCTAAGTCCTAGCATATTTATGTTAGGTCCTTGAATTACCATTACCTTCATTAAAAACCACCTTTTAAGAATTTAAGCTATCAATTATAACATTTTTAAACTAAAATTAGGTAGAATTTAGGCTTAAGACTAAAAAAATTTAGGTAAATTTATGTTTTTAATAAGTGCGGAATTTATATTAAAATGCGATGATGAGTTTAACATACTAAAAAACAATGCTATAGCCTTTGATAAAAATATCATAGATTATGGCGATGTAAAAAGTATGCAAAAAAAATACCCAAATGCTGAATTTATAGATTGTAAAAAAAATTCTTTACTTTTGCCAGCTTTTATAAATCCTCATACTCACTTAGAATTTAGTGCAAATTCATATGATTTGAGTTATGGAGATTTCTTAATTTGGCTAAATTCTGTAATGAAAAAAAGAGAAAATTTAAATGAAAAGGCAAAAGAAGAATTAATACTAAAAAATATAAGACTTATGCAAGAAAGTGGCACCGGGACAATAGGGGAAATTTCTAGCTTTGGTAGCGATTTAAAAGCTTGTGTAAAAAGCTCTGCTAGAATAATATTTTTTAATGAAATTTTAGGTGTAAATAAAGACTTAAACGAATCAAAAAAAGAAGATTTTTTGAAAAGATTTCATAAAAGTAAAGAGTATGAAAATGAGCTTTTTATACCCGCTGTATCTTTGCATTCTCCATATTCTTTAAATTTGGATTTAGCTAAATTTGCTATTAACTTTGCTAAAAAAAATAAAACCTTAGTAAGCACGCATTTTTTAGAAAGCAAGCACGAAAAACTATGGCTTAATAATACAAAATCAAAATTCAAATCTTGGCTTGACAAAATTTCAAAAGATTCAAAACCAAATTTTAGTGAAAAAAGTTTTTTAGAGCTTTTTAAAGCTCAAAGAACGCTTTTTACGCATTGTGTCTTTGTAGATGATTTTTCAAATTTTGATAAAAATTTACATTCTATATCGCACTGTGCATTTTCAAACAGGCTTTTAAGCAAAAATACATTAAAATTAAAAAAAGCTATAACAAGTGGTTTAAACATACATCTTGCAACTGACGGTCTTAGTTCAAATATATCTCTTTCTATGCTTGATGAACTAAGGGCAAATTTGTTAATACATAGAGATTTAGACTTAAAAAAACTAGCTAAAATGCTTATATTAATGGCTACTCAAAAACCTGCAAAGGCTATTAATATGAACTTAGGAGAGATAAAAAAAGGCTTTGAAGCTGATTTTGCTGTTTTTAGGATACAAGAATGCGATAAACAAGATCTTGTCTTAAATTTCATACTCAATGCTAAAAAAGCTGAAAAACTATATATAAAAGGAAAAAAATGTCTATAATAAAATCATTTTTCAAAACTCTATCTGCTTGTATAAGATACATAAATACATATTTTAAAACCTTTGTTTTGTTATTTATCATACTGCTTATCTTTATTTTACAAGGAAAAGACGAAAAAGGTATAGAAAATTTACAAAAAATCTATATAAACGGTGCCATATTAGATAGCACGACTTTAGTAAATCAAATTTATGAAGTAATGGAAGATGATAATATAAAAGGGGTTTTGCTTGATATAAATTCTCCCGGAGGTGCAGCTGGTGCTAGTATGGAGATAGCTTTAGCTATAAAAGAACTTAAAGAAAAAAAGCCGGTTATAGCTTATGCTAGAGAATATATGGCAAGTGGATCTTATCTGGCTGGTTCTAGTGCTACTTATATAATGGCAAATCCTATTTCAATCATAGGCTCCATAGGTGTTTTAATCTCTAGCGTTGATATAAGTGAGGCATTAAAAAAATTAGGCATAAAACCTCAAAGTCTTAGTGCTGGTAAATACAAAGAAATTTTAAATTTCTCAAAACCTCTAAAAGATGAAGACAAGGCTTATATACAAGAATATATAAATGATGTTTATGATGTTTTTACATCATTTGTAGCCGAACAAAGAAAGCTTGATATGAATAAAATTCAAACTTGGGCAGATGCTAGAATTTTCATAGCAAACGAGGCTTTAAAAGTTGGTCTTATAGATGAGCTTGGAAGTATAAAAAAGGCGGAAGATAAATTAAAAGAATTAAGCAAAGTTAATGAAGCCATTTGGAAAGATGAAAAACCTTCCACTACAGACTTTTTAGATAAGTTAAGCACGAATTTAAGCAAAGAAATAATGGAGTCTTTATTAAAATTATTTTACTTTTAATTTGTTTTTTAGCCACTCATCAAGCACTTCAAAAGCATTTTCATTTAGTTTTGTGCTTGTGAATTTTTTATTAAAAGTTCTTTGTCTTTTCGCAAGTTGTGCTGTATGAGTATTTATTAAAATTTCAAGCTCTTTTCTTGAAATTTTATTATCAAGAAAATCTTTACATTCCTTTAAACCTATAGAGTTTAAGGGTTTTAGCCTCTCATCATACCTTAAAAAAAGTTCTTTTGCTTCATTTATAAGCCCGATATCTAACATATTTGCAGTCCTTAATGCTATATTTTTTATTATTTTTTCCTTGTCTAAATTTAAATAAAAAATTTCAAGCTTATCAATCGGTGGTTTTTTGAGAGTTTTTGCTAAAAATACACTTGGAATTTCACCACTTGTTTTATATATGCTATACCACTTTTTAAGTCTGTAAATATCGTTTTTTTCTATTTTTGCATTCTTATCAACTCTTTTTACAAGCTCATAAAGTTCATCATTATTAAGGGTGCATTCTATATCCTTTACATATTCGCTAAGACCTTGCATTAATGATTTTAGATAAAAAGAGCTACCTCCAACTATCAACAAAGCTTTATTTTTAGCCTTTGCAAAAAGTTTAGCTCTTTCGTATTCTTCAAAAAACAATGATACATTAAATTTTTCATCTACATCTATTAAATCTATACCAAAATATTTTACCTCTTTCATATCTTTTTTACTTGGCTTTGCTGATGCTATATTTATTTGTTTATACACACATAAACTATCTAAACTAAGTATGACTAAATCGTATTTTAATGCTAACTTATGTGCTATAGCACTTTTACCACTTGCAGTGCTTCCTATCAAAGCAAAAGTAAAAAACATAAACTTTCCTCATTTTTTTTTAATTACTTTTAGTATAATCATAACAAAATTTTATTTTTAAAAGAGATAGTATGAAAAAGTTGTATATGAAATTATGCGTCTTGCTTGAGCTTGTAGTATTTAAGCATTCTATTTTTGCACTACCTTTTTTATTTGTTTCTATGATGGTAGCTTCAAATTTTCAAAATGACAGTGTCTGGTTTGGTTTTAAAGTGCTTATCTTAGGCATAATATGTGCGGTTAGTGCTAGAAATTTCGCTATGGCTGTAAATCGCTTTTTGGACGAGGATATAGACAAAGACAATCCAAGATGCAAGCAAAGACCAAATTTAAACGGTCGTATAGATAGAAAATCGGTATTTGTATTCATAGTATCAAATGCACTTATTTTTATACTTGCTACCTATTTTATCAACGATTTAGCATTTTATCTTTCTTTTTTGATACTTTTTATACTAGCAGCCTACTCTACTTTTAAGAGATTTTCGTCTCTAGCACATATTGTTTTAGGGTTTTGTTTAGGGCTTGCTTCAGTTGCTGGTTCTGTTATAGTATTAGGAGAAATAAAGCTTTATAGCTTAATCTTATGCATTGGTATTATGTTTTGGACAGCTGGATTTGACCTACTTTATAGCATTCAGGATATGGAGTATGATAGGATAAAAAAACTCCACTCCATACCGGCTAAATTTGGCATTAAAACCACTTTATTTTTATCAGCTTTTTTTCATTTTTTAGCCATTGTATTTTGGATTTGGTTTGCTTATGAAGCCAAGCTTTCTTATATAAGTTTTATAGGCATAGCACTTTGTGCTATTATATTGTTTTTAGAGCAGCTAATAGTAAGAAAAAATTTTGCAAACATAGATAAAGCGTTTTTTACATTAAATGGTTACTTAAGCATAGTATTTTTTATATTTGTTTGGGCGGATTTATTGTGAGCTTAACCTTATTTAACGCTAGTTTTAAAGTCGATTTTCAGGAAAGCAAACAAGATGAGGAATATCTTTTACAAGAATATTTTGCTTTAAACACAAACGCTAAATTAGCTAGCTTCAAAAAAATGGCTTCTAAAGCAGAATTTAGCGACAGTGAAGAGGTGCTTTTTAAATTGTTATTATCTATAAAAAACGATATATTAAGGCTAGAATCAAAGATTGATAATAAAGAAAATTTTTTAAAGCTTAAGTATTCAACTTTAGCTTGTGCGATACACTATGAATACATAAAAATCAAAGATCCCTTGCTTAAAGAAGAAGAGGATTATTATTTTAGATTTCGTTTAGAAGGTAATGATATTGCATTTTTTGTAAAAGCAATAGATAAAAATATAGCAAAAATAAATAAATTTAGAAATGATGATAAAATTTTATATGATAACTTTGTAGCAAATATGCAAAGAGAATTCTTAAAAGAAAGAAAAAAGGATGATGTATGAGTGAAGATTTGCTTTATTTGGTTTTTCTACTTATCTTGATGCTCGCCCTAGTTGCTTATGTTTTTATAAAAGATAAAGAAAATTCTGCAAAAATTAGAAAACTTGAAAATGCCATAGAAGATATAAATAAAGACTTGCATTTTTTAAGAAAAGATTTAGAAAGCAAAAGCGATGCTCCTGATATGAGTTCATATTTAGATGAAATAAAAGCTGAAATTTCATTTCTAATAGACAAGGAAGTAAATAGCAAAATTTTACCCGTTTTAAAAAGCTTAAGAGGCTTTGAAGATATTATAGAAGAATTTCAAAATGAACAAGAAAATAGATTATCAAGTTTAGAACAAAAAACACAAAATATGAGCAAACTAACTCCAAACTATGAAGATGAAGAACAAAAAATAGTGGATTTATTTCAAAAAGGAAAGAGCATAGAACAAATAGCAAAAGACCTTCGTATAAGCACGGGCAATGTAGAATTTGCACTTAAATTTAGAAAAATTTTGGAATAAAATGCTAATTGATTCTTACAACCGAAAGATTGATTATTTAAGAGTATCAGTAACTAGCAACTGCAATCTTCGCTGCCTTTATTGTATGCCAAAAATTCCGCCAGATAAAAAAATAGATGAAAATTTATTAAGTTTTGATGAATTATTTTTGTTTGTAAAAGTTGCCATAGACGCTGGAATAAGAAAAATTAGGATAACGGGTGGAGAGCCTTTATTAAGAGAAAATTTACAAGATTTTATAAGAATGATATTTGAATACAAAAGCACAGTAGATTTAGCTCTTACAAGCAATGCATTTTTTTTGAAAGATAAAGCTAAAGCCTTAAAAGATGCTGGTCTTAAAAGAATAAATATCTCCCTTGATTCTTTAAATGCTAATAAGCTTAAAAAAATATCTCAAAAAGATGTTTTGGAAAATGTCTTAGAAGGTATTGATGAGGCGATAAAATTAGGCTTTATAGTAAAACTAAATACCGTTGTTTTAAAGGGTATAAATGATGATGAGCTTATTTCTTTGCTTGATTTTGCACAAAGCAAAAAAGTGCAAATACGGTTCATAGAATTTATGGAAAACACTCACGCTTACGGACAGCTAAATTCAGTAAATTGTGAAAAAATTTTAGAGATTTTGTCAAAAAAATACAATATCAAAAAGCAAGAAAAAGATACCTCATCTCCTGTAAGTCTTTATAAAATAGATAATGACTATACTTTTGGCATTATAGAGCCTCATAGTGATGAATTTTGCAACACTTGCAATAGAATTCGTATCACAGCGGAAGGTTTATTAGTGCCTTGCTTGTATTTTGATGAAGCTTTAAGTATAAAAGAAGCTATTAAAAACAAAGATATAAAAAAAGCTAGTGAAATTTTATATACAGTTATAAAAAATAAACCAGAAAAAAACAAATGGAATGCATATAAAGAAAAATCTCAAAGAGCCTTTTATCAAACAGGTGGATAAAATATCTCTTTTTTTTGCTACAAATAATAAGAATATTCTTATTATTTTATACTTATTTTTTTACAAAATACAAAAATAGCTAATTATATATCTTACAAATATAAGTTTTTTAAATTATAAATTTTAAAAAAATATAAGTTTTTTAAAAAAATACTTTACTTTTTTTATATTTTTTATAAAATAAACAAAATATAAATGAGGAGGAGATATGGAGCTCAAAGAAAGGCGAAAAGCCTTAAAAGTCATAGCAGGAGGTATTGGAATTTGTGCTTTTCCTTTTAGTGCTGTTGCTAGAATCTCCGAAAAAGACGTTCTAAAATGGGATAAGGAATTTGATGCGATAGTAGTTGGCACAGGTTATGCTGGTTCTGCAGCTATGCAAAGTCTATTAGATAACGGTGTCAAAAATGTAATAATGATAGACAAAATGCCTTATCTTGGTGGAAATAGTGCATATAGTGGTGGTAAAATAGCCGTTGCTGGGTCTAAATTTCAAAAAGAAGAAAACGTAGAAGACTCAAAGGAAAAATTTGTAGCTGACATATTAAAAAGCGGACATAATATAAATGATAAAGAGCTTGTAGATATAATGGTAGAAGATGCTCCAAGAACATTAGAATGGCTTATGGCAAGCGGAGTGAAATTCTCTCAATTAACTAGAAGCGGTGGGCATTCTGTGGCTAGATCTTTATCTCCTGGAGTTGGTAGCTATATAACTCGTCCTTTACAAAAAAGATTTTAAACGATGGTGGCAAAATTCAAACTAGAACTATAATGGATGGCATAGTTTATGATAAAAATGGAAATGTAATAGGTCTTAAAGTTCGTGAAAAATACCAGTTTAACTTTGATCCAGATGCCATAGAAGCAGACAACAAAAGCGGTCAAGTAAGATACTATCAGGTGGTTGGGGTGCTGATTACCGTTTTAGACAAAAATTTGATGAAAGCTTGACAAAAGAATTTAAAACAACTAATCACCAAGGTGCTACAGGTTACACAGCTGAAATTTTACTTAAAGATAATGTAAAATTTGTAGATATGCAATATATACAAAGTATGCATGTTACAAGCTTTGATGAAGGTGGTTTTGGCTTTGGATACCGTTTTATTACACAAGCTTATGATTATGGTATAGCGATAAATCCAAAAACTGGGCTTAGGTTTTTTAATGAGATTTCAGACAGAAAAATTGGCTCTGATGCCATACTAAAGGTTACTGCAGAAAATGATGGCGTGCCACCTATCGTTATAACTGATATTAATGGTGCAAAAACGATAAAACTTCCAGATTTACAAAGAGGGGTTTTAGCTGGTGCTGTAAGACAGTTTGAAACCTTAGATGAGTTGATAGATTACTACAAAATAAACAAAGAACCATTTTTAGAGCAACTCAAAAGATATAATTCTTTTGTAGATGAGGCAAGTAAAAATGAAAAATACACAGACCCTGAATTTGGAAGAAATTTCTCAAAATTCAAAGGTAAATATATAAAAGTGGAAAAAGCACCATTTTTTGCAGCAAGACCTGGACCAAAAGTTCATCACTGTATGGGAGGGGTTAAAACTAGCACTTGGTGCGAAGTTTATGACAATGATTTAAATATTATAAAAGGTTTATATGCCTGTGGAGAGCTAACAGGAGGTAGGCACGGATATAACCGACTTGGTAGCTGTGCTGTGCTTGATTGTTTAGTGTATGGAATGCGTGCAGGAGAGGCATTAGCAAAAAGATATAATGAAATAAGGAGTGTGTGATGAAACTAGTAATTTTATTTGTTAGCTTATTTTGTGTTTTGCTTTTAGCCGATGAAAATTTAAGAGATTCTAAAGGAGAGATTGTAAGCAAATTTGATGAAAATAGCTTTCCTATATATGGGATACACAAAAAGCTAAATCTTTCCTGTTCTGATTGCCACCTTGAAAAAGAGGCTACACAGTATTCAAGTGCTATGAATAAATCTTGTCAAAAATGTCACGGGGATTATGAAAAATTAGCTGATTATACTAGTGGTTTAGGGCATAATAACAATATACATAAAAGCCCTCATTATGAAAGCTTAGATTGCGATATTTGTCACAAAAGTCACACAGACACGGTTTCACAAGTGAAAAACATACCAGAACACATAAGCAATCAAAAAGTTTTATGTGCTTCTTGCCACGTACAAGAAGTTATGCAAAAGCTGATAGCGAGGTAGATTATGAAAAATAAAACAATATATTTGATTATAATATCAACGGTTGTAGTTACACTTGTATTAACCTCCTTAGGATATAAAGCTGTAGTTGTTACAGGAGAATATCCATTTTGTGGCTCTTGTCACGCTTGGGACGGGGCTATAGCTGAGACAAACGTTATGGATCCCGTGCATGGTGCTAGCAATCCAAAAGGCGTTCAAGCTACTTGCACTCAATGCCATTTACCACACGATAATATAGTAAATTATCTCTACACAAAAGCAAAAAATGGCATAGCTGAAGGATTTACAACGCTAACTGGGGATCCAAATGAAAAAGATTGGCTTGCAAACAGAGAACATGCTAGAAAATATTATACATTTGATAGCTCTTGTTTAAACTGCCATAATAATGCCTTTGTTGAAGCAAATGAGCTAAAAACTTCTACGATAAACAAAATGCACCAAAAATACATAGAATTTAAAGACAGTGATGAGGCTATGAAATGCACAGATTGTCATAAGCATGTAGGACACAAGAATTTGGGCGGCACTTTATTTAAGCTCAAATCAAAAGAAGCTTCAAGCTGGGAAGAATGGGAAGCACTAAGAGCTAAAACTAATAACTAGGGATAAATCCCTAGTTTATAAAAATTTTAAAAATTAAAAATTTTACACTCTTTTTGAACTTTTATTAACAAAGCTATTTTAATCTTTCATATAAAAAATACTGGATTTATGATGGATTTTATATTAAAAATTATCAAAGAAAATAAGTTAAAAATTTTTATATTTTTTTGTCTTTCATTCCTCTCATCTTTTCTTAATGTATGGATTTTGTCTTTTATAAACAAATACTTACTTAGTGCAAATGAAAGCACTTTTTTGATGATGTTTTATTTTATTTTGCTTTTAATTATACTTTTTTGTTTTAATGTAAGTGTGGAATTTGCACTATCTTCTTTTGGACAAAATTTTATTTTTAAGATGCAAAGAAAACTTGTAAAACAAATCCTAGACACAAATTTAATACAACTTGATAAAATAGGAAAAGCCAAACTTTTAGCTTCTTTAGGGGCTGATACTCGCTCAATATCATTTGCATTGCTTAGAAGTCCTGATTTTTTGCAATCAAGTATATTATTTATAGCACTTTTATCATATATATTTTATGTAAGTTATGAAATTTTCATACTTTGTATAACTGTTTTAATCTTTACGGCTTTGATAGACTTTATTTTGATAAGAAAAATACATAAATATTTCAGAGAATCAAGAAATAATGATGATTTCCTACAAAATGCTTACCAAGACATAATAGACGGGCATAAAAATTTAAGTTTAAACACATTTAGAGCAAGTAGATACTATAAAGATGGCTTTGAAAAATATGCATTAAAAAAAAGAAAAAATAATAAAAAGGCAAGTTTAATACAAAGCCTTTATGTGAATTTTACGAATGCAAGTTTTTTAGCACTTGTTGCATTTGAATTTTTCTTAGCTTTAAATTTCAACATAACAAGCATACAAAATGCCACAACCATAGCACTTGCTATGTTCTTTTTAAGAGCTCCACTACTTTCATTGCTTTCTGCTTTTCCAACAATTTTAGTAGCTAAAATAGCACTTGATAAGATAAAAAGCTTGTCTTTACAAGCTTATAAAGAAGAATTTAAAAAATGTGAAAAGATAAAAACTTACAAAAAAATTAGATTTGATAATGTAAGCTTTTCTTACGAGGATAAATTTGAGCTAAAGCCAACTACTTTGGAGATAAATAAGGGTGAGCTTATATTTTTAATAGGCAAAAATGGCTCTGGAAAAAGCACTTTTTCTTTACTTTTTGCCTCCTTACTAAAACCAAACAGCGGTGCTTTATACTTAGACGATATGAAGATAGATTCTTCAAACCTACTATCTTATAGAAAACTCATATCAGCGATTTTCACAGAATGCCATATATTTAAAGAATTGCTTGGATATGATGAAGAAGCTAAAGATAGCGACATTCAAAGATATTTAAAATTGTTAAAACTTGATGAAAAATTTGAGGTAAAAGACGGCATTATACTAAATACCAAACTTTCAAGCGGTCAAAGAAAAAGACTTGCTATGCTACTTTGCTTACTTGAAAAAAGAGAAATTTTAATACTTGATGAATTTGCAGCAGATCAAGATCCTGCTTTTAGAAGATTTTTTTATAAAGAACTTTTGCCTTTGTTAAAAAAAGAGGGCAAAACTATACTTAGCATAAGCCACGATGAAACATATTTTGATGCAGCAGATAGAATTTTTTTAGCACAAGATGGTATGATAAGCGAAATAAAAGGTTTTGATAAAAAGAAAATCGCAAGTGAAATAATAAAAAATTTCTAGTTTAAGTCCCAATTTATAGGAGAATTTAAATGCGATATTAAATACTCATTGCATTTTGAAAAATGCTTACAGCCTAAAAAACCTGTTCTAGCAAGAGGGCTTGGGTGAGCTGCCTTTAATACTAAATGCTTGCTCTCATCTATCAAAGAGGCTTTGCTTTTTGCAAAACCTCCCCAAAGCAAGAAAACTAAATGTTCTTTTTCATCGCTTAATCTCTTTATCACAGCATCGCTAAATTTTTCCCAACCAAAATTAGAATGAGAAAGAGGCTCGTTTTCTTTAACGCTTAAGATAGAATTTAAAAGCAAAACTCCTTGTTTTGCCCATTTGCTTAAATTTCCGCTAAGACAAGGCTTTATGCCTAAATCACTTTCTAATTCTTTATAAATGTTTCGTAAAGAAGGGGGAATTTTTACAGCATCTGGGACAGAAAAAGAAAGACCCATAGCTTGTCCTCTCTGATGATAAGGATCTTGACCTAATAAAACAACCTTTACATCTTTTAAAGGGCAAAGGTTAAAAGCATTAAATGTTAAATTTGCTGGAGGATATATCTTTTGCTTTTCTTTCAAAGCAAGTATGTAATGACTTTTTATATCGGAAAAATAGGGGCTTAAAAATTCATCTTTTAAAAAAAATTTCCAATCATCATTTATCTTTATATCATCTAAAACTATTTGCATTAAATGCTCTTAATTATTAATTTTGCCTATCTTTTTTTCTATCATATAAATACAATCTTCTTTTTCAACAAGAATGAATGCAGGAAAGGCTACAAAGCTATTTGATGATATATCATCTTGCAAAATTTCACTTTGCAAACAATAGATCATATCTTTTTTAGGAGTAAAGCTAAGTTTAGAAACTGAATTAGCAATCCTTGCTTTTAAGGTTACTGTTGTATTTGAATCTAAATTTATATCTTTATAAGATGCATTGTAAGGTTTTGATTTTGCAAGAAAGTCACTTTTATTATTATATTCTATCATTATATCAAATACTCTTTGGTATTCTATATTAAAAGCTTGCGGACTATCTTTTCTATAAACGTAAATTCTGCTTTGATTTAGTGGAGGATTTTGCAAAATAGAGCTTTCATTTGCATCTAATCTAAAGCCATACTCTTTGCCGGGTTCAAGCCCATTATAAGGCGAACAAGCAAGGAAAAACAAGGTCAAAAACAAAAGAAAAATTTTCATACAAACTCCTTAAAACCTAAATTCTAACAAGTAAAGCCTTAGACTTAGCTTTTTGAAAGCCTTGTAAAATAAACAAATGTAGAACTTTGTATTTAAACCGTATTTGATTCTAACTAATTCATAAATACTTTTTAGGTATAATGAAATTAAAAAGGAAATAAAATGCAAGATTTATCAAAAGCAAAAAGAATACGTTCTATAATAGCTGCAAGTAGTGGCAATTTAGTAGAATGGTTTGATTTTTATATATACGCATTTACAGCTGTTTATTTTGCTAAACAATTTTCAGATTCAAGCGATCCCACTATACAACAAATTTCAGCATTTGGAATTTTTGCTCTTGGATTTTTAATGCGTCCGATTGGTTCTTGGTTATTTGGCTCATTAGCAGATAAGATAGGAAGAAAATCTTCTATGGTAATATCTGTCATACTAATGGCTATAGGCTCTTTTATGATAGCAGCTATTCCTAGCAAAGAAAGCATAGGAGATTTTGCGGTATTATTGCTTTTATTAGCAAGGCTCATACAAGGTCTTAGCGTAGGCGGAGAGTATGGAATAGCGGCAACATATTTAAGCGAGTTAGCCACAGAAGGAAAAAGAGGATTTTACTCATCATTTCAATACGTAACCTTAATAGGCGGTCAGCTTTTAGCCGTAGCAAGCATATCTATAATGCTTTTATTTTTTACAGAACAAGAAATGAGGGATTATGCTTGGAGAATTCTCTTTATAATAGGTGGGCTTTTAGCACTTGGCTCGCTATTTGTAAGAGCTATAATGCACGAAAGTGCTAAAGAATTACACAAGCACGAAGATAGAGGCACATTAAAAGCTCTTTTTAGCACATCTTGGAGGCAGTTTCTTTTAGTGCTTGGAATAACAGCTGGAGGCTCATTAGCTTTTTACACTATAACAACTTATACAAAAACTTTTATGATAAATAGTGCTGGGATAGATAGCTCTATATCAAATAATATAATGCTATTTTCTCTTTTTATACTAATGATACTTCAACCAATTTTTGGAGCTTTAGGAGATAAAATAGGACATAGAAATTTCTTGCTAATATTTGCCGTTTTAGCACTCATTTTTATATATCCACTTTTTATGGCTTTGATGGCAGCTCCTAACGAATACTACGCATTCTTAGCTATACTTGCCTTGTTTGTAATACTTAGTTTTTATACATCTGTTGCTGGAATTTTTAAGGCTAAGTTATTCCCCGAACATGTTAGAGCTTTAGGAACAGGCTTTGGCTATGCAATACCTAATGCTATATTTGGTGGTTCTGCACCTTGGGTAGGTCTTCAATTCAAAAATGCTGGCTTTGAGGATGGATTCTTTTTATATATAGCAATAATGATGTTTATAGTTTTACTTGTAACCATAATCTTGCCTAAAAAAGGGGAATTAGAATGAAAAATACTTTTTATCAAGTTTTTTTTTGCATATCAATAGCCTTATGTGTATTTGTAGCTGGAATCTTTTTTTCAAATTTATATATACAGCAAGACAAAAATGAAGGCTTTAGTTTTACTCAAAATTTATACGATTCAAGCAAAATCTTGCCAGATAGCTTTGTATCGACTCCAAGATTTTTTGCAAGCAATCAACTTAGCACAAAGACAAAGTTAAGCGAGGAAGAAAAAGAAAAAATAACACGAACTTTTAATGATATAATCATACTAGCTTCTAAAAATAAAATTTGCACGGGCGGTTCTTATAGTTTAGAGCCAACTTTTCACTATGACTATAAAAGCGGAAAGCAAACACAAAAAGGATATAGCTTTAACGCCTCTTTTAACTGTGAAATAAACACAAATCAACTAGAAGAATACAAAGAGCTTATAAGCTCTATGAGTAAAATAGCCTCTTTAAGCGGTTTGATATCTATGAATGTGCCATCACTAAATGCTACGATATCAAACGAATTGCTTAGAAAAAGCGAGGAAGAAAGCATAAATAAAATTTTAACTCTTGCAAATGAGTCTAGTATCAGATATTCAAAAAGCATAAATTATAAATGTAAAATAAAAAATATAAATTTTTCATCTAGACAAATAAGACCTGCACCAAGGGTTTTAACAGAAAAAAGTAACACTGCGTCGTTTGATAAATTTGATAAAATAGTAGGTACTGTAAATAATATAGGTCCGGTTTTGCCTGTAATAGATGAGGAAAATATGGAAAAATCTGCTTTAGTAACATTTTACTGCGAAAAATAAATTTAAGTGCTTAGCGCTTAAATTTTATCTTTTATTATAATATAAAGTTGCTCTTTTATGTGTTTAGCACGAGCTTGCAAATTCCTTGATGCTCTAAAAGTCGGATACACTTGCTCTAAAATTTTACATTTACCAAGTTTTTTTAAATCCTTTAAAAAATTTTCTTTTTTTACAAATCCTTCACAGTTATAAGAAAGCAAAACTACTCTAACTTTCAAACTAGATATCAAGTCAAAAAGTGCTATTTGAGCTTTATTAGCTTTATTAAAATCGCTTCTATTCCATTCTTTTGGTATGCCGCTTACCTTTGAAATTTCACTTGGTTTTTGGTAGTTTGCTATTAAATTTAACATAAAATAATTCGAACCGTAAGGGTGTTGGTTATAAGGTGGATCTAAATAAGCTACGTCTAAATAATCAAGCTCTTTTGCTAATAAATTTGCATCTTTTTGAAAAAGTTCAAATTCGCAAGTAAAATTTGAAAAAATAGGCATTTTAAGCTCTATATCGCCCTTTATACGACTTAGGGCATTTTCTGCACTTCCTCCAAATTTTCCAAGCCCATTTTTATCCTTATAAAATCCCTTAAAAACACCACTAGTGTTTGAATGCACGCTTGCTTCATAAATTAAAGGTGCTATAAAAAAATGTCTAAATTCCTGTGGAATTTCGCTATCTATAAGCTTTCTCATACTATCTAAATACATAGCATTTCTTTTGGTATAAAAAAGCCTATCGTTTTTTGCGATAGAATTCTCATCTTTTGCAGAGTAAAGCTCTGTGATAAAGCCTTTTTCAAGCTTTAAATTTAAAAGTAATTTATCATAAAAATTTTTTAACTTTTTTAAAGGAATTTCACTTTTATTTGTCAAATAACAAGAATTTATAATCCTTGAATAATCCTCCAAATCATTTGCTATGATAAAATTTGAATAAGCTTTTGCAAAGCGACTTACTATGCCTGAGCCGCTAAAAATATCGCAAAAACTAAATTTTTCTTTTTTAAGCTCCTTTTTCGCAATATTAAAGCCTTGTTCTAAAAAACCTAGCAAAGCCCTTTTATTGCCTAAGTAGGTGATGATTTGCTCTTTTAAAAATAAAGGATTTTCCTGCATATCTTAACCTAGAAAATATAATATCTTAGCGAAGTTTCGGCTATTTCTAGACTACTTTTATGTTTATTAAACTTTTAAAGCCTTTTATTCCAGTAGCCTTACCTTACAAGTTATTTTTGAAATCTTTAGTTTTTCTAAGACAACCTCAACATCATCTTCTTTAGAATAAACGTTCTTTGCTTATCATTGCTTACTTTTTAGGAGTTACAAGCATATTTACATATCTGCCTTCAAAATTTGGCTCTTTATCGCGATTTGCTTCATTTTCTATCATAGTCCAAATTTTTTCAAGCAAAGCTACGCCAGCTTCAGGACTTGCCATCTCTCGTCCTTTTAAAAATACCCTAAATCTTACGTGCTTTCCTTGAGAAAGAAATTCTAAAGCGTGTTTTACCTTGTAGTTAATGTCATTTTGTGCTATTTTAACAGAAAGCTTTATCTCTTTTGTGTCTATAACCTTTTGCTTTTTCTTAGCTTCTTTTTGTTTTTTTTCTTGCTGATAACGAAATTTTCCAAAATCCATTATCTTGCAAACAGGAGGTTTTGCATCCGGAGCTATCATAACCAAATCAAGCCCTAGGCGATTTGCTATCTCCAAAGCCTCATCACTGCTAATAATGCCATAAACCTTACCATCATCACCGACACATCTTATCTCATCTGCTTTTATATCTTCATTAAGCAACACTTCTTTTTCTTTACTCAAAAATGCACCTCACTTATTTTCTCCTTTATAAAATTTAAAAATTCAACAAGAGTAATATTTTTTTGTTCTCTTGCCCTTCTGTCTCTTAAAGCGACTGTAGAATTTTTTACTTCCTCATCTCCCAAAACTAAAATCATAGGCAGTTTTTGTTTTTCTGCATTACGAATTTTTTTACTCAAACTATCATTTTTAGAGTAAATTTCACTATCTATACCTAAATTTATAAGCTCTGCTTGAATTTTTTCAGCATATGATAAATGATTTTCACTTATAGGCACTATTGCAACTTGTATGGGTGCTATGAAAAATGGGAATTCCCCAGCACAGTGTTCTGTCAAAATACCTATAAATCTCTCAAAAGATCCCAATATAGCACGGTGAAGCATAACGGGTTGTTTTTTTTCATTATTTGCATCTGTGTATTCTAGTTTAAAACGATTTGGTAAATTAAAATCAACCTGTATTGTTCCGCACTGCCACTTTCTTTTTAAAGCATCGGTTATTTTTATATCTATCTTAGGACCATAAAATGCACCACCACCCTCATCGATGCCATAGCTTAAACCCTGCTCATCTAAAGCATCTTTTAAGGCTTTTGTAGCTGTATCCCAAATTTCATCATCGCCTATGGCTTTATCCGGTTTTGTGGAAATTTCCATTTCATACGAAAAATCAAAAATTTTCATCAGCTTATCAACAAAAGCTATAATTTCTAGCACTTGTTCCTTTATCTGACTTGGCATACAAAATATATGTGCATCATCTTGAGTAAATTCTCTAACCCTAAAAAGACCGTGCAAAACACCACTTTTTTCGTGTCTATGCACCACGCCATACTCAAAAAATTTCAAAGGTAAATCCCTATAACTTCTTATATCATTTTGATAAATTTTAATATGCCCAACACAGTTCATCGGCTTTATGCCATATTCTTGTTCATCAATCTGTGTAAAATACATATTTTCTTTGTAGTTCTCATAATGCCCACTTATTTGCCAAGCTTTAGCTTTTAAAAGCTCTGGTCCTCTTACTGGCTCGTATCCTCTTAAACGATGAATTTTATAAAGCATATGCTCTAATTTTGAACGCATTCTAGCACCATTGCTAAGCCATATAGGAAGTCCTGCTCCTATATCATCATCAAAGGTAAAAAGCTTAAGTTCCGCTCCTAATTTTCTATGATCTCTTTTTTTAGCTTCTTCTATAATATGCAGATATTCTTTCAAACTTTCTTTATCAGCGAAAGCTGTGCCGTAAATTCTAGTCAGCATTTCTCTTTTTTCATCTCCGCCAAGATAAGCACCTGCTACCCTTGTGAGCTTAAAGAAATTTAAAAATTTTGTATTTGGTATATGAGGTCCTCGGCACAAATCTTCAAAATCCCCTTGCTTATAAATCCCTACTTTGCCTTCAGGAATCCTTAATAAGACCTCTTGTTTTAAATCATCATCTTTAAATTTTTCTATAGCTTCTTTTTTGCTTATCTCGTATTTTTCTATGGTGATTTTATTTTTAGCAAGCTCTTTCATCTTAGCTTCTATCTTTGGCAAATCCTCTTCACCTATCTTAGAAGAAACCCTAAAATCATAGTAAAAACCATCTTCTATAACAGGTCCTACAAAAAATTTAGCCTCTGGATATAGCTGCTTTATAGCTTGTGCCATAAGATGCGCACAAGAATGCCTTAAAATTTCCAGACTATTAGCAGAATTATCAAAATATATAGGTTCTAAATCAGTAGAAGTAGCACTTTGAGTATCTATAATCTTGTCTTTATCAAAATATCCAATTATTTCTTTATTCATCATACCTCACTAGAAAGTAAATTTAAAGCTAATTTTAGCCTTGTAAAACTTAAGTTCTTTTAAAATACAAGATCTCATTAAAATTTTATTTTATATCTGTGTAAAATAGGATTAAAATTCACTACTAGAATCCAAAATTCCACTGTAATAAAGATAAAAAAATATAAAACCTAGAAAAATTCTATAAATAGCAAATGGTATAAAATCGAATTTAGAAATAAATTTTAAAAAAAGCTTTATAACAAAAAAAGCTATAATAAAAGCTGTTACAAAACCTATGCTAAGAGGTAAAAGCTCATTTGAATTGCTAAATAAATCAGGGTTTTTATACACACTATAAGCAGTTGCTACTATCATAGTAGGAAGTGCTATTAAGAAAGAAAATTCGGTAGCAACCTTGCGATTTAAGCCAAGCAACAGTCCCCCGACTATGCTAGCACCGCTTCTTGAAGTGCCGGGTATCATAGCAAGGCACTGTATTATACCTATGCAAACGGCGTGTTTTATGCTAACTTCTTCTAAAGAATTTATAGTATGGCTTTTTTTCTTGTGGTATAACTCTATAACTATAAAAACTATACCACCTAATATAAGCATAGTAGCCACGACATAGCCATTAAAAAGATTTTCAACGAAAAAAGAAGCTAAAAAACCTATACAACCAGTTGGTATAAAGCCTATGCAAATTTTTAACCATATATCAAGACCCTTAATAAGCCTTTGCCAAAAAACAAAAATAACAGCTAAGATAGAGCCAAGCTGTATAACAACTATAAAAGAAGACCAAAAATCATCTTGTAAATTAAGTCCTAATATATTAGCACTAAGTATCATATGCCCTGTGGAGCTAATAGGTAAAAATTCCGTCAAACCCTCTACAACACCGAGGATAAAAGCATTAAAATTCTGCAAAAAAACCTTTCACTATAAAGAAGTGGCTATTTTATCATAGTTTTACAAATAAACATTTCATAAGATTTATAAATTTTACATTCACTTCACTATATAGTTTTAAAATATCAAAAAAAATACTAAAAAGTTTGCCGATGAAAAAAATACTTTTACTTGAAGATGATTTATGTTTAAGTGAGATAGTGTATGAATTTTTAGTTGAAGAAGGTTTTGACGTAAGCTTAACACATAATGCAAAAGAAGCATATGAATTAAGCACAAAATCAGAATATGACTTGTATATATTAGATGTAAAAATACCTATCAAAGATGGATTTTCTTTGCTAAAAGAGATTAGAGAACGTGGAGATAACACACCAGCTTTATTTTTAACCTCTTTAAATACAAATAAAGACCTAAAAGAAGGATTTAAAAGCGGTTGCGATGATTATATAGTAAAACCATTTCAGCTAAATATCCTTAAAAAGCATATAGTAGAGCTTTTGTTTTATAAAAAAAGAAAAAGATATCAATTGCAAGATACTTAAAATACCTTGCAAAAGCTTATCACTGACAACCCTCGCACTCTATGCTCCTATCTACTGTGTCTATCTTGTTGCTATCAGGGCTTTCGCTTCTTAGATAATATGTTGATTTAAGCCCAAGCTCCCAAGCTAGCATATAAATATCATTTAAATAGCCTCCACTAGCTTTATCTAAAGACATAAATATATTTAAGCTTTGTCCTTGGTCTATCCATTTTCCACGCACAGCAGCAGCCTTAACTAAGGCTCTTTGGTCTAATTCATAAGCTGGAATGTAGTAGCCCCAAGTAGATAAATTTAAATTTGGGACAACACAAGGTATCATACCGCTTAAATTTTGCTCAAACCATTTGCGTTTGTAGATAGGTTCTGTAGTTTGGGTAGTTCCAACTAGTATGGATATAGAAGAAGTGGGAGCTATAGCCATAAGATAACCATTTCTCATACCATCTCTTTTTACTCTTTGTTTTAATTTAGCCCAGTCACAATCACTTTGATCAAAAAGTCCATCTCTTAAAGTAAGATCTTTTGCTTTTTTATTTGCTAAATCTATCGGAAAAATTCCCTTGCTCCAATTAGAGCCTTCAAATTTAGGATATTTTCCTTTTTCAGCAGCTAAAGATGCGCTGGCATTAATAGCCTCATAGCTTATGTATTCCATTATTTTGTCTATTTTATGGAAATGCTCTTCACTTCCCCAAAGAATTCCCTCTTCAGCTAACATCTGTGCTTCGCCCATAACTCCAAGTCCGATAGCTCTAGTTTGAAGATTGGTATCTTTTACCTTAACATGAGGATAAAAATTTAAATCTATAACATTATCAAGTATTCTAATAGCCACAGGGACAACTCTTTGAATATCCTCTTTTGTTTTTATCTTGCTTAAATTTACACTAGCTAAGTTACAAACTGCGGTTTTTCCATTGTGTTTATGTTTTTCGACTATGTAAATTTTTCTACCATCTATACTGTCAAGAGTGCTAAGCTTTTTAGCTGGCTTTTGATGCCCTCCATCGATTATAACAATCTCTTCTTCATCGTAACATTCAACCGTTCCATCTTCATATCTGACTTCTATTTGATAGTAATTTGGTTCTGTATTTTGAAAAATTTCTGTGCATAAATTGGAACTTCTTATAATACCATCATGTGCATTTGGGTTTGCTAAATTTGCGCTATCTTTAAAGCATAAAAATGGAAGTCCGGTTTCAAAATAATTCAGTAAAATTTTCTTCCAAAGCTCTTTAGCTTCTACAATTTCTTTTGTTATACTTTCGTCTTTTTCGTATTCTTCATATCTTTTTTCAAAATCATCAGCATATAAATCGCACAAATCAGGGGTATCTGCTGGATCAAAAAGAGTCCAAATTCCATTTTCTCTAACTCTTCGCATAAACAAATCATTTATCCATAATGCAGGAAACAACTCGTGAGCTCTTCTTCTTTCCTCTCCAGAATTTTTTCTAAGCTCTAAAAAGTCATTTATATCCATATGCCAAGGTTCTATATACACAGAAATAGCACCCTTTCTAGTGCCAAGCTGATCTACTGCAACCGCTATATCATTTGCTATTTTTAAAAATGGTATTATTCCACCGGCTGCATTTTTGTGTCCATCTATACTTCCTCCCATAGCACGTACCTTAGACCAATCCCAACCTATACCTCCACCAAATTTAGAAAGCAAAGCCATTTCTTTAAATGAATCAAAAATACCTTCTATATTATCAGGTGTGCTTCCTATATAGCAAGAGCTTAATTGATGTCTTGTAGTTCTAGCATTTGAAAGAGTAGGAGTAGCTAACATAACCTCAAATGTTGAAATTAGGTCATAAAATTTTTTAGCCCATTCTTGTGGATTAAATTCATTTTGTGCCAAAAACATAGCTATACCCATAAACATTTGTTGTGGGAGTTCTATAGGATTTGCCTTTTTATCTTTCATCAAATATCTATCATAAAGGGTTTTTATGCCAAGATAAGTAAATTGCAAGTCTCTTGTAGGTTGTATATACGAATTTAAGTCCTCAAGGTCGTATTTTTCCTTAAGTCCTAAAATCATTCTGCCCTCTTTTTCAGCCCTTTCACAATAATCTTTTAAGTGATTGTATCTATTCATACCGTTTGCTTTCTTATACAAATCATACAAGAAAAGCCTAGCAGCAACAAATGTCCAGTTAGGACAATCAACATCTATTTTATCAACAGCAGTTTTTATAAGCGTTTTTTGAATCTCTTCTGTTGAAATACCGTCTCTAAATTGAATTTTTGCGTCAAGTTCTAATTCGCTAACACTTACGCCATCAAGCCCGGCAACTGCGTCATTAGTGCATTTTTTTATCTTTGATATATCAAGTTCTTCTGTGCGACCATTTCTTTTTATAACTTTCATAAAATAACCTTTTAAATTTAATTAAATACTCTAGAAAATATTAAATCTACATTTCTCAAGTAATATGAATAATCAAAACAAGATCTAATATCATCATCGCTCATCTTTGATTTTAACTCCTCATCACAAAGTAATGCTGATAAAAACAAGCTTTCTCCGTTTTCATTTAAAGCATTTTTACCATCTTGCAAATCTTGCCACACTTTCATAGCAGCCCTTTGCACTATCTTATAAGCATCTTCTCTGCTTATACCTCTTAATGGTAATTCTAAAAGAACCCTTTGCGAAAACACTAATCCACCAGTTAAATTCAAATTTTTCATCATATTTTTAGGATATACAAGTAAATTTTCTATAAGTCTTGTAAGTCTATCTAGCATAAAATCAGTAGTTATAAAAATATCAGGAAACATAAATCTTTCAACGCTTGAATGGCTTATATCTCTTTCGTGCCACAAAGCGACATTTTCTAAAGCTGGATTTACAAAAGCCCTTATAAGCCTACAAAGACCCGTTACATTTTCACTTAAAACAGGATTTCTCTTATGGGGCATAGCAGAGCTTCCTTTTTGACCTTTTGAAAAATACTCCTCTGCCTCATAAACCTCTGTTCTTTGAAAATGCCTTATGGCAACAGCTATTTTTTCGCAACTTGCGGCTAAAACCCCTAAAGCTGAAACAACCTGTGCGTGTCTGTCTCTTTGTATTATTTGATTTGATATAGGGGCTGCTTTTAAACCTAAAATCGCACAAGTTTTTTCCTCAAATTCTAAAGGGGCGTGGGCAAAATTTCCCATAGCACCACTTAATTTTCCATAAGAAATTATATCTTTAGAGTGCAAAAGTAAGGACTTTGCATTTTTAAGCTCATCATACCAAATCCCAAGCACCAAACCAAAAGTGATAGGCTCTCCGTGAATTCCGTGACTTCTACCTACCATAAGGGTATTTTTGTGTTCAAAGGCTCTATTTTTAATAGTCTCTAGCAAGAGATTTAAATCTTTTAAAATAAGCTCTAAGCTTTCATTTATCTGCAACGCAAGTGCTGTATCTATACAATCTGAACTTGTCATACCATAATGCAAAAAACGGCTTTCATCGCCTAAATTTTCGCTTATAGAAGTTAAAAATGCTATAACATCGTGCTTGGTTTCTTTTTCAATCTCGTCTATCCTAGCTATATTAAAACTAGCATTTTTGCAAATTTTCTCACAGTCATCGCTATTTATTAAGCCGAGCTCACTCCAAGCCTTAACAGCGGCTAATTCTACCTTTAACCAATAACTGTATTTTGCTTCTAAGCTCCATATATTAGCCATACATTCTCTGCTGTATCTTTGTATCAATTCCTAACCTTTTAAGTTTTGTAAGATTTTATTGTGAAAAACCAGAATTTTACCAAAATAAACTTATTTTTTCTTTGAAATTGTATTTTTTAAAAAATTATATTTTTTTCTAAAAAAATATAATTTTATTTACTTTCGTTAATCAAATTTTATATAAAATCCCACTTGGCTAGAATATGCTGTCAGCCCCTAAATTTTTTACTCCTTTTTTAGATTTTGTTGAAATTTTTTTCGTAGGGGCTGACTTTTAACAGCTTATTTTTGGTTTTATAGTTTTTATGTAATGCTTTATAGAATGCTCGTAATTTTTAATATTAAAATTCATATTTTTTGCAAGCTTTTTGTAAGATTTTTTAAATAATTTTTGTATCAATCTTAAGGCTTTTAAATTTGAGTTTTTATATCCTAGCTTGTAAGTTTTTAAAATCTTTTTATACCTTTTTTTACTTATATAATTTTTCAAGCACTTATAATGCTTACCCATAGAAAAATCAAACTCGGCACAAGAATTATTAATCTTAGCAAAAGGCAAAGCAAGTTCCCAAGTAAGCATAATAAACAAAGTTTCTCTCATAGCATTTATATAAAATATAAAAGAAAGATTATCTTTTCTAAAAAAATGACGATAAGCATAAGATTTTAAATGATAAAATTCATTCAAAACATCATCAAAGCTTCTTTGTGTAAGTTTTTTTATGAAAAAATCTTCTACACTTGCTTTGTGATTACTGATTAAAGAATCTTTATCTAATAAAAACTTACTCAATTTTTCGTTTTTAAGGTAGAAGCTTAAATCACAAAGAGGTATAACGGTAAAATCTATTTTTACACCATCTTCATATGTGCAAAGAAAGGAAAACCAAGACTCCTTTAAATCAGGTGGATAAAATTCCATATCTTCTGGTTTTTGCAGAAAAATCAAGTCTCCAAATTCTAAAAGCCATTCTTCATTTTCTATAAATCTTTTTGTGTCAGTGCAAAAAAATGATATGTCATAATCCTCAAAACCGTCCTTTTTGAGGCTTTCATTCGCTCTTGAACCTTCTAAGCTAACTAATCTTATAGTATCGTTATTTGTAGCAAAATTTAAGATCTGATGTAAAATTTCTTCTTCATTTCTCATAAATGCCCCCTTTTTAAGGGGGAAGTTTTAAGCTTTTTTCTCACTTACTATATTTACTATATTATCGCCGACCATAACAGCTATTTTGTCCATAAATTCCGCAGGGCTTGTGAAACCTACACAAGAGCAGTTTATTTCTCCTAGAACATATTTATCTTTACCATCTTTGTCTGTATCAAGTATAAAATCAGCAGTCCATATCAAAGGTAAATCATAGTTTCCAAGCTTTGTGCGAATTTCAGGAAGCTGTGCTAAGAACCAATCTATAAGGTTTTGCCAATCTTTTGGCTCATCATAGCGATATTTTGCACCGGAGAATAAAGTAGCAGAAAAGGCGTCCGCTCCTTCAGCTGGTTTTTTATGCACAACATAAACAGGGGTTTTATAAAGCATTAAAATTCTAATCTCGCCTTCTTTTATACGAGGTAAGAATGTCATATCAACAAGCATACCATTATCGCCTATTATATATTGCTCACAAAAGTCCATAAATTCACCTAAAACTCTATGTTCTACATGATTATCTTTTGCTTCAGTGCATTTGATTTTTGTATTTAAAGGCACGACAGTTGCTCCAGCAGGTAGCTCTTCTTCTACACTTACACGCCAAATTCCTTCTCCTGTTGAACCTCTGTTTTGTTTTAAAACCCTTTCTCCCTTAGCTAAACTTTTAGGGAAGGTTTCTTTAAAGGTTTTTATATCATAGTAAGCATAAGTATCATCAGGGACCAAATCTGTGCTAGCAAGTTTGGTTAGGGCGTCTTTAGCTCCATATCCTATCATAGCATCAGGATGAGGCATACCTACAAGCCCATCCATACAGAGTTTTCTTAGCATATCAAAATATTCATTTTCCTCTTTTAAATTTCCAGGATTTATACGAGAAACATAACCGTCAAAATTATCTTTAACATATTTATATATCTCATCTTTTTTGCCAACCTCAAAAAAAATAACCTCTGCATTCCAACCTTTAGCCTTAAGAGCATTTACCATAGGCATTGTATCTTTTCTATACCCATCAGGTCCTTTATCACTTCCGCCCTGAACCTCAAAAAAAACTATGTTTTTTTTCACCGTCGCCTCCTTTAAATTTAGTGTAAAATCTCATTATATTACAAAAAATTTTAAGTTTTATTTAAAACAAAAAATTCACATACGCTTCACAAAACATTCACATAAAATTCACAGGATATAAATAAACTTTTACAAAAAATTTACTTCAAAGGAGTTTTCAATGAAAACAAAACTTATTTTTTCGGCTTTAAGTTTAGGTGCTATCTTTGCTTTTGCTAATCCAGCAGCACAAAATCAAGTTGCTCCAGCTCCGGTGCCACCAACACAATACAACAACCCACAACCATATCAAGGATACTACGGTTTGCCTCAAAAAGCTATGAATACTATACAAAAAACTTATCCTGGTGTTTATATAAAGGATATAGATTTTGAAGGTTATGGTTTTAAAGTAGAGCTTACAAATTTTATGGAAATGTATTTCGACAGAAATGGTAACTTCTTAGGTCAAAAATGGGACGATTAAGAAATGGTAGGCTTTCTAGCCTAATACTCTTTGCATTTGTTCTTACTTGGCTTACTATAATGCTATTATCTTTAAAGGCTTAATATCCAAATTTAGGATTTTAAGCCTTTGTAAAAATTTATTTTTGCTCTTGACTTAGACTAACTCCAATCTTTTGTAATTTTTCTTTTATAAGGGAGAAAAATTATAAAAGAGATTAAGGAAGAAATTTTTGAAGCTGAAAGAGCTTTATTTAAACTAAATAACGCTAAAATGAGTTCTTGTGTATTTAAAAAAGGAGAATCTCCTCTAAAACATAGTGCAAATTTAAGCATAAAAGACACTGTTTTTGACTATAAATACCCTATGTGGTATAGCCAAAATATAAAAGCTGAAAATTTAATCTTAAATCAAGAAGCAAGAAGTGGCTTGTGGTATGCTAAAAATGTTGATATAAGAAATTCTAGCATAAATTCACCAAAAACTTTTCGTCATAGCTCTTTTATACAACTAGATAAAGTTTTTATGCCAAACGCACCGGAAACTATGTGGTTTTGCAATGATATAAATCTAAATGAAATACAAATTTATGGGGATTATTTTGCTATGAATTCACATAATATAAAGGCTGATAATATAAGCATTCACGGCAATTACGCCTTTGATACTTGTAAAAATATAATAATAAAAAATTCTAAAATATTAAGCAAAGATGCCTTTTGGAACTGTGAAAATGTAGAAGCTTATGACAGTTATATAAATGGAGAATATCTAGCTTGGAATAGCAAGAATATAAAATTTATAAACTGATTCATACAAAGCTTACAAGGTCTTTGTTATATAGAAAATCTTTTTATAAGAAATTGTGTATTAAATGATTCTACCTTACTTTTTGAGTATTCTACTGTGGATATTGATGTAAAATCAACAATTAAAAGCATTTTTAATCCAAAAAGTGGTATCATAAAAGCTAAGGATATAGAAAATATAAACTTAGACAAAAAAGAAAGTGATGTAAAATCCATACAAATAATAAAAAGGCTTGAAAAATGAATTTTGACAAAAAACACAACCGTTTTAATACAAATTCTTTAAAATGGAATGTTAAAAAAGATGAGCTTGCTATGTGGGTAGCTGATATGGATTTTCAATGCTCAAAAGCTATTAGAGATGCTTTGTATAAAAAAATAGAACTTGGTATTTTTGGATACGAGATAATACCTAAAGATTATTATGCCTGTGTAATAGAATGGTTAGAAGATAGGCATAAGTTAAAAGTAGAAAAAAAAGACTTGCTTTTTTGCAATGGAGTAATACCTGCTATATCATCTATAATAAGAAGATTCACAGAAGTTGCAGAAAATGTAATAGTGCAAAGCCCTGTTTATAATGTATTTTATAGCTGTATAGAAAACAATGGCAGAAAAGTTGTTGAAAATAAACTAATATACAAAAATCACAAATACGAAATAGATTTTAAAGACCTAGAAAAAGCACTAAGCTTACCGCAAAGCACTATGCTACTTTTATGCAATCCACATAATCCAAGTGGCAAAATTTACACTACTAAAGAATTGCAAAAAATTTCAGATCTTTGCAAAAAATACGGAGTTTTAGTTGTAAGCGATGAAATTCATTGCGATATAAGTCAAAAACAATACACTCCATTTTCATCAATAGACAAAGACTGTATAAGCATAATATCGCCTAGCAAGGCTTTCAACCTCGCAGGCATTCATTCAGCTACTATAATAGCACAAAATGAGATATTAAGAAATAAAATAAAAATAGCCATAAACACAGATGAGATAGCAGAACCAAATTCATTTGCAATCACTGCAAGTATAGCGGCGTATAGACACTCAAAAAAATGGCTTGATGATGTAAATGCCTATATAAAATCAAATAAAGAACTTGCCAAAAATTTTATAGAAAGTAATACAAACTTAAAGGTCGTGCAAGGCGAAGCTACATATTTAATGTGGATAGACTGCGAGAAATTATGCGAAAACACTGATATTTTTTGCGAATATCTAAGGAAAAAACATAAATTATACATATCAAAAGGCTCTATTTATAGAGGTGGTGGCGAAAAATTTATAAGGATAAATATAGCAAGTTCAAAAGATACTGTTTTAGAAGGCTTAAAAAGATTAGAAAAAGCTTGTTTAAATTTTAAGATATAAATACTATCAAATTTAAAAGCCGTAGTTAATATTTTGTATAGCTAAATTCATATTTGTTTTTAATGCTTTGTTATAATTTCGTAAATTTAGCTTAGGAGTTCATATGAAACTATTTGGAACTGATGGTGTTAGAGGAAAGGCTGGAGAATTTTTAGATTCTTTTTTAGCTATGCGTCTTGCAATGGCTGCTGGGATTTACTTCAAAGATAAAGCTATAACCAACAACATCTTAGTTGGAAAAGATACTAGACGAAGCGGCTATATGATAGAAAATGCCATAGTTTCAGGGCTAACTTCCATAGGATATAATGTCGTGCAAATAGGTCCTATGCCAACACCTGCAATAGCCTTTTTAACAGAAGATATGCGTTGCGATGCTGGTATAATGATATCAGCCTCTCATAATCCATACTATGATAATGGCATAAAATTCTTTGATATGCACGGAAATAAATTAAATGAAGATATAGAAAAACAGATAGAAGATATTTATTTTAATGATAAGCTTATAGAAAGTTGCAAACTAACTTCTGAAAAGATAGGACAAGCAAAAAGAATAGATGATGTTATAGGACGTTATATAGTTTCTATTAAAAATTCCTTTCCAAAAGATCTAACGCTAAAATCATTAAGAGTAGTGCTTGATGTGGCAAATGGTGCAGCTTACAAAGTAGCTCCTACAGTCTTTAAAGAACTTGGTGCTGAAGTTATAGTGCTAAATGATAAACCAAATGGACTAAATATAAATGATAATTGCGGGGCTTTGCACCCATTAAGTCTTGCCACAGAGGTTAAGAAATTTAGAGCTGATGTGGGCTTTGCTTTTGACGGAGATGCAGATAGACTTGTAGTAGTAGATGAAAAAGGGGAAGTGGCAAACGGGGATTCTTTACTTGGAGTTTTAGCCCTTTATCTAAAAGAGCAAGGCAGATTAAATTCTTCAGTTGTAGCGACTGTTATGAGTAATGGAGCATTAAAAGAATTTTTACAAAAAAATGGCATAAAACTTGCAACTTGCGGCGTGGGAGATAAATATGTGCTAGAAAAGCTAAAAGAAGTAGGCGGAAATTTCGGTGGAGAACAAAGCGGACATATAATATTTTCAGATTATGCAAAAACTGGAGACGGACTTATAGCAGCACTTCAATTTTCAGCCTTAATGCTCTCTAAGAAAAAATCCGCCTCAAGCATACTATCGCAAATAAAGCCTTATCCTCAAATTTTGAAAAATTTAAAGATTACTCAAAAAAAGGATTTAAGCAAAATAAAAGGACTAAAAGAGCTTGAAGATTCCTTAAAACAAAAAGGCATAGGCTCTTTGTTTAGGTATTCTGGCACAGAAAATTTAATCAGATTGTTATTAGAAGCAAAGGACAAAAAACTTATAGAAAAAGAAATGAAAACTGTGGTGGAATTTTTTGAGAAAAGCCTGAATGCTTAATATACTAAACAAAAAACAAAGCATTATTTTTACCATTGCTTTCATAGCAGTTTTTGTGCTGGATCAGTTTGTAAAATATCTAAGCCTAAATGGTATGAGATACAACGGCTCTTTTATGTCTTTGGTTTTAGTTTTTAATGACGGGGTAGCCTTTTCTATGTTTTCTTTTCTAAAAGAATACCTAAAATACATACATTTAGCACTTATACTTCTTTTAATAACTTATCTTTTAATACAAAAAAAATTTTTTAAAGAGCATTTTTTAGCCTTTAGCATAATGGTTTCCGCCGGGCTTTCAAATTTATTAGATAGATTCTTGTATGGCGGTGTTGTGGATATGTTTTTTTGGCATAAGTGGTTTGAATTTGCTATCTTTAATGTAGCCGATGTGATGATAAATATCAGCGTAGCTTTGATTTTAATAAAAGAAATTTTTTTTAAGAAAAAGGATAAAAATGCAAATCTTACTTGAAAATTATATATGGTTAAAATGGCTTCATTACCTAGCCTTTATATCATGGATGGCTGGGCTTTTTTATATGCCAAGATTATTTGTTTATCATAGTGAAAACATTGAAAATAAAGCTTTTGTAGATGTTGTAAAGATACAAGAAAAAAAGCTTTTTCGCTACATACAAAATCCCGCTATGATAGTTACAGTATTAAGTGGAATTTTAATGCTTCTTGCAAATAAAGAGTTGTTATTATCACAGGGTTATATGCACGCAAAGCTATTTTTTGCCTTGCTTTTGCTGCTGTATCATTTTAGTAATTTACATTTTTTAAAAGCTTTTCAAAATGATACTTGTAAAAAAAGTGGTAAATTTTTTAGGATATACAATGAAGTGCCAACCTTGCTTTTAATAGCTATCATTTCTATGATGATAATAAAGCCTTTTTAGTCCTTTATTTTTAAAAGGGCTTAAAAGCTATTTTGATTTTTGAGCATTAAATTCTTGCATAAGTCTAGGACATTTTTTATCTAAGCTTTGATAGTTTCCCATCAAAAAGATAGCTTCTTGACTAATTCTCATTCTCTTTCTTCTCTCAGCATCTTCTTTTAAGCCAAGATTTTTCTCTATATATATAACATATTTTGCCCTTAAAGCCTTAGCTAAAGCTATAGTTTCACTAGGATCAATTCTGATAAAGGTTGTAAAAGAAGAATGTCCTATAGTATTGTATCCTAAACCCAAATTTTTTAATCTTTTTATACCATCTTTTAAGCTACTTGCCACTATAAGCTCTGGCACTTCATCGTCTTGTAAAAAATTTTCATTAGCATTTATAAAACATTCTCTTAAAGATGTATTGAGATACAAGGACTCGTAAAATTTAACAAAAGAATTATCATAACCAAAATTTACCTTACAAGGATTTGTTTTCCCTGTAAAATCAGGAATGCAAGTTTCTTTTTTTGTGTTATTAGTATGTGTATTTTCATCTAAAGCAGCACAAGCACCTAAAAATAAAGCTAAAATCACAGTTGTAAATATCTTTTTCATTTTTTTTCTTAATTTTTCACACAAGTTTTATAGTAAGAATCACACCTAAAGCCTATGGGACAGTCTGTATTAAAGGAGCAATCACCTTCAGTTTTAACACCAAAATTCATATCTCTTGAGTAATCATAATCTTGTCTGCCATACTCATCTACCTTTTTCATACAAGTTCCCCTGCTTTCATAAGGAGCTTTCACGCACTTATAGCCCAAAGAACAAGAATAATCAGAGCTACAAGCAAAAGAAAAAGAAACTGTTATGAAAGATATAAAAAAGAATTTTCTCAAATTAAGCCTTTAAAAATTTTCCAAAAACTATACCCCCCCCCCCCCCTTAAAATTTGCTTAAAAGAAGTTTGGGTATTACAATCAAAAAAAAGCTAAAAATTTTTAAATGATTTAATGCAAGATTCTTTCTTTAAAAAAGGCTCTAACTGTGTCCATATTTGTATAAAATTCTTTCATCAAAAGCACAAAAAGATATTTTCCCTCATCGCTTAAGATGAATTTTTTATCCCTTTCAAACAAAAAAGAAGAAAATTTTAACAAAGCTAATTCCAAGCTAAGATCTTTTTTAATGTCGCAAGTAAAATTTTCATTAAATTTATCTATATCAAGCTCTAAGCTAAAAATTTTGCTTAAAAAATTATATCTTAGTATGTCCTTTCTTTTAAAATCAAACTCAGCTATTAGCTTATTTTCTCCAAGACTTTCATACTCGTTTAAATCAAAGGCATTCACTAAAAGTTTGTTATCTAAAAAGCTAAAAGCACCGCTACCAAAGCCTACGTATTCGTTATGATAGCTTACATACTCATCGCTTAAGCTGTTTTTTTCTAGGCTAAAAGACCAGCAATTATTTTGTTGATAAGCTTTAAAAAAATCCTGTATAAGTTTGTAAAATTCAAATTCTTTATCTACTAAATCTTTGCCAAAAGACTTAGCTATAAGCTTTTTTGTAAGCTTTGATTTCATAAGCGGATAGGTGGTGATTTGGGTAGGATTTAGTTTTTGTGCTATTTGTAAGTCTTTTAATAAATCTTTTTCATTTTGTGCTGGAAAATTAAATATCAAATCTATGCTAAAAATAGGCAAAATTCCAATAGCAGCTTCAAGTTTTTTTATAAGCTCTTTTGATGAGCCAAATTTCTGATACCTTGCGGTTTTTTTTAAAAATTCATCATCAAAGCTTTGCACGCCACAACTAAGCCTATCTATAAGACCGTTAAAAAGTCTTAATTTATCTGGCTTTATGTGATTTGGATCGCTTTCGCAAGATATTTCTTTTATGGAAAAAAGGGACTTGCAAAGCTCTAAGGTTTTTAAAAGCTCGTTTTCATTTACCAAAGTAGTGCCACCGCCAACATAAAGAGTATCAAAGTCAAAGCCAAGCTCTTTTGCGTTCTTAATCTCCTCTCTTAAAGCCTGAAAGTATTTTTTAGCTAAAAGCTCATCATATATATACTTATGAAAGCCGCAGTAAGTGCAAAAAGTATGGCAAAAAGGTATGTGTATATACATCATATAGCTTTTCTTGCTAGGAAGTTTTTTAGTATCGCCTTTTTTTATTGCTTTAAAATTTTGCTTAAATTTATAATTTAAAAATGTTTGAGTGCCGTTTAAGATTAGTTTTTGAGAAAAAGTCATATTTATCCTAAAAAAATTTTGGATAAATTTAGCATTTTTTATATAAAAAATAAAATTCAAATATATTTTTTTGCTAGAATCTAAAAAAATAAAAAAAGGATTTTACTATGGATAAAGATAAGATAGTTGGAAATTTAAACAGCCTCTTTGAAATTCGAAAAGATTTTTATAATTTTTTTGATACTCATATGCCAAAGATAGAAAATACAGATGTTTTTGACTTTAAAAATTCAAAACCGCTAAATGCAGAGGAAGTTTATAAGCTTTTTAATAAATACGACTATGCTATAAGAAAGCTTTTGCCAAGCATTTACAAAGCCTATGAAATAGATATGGAAAAAGATTTAAAAAAGGATTTTTAAGCTATGAGCCTAGAATTTTTAAATTCTAGGTTTTACTTATCACTTGCTTAAAGATGCTTCTTTTTTAGCTTCTACAAGATTATTTAAAAGCTCTGTTATGTAAGCTTTTTCGCTATCTTTAATCTCGCTTAAATTTTGAGCTAGTAAAGACTTTAACAAAAATTCGCTGCTAAGCTCTGTATCGTTAAATTGCCTTGCTTTTTGTATTATTTTTAATAAAGTTAAATCTTTTTTCTCATACATATCAGTCCTTTAGATAAGCAACAGTTACAAATCTTTGTTGGCTTTTATCTCTTCTATAAGAAAAAAATCTCTCATCATCAAAAGTGCAAATTCCACTATCTATAATATTTGTAATGCCAAGTTTTTCAGCCTCATCTTTAACAATGGCTTTTAAGTCAAGTTTATTTTCATATACAAAATCATTAAAATTTGTTTTTGCATAAGACAAAACATCGCCTGCTATCTCATAATTTTTAAAGCATATAGAAGGTGCTATGAAAAGATTTAATTCACTAGATTTAACGCCTTTTTTCTCAAGCAAAAAAATGGCATTTTTTAAGATATTATCAAAACTTCCTTGTCTTCCAGAATGCAAATTTGCAATAAATCCACTTTTATGCCACAAAATCAAAGGCAAACAATCAGCACTCAAAACGCACAGTGCAATGTGTTTTTTATCAGTAACAAGACCGTCACAGTCATAAAATTTAACATTCTCATTATAAATTAAAACATTATTTGAATGCGTTTGTTTCATAAAAACGCAGGTTTTTATACCACTCTCAAAGTCTTTAAATAAATTTTCATCTACTATTTTCGCCGCATAGGGCATAAAATCTTCTCCATAAACGCAAAATATGGAGCAGTCTTTATTGTCTAATAAATATAAGGCATTCTTTGACATAAGCTATCCTTATCCTTGAAATTTACTATCCTATCTAAATATCTAGCTATTAAATCGCTTTCTATATTTACTTCTCTGCCGAGTTCGTAATTTTTAAAAAGGGTTTCTTTAAAACTTATAGGTATTATAGTAAGTCTTATGCTATCGTCAAAAACTTCATTTATCGTTAAACTAACGCCGTCGATTGCGACACTTCCTTTTTTTGCCATAAATTTCATAAGATTAGAAGGAACTGTTATGTAAAAATCAACTCCATTTTCTCTTTTTTGAATTTTGCTAAGCCTTCCTATACCGTCTATATGACCTTGCAAAAGATGACCGTCTATCTTGTCAGCGTATCTTAAAGCCGGCTCTATATGCACAAAATCTTTTAAATTTTTATAGGCTATATTATTTCTAGTTTCTAAAGATAATTCAAGCTCAAAACCACCTTCAAATAATCTTGTTACGCTAAGGCAAGCACCATTTACGGCTATGCTATCTCCTAATTCTGGCTTGTGCTTTGCATATAAACTAAGCGTGTTATTTTGATAATTTTTTACCTTGGCTATTTCCCTTATAAGTCCATTAAACATTAGCTAACTCTTGTTTTTTGAATTATCTTTTCTTTTGCTTCTTCTGAAAGTATAAAATTCGTAGTATAAAGAAGACAAGAATCTACAGTTTTTACTTTCAAAACAAGCCTTTTATTGTTTTCATTTGGATTGTGTAAAGAACTTGCCAACTCGTGAATTTCATAAATGATTTCTTTGTTTAAAGATGTTAAATCAATTTCTAAAATAGTCTTTTCAAATTCTCTAGGCTCTTGCACGTAGTCTTTATTTGTGGATTTAGACTTAAAAGAAGTTTTTGCCTTTAAACTTTTAGCTTTTGCTTCATCTAAGCTTAAAAGCTCGTTAAACATTAAACTAAATTCTCTGTCATCTCTTTTATAATTTATAACAAAAGCATAAGGCTTGTCTCTTTTTTCAGAATCCTCATAAATTCCTTCAAGTAAGCTTACATTTTTTTCAAATACAACTATATCTATGCTTGAGTAAAGATCTAATATCTTCATCTTGGCAAATCTCCTGCCACCTTTACTCATAAAGCTTTTTAATTCCTCTATCTTTCCTACACAAAGTATCTGTCCGCTACCTGTTAATTTATCAAATTCTATGCTTTTAAAAAATTCTATGCCCTCAAGCTCTTTTTTGTATTCGTCTAAAGGGTGGGCAAAAAGATAAAAACCTATAATCTCTTTTTCAAATTCTAATTTTTCTTTTAAACTAAATTCTTGTGTGTTTTTTAAGTCTAATTTTATAGAATCCGTAGTTTCCTCAAAGCCAAATATAGAAGTGCTTTCATTTCTTTTTATGTCCGCTATCTTTCTTGATATTTCGCAAATTTTTTCTATATTATCCATAAGGCATTTTCTGCTGTATCCATACTCATCAAAGGCACCTACTTTTATAAGACTTTCCATTGTTCTTTTGTTTATCTTGGTTGGGTCTATTTTTTTTATAAAATCATCTATACTTTTAAAGCCATCGCCTCTAACTGAAAGCAAATTACTCACCGCTGGCATTCCAACACTCTTAATAGCTGCAAGTCCATAAACAATGGCTTCTTTACCGTCTTTGTTTATAGCTACAAATTCGCCCCTTGCATTATTTATGCTAGGAGGCAAAAGTCCTATATTCATTCTTTTTAGTTCCTCTATATACTGGGCAACTTTTTCTACCTTGTTTTGTTCGCTTGTTAAAAGTGCTGCCATAAATTCGCTTGGGTAATAAGTCTTTAAAAAAGCAGTTTGAAAGGCTATTAAAGCGTAAGCTGCAGAATGGGATTTATTAAAGCCGTATTCTGCAAATTTTAATATAAGCTCAAACAAATCATCAGCTTTTTTCTCATCATAGCCTCTTTTCTTAGCACCTTCTAAATATTCGCTTTTAAGGCTATCTAAAATTTCTCTTTTTTTCTTTCCCATTGCACGACGCACATTATCAGCACCACCAAGAGAAAAGCCGCCTATTTGCTGAACTATTTGCATAACTTGTTCTTGATATACAATTACCCCATAAGTATCCTCTAAGATAGGCTTTAAGTCCTCAAAAACATACTGTGCTTGTTTGCGTCCGTGTTTTATGTCTATGTAATCATCGACCATTCCACTTTCAAGTGGTCCAGGTCTATAAAGTGCTAAAACAGCTATCAAGTCTTCAAATCTATCCGGCTTTAATCTAGAATTTAAAGCTTGCATACCGTCTGATTCTATCTGAAATATACCTAAAGTATTTCCACTTTGTATAGTCTTATATACCTTTTTATCATTTATGTCTATCTTTTCCCAAATAATATCTTTGTTATATCTTTGTTTTATGAGTTTTACTGCATTGTCTATGACAGTTAAGGTTTTAAGTCCTAAAAAGTCAAATTTTATCAAATCTACATCTTCTAAAAAATCCTTAGAATACTGTGTAACAAGGTGTTTTTCATCATTTTTTGAAGGTCTAAAAAGAGGTGTTTTTTTCCATAAAGATTCATTGGATATAACAAGCCCTGCTGCATGAACTCCTGCGTGTCTGTTAAGACCTTCAAGTGCCAATGAAAAGTCCCAAACATCCTTGCCTTTAGAATGATTTTGTATAAATTCGGCTATCTTTGGTTCTTTTTCATATGCACTTTGAAGTGTGATTTTAAGTTCGTCTGGGACAAGCTTAGCAAATTCATCAGCTTCGCCTATAGGCATTCCACAAACTCTAGCAACATCTCTTATAACACCCTTTGCAAGCATTTTACCAAAGGTTATAACTTGGGCTACTTTATCAGCACCATATTTATCAATAACATAGTCTATAACCTCATCTCTTCTATCTTGACAAAAATCTATATCAATATCTGGCATAGAAACGCGTTCTGGATTTAAAAATCTTTCAAAAAGTAAATTATAAGGCAAAGGATCTATATCTGTAATCTTTAAAGAATAAGCCACTAAACTTCCAGCAGCTGAACCTCTGCCTGGACCAACTGGGATTCCCTCTTTCTTAGCCATAGATATAAAATCAGCAACTATAAGCATATAGCCTGAAAATTTCATTTTTTTGATGATTTGTATTTCATTTTCTAATCTTTCTTTATAGATTTTATGCTTAGACTCATCTATATAAGAAAGCCTTTCATCAAGCCCTTTTCTACATAAAAATTCAAAAACTATATCATCATTTTTGAAGCTAAATTCATTATCTTCTTCCAAGGTTAAAGAATATTCCTTAGCATAGTCTCTAGTAAATTTGAAATTTGGTGGAGTAGGATCGCCAAGTTTTAATTCTAAATTACATTTATTTGCTATTTCTTGCGTATTTTCTATAGCTTCTGGTATGTCTGCAAATAATCTTTGCATTTGCTCTGGACTTTTTAAATAAAATTCATGAACACTATGCTTCAAGCGATTTGGATCATCAAGCTTAAACCCTGTATTTATACACATTAAAACCTCGTGAGCTTCTGCTCTATCTTTAAATGTATAATGAGTATCGTTTGTAGCTATTATTTTTATATCAAGCTCTTTAGCTAGTTGTATTATCAAATCATCTATATATCTTTGATCCCCTATGCCGTGTCTCATAATTTCTAAATAAAAATCATCTTTAAAAAGATTCTTATACCATAAAGCTACTTCTTTAGCGGCATTATAGCCTTTAGAACCGAATTTTATATTTTTTTCATTGTTAGAATTTAGATGCCAATTAATCTCGCCTTGCAAACAAGCTGAAGAGCATATAAGTCCTTCGCTATGCTTTTCGAGCAATTTTTTATTTATACGAGGATAATAATACAAGCCGTTTATATAGCTTTGTGAGCTAAGATACATTAAATTTTCATAACCGATTTGATTTTTAGCAAAAAGGCAAAGATGAAACCTTTGTCTTGAAGATTTATCGTTTAAATTATCAAAATTATGTATATAAGCTTCAAGACCTATGATAGGCTTTATATTGTGTTTTTTCATAGTCTTATAAAAATCAATAGCTCCAAACATATTGCCGTGATCGCTCATAGCAACACTATCTACCCCTTGTTTTTGCAGTGTTTGTGCTAGTTCATTTAATTTATTGGCACCGTCTAATAAAGAGTATTCAGTATGTAAGTGTAAGTGTGTATATTTGCTCATAATATGCCTTTGATTCTTTATTTGAAAATTATAAAAAAAAAAGCTTTAAATATAGTATAATTTACTAACTTTTTTGAAATATTAGGGCTGAAATTTTTTATATTATTTTGATTTTATGATAAAAAGGTTTAGTTTATGATAAAAGCGGAACTGATAGAGCATATATTTAAAGCAGCTTGTATAAGCAGGTGGAATGACTACCCTAGAATGACAGAGCTTGTAGAGCTTGACAAACAAGCACACAAATTTATAATAGCTTATTTTTTAGCAAAACTTGAAAAAGATGTTGATATGTCGGTTGTGCTTGAAGGTGGAATTTTTGAATTTTTAAGCAGAGTGATAGTAACAGACATAAGACCTGATGTATATCACGAAATGCTTAGACAAAAAAAAGAGCAGATTAATTCTTGGGTTTTATCGAAACTAGAACCTATGATAAAAGATATAGACGACGGTAGTTTTTTAAAAAGGTATCAAAAATACCTAAATACAAACCAATACCAAAAGGAAAGACTGATACTAAAAGCCGCATCGTATTTTGCCACTAGATGGGAATTTAACATAGTGTATCAAACTAGCAATTTTCTAAACGATATAGAAGATATAAAGGCTAAAGTTGAAGAGGAATTAGAAGATTATTACGAGTTAATAGGTGCTAGAAAAATAGCCTTAAATCAAAAAATAGCCAGATTAATAGATCTAAGTGGTAGATTGCGTTTCCAAAAAAGGTGGGCACAAACACCTAGAATACCAGAAACAGCCGTTTTAGGTCATATGCTTGTAGTTGCTATCTTGTCATATTTTTATTCATTAAATGTTGGTGCTTGCGAAACAAGGGCTCAAAGTAATTTTTACTGTGCCTTATTTCACGACTTGCCAGAAAGTCTTACAAGAGATATAATAAGCCCTGTAAAATATGGCATAGATGGGCTTCACTCATTAATCAGCGAATACGAAATAAAACTTATAAATGATAAAATTTTACCTCTTGTGCCAAGTGATTTTAGGTCTGAATTTGCATATCTTTTGGGTATGAGAAAAGATGAAAATAACCTAATTATAAAAAATGAATTTGAAAATAGGACATTTAAAGACGGTATAATAAAAAGCTGTTCAGCTTCTTTAAAGAATTTTAATAGCAATGAATACTACGCAATAGACGGCAAGGCTTTAAAAGCTTGCGATAAATTAGCCGCTTTTATGGAAGCTACACTGTCCATAAGCCACGGATTAACCTCTAATGAACTAAAAAATGGCTTAAAAGAAATATACAATCACTTTGTAAGCCACCCTAGCATAGACGGTGTAAATTTTTTAAAACTGTGTGATGAGCTTATGTCTCATTTTAAAGTAAATTTACAATCTTGATTTTTTTGTAAAAAACCCTCTAAAAATTTTCTTTACACACAAAGGAAGTATATTATAAATTTTAGCCACAAAGGCCACATAAAAAGGAAAAACTAAAAGTGCTTTTTCTTGTTTTATAGCTTTTACTATCTTTTTAGCAGCAAGCTCGACACTCATCATATTTTTTATATCTATGTGCTTTGTTAAATTTGTTTTTATAAAACCGGGGCATACAACAGTAAAGCAAATATCAGGATAAGCCAAGCTAAGAGCTTCGCCTAAGGCTTTAACATAATGCTTTGAAGCACTATAACTTGGTGCATTTGGCAAAGCTATAAAAGATGCTATGGAGGCTATTAAAACTATATGTCCTTTTTTGCCCTTTATAGCTTCTTGTTTTTGCATCTTTTCTACAGCGTAAAATATTGTATTTGCGATACCTAAACAATTAACTTTAGTAATTTGAATTTGTTTTTTGGCACTTTCATCAAGACCCGATGAAATTCCAGCATTTAAAATAAGAATATCTACCCTTTGTCTAAAAATATATTCGCACCATTCATAAGAGCTTTTTTCACAAGAAACATCAAAGGCAAAAATTTCACTCTTTGCGCCCAAATTTTCAAGCTCATTTGCCACAATTTGTAAATTTTCTTTAGAACGAGAAGAAATTAATAATCTTGAATCCTTGCAAGCTAAATTTAAAGCCAATTCTCTGCCTATGCCAGAACTTGCTCCTGTAATTGCTATGGTTTGCATATTGTATTCCTTAAAAATTTTGGAAATTTAAGACAGATTAACAAAGAAACATTAATGTTTTTTTAATTTTATTTTTGTAAAATTAAAATTTTATTTCAGAAACAAAAAAAGGATAGCATAAATGGCAAATCATAAATCTGCTGAAAAAAGAGCGAGACAAACTCTTAAAAGAACTGAAAGAAACAGATTTTACAGAACTAGGCTTAAAAATATAACAAAAGCCGTTAGGGAAGCAGCTGAAAAAAATGACAAAACAGCCGCTATGGAAGCTTTTAAACTAGCAAATAAGAGTATCCACGCTATGGTTAGTAGAGGCTTTTTGAAAAAACAAAGTGCTTCAAGAAGGGTAAGTCGTTTAGCTCTTTTAGTAAATAAAATAGCCTAATGTTAGCTAAAAAATTAGAACCTTTTCTAAAAAAATACGAAGATTTAAACGAAGAGCTTAAAAAAGATTCTACTATAAATGATGTAGCTAAAATAACTGCTATATCAAAGGAACAAAAGTCTTTAGAACCCATAGTATTAAAGGCAAAAGAATACATAAAAATCATAAAAGATATAGAGGAAAATAAAAAACTCTTGTCTGATGCAGAATTTGCTGAACTTGCAAAAGAAGAATTAAAAATTTTAGAAGACACTAAGCCTAAAATTGAAGAAGAGCTTAAAATTTTACTTTTACCAAAAGACCCAAATGATGATAAAAATATCTTCTTAGAAATTCGTGCCGGAACGGGTGGAGACGAAGCCTCTTTATTTGCCGGAGATTTGTTAAAGGCGTATATCAGATATGCTGATTTGAATGGATACAAAACGGAAATAGTAAGCTCTAGTGAAGGTAGCGTTGGAGGCTTTAAAGAGGTTATTTTACTCATTAAAGGTGCTGGTGCGTATTCTCGTTTCAAATACGAAAGTGGAACTCATAGAGTGCAAAGAGTTCCTCAAACAGAATCTCAAGGCAGACTTCATACATCAGCTATAACAGTTGCTGTAATGCCAGAAGTTGATGATATAGAAATAGATATAAATCCTAATGACCTAAAAATAGACGTTATGAGATCAAGCGGACATGGGGGACAAAGTGTAAATACAACAGATAGTGCAGTGCGTATAACACACATACCAACAGGCATAGTCGTTGTTAATCAAGATGGAAAATCACAACACAAGAACAAAGAAAGTGCTATGAAGGTATTAAAGGCTAGACTTTATGAAATGAAAGAAAAAGAAAGGTTGGAAAAAGAAAGCAGTGAAAGAAAATCGCAGGTTGGGAGTGGAGATAGAAGCGAAAGAATAAGAACATATAATTTTCCACAAAATAGAATCAGCGATCACCGCATAAATTTAACCCTATATAAACTTGATAGCATTATGGAAAGTGGGAATTTTAATGAATTGATAGAAAGTCTAATAACTCATTATCAAGCCTTGGCTCTAAAAGAAAATGATTAAAGCTTAAAATATCAAAAATTTATCTTTTTTAATATAAAATATTGCTTTTATACCATAATAATGCTATGATTTTAACAAGGAGAGTTTATGAGACTTTTGATTCCTTTCATAGTAATATTCGCTTTTTTTGCTTGTTATAGTGATAATAACTTAGATGAAAAAAAAATAAAGTTTCCATTCTCTATGGAAAACAATGAAGGTATTTGGTATTTTTTAGAAGATAAATCCAAAAATAGAGCCTATCTTAGCTTAGAAAAAATAGATGATGTAAATTACACGACAAATGTTATATTACCGGATTCGTATGAAGCATACCTAGTAGGTATATTAAGCGATAACAATCAAACATTCTCTTTAAACGACCTAAACTCATATGAGCAAGTCATAGCTCATCTTGAATTTGATAGCGACAATAAACCACAATTAGAACTAGAATTCAAGGATAAAAACATAAGCATTGAATACAAGATTAGTGAAAACAAGATAAATACTTTAAATTTTGCTAAAAATATGTTGCAAGAAAGCTTAAAAGTTGGCTTGAATTTTACAGTTACAATGGTAGATGACGCATTTTTAATACCTAGCAATATCGGCATAGAAGAAAAAGTGCTTAAAAATATAAATGAGAAAATAGGATATGGTGCAAAATCAACAAAAGAATTAAAAGAGATACTAAAACAAGAACAAAAGAAAAGGATAGAAAAGCAGGAAAATTTTTCGCTGTATATAGAATATATAAATTCTTTAATGCCTGACTACATAGATGACAAAATACTAAGTTTTAAAGACTTTAGATATGAATATATAGATATTTATGAAAAAAATAAAACTTATTCTAGAATTTTTTCTTTAGAAACAGGAGAGGAATTGTCTAGCAAAACTAAAGATTTGATAAAAAACATAAATGATAACAAATTGCTAGAGATAACTTATAGAAAGCTAAAAAATGCTGCAGAAACAGGACTTCTTTCTAGGAGTGATTATAAATACATACCGTTGCCAGAAGAATTTTTTATAAGCAAGGACGGTATAGAATTTATCTGGTATCAAGATAACTATAGAATGGAAAAGGTAAATTTTAGATTCTCTGAACTAAAGCCTTATGTGAAAGAGGATTCAAAACTTTACTATCTTTTTGATAAATAATTATATTATGAATAATGAATTTTATATGAACTTAGCCATTGATGAGGCTTGGAAATATCAGTTTTTAACCTACCCAAACCCAGCAGTTGGGGCTGTAATCTTAGATAAAAACTCAAAAATTTTAAGCATACAAGCACATAAAAAAGCGGGCTTTGCACACGCTGAATTAGAGGCTATCAAAGAAGCACTAAAGCTTTTAAATCCTAAACTTGAAATTCCAAAAGAAGCTAATGAAGCACACTCTTTTATCTTGAAAAATCACTCAAATTTATTAAAAGATGCCATAGCTTTTGTTACACTTGAACCGTGTAATCATCAAGGAAAAACTCCACCTTGTGCGAAGCTTTTTACAGAGCTTAAATTTAAAAAAGTATTCATATCTATTTTAGATATAAATTCACAAGCTGCTGGTGGGGCTGAATTTTTGAAAAAAAGCGGAATTGATGTTGATATTGGACTCTGCAAAGAAAGAACACAAAATCTTTTAAAGCCGTTTTTTAAATGGCAAAAAAATCAAATGTATAAACTTTTTAAACTGGCTCTAAGCCTAAACGGTTCGGCACTTGGAAAAACAGTAAGCTCGGAAGAAAGTAGGATATATTCTCACAAAATACGCTCGGTTATTGATTTATTAGTTGTGGGAGGAAATACAATGAGGCTTGATAGACCTACCTTAGATTCTCGTCTTGCAAACGCAAAAGCCCCAAATTTGTGTATTTTAAGCACAAAAGGAATTAATAGCTTTGATAAAAAAATAGCTGCTTTTTGTGTAAAAGGTAGGGAATTTTATGAGACAATCCCAAACGATGCTAAATTTATAATGTTTGAGGGTGGAGAAAATTTCTTACAAAGCTTTAAAAATGAAGTTGATGCATTTTTAATATTTTCAAATTCAAAATTTACAAAACAAAAATCTATAAGCATTGACTTAGAGCTAGAAGCCCTTTACAGAGGCGAATTGGGTGGTGATAGTTATGGCATTTTTGAGCTTAAATAATTTTTTAAACCACAAAAACACTTTTTTAAGAGCTAAAATTTCTAAGTGCGAAGAGACAAACTACAGATATTCCAACTATAAACTTGTTTTAAATAATGAGAATTTAGAATACAAAAGCATAGAAAGAAATATTCTAAGCACAAATGATGAAATAGCTTGCTTTAAAAGAGATGGTAAAATCATACTTTTTAGAAATTTAAGCAAAAATACAAATAATTTTAAAGAAGCTAAAATAAGGGTTTCTTTGCTATTTATGATTTGTTTTTGTGCTTTTTTATGTTTTTTGTTTTTGTATTTTTATAATAATTTTATGTTTATTGATTTGTTTTTTCTTTGCGTATTTTTTACATTTTTTTTGCTTAGTTTTTGGAATAGCTTTAATATTTACAAGCAGATTAAAAGACTAAATAGCCTTTAATCTTGCTTTTCTTGATGTTTATTAGCAAAAATATTTAAAATTTCAACAGATAAAGAAAATATCATAGCGGTGTATATGTAAGCTTTGCTTATGTGTATATCTAAACTTTCGCACACCAAAACAAGACCGACCATTATCAAAAATGAAAGAGCTAAAATCTTTATACTAGGATATGTTTCTACAAAGTCAGCTATAGGCTTTGAAGCAAAAAGCATAACCGCAACCGCTACAATAACAGCTAAAACCATTATTTCTATATCTTGAGCTATACCAACAGCAGTGATAACGCTATCAAGTGAAAAGACTATATCTAGCAAAATAATCTGAACTATAACAGTCCAAAATTTAGCCTTAACATTGCTTCCGTGATGTTCTTCTCCTCTAGATTGTTTGAGTTGTTCTACTATCTCCATTATAGGTTTAATTATCAAAAACAAACCACCAAAAAATAAGACCAAATCCCTGCCTGAAATTTCCATAGGTAAAAACGCTATGCTATCTTCTGATATTCCCGGAAAATATATATTAAAAAGAGGTGCAGTGAGTTTCATTATTAAAAATAATGAAAAAAGCAAAGCTATACGTGCAAACATAGCTAGAAAAAGACCCAAATACCTAGCTCTATCCCTATATTTTGGATCTAGCTTATTAACCAAAATAGCTAACAATATAACATTATCTATACCAAGCACTATTTCAAGAGCACTAAGAGTGAGCAAAGTCATAAGGGCATCTATGCTAAACAACCAATCAAACATATTATTCCTAAGAAATAAAATAAAAATCTTATTTTAGACTTTTAATATTAACTTAAAATAAAAATTTAAAAATATTTAATGCAAGTTTTAATTCAAAAAAGGTATCAAAATTTATATTTTGTAATATAATAATATCTTTGATAAAGGGAAAAGATATGCAAACTTATTTAGAAAAAGCTGAAATTTTAATAGAAGCCTTGCCATACATAAGAGAATTTAATTCTAAAATAGTTCTTATAAAATACGGTGGCTCTGCTATGGAAAACGAAGAGCTTAAAATGTGCGTTATGCAAGATATAGCACTTTTAAAATTAGTCGGCTTAAAACCGGTAATAGTTCATGGTGGAGGTAAAGATATAAGCACTATGTGCGAAAGATTAAAAATAAAAAGCGAATTTAAAAATGGACTTAGAATAAGCTCAAAAGAAGTGGTAGAAGTAGCAGAACTTATGTTATATAAAATAAATAAAAGTCTAGTGCAAAATTTAGAATGCCACGGGGTAAAAGCCATAGGCATAAGTGGAAAAGATGGCTTTTTGCTTGATTGCAAAAAAAAAGATGAAAATTTAGGTTTCGTAGGAGATATAAAAAAAGTAAATGAAAAAATTCTGCTAGACTTGCTTGAAAAGGATTTCTTACCAATAATCGCTCCCATAGGAATGGATAAAAATGCAAACACTTATAATATTAATGCAGACGATGTAGCGTGCGAAATAGCAAAGGCGTTAAGGGCTGAAAAATTAGTATTTTTAAGTGATGTAGAAGGGCTTTATGAAAATTACGAAGATAAAAATTCTTTAATATCAAAACTTGATATTAAAAAAGCAAAAGAACTCACAAAAAGCACTCAAGGCGGTATGCTTGTAAAATTAAAATCCTGCATACAAGCTTGTGAAAGCGGGGTAAATAAAATTCACATTTTAGACGGCAGATTAAAGCATAGTCTTTTGTTAGAAATATTTACTAACAAAGGCATAGGCACAGTCATCACAGAGGTATAAATATGGCACAAGATAATTTACTTCAAATTTATAAAAGATTTGACATTACACTAAGTAAAGGTGATGGGGTTTATCTTTTTGACACGAAAGGAAAAAAATACCTTGATTTTGCCAGTGGTATAGGCGTTTGTGCTCTTGGATACAGACATAAAACATACACACAGGATTTGCATAAACAAATAGACAAAATTTTACACAGTAGCAATTTATTTTATAATGAAAATATAGAAAAAGCAACACAAAATTTATCTAATGCTAGTGGGCTTGAAAAAGTTTTTTTCGTAAATTCTGGAACTGAAGCTATGGAAGGTGCTTTTAAAGTAGCTAAAAAATTTGCCTATAAAAAAAATATTAAAAATCCACAATTTATAGCTTTTAAAAACTCTTTTCACGGAAGAACGCTGGGTGCTTTATCTTTAACCGCAAATGAAAAATACCAAAAACCTTTCAAACCATTGATACAAGGTGTGAAATTTGCAAAATTTAATGATATTGAAAGTGTAAAAAAACTTATAAACAAAAAAACAGTTGCCATTATAATAGAAACAGTGCAAGGAGAAGGCGGTATAACTGTAGCTGAAAAAACTTTTTTTCAAGCTCTTAGAAAACTTTGCGATGAAAATGATATATTATTAATAGCCGATGAAATACAGTGCGGAATGGGTAGAAGCGGAAAATTTTTCGTTTATCAATACTTTGATGTCTTACCAGATGTTTTAGCCTCTGCAAAGGCACTTGGCTGCGGCATTAGTGTGGGTGCTTTTGTTTTAGGAAAAAAAGTTACTAGTATTTTAGAGCTTGGAGACCACGGCACAACTTACGGTGGAAATCCCTTAGCTTGTGCGGCTGTAAATGCCGTTTTTAAGGCTTATAAAGAAGATGATATACTAGCTAATGTTAAAAAACTTGGGATATATTTTGAAGAAAAACTAGATATGTTTGCAAAAAAATACTCTTTTGTAAAAAAAAGACAAGGTATAGGCTTTATGCAGAGCCTATCTTTAAAATCTGATGTAAAGGTAGCTGACGTAATAAAAAAAGCACAAGAAAATTCACTACTGATAATATCTTGCGGTAAAAATGATTTAAGGTTTTTACCCCCTCTGATAATAACAAAAGAACATATAAACGAAATGTTTCATAAGCTAGATTCTAGCTTAAGTGAATTTTAGACCTTTTTAATAGATTTGTTAATTTTCTGTTTAAAAATTAAGTTAAATAAAATTTTAACAAAAATATAATATTTCCTTAAATTTTAAATTAAAAGGGGATATTATGTATAAGAAAATTATACTAGGAGCTTTTATGATGCTTACTGTTTTATCAGCTAAGCCAAATATTATGATACTAGCTACAGGTGGGACTATAGCCGGACAAGCTAGTTCAGCAAATGCTACTACTGGATATAAAGCAGGAGCTTTAGGGGTAGATGTTTTACTAAAAGCCGTTCCAGAGCTTAAAAATATAGCTAACATAAGCACGGAACAAATAGCAAACATAGATAGTTCTAATATGAATGATGAAATTTGGTTAAAATTAGCCAAAAAAGTAAATCAGCTTATGAATAATGGCAATATAGACGGCATAGTCATAACTCACGGCACAGACACTATGGAAGAAACAGCATATTTTTTAAATTTAGTTACAAAAGGCTCTAAACCTGTTGTTTTGGTAGGGGCTATGAGACCAGCAACTGCTACAAGTGCAGATGGTCCTAAAAACCTTTATAATGCGGTAGCTCTAGCAGGTAGTAAAAATGCTTTAAACAGAGGGGTTATGGTAGCAATGAATGATAAAATTTACGCTGCAAGAGATGTTACTAAAACTCATACTTTAAATGTAGAAACATTTAAAGCCTCAAATGCTGGTGAGATAGGGTATATTGTAGATGGAAAAGCCATTTTTAATCACACAGTTACAAAAGAACATACAAGAAACACTCCTTTTGATGTTAGCTCCATTATATCTTTGCCAAAGGTTGATATAATCTACACCTACTCAAATGACGGATCTCAAGTTGCAAGCGAAGCCTTTGTAAAAGCTGGTGCTAAAGGGCTTGTAGTAGCTGGGAGCGGTGCAGGAAGCATACACGAAAACTCTAAAAACTATCTTATAAAGCTACTAAAAGAAAAGAAAATTCTTGTAGTAAAAAGCTCACGTGTAGGCTCTGGGCTTGTGCCAATTAGCAAAGAAGAACTTAATCAAGGTTTTATATCTGCAAACGACTTAAATCCACAAAAAGCTAGAGTTTTATTAATGTTAGCCCTAACAAAAACAAAAGATCCTAGACAAATAGCTAAATATTTTGAATATTATTGATTTAAAAAAAACACTCAAAACCAAAGTTTTGAGTGTTTGCACTTATTCTAGAATATATAATTTATTAGCATTATCTTGATATGAAAGTATATGCATTTTATTATCCTTAAAGAATATGCTTCTTGCATTTTTTATATCTTTAGGATAAGACAATACCTGCACAACCTCTTCTTTAACAGGGTCTATAACAGCTATAACATTATGATTTTTACTGAGTGCATAAAGTCCTCCATTTATATAGTGCATAGAGGTTACATAAAGGTCTGCTAAGCTTTTACCTTCTTTAAGCTCTGCTTTTGGAGTGAATTCTGCGGATAAAACTCTATCGCTTAACAAAAATTTAGAAATAACAAATTTCTTTTTATCTTTATTATTTGGCACTGTAGCAAGGTAAAAATATTTTCCATCGCTTGCCATACTTGCTACGTGATGATAAATAGATCTAACAGTGCTAAGCCTACCGCGTCCTAAACCTTCTCCTTGACCTTCAAATTTATCAGCTCCTTTTACAAAATCAGCATATTGTAAAGTTTCGTCTGCATTTTCATTTTTAGCAAATCTCAAAAAGCTCTTATTTGAACCCATTAAAAGATATTTATCTTTCATATAAGGTATAATGCCAACTATAGGATCTATAGTAGCTGAGAAATAAGGATCTAACACAAAGCTTTCTTTTGTAGCAAAATTATCATCTAAAAATGCAACATCAAATTTAGAGCTAACAACAAATTCTCCGTTAATATAATCAATAGTATTGATTGCTTTATCAAAATTTACATCTTGAGAAGTAGAGATTTTTAATTCTTTATCTATCTTAGCAAAAGGAGAATTGCTTGAATCATTATCAAATTCTATTCCTAGTTTTGTAGCAGGTTCAAAAGCATAATCAGGAGCCTTAACATCTCTAGGTCCTAAAAAGGATATGTTCTGCCAATTACCCTTCCAGCCACTAGTGCTCCAAATTATATATTTTGGATTTAAGCTAAATCTAACAGGGTCTCCTTGTCCTATAAATGGAGGCACACCTGTGCTAACGAAAGCTTGAAAAGCATTTGAAGCAACTATAACAGTGCTTATGATAACAGCTATAAAGCCATATTTTCCAAATTGTCTAAATTTTTCACCATTCATCTCCTTATCAAAGCTAGAAAATTTTGGAGCTAACAAAAATAAAATCCCCAAAAGGATTATAACAGCCCAAAACACAACTTCAGCCCAAAAATAAGTGTGAATTCCAAATACCTGCAAAGAAAAACCTTGATCTAAATCCCTATGTGCGTGAGCTCCATAGTGCAAAAAAGACTGATAAAGTCCTATTGCAGCCATAAATAAAATCATAGCGACATATTTAGCCTTAAAGCCATATCGAACTATGAAAAAAGCCATAACACCTATGAATATCATAGACTCTCTTTGTCCCCAACAAAGATAGCAAGGGCTATCTCCCATTATATATCCAAAAACTATGTTTGCTATACCAACAGGCAATAAGATTATCAAAAAGCCCGCTAAGCACATTAATGCATAAAAAAGCTTTGTTTTAGCTATTTCTTCTCTCATCTTTTACTCCTTATAAATTCATAGTAGTCAAAAGATTGCTTGACTTGTGTCCTACATATAAAAAAACCATAATAAACCAAGCAATTATCACTAAAGAAAAAGCCAAATTTTCTTTTTCTGGTTTTTTGATGATAAGCAACAAGGCGACTAAAACTAGGATAAGTTCCAAAAATTCCATACTTAACTCCTTGTAAAAAATTGAGACTAAGGATTTTACTAAATTAAAACTTAAAGTAACATTTTGAAACACTTATATTTTATTTTTAAAATTTTTATCAAATTTTAACTTTTATTTAATATATAAATTTTTAATATTTTATAAAATATTAATCTACAAAGAAAGGATAAAGCAAAGATGAAAAAACTGATGTGCCAGATGTGTAGTATCTAGTGCGTCCTTTGGCTTAGGCATTACTTTTCCAAAGGTCCGAGGTGGATAAGGAAAGTGTAATGTAAGCTTAACTTCTTTTTAAATACCCACAATCTTACAAACTCATATCCTTATCTCTTAATTAAAATAAAAATTAAGGAGACGAGATGACTTTACCTATACTTCATTTAGATGATTTTGAAAAAAATCAAGATAAATTTTTAAAAGACTTAAGACAGATAGTTTCTACAGTTGGTTTTTTTTATCTAAAAAATCACGGGATAGACGAAAAACTTAGCAAAAAGCTTTTTAGTTTAAGCAAAGAATTTTTTGCCTTACCTAATGATAAAAAAGAAGAAATTTCTATGATACATTCACCACAATTTAGAGGGTATTCAAACGAAGGCGGAGAATACACTGACGGTGCTAAAGATTTTAGGGAGCAAATAGACATAGGGACGGAAAGAGAAGCTTTAAAATGGGATATAAATTCACCACTATGGCATAGATTAGAGGGTCCTAATTTATGGCCTACTCAAATACCAGAACTAAAAGATGTGTTTTTACAGTGGCATAAACAGACCCAAAATGCTTGTTTAAAACTTCTAAAAGCCTTTGCAAAGTCTTTAAATTTAAATGATGATGCCTTTGAAAAGCTTTATGGTAGAAATTCTTACGAACACTGTAAGCTTTTGCGTTACCCTGCACAAAATACTAGCAGCAAACAAGGCGTTGGCTCTCACAAAGATGGAGGTCTTATAACATTTGTTCTACAAGAAGAACAGTCAGGTCTTCAAGCTTTAATAAACGGTGAGTGGATTTCTGTGCCACCGCTTGAAGGCACTGTTGTGGTAAATATAGGAGAATTTTTAGAATTAGCGACAAATGGCTATCTAAAAGCCACTATACATAGGGTGAATTTAAGTGCAAAAGAAAGATTTTCTATAGCTTATTTTTTAGGAGTGCAGCTTGACAAAGATATACCTATATTTGATATAGGAGAATTAGCAAAAGAAAGCACGGGCGTAGATACTGATCCTAAAAATCCTTTGCTAAGAAATGTAGCACAAAATTATTTTAAAAGAATGATACGTTCGCACCCTGATGTGGCAAAAGCTCATCATAGCGATTTAATAGAAAAATTTAGCTTTGCTTAGGAGGAATCAATGAAAAATATTTTTAAAATTTTCTCTTTTATTTTTATACTTAATTTTGTTTTTGCAGAAAATTTAAAGATAGGAGCTTCAGTAACTCCTCACGCAGAAATTTTAAATTTCGTAAAAGACAAACTCAAAAAAGAGGGCATAAATTTAGAAGTTTTTGAATTTAATGATGCCGTTATACAAAATATAAAGGTTGATAGCGGTGAGCTTGATGCAAATTTTTTTCAGCACGAGCCTTTTTTACTAGAATTTAACGAGGCAAAAGGCACAAATTTAGTCAAAGTAGCCCCTATACACATAGAGCCTATGGGTGTGTATTCTAAAAAATATAAAAGTTTTCAGCCAAAAGATGGTGCTAAAATTTCTATACCAAATAATCCCACAAATGAAAGCAGAGCCTTACGTATAGTAGAAAGTGCCAAGCTTATAAGACTTAATGATAAAGAGCTTGTAACTCCGCTTGATATAGTTCATAATCCTAAGAACCTAGACTTTATAGAGTTAAAGGACGCTCAACTTACAAGAAGCTTAGATGATGTGGATTATTCACTTATAAATAGTAATTTTGCTATACAAGCAGGACTTTCTCCTGTAAAAGATTCTCTTTTTACAGAAAGCAAATATAGCGAGTATGCCAATATAATCGTTGTAAAAAAAGGCAATGAAAAATCGTCCAAAATCAAAGCCTTAGTAAAAGCCTTACAAAGCGAGGAAGTAAAAAAATTCATACAAGATAAATATAAAGGTGCTGTGATACCTGCTTTTTAAAAACGGGCAAGAAGTTCTTGCCCAAGTCAAGCTAGAATATCCTTTTTAAAAATGCTTTTGCTAAATTTAAGACTTAAGTTTTCTTTTTCATTTTCCCTATAAACGGTTAGCATTTTGTTTTGCTTTTCTATCTTTTCTAAGCTTTCTTTGCTTATGTTTGGATTATTTTCTATAAGGGCTTTTAAGTGCGGAAATTCCTTTAATAGCCTTTGTAAATCCTCATCAAGCTCTTTATCTTTAAGCCTTAGCTTTGCCTTGCTAAGATTTATTATATCTATACTTTGAATACCAAATTTCTTAAAAGGATTTTCAAAATAATCCTTAATGCTTTGTGTGCTAAAGCCATTAAAATTTGAAAATATCTTATCATCAGGATCTATAACTAACTTTATACTTTTCTTTTTTTGCTCTTCGCTTAAAATTTCATCTACAGCTTCTTTTGCCCACCTTGTATAGCCCTCTAAATCAGAGCCACCCTTAGCAGAATGCTCTAACCTACTTATTTTTAAGTCAAAATTCTTATCACTTTTTATGGCTTCGTTTAAAAGAGAATCAAGACTTAAGGGGTTTTGTTCCATTTTAGACTGCATATAGCCTTGTGTGCTTACAGCTTCTCTAAGCACTAAAATTTCCATTTTATCTAGTAAATTTTGATTATTTGTCTTATCTTTTACAGAATTTTTTAAAAGCAAAAATTCCTTACCGTCTATCTTTTTATCTTTATTTAAATCAGCATCTAAGAAATTTCTATTTTGCATTATATCCTTATACCAAGCCTCTACAAAACTTGCAGCAGCACTACTTAAAGCTATACTACCATCTTTTAAATTTAAAAAATTATGCTCGGCGAAATTTTTTCTTAAAAGCTCTAAACTTTCATCATTTAATCTAACTGAAATTTCTTTTTCATCGCTAAAAAATTTTACTATATTATCATCTTTTTTATATGAACTTATGCTATCTTGGCTAAACTCACTAGCCTCTCTTAGCCTAAGTTTAGAGGCAAAAGTTTTAAAAACAGCCTCATTTTTTGTAGCATAAAAGGAGCTAGTTGAGTTTATGAGTATAGCCATTTTTTAATCCACACAAACAGGCTTTCCATCAACTCTTATATAAGGCATAGCATTGCAACCGTATTGCTCATTATAAACCGTGTCAGGTCTGCAAGAATTTGGATTAAGCAAATTTTGTAAAGAGCAAAGATAAGCATTAAATGCAAACGCATTAGAAGAGAGTAGTAATGCAACTACAAAACATAGTTTTTTCATAAATCCTACTTAAATATGATATTTACTAATTATATCTTAAAAAACAAAAAACATTAGATAAAATGAATATTCTTAGCTAAAAAAATTTTAAGAATGTTACAATTAATTATAATTTTGCTTAAATTCCAAAAATTCATCAGCCATAAAAGGCACTACATCGCCATATTTACTTGGAACTTGCCATTTATTTCTTTCAAGCTTTATAATCTTATCTTTTTTAAAGCTTAAGTTGTGAATTTTACAAGCATTATCGCTTAGAAATTTTTGCAAATTTGCTTCATTTGAATGTTTTTGAAAAAGCTCACAAAGCAAAGGCAAGGCAACAGGGGCTGAAAAAACACCGGCAGCACAACCGCAACACTCCTTGTCGTTTATAGGGTGAGGCGCACTATCGCTTCCAAACATCAGTTTTTCATATCCACTAAAGGCTAACTCACAAAGTGCTTCTTTGTCTTCATATCTTTTTGCTATTGGCTTGCAAAAAAGATGAGGTTTTAATTTGCCGCCTAAAACATCATCTAGTGTTAAGATTAAGTGATGTAAGGTAACAGTAGCATACAAATTTTCATAATCTTTTAAAAGCTCGCACAGTCTTTTTGTAGTGATGTGTTCCATAACTATCTTAAGCTTTGGAAAAGATTTTGCAAGCTTTTCATAAATTTTAGAAAAATTTGCCTCTCTATCCATAACAAAATCATTTGTTTCACCATGCACAAGCAAAGGAAGTCCTAGCTCGCTCATAGCTTCTAATGTTTCTTTTAACTCATCTATATCAAAGCTTGAAATTCCAGAGCTTGAATTAGTAGTTACTCCTGCGGGATAAAGTTTTATGGCAAAAATATGCTCTCTTGCTTCTTGCAAAAAATTGTAATTGTAATTTTTATAAAAAAGCGTCATCAAAGGTATGAAATCTTCATCATTACAAGCATTTACAACCCTTTGCTTATACTCTTTTAAAGCCTGCAAATCGCAAATAGGTGGGACTAAATTTGGCATTATAACAGCGGCTTTAAAATCTTTAGCAGACAAATGTGCTACCAAATTTAACATCTCATTATCTCTTAAATGCAAATGCATATCCAAAGGGTTTTTAACCGTCATTTTTACCTCCTAACAAAAGCTCATAAAAGCCATTTTTATGCTTTTTTAAAATATTATTTTCTTCTAAGAATTTAAAAGCATTTATAATGGTTGGTTTGCTAAAGTTGAGTTCTTTCATAATATCTTCTATTTTAACTAAAATAAAATTATTTTCATCGGCTCTTTCACATAAAAAAATGAAAATTTCAAACCTTTTTTTACCAAAAATTTTTTCGCATAAAAGTTTTATTTTACCATTAATCATATAAAAAATATACCAAAAGATTTAAAAACAAAGCTTATATAAACAAGGATAGCAAAAATAACAGAAAAAAATACAGCTGCACTAGCACAGTCTTTTGCAATCTTAGCCTTTTCGTGCCATTTGCTAGTAAATAAATCAACACAAGCTTCTATTGATGAATTTAAAGCCTCAACTATTAAAATTAAAAACAAAGAAAAAAGTAAAAATAAATGTTCAAGCAAAGAAAGTCGTAAAAAAAAGCTGATAATGGCTGCTGGTATAATTATTGCTAATTCTATCCTAAAAGCCACTTCATATTTTAACATAGCCAAGATACCGTCTAAAGCGTATTTGGCATTAGAAAAAAAAGAATATTTAGGCTTCACTGATTATCCTTTGCATCCAAAAACAAGCCCTATTATAAATTTTAAAAATTAATAAAAAATTATGCTAATATAAAACTTTTTATTTTGAGGAAAGTAAATGAAATTTATATCGTGGAATGTCAATGGCATTAGAGCAATTTGTGATAAAAAAGCACTTGATTGGCTTAAAAATGAAGAGTGTGATTTTATAGGATTTCAAGAAGTAAAAGCTAGTGAGGATAAATTTCCAAAAGATATTTATGAACTTGGTTTCGAGTATATAGATTATAACTGTGCAAAAAGGGCTGGGTATTCTGGTGTAATGAGTCTTGCTAAATTTAAAAGCGAGGTTTTTAAATGTGAATTTGCGGTAGATGATGAAGGTAGAGTGCTAGAACATAGATTTGATAATATAGCCCTTTTTAATATATATTTTCCAAATGGACAACAAAACGAGCAAAGACTAGAATACAAAATGAAATTTTATGATGATTTTTTAAATTATATTAAAAAGCTACAAAAAAAAGGTATTGATATAATAATATGCGGGGATGTAAATACAGCCCACAAAGAAATAGACTTAACCCACCCAAAAGCAAATGCAAAGACATCTGGTTTCTTGCCTATAGAAAGAGCTTGGATAGATAAACTGCTAGAAAACGGTTTTATAGATAGCTTTAGATACATAAATGGTGATATTAAAGAAAAATACTCGTGGTGGTCTTACAGGGCAAGAGCGAGAGAGAAAAATGTGGGCTGGAGAATTGATTATTTTTTCATATCAACAAATTTACAAAAAAAGCTTAAAGATGCCTTTATAAGAACTGATATTTTTGGTTCTGACCACGCTCCAGTTGGCATAGAACTTGATATTTAAAAAAATAAATGCTGTATTAAAATTTTAAAGCCTATTAAGATAAGAACGACTCCGCCTATTAATTCTGCCTTATCTTTTAAATGATAGCCAAATTTATTGCCTATATTAAGTCCAAAGATACAAAATATAAAGGTTATTATGCCTATTAAAGACACATCAAAAAATATATTTATCCCATCTAAAAAAGCGAAACTAACACCTATAGCAAGTGCATCTATGCTTGTAGCTAAGGCTAAAAAACTCATAGTTTTATGTGAAAAATCAGCACAAGAATCATCGCATTGATTTTGCTTTTGCCTAGATTCTTTAATCATTTTCAAGCCTATTAAAGAAAGCAAAATAAAAGCTATATAATGATCTATCTTATCAACAAAAGAACTAAAGCTATGAGCTATATAAAAACCTATCAAAGGCATTATAGCTTGAAATAATCCAAAATAGCTTCCCACTTTTAGATAATGATACAAGCTTACTTTTTTTACACTAAAACCCTTGCATAAAGAAACAGCAAAAGCGTCCATAGCAAGCGCACAAGATATAAAAAATAAACTTAATATATCCAAACAAATCTCCAATTTTCAAAATAAGATAAATATTATCTAAAAAAAATTAAAATATCATTAATTTTTTTTTAATACAATTCATAACTTTATTAAAGCATAATTTCAGCACTTATTAAGGATTTCAAGTATATAATTTTGGCTTTAAACTCAAATGTAAGGCCCATTCGTCTAGCGGTTAGGACATCGCCCTTTCACGGCGGTAACACGAGTTCGAGTCTCGTATGGGTCACCAATTGGTTTTAGGAATTTTTATGAAAAATAAAACTGCTATATTCTTACAACTAAAAGAAAAAATGCCTTCTAAATTTTCAAGCGAACTTAACTCTCTTTTAGATAACGCAAGTGATGAAGATATAGATAAAGCAGTATTGCTTCCATATAAAAATCCGCTTTTAACTATAATCCTAGCTTTAGCACTACCAGGTCTTGATAGAATTTATTTAGGGCAGCTTCTTATCGGTATCTTAAAGCTTATATTTGTAATTTTTTCGTATGTAATGCTTAATATAGGCATTGAATTTGACAATGATACATTAGCTTTATTTTCCTTAGTGCTTATGTTAATAGCTTTGATAGTGATTATAAGAGATGTATTTGTTGTTCCAACTTTAATAAAACTTTATAATTTTAATCTTATCAAAAATGTATTAGAAAAGGGGATAGAAAGCGATGGTTGATAAAAACACTTTGTTATTAAATTTTAAGGACAGAATTCCAAGCGATTCCGTGGCTGCTTTTAAGGAAAGTTTAGACAAAGCAGATGATGAGACCCTTGAAAAAATAATGCTTTTAAGCATTAAAAATCCTTTAGTTGGGCTTTTACTATCTTTATTTTTAGGCGTATTTGGAGTAGATAGATTCTACAAAGGAGATGTAAAACTTGGCATACTAAAACCAATATCATTTTTTGCATCTTATATACTAACACTTATTTTTGCTACCGCTTACCTAGATTCTGGCGATAATGGATTTGCGATTCTTACATTTATATTTGGAGTGATTTTAATAGCTACTCTTATATGGTGCATAGTGGATATATTTTTAGTATATTTTGGTATAAAAAAAGATAATTTGTCAAAAATTTATTCTGTTTTACAAAAATAATACACTTTTTAACCTTTTTAAAATATTTTTTATGTTAGAATCTTAATCTATATTTTAAATTTAAAGGATAAAAAATGTTTGAACTAAGAAAACTACCCTACGACACTAACGCCTTTGGTGATTTTCTAAGCGAAAAGACTTTTGCTTATCATCACGGAAAACATCATCAAACATATGTTAACAATCTTAACAATTTCATAAAAGGAACTGAATTTGAAGGAAAAGATTTAGTTAGCATAATAAAAAACTCTAGTGCTGCTATATTTAACAATGCTGCACAAGTTTATAATCACGATTTTTACTTTGATTGTATTCAACCTAAAACTTCATCTTTTGAAGGAATATCAGATGAGCTAAAAAAGGCTATAAATGCTAAATTTAATTCTCTTGATAATTTTAAAGATGAATTTATAAAAGGTGCAACCGCTGTATTTGGCTCTGGCTGGTTTTGGCTAGTATTAAACAAAAATAAAGAACTTGAATTTGTAAATACCTCTAATGCTGCCACTCCTATAAGTGAAGACAAAATTCCTTTATTAGTTGTTGATGTTTGGGAACACGCTTACTATATAGACCATCAAAACGCAAGACCTGCCTACTTAGAAAAGTTTTTTGCTCATATAAACTGGGTATTTGTTTCTAAGGCTTATGAATGGGCTATAAAAGAGGGCATGGACTCGGTTAGTTTTTACGCAAATGAGCTTCACCCTCTTAAATAAATTTAGCCCTCTAGGGCTAAAAGCTATCTTTTCTTTACCACCTTTACCTTTTCTACACTATTTCCTTGCATAGCCTTTACCTCGTAGTAGCAAAGATCATCATCTACCCTATCTCCAACCACAGGCAAACGCCCCAAAAGATTAAAAACATAGCCACCTATAGTAACTTGCTCTAGATCTTGTGGATATTTTATCATTAAAAGCTCTTCAACCGTTTCTATATCGCTTCTGCCCTTGAATTCATAGACATTATCAGCTAGTTTTTTATAGCTTTCTTCCTCTACATTTTCCTTTTTTATCTCTCCAAATATTTCTTCCATTATATCTTCCATGGTGATGATACCAGCTGTCCCGCCGTATTCATCTACCACTAAGGCTGTGTGGCTTCTTTCTTGATTCATTCTTATTAAAACCTTAGAGATGCTTATGTTTTCAGGTATTAAAAACATAGGTCTTACAAAGTCATCTAGGCTTTTTTTATCCTTGTTTAACTCATTTTGCACTATATCAATTATATGTATCATACCTACTATATTATCTTTTGAACCATCTATATAAGGAAAACGAGTATGAGAGTTTGTGCAAACTATCTTCATATTTTCTTCATAAGTCTTGCCTTTATTTAAGCAAATCATGTCCTTTCTAGGTGTCATTATCTCCTTTGCCACGGTATCTGAAAAATCAACAGCATTTCTTATAAGCTCCGTTTCAAATTCATCTAAAACTCCGCCTTTTTGACTTTCTGAAGCTATGATTTTTATTTCTTCCTCAGAGTGAGCTAACTCATTTTCAGAGGCAGGTCTTATGCCTATACTCTTTAAACAAATGGCTGCTAGAAAATCAAAGGTTTTTATAAATGGCAAAAAAAGTAACCAAAACATATGCAAGGGTCTTGCCACCCAAAGCACACTCTTATCAGCTACAGCTATAGCAACGCTTTTTGGCACAAGTTCGCCTATAACCACGTGTAAAAGGGTTATGATAGTAAAGGCTATAACAAAGGCTATGGTATGCAAAGCAACAGATGGTAAATTTAAAGGGGATAAATAATACTCCAAAACCTTTGCTATGGCTGGCTCTCCTATCCAACCAAGTGCAAGAGAAGATAGTGTTATGCCTAGTTGGCAAGCACTAAGATAAGTATCTAGTTTTGAAGAAATTTCCAAAGCCTTCTTTGCATTTGCTTTCTTTTCTTTTACTAATTCCTCTAGTTTTGACCTACGTACTTTAACTATGCTAAATTCTGAAAGCACGAAAAAACCATTAAGCAAAACAAGGATAAAAGCCGCAATAATCATAAGAGAAGAATAAGTAATGTCTAAACTGGATTGATTCACCGTATTTTCTAGGATTGTGATACTCTGGTTGGGGTCCAATTTTTCTCCTTAAAAATTTAAAATATTCTTATGATTATATCAAATTTTAAACATAAAATAAACTTAAATAAAAAAATTAAGAAAAATTGATATTTATAAATATATGATAAACTAAAAAGAAAAAAAAGGATATAAAATGCCAATTGTTAATATCAAACTAGCAAAACCTGAGCTTGACAAAAACACAAAAGAACAGTTGATGAAAGACATAACAGAGCTACTTGCTACAAAATACAACAAAGCAAAAGAAAGGATAGTAGTTCAAATAGAGGATATAGAAGCGTTTAATATAGCTTTTGGTGGCGAAACTGTCGAAAAATTGAAGGCAAAAAAATGAAAGAGTTAAAAATAGGAGAGAAAGCCCCTGATTTTTCCTTGAAAAATAGCGATGAAACCTTAATATCTTTGAAAGATTTTCTAGGAAAGAAAGTTATAATATATTTTTATCCAAAAGATGATACTCCGGGTTGCACTACTCAAGCTTGTGATTTCACAGCAAATTACGATAAATTAAGAAATAATGAAATAGTAGTTATAGGAATAAGTCCTGATAGCACAAATTCTCATCTAAAATTCATAGATAAATACAAATTAAAACACATACTATTAAGCGATCCACAAAAAGAGGTTATAAAAACATACGGAGCTTGGGGGATTAAAAAAAACTATGGCAAAGAATATGAAGGGCTTATAAGAAGCACTTTTATAATAGATGAAAAAGGCAAAATAAGCAAAATTTACAAAAATGTTAAAGCTAAAGGACATATAGACGTTTTACTTAAGGACTTGCAGTGTTAGTGCATATTTGCTGCAGTGTAGATTCGCATTATTTTATGACAGAGCTTAGAAAATTATATCCAAAAGAAAAAATAACGGGCTTTTTTTACAATCCAAACATACATCCATTAAGTGAGCACGAACTTAGATATATAGATGTTAAAAGGTCTTGTGATAAGCTTGGTATAGATCTTATAAAAGGCGAATATGACTATGAACAGTGGTTTGCACTAGCTAAAAAATATGCAGATGAGCCTGAAAAGGGATTAAGATGTGAGCTTTGTTTTGATATTAGGATGAATAAAAGTGTAGAACTGGCTAAAAAACTCGATAAAAAAGCTTTTACTTCTACCCTTCTAATGAGTCCCAAAAAAGACATAGAGCAATTAACAAAGTCTATAAAAAAAGAATGTGAAGATAGCGGCATAAACTTTTTGATACCAGACTTTAGAAAGGGTGGTGGCACACAAAAACAGTTTGAAATGGCAAAAAAAGAAAAATTATATCATCAAAACTACTGTGGTTGTTTTTTTGCTTTAAATAAACAAAATTTAAACAAAATAGTAACAAATGAATTTTCCTCTCCGTTAAATAAGCAAATTCTACCATCAAGCGTAGAAGATAGAATACAAACATATAAAAAAGTAGCAAAGCTTGAAAAAGAAAAAAAAGACTACGAAATAATTAGGGAAAAATTTTTAAACTACCGTCTTTTAAACGCACTGATAAGCTGTGATAAAGAAGTTATCAAATCGCACGTATTGTTTTATTCCCATTTTAAAAATAAAACCACCAGAATAAATATAAATGATAATTATGATAAATTTTTTGCATCAAAAGATGAAATACTCTTGCTTTCATTCAATGCTTTTAACAAAATTTGCAAAAACAAATTCAAAAATTTCAATGATCTTTTAAATAATCCTCTTAGTATAAAAAATGAAATAAAAGTAAGAAATGTTTTTTTTGAACCATACAATCTAAGCCCTATAATAATACTAGAACACATTCCAAAAGGAAAAATACAAATACAAGCAAAAAGCGAAATATATTTTGATGTAAGAGATAAGCTAATAAAACTATAAGATAAATAAAGTTAATGTAAATAAAAATATTATAAAAAGATATGGTGGTCCTAACAAGACTTGAACTTGTGACCTCACCCTTATCAGGGGTGCACTCTAACCAGCTGAGCTATAGGA
>NZ_CALUTC010000010.1 GCF_944323605.1 uncultured Campylobacter sp.
ATAATTTAAATTATTTATATTATTTTACAACTAGCTTTTATTTTTAGTTTTATTGTGAGGGTTTAAGGTTGTTTTATTTTTGGTGGATATGAAACATAAATTTTTAAAATGTAATTTTTGATTTGTAAAAACTTATTGCTTAATAAACTTACATTTATTGCTCTTATTTAGGAATACTTTTTGCTTGTTTTATTTGCATATATTTTGAAAGGAGATAAGTATGCAGGTTAATTACAAAACCATAAGTTCTCTTGAATTTGATGTTTTGAGTGGAACTTATAAAAATGTAGAAAAACAAGTTGAGGACAGTTCTGGCTCTTTTTCCGGTCTGTTAGAGCTTGGCTCATCTAACAATACAGATGATCCTTCCTCTTTATCAGGCAAGAATTATGTAAGTGAGCTTAGCAGCAGTATGGCTTCTCTTGGATTTGGTGGAAGTAATTCTTCTCAAGTATCTTTTTCAAATGACTTTAGCACATCTTTACAAGCTTATAAATTTAGACAAGATGAGCAAAATATTTTGAACAAAAAAGAGCAAGAAAACCTTTCTAATTCACAAAAAAGTGCTTTAGATGAGATTTTATCTCAAGTTTCCTAAGCTAAAAGCTTAGGAATTCTTTTAAAAGGCTTTTTTCTTTATCGTTTATACTTAATCTTATAAAAACATCATCATTATTAAATTTAGAATCAAAACTTATGTTATTTTTTACGCACTTGTGTTTAAATTTATTAAAGAATTTTATATTTAATTTAAAAGAAAACTCATCTTTAAGCTCAAAATCTACGGTTTTAGCATTTTGTATAGCCAAATTTGTAGCTGCAAAATACGCCCTAATTAGCCCACCAACACCCAATTTTATGCCTCCAAAATACCTTACTACTATAACAGCACTATCTATGAGATCAGCCCCTCTTAATGCATTAAGACAAGGGAGTCCGGCAGAATTTTTAGGTTCAAAATCGTCGCTTTTGTCTTCAACGATTTGTTTATGCTCGTTTAAAAACCTATATGCATAAACAAAATGCACAGCCTTTGTGTGCTTTTCTTTTAGTTTGTTTAACAGTTCTTTGTATTCTTTAAAATTGCAAATATAAGCTATGAAGGTTGATTTTTTTATATCTAGTTTTGCTTGTGAGATGTTTTCTATTTTTTTCATAAAGAAATGATAGCAAAATTATCCCTTTTTAAAGATATTTAATATAAAAAAACTAAGTTTTTTTAGTATGCTCTTTTTTGAATTAAGTATCAAATATCTAGCCACATCTTTACGACCAAACATTACGGCAAAAGAAAAGGGTGTCATTCCTAAGCCATTATTTTCATCGATATTTGCACCATTTTGCACCAAAAGCTTACACATAGGTAAATACCCTTTAAAACAAACACCAGCTAAAGGGGTTTGCCCTCTATCGTTTTTTTCGTCTATTCTAGCACCCTTTGAAATAAGCATTTGTGCAGTTTCTAAAGAATTGTTATAAGCTGCTAACATAAGCAAGGTATCACCTTTATGAGTTTTTAAATTTACATTTAATCCAGCTTCTATCATAATCTTTAGGTTTTCGCTTTCATTATTTCTGGCGAAATTAAAAGCCATATTGCAAAGTCTGGCAAATTGTTTTTCTTCTTCTAGGCTTAATTCTTGCATTATATTTCCTTATATTCAATTCTTTCTGCCAACAAGGAGGGAGTATTGTTAGCAGAAAGAATTGAAGTAGGATACACCTACTTCAAAGCATTTTTTACCCCATCAGCATACTCTTTGCTTATTTTTTCAAAATGCACTAAGGCTTTATCTATGATGTTTTGATTAACTCCTTGCATAGATGCTGCTATATTTTTGAAAAGCTGCTCTTTTTGCGAGTTATTCATTATGTTAAAAAGGGCTCTTGGTTGAGTGTAAAAATCATTATCTAGCGGAGCGTATCTATTAGCACCACCGTCTATTTTTAATTCAGGTTCATTAAAATTTGTGCTTTCTTTAGCAGAATAATCATAGCTATTTGGTTCATAATAGGCTGCTTGATTTTTGTATTCATCAAAATTCATAGCACCAGCGACATTATAGGTATTTACCTCACTTCTTGCCTTATTTACAGGTAAAAGATGATAATTAGTGCCTATTCTATATCTTTGTGCGTCAGGATAGCTAAAAATTCTACCTTGTAGCATTTTATCAGGGCTAAAGCCAATACCTGGCACTATATTGCTAGGACTAAAGGCAGCTTGTTCTACTTCGTTAAAATAATTTTGTGGATTCTTGTTTAAAACCATTTCTCCAACCTCTATTAAAGGCACTATACTATGAGGCCAAACTTTTGTTAAATCAAAAGGATTGAAACCTAATTTATCTACCTCATTTTCTGCAAGGATTTGCACTTGAAATGTCCATTTAGGAAAATCCCCATTTTCTATGCTATTATATAGATCTCTTTGATGAGATTCTCTATCTTTAGCTATAAGAGCTTCAGCTTCTTCATTTGTTAAATTTTTAATGCCTTGCTTAGTTTTAAAGTGAAATTTAACCCAAAATCTTTCATTTTTATTATTTATAAGACTATAAGTATGAGAGCCAAAACCGTGCATATGTCTGTAAGTTGCTGGAATCCCCCTATCGCTCATCAGTATGGTAATCTGATGCAAAGCTTCAGGACAAAGCGTCCAAAAATCCCAAGCGGCATTAGCATTTCTTAAATGCGTTCTAGGGTCTCTTTTTTGAGTGTGTATGAAGTCAGGGAATTTATAAGGATCTCTTATAAAAAATGTCGGTGTATTGTTTCCAACTAGGTCCCAATTTCCTTCCTTTGTATAAAATTTGATAGCAAAGCCTCTTACATCTCTTTCAGCATCAGCAGCCCCAGCCTCACCAGCAACTGTTGAAAATCTTAAAAATAAAGGTGTAACTTCGCCTTTTTGCAAAACTTTAGCCTTGGTAAATTTTGAAATATCTGCAGTGATTTTAAGCTCCCCGTAAGCAGCACTACCTTTTGCATGAACCGTTCTTTCAGGGATTCTTTCTCTATTTTGATGAGCTAGTTTTTCAAGCAAGATATAATCTTGCAACAATAAAGGTCCCTTAGCACCAGCTGATAGCGAGTTTTGATTATCCGCTACTATATTTCCAAAATCGTTTGTAAGCTTTTTCATAATCTAGCCTTTCTAAACAATAAGATTTATTATTTAGAAAATTATATTATATAAAAAATAAAAATAATATTAAATGATAAAAATTATTATAAGAATTTAATTTTTTTTAATGAAATATTTTTTAAAGGATAATAATTAGGAGTAGTTTAAAGCTGTAAAGCTTTAAACTTTTTATATCAAGGCTTCTTTTAAGACATCATCAAAGGTGCTTACTGGTATTATTTTCATATTGTTTTTTACTTCATCTGGTATATCTTTTAAATCTCTTTCGTAATTCTTTTTAGGTATCAAAGCTGTTTTTATATTAGCCTTATACGCAGCTATTAATTTTTCTTTAAGCCCACCAATTGGCAAAACCTTGCCATGCAAATCTATTTCACCGGTCATAGCCACACAAGCTTTTACCTTCTTTCCGCTAAATATGGAAGCTAGAGCTGTGCTCATTGTTATACCTGCACTTGGACCGTCTTTTGGGGTAGCTCCATCTGGTACGTGAATGTGTATGTTGTATTGATCGTAAATGTTTTCTTTGTCTTTATAAAAGAATTTTTGAGGGATATGTATCTTTTTTTCATCTATAAGATTTTTTATCATGCTAAAGGCTATATGTGCTGATTCTTTCATAACATCCCCTAGACTACCAGTTAGCATAAGCTCTCCTTTGCCCTTTATCTTTATAGCTTCTATTTTAAGCACATCTCCACCAACTGCAGTCCAAGCAAGCCCATTTACTTCGCCTATCTTATCTTCTTTATCGCTCTTTTCTATTTCATAAACCTTTTTATCTATAAATTTAGACAGGTTTTTTGAGTTTATGCTCACTTTTTTATCGTTGCTTAGTAAAATTTGTTTAACTGCTTTTCTGCAAAGTGAGGCTATTTTTCGTCTTAAATTTCTAACCCCAGATTCTCTTGTGTATTCACTTATTAGCAGTTCTATAGCTTCTTTACTTATGGATAATTCGCTACTTTTTAAACCGTGTTTTTTTAGTTCATCTGGTATTAAATAACTCTTTGCTATATGAAATTTTTCATTTGGAGTGTAAGAGCTTAGTTCTATAAATTCCATCCTATCTCTAAGCGGTGTTGGTATATTTTCAATATCATTTGCTGTTGCTATAAAAATTACCTTGCTTAAATCTACATTGAAATTCAGATAGTAATCCCTAAATTTAGAGTTTTGTTCAGGGTCTAAAATTTCTAAAAGCACAGCAGAAGGGTCTCCTCTAAAGCTTCTGTTTAATTTATCTATCTCATCTAGCACTACAACTGGATTTATCTGTTTTGCTTCGATTAATCCCTGTATAATGCGTCCGGGCATTGCTCCTATGTATGTGCGACGATGTCCTCTTAGCTCATTTACATCTTCAAGCCCACCAAGAGCTATCCTTATAAGCTCTCTTTTTAATGCTTTAGCAACAGAATTTGCCAAAGAGGTTTTTCCAACGCCAGGAGGTCCATAAAGACAAAGTATAACCTTGGCACCGTCTTTATCTGCTATCTGTCTTTTTTCTAGCAATTCTCTTACAGCAAAATACTCTTCTATCCTTTCTTTAGGTTTTTCTAAGGCATAGTGATCCTTGTTTAGTTGCTTTGAGACCTCTTTTATATCAAGCTTTTTTTTAGATACCTTTTCAAAAGGCACATCTATGGCTGTTTCTATATAAGTTTGTATCATCGAGGCTTCTGAATTGTCTTGATGAATTCTTTCAAATTTCTCAATCTGCTTTTTTATCTCTTTGTAACTTTCCTCATACATAAATTTCTTTTTTGCTTCTAGCTTTGCATAATATTCTTTTGTTTCATCTTCTTTTTGGGTGTCGCTACCTAATTCTTTTTGAATTTGTCTTAGCTGTTCTTTTAAAAAATATTCTTTATTAACCTGGTCTATTCTTGAATGCACCCTGCTTTTTATCTCTTTTCTAAGCTTGTTTGTTTCTATTTCCTCGCTTACTAATTCTATGAGTTTTAATACCTTTTTTTCAAGCTTTGTTTCTATAAAAAATTCATAAGCTTTTTGTTTTTGAATTCTTATGGTATTTAGTATTAAATCACAAATTCTAGAGCTATCCTGCCCTTCCTCTATAGTTCTTAGCAAATCTGGTGAAAAATAATGGCTTATACTAGCAAGTGCTCTTACTTTTTCTTTGAGAACGGTTAATAAAGCGTCATTTTTTTGAGCAGGTATATTTGTTTGCTGTATCAGATCCACCATAGCTTGCAACGGTCTGCTAGAAATCTTTTCTATTATCCTAGCTTTTGCATAGCCTTGAAATAAAATTTTAACTCTTCCATCTGGCAAAGGCACTTTTCTCATAATCATACCCACAACACCACAGTCATATATGTCATCAAAGCTTCTAGCTCCTTCTATCTTTGATGGAGCTACAAAAATCATACTTTCATTTTTTATGGCAAGTTCCATAGCATTTATATTTTGCATATCGCTTAAAAATATAGGAGTTATCATAAAGGGATATAAAAATAGTTCATCTTCCACTATCACAGGCATTTTTGCTGGGTAGTTTTTGACATTTTCAAGTTCCATATTTTTTCCTTACTCAAACATTCTTCTATACCAAGCTAATTTAGCCTTTATCATAGGCACATCTTTTAGCTCGGAATTTTCTAATCTTTCTTTATAAATTTCATAGCTTTCATACTTATCAGTTCTTTCATAAAGTGCTGCTATCTCTTGTTCTAAAGCGTAAAAAGCCAACCTAAATTTAGTGAGCATAGTCCCAACCAAAACGCTATACTGTGTATTTGGGTAAGAAGCTGAAAAGTTATCTATTTGATTCATAGTTTCTATTAATAATCCCTGCTCTCTATTTGGTAAGGCAAAGGATTCAAATTTAGACCTAATCTGCATATATCTTATAAAGTCTATATTTTTTGATGTTCCAAATTTTTTAGCATTTTCATCTAGATAAAAATTTGCTAATTGGTATTCTTCCTCGTCTATGTGTGCTTGTGCTAATATAAGTCCAACAGGCTCTAATAAAGGATCTGATATATGTTCGCTAGCCATAGAGGTGTAATGTTCATCAGCCTTTTCTAAATCTCTATCTTGTAAGTCTTTAATTATTTGTTCATACCACTGTGATGCACTAAGATTGTAGAGTTCATCTTGTGTGCTACAAGCTACAAAAAATAATGATAACAAGGCAAAAGTAAAAATATTTTTAAACATAAAACACTCGTATAATCAAAATAAAGCAAAATGATAGCAAATTTTTTAAAATAAAGCATTAATTTTAAGGTTTTAAAGTGATTAAAGTCTATTTTTTATAAACCTCGTTTTTAAATTCCTTGCATTCAAAGCCATTTTTATTTAAGCTGACTACCCTTAAGTATCCGCCATCATCTACTTTACCCTCGCATAAAAATACTCTAGGACTTATATGTATGGGAAATTTATGCTTGTTTCTGTGTCCAAAAAGCTGATAAGTGTTATTTTTTGTGTTTTTGCAAAACAAATCCGCTACTATCTTACTATCATCGTAGCCACCAACACCCATTATAAGCTCATTTGTAGGAATGAAACTAAGTTCGTAATCCTCATTTGGTAGATAAGAAAGTCCGCCGTGTGAGCAAAATATAAGCTTTTCTCCAAATTCATACAAAAAACATTCTTTAAAGCTGGGATATAATTCCTTTGCATCTTTTTGGCTTATCTTTTCTTTTCTAAAATCTTTGATAGTATTTTCATTAAATTCTTTAGAGCTTGAAATTTCTCTATTTGCCCATTTTACTAAATGTCTTTCGTGGTTTCCTTCAAGCAAGACAACATTTTTTAAATCTTTTATTTTTAAGAGCCATTTTATGACCTTGCCGTTTTCTATGCCTCTGTCTATGTAATCCCCTAAAAATATATAAAATTCATCATCTTTTATTTTGTTTATAGCTTTTTTTAATACTGTAAAGCAACCTTGAATATCCCCTATGTGGTGAATTTTTTTGTAAGAATTTAAATTTTTTCTTTCGAATAAGACTTTTTTGTATTCGTCTGGTTTTAAAATTTTGTATTTTTTAGATATTTTTTCTTTATTTAGCCCATAATCTATAGCTTCTAATATATGTTCTGGTATAAAAACACCGCTTTTTTGTGCCTCTTGGAGATTTTTTTCTTTACATTGCTCTAAGCTAAGCTCGTTAAATTCTAGCACATAAAAAGCATATCTGTATTTTTGTGCTAGATCTTTGTATTCTTTTAGCAAAGAATTGTTTGCATTTGGTGCATTTACTATGCAAAAATTTCCTTTTTGCATACGCAACTCTAAAAAATTCATCAAAGTCTTTAAGATTTCACTAGCATTACCGTATTCTAAGCTTTTATATCCATTTGTTAGGCTTTTTAAGCCTCCAGCTAAAAACCTAAATTCTTCTAAATCTAAGCAGTATTCTAACAAACCATTCTTAGCTAACCACTCTTTTTGTCCGTTAAAATAATTACCTCTTAAGATAAATAAAATTCTCAACTCAAAGCCCTTATAAAAATTTATCTAGTTTATAATTTTATATTAAAGAATTTAATGAGAAAGTAAATTTTTAAGCATTAGTTTTCCAACTTCAACGCCCGGTTGATCATAAGTATTTATTCCAAGCATTATTCCACAAGCTGAAGTAAGTAGTTCGTAATAATACATCAAATATCCGCAGTGCCAGGCGTCAAGCTCATCTATCTCTATCAAATCAACGCTCAAATTTTCAGCTATTAAAGCGTGCATTGTTGCTTCGCACTGTGTGTTTAAAAGCTTTTGTAAGCTTATGTTATTTGCAAAATCACAGTCCTCTAATCCCTTAAAGCTTAAATTCGGTATTGTGGGTGAATTTTTTACATTTAAAACTTTCAAAAAGGTTACTGTTTTATCTTTTGGTCCGTCCATTATCAGCTGTAAAAAGCTGTGCTGATCTCTTGCACCTATTAGAGCTATTGGAGTTATTCCAAACCTTTTGTATCCTCGTTTTTTGCCTAAGCTTTCGGCTATTAGCTGTATATACCATTCATTAAAGGTTGTAAATTCGTTTGCATAAGAAAAGAGTATGTTTATATTAGCGTTTTTGTGGGTGCAATAATGATAAGCCTTTTGTAAAATTTCATCTTTTTTGTGAGTGAAAAAATCCTCATAACAAGCCTTAGCACCTTCTAATAAAGCCTTTGTATCGTATCCACAAAAAGAAAGTGGCACTATACCAACAGCTGAAAGCACAGAAAATCTTCCCCCAACATTTGAAGGTATAAAAAATCTTTTTATATCCAAATCTTTTCCAAGCTCATCAAGCTTTGATTTTTCATCTGTTATAAAGACAAAATACTTTTTTAGTTCTTCGTTTTTTAGCTTAAAGTGCGATATTACAAGCTTAAAAAGCGATATAACTTCTATCGTTGTGCCGCTTTTGGAGCTTATTATAAAAAAACTGTTTTCTAGTTTTATTTTATTAAGAACCGAATTTAACGCGTATGATGAAGTATTGTCGATTATAAACAGTTTTTTGTTTTCATCTTTTTTTTCTTCTTTTAAAAAATCTTTTAACGCCTTTACTCCACAGCTTGAGCCACCCATTCCAATCAAAATTATATTTTTTATATGCTCTTTATCTTTAAAAAAATCTTTGCTTTCATCTATTATCTTAAATGAGCTATCTACTAAATGATAATATCCAACTTCCTTGCTTTGTTTTTCATCATTTATGCGGTGTGCGTATGCTGCTATCTTAGCGAAGTCCGTTTGTTTAAAAAAAAGTGTATTTTTTAGCATAAATTTTTCTTGTAAAAGTAGTTAGTAGCCTCTACAAATCCATCTACATTTCCGCAGTCAAACCTCCTGCCCTTAAATTTGTATGCTAAGACCATGTTATTAGTAGCTTGTGAAAGTAAGGCGTCTGTTAATTGAATTTCGCCGTTTTTGCCGCTTTTTGTATTTTCTAAAATGCCAAATATGTCAGGCGTTAGTATGTAACGTCCTATTATAGCTAGATTGCTAGGTGCTTCACTTGGATCAGGTTTTTCTATCATAGAATGCACCATTATCAAATCATCTTCTACCGCATTTCCAGCTATTACTCCATAATTGCTTACTTGCTCTTTTTCAACTTCCATAACAGCCACAACAGTGCAACGGTATTTTTCATATATCTTTATCATCTGTGCCATAATGCCTATGCCATCTTCATTTACACATAAATCATCAGCCAATATTACCGCAAAGGATTCATCTCCTACTAAGGGTTTAGCTTTTAAGACCGCATCGCCTAAGCCCTTCATTTCGTTTTGTCTGGTATATGTAAAAATACATTTTTGCATAAGATTTCTTATATCATTTAGGAGATATTCTTTTTTTGTGCCAGAAATTTGGTGTTCTAATTCATAGGATATATCAAAATAATCCTCCAAGGCTCTTTTTCCTCTACCTGTTATAAAACCCATATTTTGCATACCAGCCTCTAGAGCTTCATCTACGGCATAGTGTATCAAAGGCTTTGTCAATATCGGAAGCATTTCTTTTGGTAAAGCCTTGGTTGCAGGTAAGAATCTAGTCCCATAACCAGCAGCAGGAAATATACAAGTTTGAATCATTAAAAATCCTCGAAATAATTTCGCAAAATTATAGCAAAATATATATTATTTTTCTTTTTTCTTGTAGATATTTATAAAATAAATAGCAAAAAGTGCTAAAACAGTGCCAAAAACAGTAGAAATGGAAGGAATTTCATTTAGCATAAAAAAGCTCATTATTAAAGCACTCGGCGGAACTAAAAGGTTAAAGGCATTTGTTTTTACAACGCCTAAAATTTTAATACCGTAGTAATAAATACCAGTTCCTATAGCAGTTGATAAAAAGGCTACCAAAAACATTGCCATAAAAAATCTAAAATCTGCTTCAAATATAAAAAACACTCCATCAAAAAATAAAATAGGAGAAAAAAATAAAAAACTAAACAAGCTTACATAAAAATTTAGCAAAAGTGGGTGGGATTTTACATTTTTACTAAACATTGAAAGTATCACCCAAGTAATCGCAGCTAATAAAAAGAATATATTCGCCCTACTAAAAAGCTCTGTAAAATTTGTTAAATTTAGCAAAAAGGCTCCAGATAAAACACCAAGACAAAGTCCAAAAATTTGATTCATAGGCGGTTTTTTTATAATAATACCTCTTCTTTTTGCTTCTTTGTATCTTAAAAACTGCATAAGTATAAAAGATAGTATCGGAATGCTAGTGGTTACTAACACTCCCCCCAAACCAGCAAATCCAAATTCAAGTCCTGCAAAGTGAAATAATGAATAAATGGCATTACAAAGCCCGGTAAGCATAGCAAAGAAAATGGATTTTTTGTCGATTTTAAAACTAAGTCTTAGCACAAGCACTATAAATAAGGCACTTATCGATACAAAAAATAATCTCCAAAAAGAAATTATATAAGGCGGTGCGTATTCTACTAAAATTTTAGCACAAGGCCAAGAGGTGCCCCATAAAAACATAGCCAAAAACATTAGCGGAAATAAAATTTTAGTTTTATTCACAAATTTTTTCCTTAACTCTAGTCAAAAAGCCCTTTATCATAGGTTTTTTTCATAAGCTCATAGCTTTTAAAACTCGCTACACGCCCTTTTGCTGTGCGTTCTATATATCCATTAGCTAACAAATAAGGCTCTATAACATCTTCAACGGTATTTTCATCTTCACTCAAAGCAGCTGCAATGCTAGCAAGTCCTAAAGGTCTCCTATTTGCTGATAATAAAAGCTCTAAATACCTTAAATCCATACTATCAAAACCAAGTTCATTTACGCCTAGCGAATTTAGAGCCCCGTTCGCTCTTTCTTTGCTTATGTTTTTTTCGTCATTAACGTCGGCAAAATCTCTTACTCTTCTAAGCAATCTTAATGCTATACGAGGAGTGCTTCTGCTTCTTTTTGCTATTTCTAGTGCAGCTTCTTCTTCGCAGTTTTTTGAAAGCTTTTCAGCAGCTTTTTTGACTATTAAAGCAAGTTCATTATCTTTGTAAAATTCGAGGCGAAATTGCATACCAAATCTATCTCTTAAGGGATTGCTAAGCATTCCTGAACGAGTAGTAGCACCTATGAGAGTAAATTTTGGCAAATCTATCTTTACTGTTTGTGCTCCTGCTCCACTTCCTATTATAATGTCTAGCCTAAAATCCTCCATAGCAGGATAAAGCACTTCTTCAATCGCCGGAGAAAGCCTGTGAATCTCATCTATAAAAAGCACATCTCCCTCATTTAAATTTGTTAAAATGGCTGCTAAATCACCACTTTTTTCTATCATAGGAGCTGCTGTTGTTTTTATATTAGCTCCCATTTCATAAGCTATAATGTTTGCTAACGTTGTCTTGCCAAGTCCAGCAGGTCCGCTAAAAAGTATATGATCCAAACACTCTTCTCTTTTTTTTGCAGCCTGTATAAAAATTTTTAAATTTTGTTTTATATTATCTTGACCTATGTATCCATCAAAATTTGAAGGTCTTAAAGAAAGTTCATATTTTTCATCAAAGGAAAATTTTTCTATTTCTACTACTCTATCCATATCTTTGTTTGCCCTAAAATAAAATCAATTTTACCAAGTTTAGCAAAAACTAAATTTAAAGCTTTTAACTTTTTGTAATAAATTTTTAGTAAAACTTTGTTAGAATCTAATCTTTGCAAAAATATAAAGATGAGAAATGGGAATTTTAAAGAAATTAGAAATAGATTTTGAAGCAGATGATGTGGAAAAATTTTTACATTTTTTTAGGACAATGGCTGATTCTTTTGAGCCTTTGATTATAAAGCTTGAGGGCGATAAATACAAAGAGGCTTTAAAAGAAATTCAGACCCTAGCACATAATACAGCTTGGGCTGCTAGACGTCTTGAGCTTGATGAGGTAACTGATTTTTGCGTTTTTTGTGAAGAGGTTATGGAGCAAGCTGGTAGATTTGATGGTCCTGCAAGCGATGAATTTATAGACTGGCTTTTGCTTTTAAGCGAACAGTGCGAAAAATACTGTAAATGCTATGAGCAAGATGCCGATGTTTTAGCTTTTTTTAATCCTTTGCTTGTTAAACTGCCAAGCAAACTTTCACAGTAAAACGGGAGCGACTTGGCTTCGACAGGAGTAGAGTGCTTTAGGTTGCATACCGCTTTGGACATAGCGTTAAAAGTCTATTTAAAATTAAACGCAAATAATACTAAATTTGCTCCTGCTTACGCTAAAGCTGCGTAAGTTCAGTTGAGCCTCGCCTTAAGTCATACTATCTAGCTTGAGAAGTGAGTTGTTTAGGTAGTGTAGCCCTGAAATTTGACTGCTTTCTAGGTGAATTTTAAGTCTTAGCCACGATAAAAGTTTTGGAAGATGAGCTTATCTTGGTGAAATTTTCATCTTTGCTAAGTATGTAGATGCCTTTATTGCTTTATTTTTGGACAGGGGTTCGATTCCCCTCGCTTCCACCATAGTTTGTCCCTATAAATTCTCGCTGTAATTCCTTGCAGCATTCAAAAACGCTAAAACTTCCTGCGGCTGGATCGCACACTAAATCGCCAATATTCGTGCAAGATTCTATCAAAAGCTTTTGTAAGCCTTTAGGTTTGATATGCGGGTGAAGTTTTAACTCCTTGCTTGATAATTTTTCAAAATGCACATCGCGTATAGTGCGTGATTTCCAAGTATCTTTTGCTTTAATGGGCTTTTTTTGTATAACAAGTAGATATTCGCTTTGTTTTCTAGTGCGATAGCCCATACCCATTTTACCTTTATCCCAAGTGATTAAATCAACGATTTGTAAAAGTGTGGAATCTAGCCAAGTTTTTACACCTTCACAAAGATGAAATTTATCAACCCATAGCATAAGATAGCAACTATGCTTTAGCACACGATCAATCTCTTTTATAAAGCTTTTTATAGTATCCTCGCTCATTTGCACTAAATTATTACGTCCTTTTTGTCGCTGACCCTCATTACCGTAACGCATTTTATCTAGCACGCCTCGATACTGTGGATCAAAAAAACACAAATCTATACTTTGAGATTCTATGCTTTTCAGTAGCCTTAATCCGTCTATTGTTAGTTTGGTATTTTTCATTTGTTGCCTTGCTTATAAATTTTATTTATTAAATCATTTTTATATCTTAAGTATAATAGAAAAATAGATAAGAAAAGAATGCTAATATGCCATAAATTTGGAATTTTGGCTGATAAAAAATAATGAATACAAATAAGCACAAATAAAACATAGCCCATTTTTAGCACTATTTTAATGCTCTTAAATAAAGAAAATGAAGCCAAAAACATCAAAGACATAAGCATAAAGCTTATAAAACCGCTAAATTCTATATTGTATGTAAATATTGAGTTAAATAGTTTTGAAAAACTTAGTTGTTTGGAAAATATGAAATATGATGAGAGGTGCAAAAAAGCCCACATAAAGGCAAAAATTCCAAAAAGTCTTGGTAATTTTTTACAACCTTTGAATTTAAAAAGCGACAAAAGCAGAGAAAAAGCAGTAAATATCATTGCGAAAATGCCCGTGTAAAAGTAAAGTTCTGCTAAAATATCTGATTTGTAGTTTTTATAAAGCATAAAGCTTGTATAAAACAAGCTTGTAAAAAACACCATATAAGCAAAGAAAATTTTTTTATTCAAAAATATTTCCTCAAGTCCATACCCTCATAAAGATGAGCCACTTCTTTTTCATAGCCATTAAAAAGCTCAGTTTTGCGGGTGAAAAACTCTCCTATCACTCTTTCTTCTGCTTGAGACCATCTAGGATGGCTTACTTGAGGATTGACATTTGAGTAAAATCCGTATTCTTTAGGATTATAAAGCTCCCACGTAGTTTTTGGTTGTTCTTTTGTAAATTCTATGCTAACTATGGATTTTATGCTTTTAAATCCATATTTCCACGGCACTACTAATCTTATAGGAGCACCGTTTTGCGCACTTAAAGGCTTTTTATACATACCAACTGCAAGTATTGTAAGTGGATGCAAGGCTTCATCAAGTCTTAAAGCTTCAATATATGGATAGTCAAGCACAGGAAAATGTGAGGCTTGATCTGCAAATCTATTTTTATCAAACAAGGTAGTAAATTTTATAAATTTTGCTTCAGAGCTAGGTTCTAGCTTTTCTATAAGTTCTCTTAGCTCAAAACCTATCCAAGGTATTACCATAGACCAAGCTTCAACACATCTAAGTCTATAAATTCTTTCCTCTAGTTTAAAGCTCAACAAATCATCCATACTTAGAATCTTTTCTTCCTTTACAAGCCCTTTTACTTCTATCTTCCAATCCCTAGTATGAAACTGTTTTGCAAGTTCAACAGCAATGCTTTTATTTGTAGAAAATTCGTAAAAATTTACGTAAGACGTGGCTGCTTCTTCTGGACTTATCTTAAGCTTATATTTGTTTTCATCTGCTATGAAATTTAGTGCTTCTAGCTTTGTATTTACAAGGCTTGTTGCGAGTAAAGATCCAGCTCCAAGCTTTATAAATTCTCTCCTTTTTTCAAAAAGCTTTTCTGGTGTTATTTTCATTGTATTCCTTGTATTTTATTAAAATTTGCATAATTATAGCAATTTATTAATGTTATATTAATGTTATATATATAAGAATTCATTTTTAAATTACAAAGAGGCAATGATGAAAAATTTAATAATAGTAGAATCTCCAGCAAAGGCAAGAACTATAGCCGCTTTTTTGGGTAAAGATTATGAGGTAATAGCCTCAAAAGGACATATTAGAGATTTACCAAAGTCTAGTTTCGGCATAAAGATAGAAGATGATAATTTTGTCCCCCAATACACAGTCTCAAAAGAACATAAAGATATAGTAAAAACCATAAAAGAAAAGGCAAAAAAAGCAGATAAAATTTATCTAGCAACAGATGAAGATAGAGAGGGAGAAGCCATAGCTTATCACATAGCAAAAGCTATAGATAAAGATGAAAAAACATTGCCTAGGATAGTATTTCACGAGATTACAAAAGAGGCTATTTTAAACGCTCTTAACAATCCTAGAAAGCTAGACATAAATTCAGTAAATGCTCAACAAACTAGAAGGCTTTTAGATAGGATAGTGGGCTATAAATTAAGCCCTTTGTTGTCTTTAAAAATTCGTAAAGGGCTTAGTGCAGGTAGGGTGCAAAGTGCTGCTTTAAAGATAATCGTTGATAGAGAAAGAGAAATAAAAGCTTTTGTTCCTTTTGAATATTTTAGTATAGATATGGTTTTTAAGAAAGATTTAGAAGCTGAACTTGTTGAGTATGAGGGCAAAAAGATAGAAAAAATGAGTATTACAAATAAAGATAGAGCAAAAGTAATAGAAAAAAATTGTAAGAATTCCTCGTATAAAGTTGATAAAATAGAAGAAAAAGAAAAAAATAACCCTCCTCCTCCGCCTTTTATGACTTCTACCTTACAACAAAGTGCAAGCACAAATTTTGGCTTTTCACCTAAAAAAACTATGATGATAGCACAAAGGCTTTATGAGGGCGTGAAAACTGATAAGGGCGTTATGGGCGTGATAACTTATATGAGAACAGATAGCTTAAATTTAGCAAAAGAAGCCGTTTCAAAGGCTAGAAGCTTTATAGAAAAGGAATTTGGTAAAGACTATCTACCAAGCAAAGCAAATGTATATACCAGCAAATCAAAAGGAGCACAAGAGGCACACGAGGCTATAAGAGTTAGTGATTTGTCCTTTACTCCTGAATTAGCACAAAAATTTTTAGATAAAGATGAATTAAAACTTTACACACTTATATACAACCGTTTTCTAGCTTGTCAGATGAACCCTGCAAAAACTTCTATACAGAATGTTTTTGTAAAGGGCGATGGGGCAGTTTTTAAATTAAGTGGCAAGAGAGTAGTTTTTGATGGGTATTATAAGGTTTATGGCGATAAAGATAAGGATAAAATTTTACCAAAATTAGAAAAGAATCAAAGTTTAGAAATTCAAAAGCTAGAGCTAAATTCTCATTTTACAGAGCCACCGCCTAGATATTCAGAGGCAGCTCTTGTTAAAAAGCTTGAAAGCTTAGGCATAGGAAGACCAAGCACATACGCACCTACTATATCTATACTCACAGCAAGAGATTATGTAAAGCTTGAAAAAAAGCAACTCGTGCCTACGGAGATAGCTTTTACAGTAACTCAAATGCTAGAGCAAAATTTTAGCGACATAGTAGATAGTGATTTTACCTCAAAGCTTGAAAATACCCTTGATGAGATAGCTGAAGACAAGGCTTCTTGGCAAGATGTTTTAAAGGACTTTTACTATCCTTTCACAAGAAAGATAGATGAGGGTAAGCAAAAGATAAAAAGCTTAAAAACCTTTACAAAGCTAGATGAAAAATGCCCTCAGTGTGGAGGCGAACTTGCTATAAGAACTGGTAGATACGGAGAATTTATAGCTTGTCTTTCCTTTCCAAAATGCAGATACATAAGAAATATAGAAAAAAAAGATGAAAACAAAGAAAGCAAAAAGACAAATGGCATAGGGATTGCTTGTCCTAAATGCAAAAAAGGCGAAGTGGTGGAGAGATTTTCAAAAAGGGGTAAATTTTATGCTTGCTCTACTTATCCTAACTGCGATTTCATAAGCTCTTATAAACCAAGCGATGAAAACTGCCCAGAATGCGGACATTTTTTGCACATAAAAGAGCTTAAAAAAGGCACTTTTTTAGAGTGTGCTTCTTGCAAATTTAAAAAAGAGCTTGATACTTAGCTTATGTTAAAGCTTATAAAACATAATCTTGGCATTTATTTTATGCTAATAGCTTGTGTTTATTTTGCATTAACTGGTGCTTGTGCTAAGCTTTTAAGTCAGGATTTGCCATCTATAGAGATTGTTTTTTTTAGAAATTTAGTTGGAACGGTATTTGTCTTATATCTTATATCAAAACTCAAGGTAAAAAAAGAAGGCGGACACTTAGGTTTGCTTATTTTTAGAGGTGTTGCAGGGACTATCTCTCTTTATGCTTTTTTTTACAATGTTTCTAATATAGAATTAGGCACAGCTTTTGCCTTTCAAAAAACAGCTCCTATTTTTGTAGCTATGATAGCCTTTTTTTTATTTAAAGAAAGTATAGGCTTTTTTGGGTTTATTGGAATTTTTCTTGCTTTTTTTGGTGTGCTTTTAATATCTCATCCTTGGGTTGATGATGATTTTCATACCGGTGTAGATATGACAAATACAGTAGTAGGTGTTTTATCAGGACTAACAGCAGCTATGGCTTTAACCTCTGTTAGACAGCTTAGAAAATATTATGCAACGGAGATAATAGCCTCTTCTTTCATAATCATAGGAGCTATTTTGCCTTTGTTTTCTATGCTGATAGGCTCTTTTTATTCTGTAAAATATCTTGATTTTATGATAGCCCCATTTGTTATGCCAAGTGGTTTAAAAACTTGGTTTTTGATACTTTTAATGGGACTTTTTGGAATTTTGTATCAAATTTATGTTACAAAGGCTTATGGTATAGCCAAAAAGGCAGGGATAGTGGCTGGGATAAGTTATTTTGATGTTTTATTTTCCTTAGCTTTGGGTATATTACTAGGAGATGATTTACCAAGTGCTATGGTTTTTATAGGTATAATAGGGGTTATATTTGGAGGACTTATTTTGATAAAGGCTAAAAAATGAAAAAGATGATTTTGATTGCTGGACCTTGCGTTATAGAAAGCAAAGAATTAGTGTTTAAAGTTGCAAATGAGCTTAAAGAATTTAATGAAGATGAGAGGATAGATTTTTATTTTAAGTCTAGTTTTGATAAAGCAAATCGCACCAGCATAGACAGTTTTAGGGGCCCTGGACTTGAAAAGGGTCTTGAAATTTTAGAAACCGTAAAAAAAGAATTTTCTATGAAAATTTTAACAGATATACACGAAAGCTATCAAGCTGATCCTGTAGCAAAAGTGGCTGATGTCTTACAAATTCCAGCTTTTTTGTGTAGGCAAACTGATTTACTTGTAGCGGCTGCAAAAACTAAAGCTAAGGTAAATATCAAAAAAGGGCAGTTTTTAAATCCATCAGATATAAAATACTCTGTAAAAAAAGTTTTACAAAGTAGAGGAGAAAAAGAGGAGGGTTTTGAAGCAGCACAAAGAAATGGAGTTTTTGTGGCAGAAAGAGGTTCTAGTTTTGGATACGGAAATTTAGTCGTTGATATGAGGTCTTTGCTTATAATGCGTGAATTTGCCCCTGTTATATTTGATGCTACTCATAGTGTGCAAATGCCCGGAGCTATGGGGGGCAAAAGTGGAGGCAAAAGCGAATTTATAGAGCCTTTGGCAAGGGCAGCAGCAGCAGTTGGCGTAGATGGTTTTTTCTTTGAAACGCATACAAATCCTTGTGAAGCTCTTTGCGATGGTGCTAATATGCTTGATGTTAATAGACTTAAAAAATGTGTTCAAACCTTGTTAAAACTTAGCGAATTTTCAAAATAAAGGAAAAAAAGATGAATATAATAGAAGCGAAATTACAGTTAAAAGGTGATGAAAAGATAGCCATAATAAATGCAAGATTTAACCACTTTATAACACAAAATTTAGTAGAAGGTGCAAAAGATGCTTTTATAAGGCACGGAGGAAACGATAATAACTTAAGTCTTATTATGGTGCCGGGTGCTTTTGAGATACCTTTTGCTTTAAAAAAAGCTGTTTTAAGTAAAAAATTTGACGCTATTTGTTGTCTTGGTGCTGTTATTAGAGGAGCTACTCCTCATTTTGACTTTGTGAGCGCTGAAACAACAAAGGGCATAGCTTCCGTAAGCCTAAACAGCGAAATTCCAGTTAGCTTTGGTATATTAACCACAGATAATATAGAACAAGCCATAGAAAGAGCTGGTTCTAAAGTAGGAAATAAAGGTTTTGAAGCTATGGTAACTGTTATAGAGATGTTAAATTTATCAAAAGAATTTTAATGGCTACTAGACATCAAGTTAGACAAGCCATCGTATCTTTGCTGTATGCTAATGATTTGAATGAAAAAGATGATGGCTTTGTGCTTGAATTTCTTAAGGAAAAAAAGATAAAAAACGAGCAAAAAGCTTTCACTTTAAAACTTTATGAGGGTATTTTCAAGCATTTAAGCAATATAGATGAGATTATCAACTCTCTTTTAAATGAAGGAGAAATCAACAACATAGCCACTGTAGATAGAGCCATACTTAGACTTGGTGCTTATGAGCTTTTATATACTGATACACAAGAAGCAATCATCATAAATGAGGCTGTGGAATTAGCAAAAGAACTTTCATCAGAAAATTCCCCAAAGCTAGTAAATGCCATACTTGATAGTATCAGTAAAAATAAAATGGCTTAAATTTCTATTTATACTATAAAATCTTTTTCTTTTTTGCCGATTTAAAGTTAGTATTAGTATTTTTAAGGAGGAGAAAATGAGAAAGCTTTTACTCTCTTTAGTTGCGTTAGCTTTTTTAAGCTCAAATCTTTTTGCTTGGGGATTTCCTATATTAACAAATCCTACACAGGTTCAGCAAATAATCTTTAATTGTAAAAATACACAAAAAAATGGCACTACAAAACAAAGATTATACGCTCAAACTTTATGTGCACAGTATGGTGTAGATACTATGCTGTATGAAGAACTTAATTAAAAATGAATACCAAACTAGATTTCTCATCTGTAGTTTGGAATTTTTCCCTTGTAGAAAATAACCCTATCTACAAGGCTTTTGACTCTAAGCTTGAGTATAAAAGTAAAGACGACTTAGAAGAACTAAGTAAAAATTTAGAGGCACAAAATATAAGCAATGAAGCAAAAAAAGCAAATTCTAATTTAAAAGAAGTATTTTTTAGAGATCCTATAACAAATAAGATAGTTAAATCTGCTCTAAGTGAAAATACACTTTCTATACTAAGAGAAAATTTTGCTGGAGTTCATAAAACAAGTTCAAATTCTTATATACTAAGTGATAAAGCTGAAAGCTTTGTATCTGCTTGGTATGCTGATATAGCTTATCAAAGAGGATATATAAAGGCTGATGCTGATTCAAATGGCTTTTTGACTAAGAGTGAGCTTGATGAGACTAGATCTGGATATATGACTCACGGATATTTTGGCTATACAGGAAATGGGGTTGTAACTGCTGTTATAAACTTATCTACTGAATCTTACATAAAACTTGGAGGATATTCTACACCATACGCTTCAAATGAAGCAAATCAAGTTTTTAAGGAAGATCAAAAAACCTTCTATAATAATGGCAAATTTGCAAAAGAAACTATAGCCTTAGAACTAGAAAGAACCATACAAAGCGATAAAGACTTAAATGGAGTTTTAGAGTATAAAGAGCTTATGAGTTTTGCGGAAATGAAACAACAGGCTATGGATAATACGGAATATGAGGCAAAAGATTTTGGAAGCTTCAAAGAATTTATGAGCTACAAAGACTTTATAGACTTTTTACTAAAAGAAGGATTAGAAAAACTACAAGTCCTTGAAAAACTAAAAGAAAAAGGTTATGAAAGTCTAAATAAAGATGAAAAAGAATACCTACTTAAAACATATCCTAATCTTTTTAATGAAAATAAAGAATTTAAAAAAGAAGACTTTGATTCTTTTTATGAAGATTTTAAAACAGACTTTGTAGAAAAGAGCAAAGACTTTTTAGGCTTAAAAGATGATGAAAATCTTGATTTAAACTTTGATGAGCTTTCTTTGGTTATGAAAGAAATATTTTCTAATATAGCTTCAGTAAATATTTCTAATCCTTTCTATGAAAAAAGATTTGTAGATTTAGAGGTTTAAAATGAAACTAGATTTCTCATCTGTAGCTTGGAATTTCTCCCTTGTAGAAAATAATCCCATCTACAAGGCTTTTGATTCTAAGCTAGAGTATAAGAGTAAGGATGAGTTAAAAGAACTAAGTAAAAATTTAGAGACACAAAATATAAGCAATGAAGCAAAAAAAGCAAATTCTAATTTAAAAGAAGTATTTTTTAGAGATCCTATAACAAATAAGATAGTTAAATCTGCTCTAAGTGAAAATACACTTTCTATACTAAGAGAAAATTTTGCTGGAGTTCATAAAACAAGTTCAAATTCTTATATACTAAGTGATAAAGCTGAAAGCTTTGTATCTGCTTGGTATGCTGATATAGCTTATCAAAGAGGATATATAAAGGCTGATGCTGATTCAAATGGCTTTTTGACTAAGAGTGAGCTTGATGAGACTAGATCTGGATATACGACTAATGGATATTTTGGCTATGCAGGAAATGGGGTTGTAACTGCTGATTTAAGCTTATCTACTAAATCTTACATAAAGCTTGGAGGGAATACAACATCTTATAGCGGAGCTTATTCTAGTGCTTTTAAGGAGGTGCAAAAAACCTTCTACAATAATGGCAAATTTGCAAAAGAAACTATAGCCTTAGAACTAGAAAGAACCATACAAAGTGATAAAGACTTAAATGGAGTTTTAGAGTATAAAGAGCTTATGAGTTTTGAGGAGATGAAGCAGCAAAGTATGGATAGTATAGAGTATACGGCAAAAGATTTTGGAAGCTTCAAAGAATTTATGAGCTACAAAGACTTTATAGACTTTTTACTAAAAGAAGGATTAGAAAAACTACAAGTCCTTGAAAAACTAAAAGAAAAAGGTTATGAAAGTCTAAATAAAGATGAAAAAGAATACCTACTTAAAACATATCCTAATCTTTTTAATGAAAATAAAGAATTTAAAAAAGAAGACTTTGATTCTTTTTATGAAGATTTTAAAACGGACTTTGTAGAAAAGAGTAAAAACTTTTTAGGCTTAAAAGATGATGAAAATCTTGATTTAAGCTTTGATGAGCTTTCTTTGATAACAAAGGAAATTTTTGCTAATATTTCTTTTGTAAATGAAAGCAATCCTTTTCATAAAGAAAGATTTGTTGATTTAAAGGCTTAAGGATATAAATGAAGCTTTGCGTAGCTTTTGATTTAGCGTCTAAAGATGAGTGTTTGGCTTTAGCTAGGGATTTAAAAGGACTTGATATTTGGTTAAAGATAGGGCTTAGATCTTATCTTAGAGATGGCTTTAAGCTTATAGATGAGATAAAAAAAATAGATAAGTTTAAAATATTTTTAGACTTAAAGCTTTATGATATACCAAATACCATGGCTGATGCCTGTGAAGAGCTAGCAAAGCTTGATGTAGATATGATAAATTTACACGCAAGTGCGGGAAAAAAGGCTATGCAAGCCTCTGTGTCTAGGCTAGAAAAATTTAGACAAAAACCACTTCTTATAGCCGTTTCAGCCTTAACTAGCTTTGATGAAAACGAATTTTACGAGCTGTATAAGCAAAATTTAAAAGATGCAGTTTTGTCTTTTTCAAAATTTAGTTTTGAAAGCGGACTTGACGGTATGGTTTGTTCTGCTTTTGAAAGTAAAGCTATAAAAGAACATACCAGTGAAAAATTTTTGACAGTTTGCCCGGGCATCAGAGCCTTTAATGAGGAAAAAAATGACCAAGCTAGAGTGGCTACTTTAGACGATGCTAAAAATAACAAAGTCGATTTTATAGTGCTTGGACGTCCTGTGTATAAAAATGAAGAACCAAGAAAAGTTTGTGAAAAAATTTTAAATCTTATATAAGATAGGCTTTTTATGAACTAAGCTAGATTAAAAGCTTATAAAATACAGTTTTATCACATAAAAAGTGTAACTTTTGGTAAAAAAAGCTTTGTTTTTATTAGAAATTTAGTATAGCTTTGTTAATATTAGCTTTCATAGAGAATTAAAGGAGGAAAAAATGCAAACTTTTAATAAGTCGGCACCTAATTATAATACAAATTTCAAGTCCCATTCTCTCATTACCCTGCCCCTGCTAGTCTTCGTCGTCTAAAAAAATTCATTTTTTATCATTTTACAAAATATTTTTTAAGGATTTTATATGCAATTAAATGGCTCTGATATACTTATGGAAGTTTTGATAGAACAAGAAGTTGATACTATTTTTGGTTATCCAGGTGGTGCGGTTTTGCACATATATGACGCTTTGTATAAATATAAAGACAAGATTAGGCACATAATGCCTGTAGATGAGTGCGGTGCAGGACACGCAGCTGATGGCTATGCAAGAGCTAGTGGAAAAACAGGAGTTGTTTTGGCTACAAGTGGTCCAGGAGCCACAAATTTAGTTACAGCTCTTGCTACTGCTTATATGGATAGCATACCAGTTGTTGCTATAACGGGAAATGTGCCTACAAATTTAATAGGCAAAGATAGCTTTCAAGAAGTCTATATAACGGGTATTACTATGCCAATTACCAAACATAATTTTGTAGTAAGAGATGTAAAAGAGTTAGCAGATACTGTTAGACAAGCTTTTTTGATAGCAAATCAAGGTAGAAAAGGACCTGTTTTGGTCGATATACCAAAAGATATATCGGGTGCTTTTTGTGATTTTGAAAGAAAGGCTAAAAAACAACCTAAAAAATACCGCATAGACAGTAGTTTGCAAAAAAATATACAAGATGTAGCCGAGCTTATAAATAATTCAAAAAGACCTCTTGTTTATTTTGGTGGTGGCACTAGGGATTACACAGGCATATTAAGAGAATTTTTGCAAAATACTAATATACCTTGCGTTCATACTATAATGGCTACTGGAAATATCTCTTATGACGAGCCTTTTTATGTCGGCTTGATAGGAATGCATGGCACTGTTACATCAAATACCATTATAAACGAAGCTGATTTGATCTTAGCTATAGGGACTAGATTTAGCGATAGGGTTGCTTTAAATACATCTAAATTTGGCGGTGAAGCAAAAAAAGTGCATATAGATATAGATCAAAGCGAGGTAAATAAAAATGTCAAGGTTGATTATGAGCTTATAGGAGATTTGGAGGAAATTTTAAAAGCTTTTTTAACATTAAAATGCAAAGCTAATAGCAAAGAATGGCTATCTTATATAAAAGATATGAAAGAAAAAGAAGAAGAAAGGCTAAAAAATAAATTTGCTCCTAAAGAATTTAGTCCTAAAAATATAATGGATACCATAAATGAAGTTACAAAGTCAGAGGCGATATGCGTTACAGATGTTGGTCAGCACCAGATGTGGGCTGTGCAATACACAAAGCATAGATTTCCAAGAAGTTTTTTAACTAGTGGAGGTTTAGGAACTATGGGCTTTGCTTATGGCGCTGCTTTGGGTGCTAAGATAGCTAAGCCTGAAAAAACTGTCATTCAGATTACAGGGGACGGGTCTTTTTATATGAATTTAAATGAAGTCGCAACTGCGGTTGAATATTCTTTGCCTATAATCTCTATAATACTAAATAACAATACTTTAGGTATGGTAAGACAGTGGCAGAGTTCTTTTTATGAAAATAGATACTCAAGCACGGATATGAATAAAAAAATGGATTATGTAAAAGTGGCACAAGGATTTTATGCTAAAGGCTTTTCTTGCAAAAATTTAAACGAGTTTAAAGAGGCTTTTAGCGAGGCTTTAAAAGAAAAAAATACGCCTGTTTGGATAGAGTGTATTATAGATAAGGACGAGAAAGTTTTACCTATGATACCAGCTGGTGGAAATGTAGAAAATATAATCGTTGATTAAGGATTTGCTATGAAAAAGAAAGTTATAGTTTTATTTGTTGATAACAATCCGGGAGTTTTAGCAAGAATCACGCTTTTATTTGCTCAAAGGGGTTTTAATATAGCAAGTCTAACAGTAAGCGAAACTTGTATAGAAAAGGTTTCGCGTATAAGCATAGTAGTAGATGCAGATGAGGCTACTGTGATGCAAGTTATAAAACAAAGCTCAAAACTTGTTGAGGTGCATTGTATCCATTTGCCAGATGAAGATAATATGATTTTAAAAGATTTATTGCTTTTGAAAATTTATGCAAGGGATAGCGATAAAAAGAAAATTTGCACTTTAGCAGATCTTTATAATGCTAAAATTATAGATATATCAGATGGAAGTATCATTTTAGAACTGGTTGCTTCGCCAGAGATTATAGATGAATACCTAAATCAAATGCAAGGTTTTGAAATTTTAGAGCAAACAAGGACGGGTATTACTGTTATGGAAAGAGGTGTGGTAAATTTTTATTGCAATTTGTAAAAATTTAGCATTTTATTGTGTTAGAATCACAGAAGTGTAGGAGGAATATTATGATTAGAAAATATTATGACAAGGATTGCGATTTATCTTTGTTAAAGGATAAGACAGTTGCTATTATAGGATATGGTTCTCAAGGACACGCTCACGCTTTGAATTTAAAAGATAGCGGAATAAAAGTAATAGTTGGTTTAAGAGCTGATAGTGCCAGTGTTGCTAAGGCAAAAGAAGCGGGGCTTGAAGTGCTAAGTGTTGAAGAGGCTAGTAAAAAAGCTGACCTTATAATGATACTCGTGCCTGATGAATTAGCAGCTGATATTTATAATTCTCAAATAGCTCCAAATTTAAAAGACGGTGCAGTTTTAGCCTTTGCACACGGCTTTAACATACATTTTGGTTTAATAAAAGCTAACAAAAATACAGATGTTGTTATGATAGCTCCAAAAGGACCAGGACACACAGTTAGAAGTGAATATTTGGCTTCAAAAGGTGTGCCAAGCCTTATAGCTATACATCAAAATTATAGCGGAAAGGCAAAAGATATAGCTTTAGCTTATGCTAGTGCGATTGGTGCAGGAAGAGCTGGCATACTAGAAACATCATTTAGAGATGAAACAGAAACAGATTTATTTGGAGAACAAGCTGTTTTGTGTGGCGGAGTTACAGAGCTTATGAAGGTTGGTTTTGAAACTTTGGTTGAGGCAGGTTATGAGCCTGAAATGGCTTATTTTGAGTGCATACACGAAATGAAATTAATAGTAGATTTGATTTATGCTGGTGGCTTTGCTGCTATGAGATCTTCTATATCAAATACCGCTGAATATGGTGATTATAGAACCGGCAAAAAAATCATTACAGAAGAAACCAGAAAAGCTATGAGAGAAGTCTTAAAAGATATACAAGATGGAACCTTTGCCGGAGAATTTACCAGTGAATTTGGTGCTGGAAAAAGAGTTAAATTTGATACTAGAAAGAGGGTTGAAAGCGAACATCAGCTTGAAAAAGTAGGAGCCCAGCTTAGAGATATGATGAGTTGGATTAAGAAGTAAGTTAAAATTTGGAATGATACTTGCTTAAACCTTCCTAGCAATATATTAGGAAGGTTTTTTTATGAATATTAGTAATTCTTATATAAGTAATACTAGTAGCAATAGCATTTTAGGTGCTGCCTTATCTCACATAAGAAATAAAATAGACACACAAGAAGAAGATATCGAACCTAGCGTAAATAGAACACAGTATATTTTTAACACTTCTTATAGTAGCGAATTTGGCTTTAGGACAGATGAAAACGGTTTTTTTGAACAAGATTTTAATATGAAAGCCTCTCTTCCTTTTGACTATAAAATAAATATAAAAAGCGTGCAAAGCATAGCAAAAGAGCTTTTAAAACAAGATGAGGATTTAAGCCTTTCAAAGCTTGATATAACGGGCATAATCAACAAATATTATAATAGTTTAAAATCTGTTGAAAAAGAATTTAGCACAAATAGCAATGATTATCTTTCAAGAGCCGAAATATCAAAGCTAAATCAAGGATTTAGCACACAAGATGGAAGTATTTCAGGAGAACTTATAAAAATTTATGAAAACATAAGCGATATGAACGAGATAAAAAGACAAAATAAGATTTTAAATCCGCTAAATTTAGGTATGAAGCTTGTTGATTTTTCTTTTGAAGAAGCTGTTTATAATAATTCAAACAACGAGCTTTTAAAACCCTATATGAATAAAGACGGAGATATTTCTAAAGCCGGACTTTTGATTAATTTTATACATAGAGATTTGCAAACACAAAATGAAAATGAATTTTTTATAGAACCTATAAAACTAAATTTAAATGCTCATAAAAATTTGCAAAATATGCTTGAAAAAGAAGGTTTGTTTGAAGATTATGTGATAGAGCAAAATTCTAATACTATGAGTTTTGACTTATATCTTTATGTAAATGGCGTAAATAAGCAAAATACAAACAAAGACAAACTAGAAAATCTTTATAATCAGTATATAAGCTATCAAAGAGGAGTTAATATAAAAGAATTTGTAAATTCAAGCTCCATATTTTCTTTATATACTGAGGCTTTAAGCAAAGAATTTTCATCTTTGAAAAGCTCTTTTTCAAATTTAGATGAGGAAAACTTACAGAGTGTAAGCAATGATATAAAAAATCTAAATGAAAATTACATAAAACAAAGAGAGAAACAGGCTAATTTTTCAAAGCTTATAAAATCATACATATCTGTTATGCAGTGATTTTTACTAGCTTAGTGAGAACCTATAAAGTATTTTTCCACATCATCGAGCAATTTATCGCAGTATTTAGAGTCTAGACTTTTTTCTACTATAAGGTTTATGTAGGTTTTTGTGTCTCTAAAACTTCCTGCCGATTTTACATTATCCCTGCCTAGTGTTTGCCCTTCTTTTGTGTATTTTATATTTATATTAAATTTTAAAGCAGCTGAAGCCTCTCCTAAATTTGTTTCTATCAATACGTTCATATTAGAAGCTTTTGACAAAGTAGCTTGTGTTTTTGATATAATCTCTCTAAATCTTTGATACAGTCTTATTAAATCTTTTATAAATTTGTCATCAAAACTTTCATAGGCTATTTTTAACCTATTTTTAATATCCTCAGTAGTTCCCTTTTCAGCAGCCACAAAGACCATATAAAAGCCATTTTTTATATCTACTTGTTGGGTTTTTACATCTCTTCCGCTTGACATAACTTTTACATATATTGCATTGTCAAGATAAATTCTATCTATCATAGGTCCGTAAATTTCATATTCTTTTCTTCTTGTTATTACTTCTCTTGCTATTACATTTAATTTTACTGAAGCTTCATGAACTATAGGCTCCATTTCTTTTTTTATATCAAGTAATTCTTTCAGCATAAAAAGCTCCTTAAAAACAAGTTTAGATTTTATCTAATTTTTTCTTAACAATAATTTAGTAAAATTCTAGCATAAAAATTTTACTAAGGATGAAAAAATATGAAAAATATACTTATTTTGCTTATTTTAAGTATAGCTTTTGTTTTTGCTAAACAACATTCTCAAATCAAAGATAGCATTTCAGATCAAATTTTATCTTCTATGCATAAGCCTATGATGGATACTAGCTTTGTTGAAAGTAAAAACATAGAAAAAGACTTTTTGGCAAATATGATACCTCATCATCAAGGTGCTATAAATTCATCAAAACTACTTTTAGAATACAGCAGCGATAAAAAACTAAAAGAAATAGCACAAAATATTATAAAAGCACAAGAAAAAGAGATAATAGAATTTAAAGAAATTTTAGACAAAAAAGCTTATAAAGAAACAAAAATTTCTAAAAAAGACTATGAAAATTTTGTTAAAGATGAAAAAGATATTATGAAAAAGATGATGCATAGTATGCATATGGTTAAGGCTAGTAAAAATATAGAGAAAGATTTTATGCAAGCTATGATACACCATCATCAAGGTGCGGTTGATTTATCTAAGCAAATTTTATCGCTTAGCAAAGATGATAAGATAAGACAAATAGCACAAAACATTATAGAAACACAAGAAAAAGAAATACAAGATTTTAAAACACTTTTAGAAAAGCAAGCTAAATAAAAGGAGTTATTATGGGTAATCCGCGAGGTTTTTTGGACTTTAAAAGAAAAGAATTTAAAAAAATTCCAGCAAAAGATAGGATAAAAAATTATAATGAATTTGTTCTTTTAAACGATAAAAAGGAGCAAGAAATTCAAGCTGCACGTTGTATGGACTGTGGCGTTGCTTTTTGTCACGCGGGTTTAAAAAGCTCTAAAAAAGATATAGGTTGCCCTTTAAATAATCTTATACCAGAATTTAACGATGCTATTTATAAAGGCTTATGGGAAGAAGCTTATAAAAGGCTTAGTATAACTAATCCTTTTCCGGAATTTACGGGCAGAGTTTGTCCTGCACCTTGTGAAGATTCTTGCGTGTGTGCCATAAATACAGATAGCGTAACTATAAAAAATAACGAATTAGCTATCATTGAAAATGCTTTTAAAGAAAATTTGGTAAAAGCTACAAAAAAACATAAGTCAAATTCTATTAAAATAGCCATAGTAGGTAGTGGTCCAGCAGCCTTAGCCTGTGCTAATGAGCTTAATCATTTGGGATATTCTGTAACAATTTTTGAAAGAAGCGATAGGTTAGGCGGACTTTTGATGTATGGAATCCCTGATATGAAGCTTGATAAATCTGTGATAGATAGGAGAATAAAGCTTTTAGAGGAAAGCGGTATAGAATTTAAGACAAAGCAAGATATAAATTCAAAACAAAAGGTGCAAAAGCTTAAAAAAGATTTTGATTATATAGTGCTTTGCACAGGAGCGTCAAAGCCTTTAAATTTAGACATTAAGGGTAGAAATTTAGAAGGCGTGATGTATGCACTTGATTTTTTAACTCATAACACAAAATCACTTCTTGACACAGGAAAGCCATCAAATTTAGCTAAAGGAAAAGACGTGCTTATCATAGGAAGCGGGGATACAAGCGTTGATTGTGTCGCTGTTGCTACAAGAGCTGGAGCAAAAAGCATAACTCGCTTTGAAAGGAGTCCAAAAAGACCTCTTAAAAGAAGTAAAGATAATCCTTGGCCATTAAAAGCTGATATTTTTACTACAGATTACGGTCTTGAAGAGGCTATAGAAAAATACGGGCAAGACCCAAGATTGTATCAAAAAATGACTAAAGAATTTGTAGGTGCGAATGGATTTGTAAGAGCTGTTTTAGCGAGTGATTTAAAACAAGAGCTAAAAGACGGCAAAAAGATAAATGTAGAAATTCCAAATTCTATAAAGGAATATAAAGCCGATTTAGTTTTACTTGCTATGGGTTTTGAGGGTAGCGAGGATGATATAAAGACAAATTTTGAACTTGATTTTGATAAAAATCATAATATTTTGGCTACAAACTACCAAAGTAGCGATGATAAAATTTTTGTGTGTGGAGATGCTAGAATGGGGCAGTCTTTAGTAGTTTGGGCTATCAAAGACGGGATACTTTGTGCTAGGGCTATGCATGAAAAAATTAAGAATTAAACAAGAAAACATTTGCTAGAATATAAGCTTTACTAAAAATTTAAAGGAACGATATGCCTAAAATGAAAAGCGTGAAAAGTGCAGTGAAACGTTTTAAAGTAGGTAAAAATAAGATAAAAAGAGGTCAAGCATTCAGATCTCACATATTAACGAAAAAACCTGCTAAGAGAATGAGAAAACTTCGCCAAGTAGCCTATGTGCATAGCACTAATGTAAAAGCAGTTGAAAAAATGCTTGTAATGTAAAGGTTTTGACTAGGTCATTTAAACTCCCCTTAATCGTATAGAAAAAAGGGAAAGCTCCTTTTATTAGGACGCCATTTTTAGAAAGGAAAAGTATGGCAAGAGTAAAAACAGGTGTTGTAAGAAGAAGAAGACACAAAAAAATTCTAAAATTAGCAAGAGGATTTTATAGCGGTCGTAGAAAGCATTTTAGAAAGGCTAAAGAACAGCTAGAAAGAAGTTTGGTTTATGCCTACCGCGATAGAAGACGAAAGAAAAGAGATTTTAGAAGATTATGGATAGTTAGAATAAACGCTGCTTGTAGGCTAAATGATATAAGCTACTCTAAATTTATAAATGGACTCAAAAAAGCTGGTATAGAACTAGATAGAAAGGTTTTAGCTAGCATAGCTATGGACGATAGTAAAGCTTTTTCTAAGCTGGTTGATGAGGCTAAAAAGGCTTTATAATACTTACCAAAAGACTCTTTGTCTTTTGGTATTCTTAACTTTTGTTTTATGTTAGCTATATATTTATCTTTTTTACACATCTCTATGTTTTTTGACATTACTAAAGCTTATGTTATCATATCTTTGAAGAACGGTTTTTTTAAAACCATACCTTTATGTAATGTTTTGACATATATAAAATTTTGAAAATCTGTTTTTTAAATAAGTGTTATAAGCTTATAGATGAAGCCTACGTTAATGTAGGCTTTATTAGGCAAGAGTAGAATCAAGCATCCATATAGCTTTTTCAAGCTCTGCTATCTTATCTTGTGCTAAAGTTTGGCTTGTTGTATCGCCTTCTTTTTCAGATTCTTCATCTAGTTTTTTAAATTCTTTCAAAAGATATTTATAATCTTCTCTTATAAGCTCTAATACTTCGCTTGTGCTAAAATTGTCCTTTTCTACTTTTGGAGCCTTAGATGCTTCTACCAAAGCTTTAGGACAAACCAAAGCCTTTCCTTTAAGTTGCAAAATTCTTTCAGCAACATCATCAAAAAGCTCTGCCATATCTTCATATGCGTCCTCTGTGTATTTATGCACTGCTTGAAATTGCAAACCTTTCACATTCCAGTGATAGTTGTGAAATTTTATCCACAAACTATGAGCATCTGCTTGAAGTTGGCTTAATTGTTGTATAACTTTTGACATATTGTCTCCTTTGTATATTTTATATTTTTGTCATTATAGCATAAAAATATTAATATATATTTTTATTTAATAAAAATTATTATTTATGTATTAATACTCAAATTTTTATTTTTATTTAACCTTGCAAATTGTAGAATTCAGGCTATTTATTAGCTAAGTAAGGATTAAAAATGAAAAAAGATATACACCCAGAATTTGTAGAATGCAAAGTAAGTTGTGCTTGTGGAAATACTTTTGTAACAAGATCAAATAAAAGTGAATTAAGAGTTGATATATGTTCTTCTTGTCATCCTTTTTTCACAGGTAGTGAAAAGATAGTAGATTCTGCTGGTAGGGTTGAGAAATTTAAGAAAAAGTATGCGATGCAGTAATTTATGCTTTATTTTATACCAAGCCCTATAGGAAATTTAGAGGATATATCTTATAGAGCTATTAGCTTATTAAAAGAATGCGATGTAATCATTTGTGAGGATACTAGAGTTTGCAAATCCTTAATACAAGCTTTAAATTTCAAATTCGATTTAAGCATAAAAATAAGCAAATTTATGTCCTTGCACTCTCATAATGAAAAAGATTTTTTATCTAAAATAGACAAGGACTTTTTTAAAAAAAATGTAATTTATATGAGCGATGCTGGTATGCCTTGCATAAGTGATCCTGGGGCAGTTTTGGTTGATTTTGCTATAAAAAATAAAATAGATTATGAGGTTATACCAGGAGCAAATGCTCTTATCTGTGCTTTTGCTTCTAGTGGCTTTACTCAAAAGGAATTTAGCTTTTTTGCTTTTTTGTCAAATAAGGGAAAAGATAGGCAAAACGAAATAAAAAATTTAATGCAAAATCCCTATATAAGCGTGGTATATGAAGCACCTACTAGAATTTTATCCTTGATAGAAAGTATAGCTTCTATAGATGAAGATAGAGTTTTATTTGCTATAAAAGAGATAAGTAAAAAATTTGAAAAAAAATTTAAAGCAAGTGCAAAGGAGCTTTTAAAAATTCTTAAAAATGAAAATTTAAACGGTGAATGGGTGCTTGTGGTGGATTCTAATAAAAATGAAAAAAGAAATTTTATAAATGAAAATGATATATTGAATTTAAATATACCATTAAAGGAAAAAAGTAAGCTTTTGGCAAAAATTAATTCAAAAAATCCAAAAGAAATTTACAAAAAACTACTTTTAAGTCAAAATTAGGTAAAATCTATGATAGTTTATGGAAAACAAGTGTTCTTTTACATTTTACAAAAGCATAAGCATTTGATAAATGAGATTTATTTAGCTAAAGAGTGCGATAAGGCTACATTTAATAATATAATAAAAGAGGGCTTTAAAATAAATAAGCTAGATTTTAAAAAAGCTCAATCTATGTCTAAAAATGGCAATCATCAAGGTTTTTTGATGGATATAAAAGAATACGATTTTGCTGATTTTGCTGTGCTTAAAAAGCAAAATTTCTTAGTTTTGCTTTACGGACTTTGCGATATAGGAAATGTAGGAGCTATTGCTAGAAGTGCTTATGCTTTCGGTGTTGATGGTTTATTGCTTTCAAATGAGCTGCCTATGAGTGGCGTGATACGTGCTAGTTGTGGTGCAGCTTTAGATATAAAAATAGCTCTTAAAAAAGATGTTTTATCGCTTTTAAATGAGCTTAAATTAGAAGGATTTAGCATATATTCAAGTGCTAAAGAAGGTAAAGATGTGAGAGGTTTTAAATTTTCTGATAAAAAAATTTTGATTATGGGTAGTGAGGGTTTTGGTTTGCCAAATAAAATACTTAAAAAAAGTGATGAAATTTTAAGTATAAATATGAAGAATGACTTTGACAGTTTAAATGTCAATGCTGCATTTTCAATACTTTGTGATAGGATTGTGAATGGATAAGAGATTGCAAGATTTAAATTTAAAAGAGGTTGCTAAAAAGACTCAGTTAGAGCTTGAATTTTTAAATGCTTTGGTGGAAAAGGATTTCAAGTCGCTTTCTAAATTTAATGTAAAAGGCTTTTGTAAAATACTTACAAGAGAGTATGAAATAGATTTTACAAGTTTCTTAGAAGAGTATTACGCCTTTTTAGATGAGAGCAGTGAGCAAAAAAGTATCAAAAAAGATGATGCATCACCGCAAATAACTACACAAGTGGATTCTTATTCGCAAAAATCGTCAGCTTTTTGGATATATTTGCTTGTGATTTTAATTTTACTTGTGGGCGGTGTTTTTGCTGCATATAAATATGGTTTTTTTGATAAATTCTTAGCTACAAATGATGATCCTATAAATTCTTCTGTTATAGATATAGTAGGTGAGGCTAAAGACAATTTAAATTCTACTCTCATTACAAATGATAGTTCAAATTCACAAGAAGATACTAATGAAGACACTCAAAATGAAAATACTCAAAAGGCAGAAGAAAGCACACAAGAAGATACAAAAACTGATGAAAACAACAAATCCATAGAGCAAAACGTAAGCACACCAGCCCCGGTTCAATCAGCTACAGTTATGCAAGATGCCATATCAAGGATAAACAATAAACAAGAAGCAGTATTTAGCACTAGCGGCAAGGTTTGGGTTGGATTTATCACTTTAAGCGATTATAAAAAAACTGCTATAGTTACAGACCAGAATTTTTCTGTAGATTTATCTGTAAATCAGTTGATATTAGTAGGAGCTACGGCACTTACTGTGGTAGATAATGAAGGAAATATTCAAGAATTTCCAGCCGGCTCTTCTAAGAGATTTTTAGTAAAAGATGGCAAAATAAGAAGTGTGAGTTTAAATGAATTTATGAGTAATAATAAAGGTAGAGAATGGTAAGAATTTTATCATTTTGTGTAATTTTATTTGCAAATTGTTTTGCTATTAGCTCTCTTGATTTGGCTAGAAATATAGTTGCAAATCCATCTCTTGACGCTGATTTAAAGCTTTTATTTGAGGGCAAGAATTATACAGATCATTTAGGTTATCCAAAATGGGATACTATAAGTTCTATACTTAAGACAAATTCTTTAGTGAATTTTACATTAAAATCTCCTACAGCTTTGAATTTAAGCTTTTCATCGCAAGCTGATTCTGTATTGTTTATAAAAATCCTTAATGATTCCTTGAGTGAAGCCGGATTCGTGCATTTTATGCCTGTGAAATTTACAAAAAATGAAGCATTAAACATATATACAGTAAGAGTGGAATCTAGGTATCTTTTAGACCCTGGTCTGTTTAGTAGAATTTTGTCAAAAAATTTGGTATATATAAAGAATATTAAAAAAATTGCATATAATTCCTACGAATATGAATTAGACTTTTCAAACGCTCATTTTAATCCGAGCATTCTCATTCCTATTAATAGTGCAAAAGAGCTTAGAAGACCTCATAGAGATTATCTAATATCCCTACAAGGTGCTACTGTTATAAGCATAGAAGCAAATCCAAGCGATAATTGGTTTCCAAAACTTTTGTTTTTAGATGGAAATTTAGATTTACTTGAAAGTATTAAAAGCCCTGATAAGAAAAATTCATTATCTAGAAGCATACCTAGTAAAGCAGAATATTTAATAATAGGCGATAATTTTAATTTAGATAATATAAGACGAGGTCTTAAGATAGAGCTTAGGAGGTGATTTGTGTTTGATGAAATTCGCTTTAATACCATAGAAAGACTACCAAACTATGTTTTTGCAGAAGTTAATGCTATAAAATTAGCTGCTAGAAGGGCTGGAGAAGATATAATCGACTTTTCTATGGGTAATCCAAGCGGAAAAACACCTCAACATATTATCGATAAGCTTTGTGATAGTGCAAATAAAGAAAAAACTTCTGGCTATTCCGCTTCTGCTGGAATTTATAAATTAAGATTAGCTATTTGTTCTTGGTATAAAAGAAAATATCAAGTCGAGCTTGACCCTGAAACAGAAGCCGTTGCAACTATGGGTAGCAAGGAAGGTTTTGTTAATTTAGCAAGAGCTATAATAAATCCCGGCGATGTAGCCATAGTCCCTACTCCAGCATACCCTATACATACGCACGGTTTTATTTTAGCCGGTGGTTCGGTTAGCAAAATGCCTATGTATTATAACGATAAATTTGAGCTTGATGAAAATAAATTTTTTGAAAGCTTGGAATACACTTTAAGGGAAAGCGAACCACGTGCTAGATATTTAGTCGTAAATTTTCCTCATAATCCAACCACAGTAACGGTTCAAAAAAGCTTTTATGAAAGACTTGTAAAGATAGCTAAAAAAGAGAGATTTTACATCATATCAGATATAGCCTATGCAGAACTTACTTTTAAAGGATATAAAACCCCTTCTATACTCGAGGTAGATGGTGCAAAAGATGTAGCAGTGGAATGCTATACACTTTCAAAGTCTTATAATATGGCTGGTTGGCGTGTAGGTTTTTTAGTAGGCAATAAAAGACTTATTTCAGCTCTTAAAAAGATAAAATCTTGGCTTGATTATGGTATGTATACACCTATACAAGTTGCTGCTACTATAGCTCTTGATAGCGATCAAAGCTGTGTTGAAGAGATAAGAAAAATATACGAGAAAAGACTAGAAATAACAGTTGATGCCTTTGGTAATGCTGGTTGGAATCTTTTAGAGCCTAGTGCTAGTATGTTTATATGGGCTAAACTGCCTCCACAAAAAGCACATTTAAAGAGTCTTGAGTTTTCAAAACAGCTTTTACAGAAAGCACAAGTTGCGGTGAGTCCGGGTGTTGGATTTGGTGAAGCTGGAGATGAATATGTGCGCATAGCCTTGATAGAAAATGAAAATAGAATTCGCCAAGCTGCAAGAAATATTAAAAAATATCTAAAAGAGTGATTATGAAAATAGCTATACTAGGCTATGGAACTGTAGGTTCTGCAGTAGCTAAGGTGCTGATAGAAAACAAAGACATTATAAGTGCTAGGTGCGGTCAGGTCATAGAGCCTGTTATTGCTCTTGCAAGAAGCAAGAAAGAAAATTCTTTGATACCAGTCATAAGCGATGTAAATGAAATTTTAAATAGAGATGATATTGATGTTTTTGTAGAGCTTATGGGAGGTATAGATACCCCGTTTAACATAGTTAGCGAAATTTTAAAAAGAAAAAAAGCGGTTGTAAGTGCTAATAAAGCTATGTTAGCATACCACAGATATGAGCTTGAATCTTTGGCAAAAGACACATTTTTTGGATATGAAGCAAGCGTTGCTGGCGGCATACCTATAATAAGAATTTTAAAAGAAGGCTTAAGTGCAAATAATATAATCGGCATAAAGGCTATATTAAACGGCACTAGCAATTTCATACTAAGCAGTATGAAGCAAAAAAATACAAGCTTTAATGAAGCCTTAAAACAGGCTCAAGATTTGGGTTATGCTGAGGCAAATCCTAGTTTTGATGTGAATGGTGATGACGCAGCACACAAACTTTTAATACTTTCTAGTATAGCTTATGGCTTGAAAGCAAAACCAGAAGATATTTTAATAGAGGGCATAAGCAAGATAAGTGCTGATGATATGTATTTTGCTGATGAATTTGATTTGAATATAAAATTGTTAGGCATAGCAAAAGCGAAAAAAGATAAGGTAGAATTGCGAGTGCATCCTACAATGCTGCCTAAGGATACGATGCTGGCAAAAGTAGATGGCGTTATGAATGCTATAAGTATAAGCGGAGATATGCTTGGAGAGAGTCTTTATTATGGAGCTGGAGCAGGAGGAAACGCAACTGCTAGTGCGGTAATTTCTGACTTGATGGATTATGCTAAAAATTCTAATTCCGCTAAAATACCAATGCTAGGCTTTAGTTCAAAAACAAAATTTACCTTAGTAAAAAAAGATGAAATTTATTCAAAGTATTATTTAAGACTTGTTGTTGAAGATAAGCTTGGTGTGCTTTCAAAGATAACAAAACTAATGTGCGATAATGGAATTTCAGTAGATATATTTTTACAAAAACCAAAAGGTGGTGAAAGCACCTTATTTTTCACTACCCACGAGAGTTATGAAAAAAGTATAAATTTGTTACTCCAGAATTTAAAAGAAGAAAATTTTATAAAGGCTGAGCCTTTTATGATGAGAATGGAAAATTAAATGGGGCTTAGCTCCTATGTAAGTGGAATTTTAGGAGAAGATAGGGCTTGTGTTTTTTTAAAAAAGCAAGGTTTTGATATACTAGCTAGGAATTTTAGATCCAAGTTTGGCGAGATAGATATAATAGCCCTAAAAGATGAAATTTTACATTTTATAGAGGTAAAATTTACTCAAAATGATTACGAAGTGGCTTATAGATTAGATAGTAAAAAATACAAAAAGCTAATAAAAACAATTGATTATTATCTTATGAAACAAGCTTTTAAAAGGGATTTTCAGCTGGATTTGCTTTGTGTAAAAGGCAAGGAAATTGATTTTATTCAAAATATTACTTTTTAATTTTATTTAACCTCAAAATTATCTTTTTAGGTTATAATTAAGAAAAAATATTTGAGGAGAAAAAATGGGAAAATATTTAGAGCTTACTTCAAAGAATTTTGATGATGCAAAGAGTGGTGTAGCCTTGGTTGATTTTTGGGCGCCTTGGTGCGGACCTTGTAGAATGTTGGCTCCTGTTATAGATGAGCTTGCAAATGACTTTGATGGCAAGGCTAAAATTTGCAAGGTAAATACCGATGAAGAAGGCGATTTAGCAGCACAGTATGGTGTTCGTTCTATACCTACTATAATATTCTTTAAAAATGGAGAGGTTGTAGATCAGTTAGTTGGTGCACAGTCAAAACAAGCACTTACTGATAAACTAAATTCTTTACTTTAAAATTTAGCCACTTATGTGGCTAAATTTAACTTCAAATGCATCTTTTATATTTTTTTTCATAATATTTTTTATCATTAACTATTTCTTATTTTAAAAATTCTAAAATTATTTAAAAATATAAATTCAAGGAAAAATTATGTTAGATTTAGCGATAATAGGTGGAGGACCTGCAGGGCTTAGTGCAGGGCTTTATGCCACTCGTGGGGGTCTTAAAAATGTTGTAATGTTTGAGAAAGGTATGCCAGGAGGTCAGATAACATCTAGTTCAGAAATAGAAAACTATCCCGGCGTTGCTACTGTTATGGACGGAATTTCTTTTATGGCACCTTGGAGTGAGCAATGTATGCGTTTTGGTTTAAAACACGAAATGATTACTGTAAATAAAATAAGTAAAAATGACGATGAAAGCTTTGATATTAAACTAGAAGATGGCAACGTGCAAAAAGCTAAAGCTGTGATAGTTTGCACTGGTTCAAGACCAAGAAGAGCTGGTTTTAAGGGCGAGGATGAATTTTTTGGTAAAGGTGTCAGCACATGTGCAACTTGCGACGGATTTTTTTATAAAAACAAAGAAGTAGCAGTTTTAGGTGGTGGAGATACCGCACTTGAAGAGGCTTTATATCTTGCAAATATTTGTTCTAAGGTTTATTTGATACACAGAAGAGACGAATTTAGAGCCGCCCCTAGCACAGTAGAAAAAGTTAAGAAAAACGGTAAAATAGAACTAATAACAAATGCTATTGTTGATGAGGTTTATGGTGATAATAGCGGAGTTTGTGGAGTAAAAGTTAAGCTTAAAGACGGCTCTATAAGAGATTTATCTGTTCCCGGAATTTTTACATTTGTAGGTTTAGATGTTCAAAATGAAATCTTAAAGCAAGATGATGGTTCTTTTTTATGCAATGTCGAAGAAACAGGACAAGTAATAGTAAATTTAAAAATGCAAACAAATGTTAAAGGATTATTTGTGGCAGGAGATTTAAGAATAGATGCTCCAAAACAAGTTATTTCAGCTGCTGGAGACGGTGCAGTAGCAGCACTTTCAGCACTTTCTTATGTGGAAAGCCTACATTAAAATTTTTTTGGCTTTGTAGAAGTTTTAATTTACAAAGCCTTTTAATAATACAAAAAAAAATACAAAAAAAATGACTTTTGTTAATCAAAGTTTGCAATAATTCAAATTGCAAATTAAATTTTAAAGGATGTTATCATGAAAAAAGTTTTAAGTGCTGTTGCTGTATTAGCTCTAACTTCATCTTTTGTTCTAGCTAATGATGCTGCTAAAAGTATAGGTGCAAATGCTGCTGCTGGTGCATTATCTGGCAAAAGCGGTAAAGAAATAGCTAAAGATGCTAAAAATCAAGCTAAAGACGCTGCTAAACAAGAAGCTCAAAACAAGCTTAATAAACTTCTAAACTAAGAAGCTAGGCTAGAGAAATCTAGCCTAAATTTACTTTTATTCTCTTATAAAGTTATTGTGATTTTAAACTATGCTTAATTTTTAAAAATAATATAAAATTAATTTAGATATAATTTTATTTCGTAACCCTCTTTCAGATTTGCTGTGGCACACGGTAAAATAAAATGCTCTGCTGTGTTCCCACCCTGAAGCGATGTTTTAAAAAACCATTGCACAGGTCTAAAAAAGGGCAAGTAAAATCATAGCAAATTTTTTTAACATTTTGTTAAATTAAGAAGGAAAAATATGCAAAAAAACAAGCTTGTTTATATAAGTCGTTTTATTGTTTCATCGATTAGCTTTATTTTTTTATTTGTCATTTTGCTAAGCTATCATAGCTTCCTTACTCTTTGTGCTGGAATTTGCGTGTTTTTATTTGCGATGATACTACTTCAAGATGCTTTTAAGGTGCTTTCTGGGGGAATTTTAGATAGGATATTAGATAAGGTAGCAGATAAAAATTATAAAGCTTTTATATTCGGTTTTACTTTAAGCACCATAGTTCAATCAAGCGGACTCGTATCGGTTATAGCTATATCTTTTTTAAGTGCTTCTTTGATAAGCCTACAAGCCGGTGTTGCTATGATATATGGAGTAAATTTATCTACTGCTTTTTCTGCTTGGATAGTGGGTTATTTTGGTTTAAAAAGTGAAATTTCACTTTATGCTATGCCTCTTATTATATTTGGGGTTATACTTTATTTCAATAAAGATAAGACTAAAAAACATATAGGTCTTTTCGTGCTTTCTCTTGGTTTTTTGTTTCTTGGAATTTCTTATATGAAAGAAGGGTTTGAGAATTTCAAAGATAGCGTAGATATTAGTAAATATCAAATGCAAGGTTTTTTAGGGCTTATAGTGTATGTTTTTATAGGTATAATTATAACTTCCCTTACACAGTCTTCACACGCCACTTTAACCTTAGCAATTACCGCTTTAAGTGTATCTCAAGTATCTTATGAAAACGCAGTTGCTTTAGCAATAGGAGCAAATATTGGTAGCACTATAATGACTGTTATAGGTTCTATAGGCTCAAATGCACAAGGTAAAAAAATCACTGCCACACACGTTCTTTTCAATGTTATAGCAGCTTTTATATCCATTATTTTTATAAAATACTATCTTCTTGCAACTGATTATCTTGCTACTATTCTTGATATAAAAAGCGATGATTATGTTTTAAAACTAGCTCTTTTTACCACTCTTTTCAATGTTATAGCTGTTATTTTACTATACCCTTTTATAAAGCAAATGTGTTTTGTATTAGACAAATTTATCAAAGAAAAAAGAAGTGTTAATAATATAGAAAAATCCATATATTTAAACGACAGTGCTTTAGAATTTGCAGATAGTGCCAAAGAGGTTTTGCTAAGGGAAAATAAAAATCTTTTTGAGAAGGCATCTTTTTTAATAGCCACTAGCATAAATGTGAAAGAAGAAGATATAGTTTCTACTTTAGATGTGAATCAACTCATAAAAGAAAGAAATAAAGATTTGGATTTAGATTTTGATGAGTTATACAGGCTTAAGTTTAAAAACCTTTATTCTGAAATCATAGATTTTATAGTCCGTTCAAACACCGCACATGGATATAATGAACAAGCAAATATTTTTGTGGATTTGAAAAGAGCTTCTTTGTTTATGGCTGCTTCAGTAAAAGAGGCTAAAGAATTACATATAAATGTAAAAAAATACGCATTTTCAAACAACCAGGCTTTAAGCGAAGAATACTCTCATCTAAGACGAAATATACTTAGATTATTAAGATTAAGCAAGCAGCTTTTGCAAACTGAAAGCAAAGAAGATGCGATACAACTAAGAGAGCAACTTGATTTTAATGTAAAAAAATACGATGCTATTTCATCAAATTCTTTAGATTCTTTGATAAGATATAAAAGAATTACTGACACTATGGCTACATCGATAATGAACGATACAGCTATTGCAAGAAGCATAGCAAAAGATTTGATACATGCTTGTGATATTTTGTGTTCTATTGATTAAATTATAACTACTTCTCTTTGAAGTTTTATGCCAAAATTTTCAAATACTCTTTTTTCAGCAAGTTCTATCAAAAATATCGCATCTTCAAAGGTGGCATTTTTTTTGTTGATTAAGAAATTTGCGTGTTTATCGCTAAAGCAGGCGTCATTCTTACAAAATCCCTTTAAGCCAACAGCTTCTATAAGTCTTCCTGCATAATCATTTGGTGGATTTTTAAAGATAGAGCCAAAAGAAGCTCCGCTTGGTTGATTATCTCTCATATTTTTTAAAATTTCATCTCTCTCTTTGTCAAATCCGTATTCTAATCTAAATTTTGCACTAAACATCACATCTTTTTCATTGCAATATCTATAAGAAAAACAAAGCTCATCTTTTTGTTTTTCCTTTTTCGCACTTCTTACAGAAAGTAAATATTTGCTTATATTTTCATCTTTTAAACCAGCATTCATCTTTATAAGTCCGCCAAGAAGTCCCGGAATTTTACGCAAAAACTCAAAGCCTTTTAGATTATTTTCTTTTGCGAATTTGTATATTTTCGAGGATTTTGTGGCACAACCTATGTTTATAAGCATATATTTTTCATTCTTTTCAAGAATATCTATGAAATCAAATTTTTTAGATAAAATACCAAGTTTCTTTTTATCATTTGATACTAAAAGATTGTTAGCTCCACCAACTATAAATCCATCAAAAACATCTATATCATCTAAAACTTCAACTTCAAATTTCCCGCCTATACGAACTGAAGAGTATTTTTTAAAATCTATTATCATTTTATAAAGCTTGGAATTTGCTCAAAAATCCCCACGGTAAAATCAATCATCACGTTCATCATCCAAGGCATTAAAAATATTAGCACTACAACAACAAGTAAAATTTTAGGCACAAAAGATAGGGTCATTTCGTTTATTTGAGTTGTAGCTTGAAATATACTTATTATAAGCCCAGCTATAAGCCCAGCTAAAAGCATAGGCAAAGAAAGCATAAGTGTAATTTTAAAGGTTTGAACGCCAATGGCAACTAAAGCACTTTCCATAATAGCCCTTATAATTTTTTAAAATAATAGCAAATTTTTTTAAGAATTCCTAATTTCTTCATATTCAAGTGGTATTAAATAATCCTTTACATCTATATTTTTTTCATAAAAACCGTAGTTAAAACCAAGCTCAAAAAGCTTATTTACAGCTTTTAATTGAAGCTCATTCATAGATATGGAATTTTTGTTTGCATATAAATTTAAGTATGTATTTAATTTTTCTTCATCTACTCTTATTAATTTTCTTTGCATTAGCATTTTGCTAAGTATAGCTTTGTTGCTATCGGCTAAAGATACAGCCTTTGTTAAAATTTTTTCTATCTTTATAGCGTCGCTTAATGACAAAGATCTTCTAAGTGCCATACCTCCAAGAGGAAGCGGTAAGTTTTCTTTTGCAAAATCAAGCCATATATCCCAAAGTTCAGCTTCAACGCAAAGGCTTTTATCAAAGTCTAAAATACTTTCGTGTATCAAAACACCAGCATCAACCTCATCTTCAAGCACCGCTTTTTCTATATCTAAGAAATTTTTATAAATTATTTTAGCCTCTTTGTATTTCATTTTGAAAATCAAAGCATTTGTTGTGTGTGCCCCGCTTAAAGCCACCTTGAAATTCTTTTTTAAAATTTTATCTTTTTTCTTTACTAGCTTTGGTCCATAACCCTCACCAAAAGAAACTGCCGTGCGTAATAATGCGTATTCATCGGCTATTAAAGGATACAAAGCAAATGAAATCGCACTTACATCATAAAAATTTTCCAAAGCCTTATCATTTAAACTTTGTATATCTAATGCTACATTTTCAAAGTCAAAATCTTGTCCTAACCAGCCAAATTTTACAGCCATATACATAAAAATATCATCGGCATCTGGCGAGTGTGCTACTGTTATTTTTTTTCTCATTTTAAACCTCTAAAAATAAAATTAAATTCTAGCAAAATAAAAACATAAAATAAAGTTTATGTTAAAATTCTTTTTGTAAAATTTAGTTTCAATTCAAAAAGGAAAGTTATGGACGATAACAAGAAAAAATCCCTAGAAGCAGCATTAAAAAGTCTTGATAAAACTTTTGGAAAAGGGACTATACTAAGACTTGGAGATAAAGAAGTAGAACATATAGATTCCATTAGCACGGGTTCAGTTGGACTTGATTTAGCACTTGGAATTGGTGGTGTGCCAAAAGGAAGGATAATAGAAATTTATGGACCTGAAAGCTCTGGAAAAACAACATTAACACTTCATATAATAGCAGAATGTCAAAAAGCCGGCGGGGTTTGTGCTTTTATAGACGCCGAACACGCACTTGATACTAGATATGCGAAAAATTTAGGAGTAGATACTGACAATCTTTATATATCCCAACCAGATTTTGGAGAACAAGCTTTAGAAATCGTAGAAACCATAGCTAGAAGCGGTGCTATAGATTTAATAGTGGTAGATAGCGTCGCTGCACTTACTCCAAAGGCTGAAATTGACGGCGATATGGGAGATCAGCATGTCGGACTTCAAGCTAGGCTTATGTCTCAAGCCTTGAGAAAACTAACAGGTATAGTGCATAAGATGAATACAACAGTGATTTTTATAAATCAAATTCGTATGAAAATAGGTGCTATGGGTTATGGAACTCCAGAAACAACTACCGGTGGAAATGCACTTAAATTTTATTCTTCTGTAAGACTTGATGTAAGAAGAGTTGCAACCTTGAAGCAAAATGAAGAATCTATAGGAAATAGAGTAAAAGTAAAAGTAGCTAAAAATAAAGTAGCACCACCATTTAAACAGGCTGAATTTGACGTGATGTTTGGAGAAGGCATCAGTAAAGAAGGCGAGATAGTTGATTATGGTGTTAAACTCGATATAATTGACAAAAGCGGTGCTTGGTTTTCTTATAAGGCTAAAAAATTGGGACAAGGAAGAGAAAATGCCAAGGCATTTTTAAAGGAAAATAAAGACATAGCAGACGAGATAGTAGCTTCTATAAAAAATTCAATAGGTATAGAAGGTGCTTTAAACGCTGATGATAATGATGAGGAGGAGTAAAATGCTTTATATAGAAGATGTAATGGCTTATGAAGTGCTTGATAGTAGAGGCAATCCTACCGTTAAAACACAGATAACATTAAGTGATGGAAGTATAGGAAAGGCTATAGTGCCAAGTGGAGCTAGCACAGGCTCAAAAGAAGCACTTGAGCTAAGGGATAAGGATAGTAGATTTGGCGGAAAAGGTGTTTTAAAGGCTATATCAAATGTAAATGAAAGCATAGCAGAAAATATTATAGGGCTTGATGCTTTTAATCAAACCCAGCTAGATGAAACTTTAAGAGAGCTTGACGGCACTAAGAATTATTCAAATTTAGGTGCTAATGCAACACTTGGAGTATCTATGGCAAATGCAAGAGCTGTTGCAAATGCTTTAAATATACCTTTGTATCGTTATTTAGGGGGAGCTAATGCAAGTATTTTGCCAGTTCCTATGTGTAATATTATAAATGGTGGAGCACACGCAAACAATAGCGTAGATTTTCAAGAATTTATGATAATGCCTTATGGTTTTACAAGCTTTAAAGAAGCATTGCGTTCTGTTTGCGAAATTTATGTTATCTTAAAAAATGAATTGGCGAATTTAGGACATTCAACTGCACTTGGAGATGAAGGTGGTTTTGCTCCGAATTTGGCAAATAATACAGAACCTATAGATCTTTTAATGACTTGCATAAAGAAAGCTGGTTATGAAAACCGTATAAAACTAGCTCTTGATGTTGCAAGCACTGAACTTTTTAAGAATGGTAAATATCATTTGGAAGGCAAAAGTTTTAGTAGTGATGAGCTTATAGAGCGTTACATAGAGCTTTGCAACAAATACCCTATAGTAAGCATAGAGGACGGTTTGGCTGAAGATGATTATGATGGTTGGGTAAAATTAACTCAAAAGCTTGGATCTAAAGTTCAGCTTGTTGGAGATGATTTGTTTGTAACTAATGAAGCAATTTTAAAAGATGGCATAAACAAGAAAATGGCTAATGCTGTTTTGATAAAACCAAATCAAATAGGCACTATTACCCAGACTATGAGAACAGTGCGTCTTGCACAAAGAAATAATTATAACTGCATTATGAGTCATAGATCAGGAGAGAGTGAGGATGATTTTATAGCTGATTTTGCAGTAGCCTTAAATACAGGACAAATAAAAACAGGTGCTTTAGCAAGAGGAGAAAGGACTGCTAAGTATAACCGTTTGCTTGAAATAGAGCTTGAAAATGATGAGTATTTAGGAGAATCAATATAAGCGATTTATTAAAAGATTATGACGAGAGGGTAAAAAAAAGACATTTTTATATAGACCTACTCAAAAGCACATTTTATGGAGTTGTAGCTGTAGTAGCTGCGATATATTTTGGGAATATGCTTTTTGGGCAGTCCTCTTTAGATACCTTGCTTTCTTTGCAAAGCACTAAAGAAGATATTCAAAAGAGGATAGTTTGGTTAAAAAAGCAAAATTCGCAAGCACAAAAGGATTATTTTGAATTGAAAGGGCTTTACCCAAATGAAAGTAAATAGTCTTATTTTTGTTCTTATTCTACCGGTTTTTATGTTTTCTAATGACAATCCTTTTATCGCCCCAAAGGATGTAGAAAAAGCACGTTTGCAAGAACTTGAAAAAGAGGATATTAAATTTAGTTCTGATGCTAGAGCCATAAAGGATATTAGCATAACTTATATAAGTTTTGATGGCACTGAAAAGACTATGAAACTAAATATAAATAAAAGTATAGACTGGCACGAAACTTATTCTCTCATAAAAAATAAAACTCAAAGCCCAGATTCAACACAGATAATGGACGTTTCAGTAACTATACCAGAAAATAAAAAGATAAATGCAACAAGTAGCGAGATAAATTCTTCTGTAAATATACAGTCTCCAAATGAAAACGGTAAAATAGAGGAATTCTTGAGCTTTGCAACCTATGATAAAAGTATCAAACTTGTAAGTTCTGATGAAATCGTGGGAAATTTTGCTTTGGGAAATCCTAGCAAGATAGTTATAGACTTTAAAAGAAATGCTGCTTTTAATACAAAAAGCATAAATTTGAAAAAAGCACCTTTTAAGAGGATTAGTATAGGTTCGCATAATACATATTACAGGCTAGTCATATATTTAGATGGCAAGTATAATTATAAAATAGAAAAAAATGCCGACGGATACACTGTTTTAATAATTTAAATTTTAAGCATTAGTTTATTTTTGTTAGAATATCTTAATTTTTTGAAAGGTTTATTATGAGCATTAAAGCAGATAAAATTTGGCTTGATGGAAAACTTGTAAATTTTGAAGATGCTAATTTACACTTTTTAACACATTCTTTACATTATGGAAATGCTGTTTTTGAAGGAACAAGGGCTTATAAAACAGATAAAGGTATGGCTATATTTAGATTAAAAGAACATACTAAACGTTTAATTGAATCGGCAAAAATTTGCCTACTTAAAAGCCCTTATACTCAAGAAGAATTAGAACAAGCACAGATAGAACTTTTAAGAGCTAATAATTTCAAAGCAAATACATATATAAGACCTTTGATTTTTTTAGGTGACGGTATAATGGGGCTTTACCACGCAAAAGCTAAGGTAAGAGTTGGAATAGCTGCTTGGGAGTGGGGAGCTTATCTTGGAGACGAGGGTATTAATAAAGGCATAAGAGTAAAAATTTCATCTTTTGCTAGAAATAGCGTAAAATCGTCTATGGGCAAGGCAAAATCGAGTGCAAACTACTTAAATTCACAAATGGCAAAATACGAAGCGATAGAAGCTGGATATGAAGAAGCATTAATGTTGGATGAGGAAGGTTTTATAGCAGAAGGCACAGGAGAATGTTTTTTTATAGTTAAAAATGGTTGTTTGATTACCCCTCCAAATGATTTTTCTCTAAAAAGCATAACTCAAGATACTGTTTTAAAACTAGCTAATGATTTGAGCATACCAGTTCTAAGACAAAGGATAAGCAGAGATGAGGTTTATGTCGCTGATGAGGCTTTTTTCACTGGGACAGCAGCAGAGCTTACGCCTATAAATGAAGTAGATGCTAGGATTATAGGAAGTGGAAAAAGAGGAGATATAACCCACAGCTTGCAAAATGCTTTTTTTGACGTAGTTTATGGAAGAAATGATAAATATAAAGATATGCTAACTTATATATAAAGGAAAAATATGCCAGCAGATTTAAATGATTATTTTAAAAAGAAGTCTAATTCTAATAGCGATAACAAATCTAATTTTAATTTTAAAGCACCGAATATAAATTTCAAAGGCTTTGGAAAGGCGAGTGGTTTTATATATGGCATTATTATATTAATACTTGCCTTGGTTTTGATAAGACCGTTTGCTATAGTAAATGAGGGAGAAATGGGCATAAAGGTAACTACAGGTAGCTATGACCCAGAGCCTTTAAAATCAGGCTTACACTTTTTTGTTCCTATTTTTCAAAAAATTCTCATAGTTGATACTAGACAAAGACAAATGACTTACACATCTTCAGATGGTGCTAGTTCTAGTTTTCAGACAAATTCAGGTATAGTTGATAAAGGTAGCATTTCTGTTCTTGATTCAAGAGGTTTGACCGTGCTTGTAAATATAACTGTAAAATATAGTCTAAATCCTACAGAAGTTCCAAGAACTATAGCTATGTGGAATTTAAACTGGGAAAATAAAATAATAGACCCAACTGTAAGAGATGTGGTGCAAAGTGTTATAGGTAAATATACAGCTGAGGAATTACCGGCAAATAGAAATGCTATAGCCTCTCAAATTAACGAAGGTATAACAAAAACTATCTCATCTTTGCAGAATAATCCTGTCCATTTGCAAGATGTGCATTTAAGAGAGATTATTTTGCCACCTAGCGTTAAAGAGCAAATAGAAAGAGTTCAAATAGCTAGACAAGAAGCAGAAAGAGCAACTCAAGAGGCTATAAGAAGGGCTACTTTAGCAGAGGGTGAAGCAAATGCAACAATAATTAGTGCAAAAGGTAAGGCTGATGCAGCTAGGATAGAAGCTGATGCACAAGCTTATGCTAACAAAGAGGTCGCAAATAGTCTTAATAATCCTTTGTTAAATTTAAGACAAATAGAGGTGCAGGGTAAATTTAATGAGGCTTTAAAGGCGAATACAGATGCGAAAATCTTTTTAACTCCTGGTGGAGCAGTGCCTAATATATGGGTTGATACAAAAGATAACAAGGTGCAAAGTTCTGTAAATCCACAATAATATATGAGGAAAGTCTATGCTTGAGTTAAAAGAAGGCATACTATTTTACATAAAACACCTTTACACTATAGACCTTGTATTTATACTTTTGGTGCTTTTTGTGTTTGTATGTTTTCTACTCTTTGTCGTAATGCTTCACGAAAAGCCTATATGGGCATCTTTTGTGCTTTTTCTATCGCTCATAATATGCCCTGTTTTTGCTTATTTTGGCTATAAATTTATAGACGATAAGGTAAGGCATAGAATTCTAACAGTTATAGACAATAATTTTTATGATAGCTCTAATTTAGCTATAGATTTAAGCATAGAAAATAAGTCAAAATATGATTTTTCTTACTGTAAGATTATAGCCAAGCTTTATAAAACAGATGATTCAAATCTTAGCACCTTAGATAAATACAAACAAAAATACATACCTTTTAGACTTAAAAGTAAAATTTTAGAAAACAATCTTACAAAGAACGAGGTGCAAGAACACAGAATAAATTTTGAAAATGTTTCCACTGATGAAAATTTAACTATTAGACTTGATTCTAGGTGTTTTTAAATGGCTTTTACTATTTTTCATATAATAGTTCTTATAGCATCTATATTGGTATTTACTTCTCTTTGTGTTTTAGTTTTTTTAAAAATAAAAGATATAAAATCAGCTTTGACAGCCTATGCAACTAGTTTTATGGGGGTTGCTATCATTGCTTACTCCTTGTTTATAACCATAGATGGCTATATAGTTCAAGCAGAGGTTTCAAATGTAAATTTTTCAAGGAATTTGAGTTCTGAAACAGTTACAGTAAGAGGCAGAATAACAAATAAAACAAAATTTCCAATAAGAAAATGTTTTTTACAAGTTACCATAGTTAATAAAGTCGGTTCTTCAGGTGATATATTTGCAAATCAGCCCCAAATAAAAACCTCAAAAGGTGTTTCTAATAAAGCTTCTTATAATCTTTTAATAGCTAACTCATTAAATGGTAATAGCTATGAAGATTTTTCTATACAAATTCCATTTCCACCGGGTTTTGGTAGAGCTGAATTTTACCATAATCTAAAATGCATTTAGAATTTATAAGCAAAGTTCTTTAAGATGAGCTTGGTTGGCATAGATGAAGCCGGAAGAGGAGCTTTAGCTGGACCGCTTTGTGTTTGTGCTTGTGTATTAAATAAAGATTTGAAAGGTTTAAAAGATTCAAAACTTTTAAGCCCTAAAGCAAGACAAGAATTATTTGAGCTTATAAGCATAAATTCAAGCTATCTCATTTTATTTTGTTCAAATTCTATGATAGATGAATTAGGTCTTAGCGTATGTTTTAAAAGAGCCTTAAGTGTCATAAAAAGGCATTTTGATTCTTGTGAATTTTTATTTGATGGAAATACAAATTTTGGTGTAAGCGGCATAAAAACTATGATAAAAGCAGATAATAAAATAAGCGAGGTAAGTGCAGCTTCTATCTTAGCTAAGGTGAGTAGAGATAAGTTTATGAGCAGTTTAAATGATAAATATGAATTTAAAAAACACAAGGGATATGCTAGTGCATTGCATATAGAGCTTATTAAAAGATATGGTTTTTCTAGTCTTCATAGAAAAAGTTTTGTTTTAAAATCTCTTGAGCCATCTTTGTTTAACTAAAAACTTATTTAAGCCAAAGTTTTGCAGTTTCTTTTAAAGCTTTTACATCGCTACTTGCGTAAAATTCTATTTTTGGCTTTTTGTTTAGTCTTTTTAGTTTAAATTTATCTTTTAATTCATAGCTTATAGCATCTCCTGAATGAATTAATTTTGTATTTTTGCCAAAATATTCTTTTAAAGCATCTGAAAGAAGTGGAAAATGCGTGCAACCAAGTATTATAGCTTCTGGTTGTTTTGATATGTCTTTAAAATAATACTCAAACAAGCTTTGCACTATTTTACCATTAAAAATTCCCTCCTCAACTACAGGCACAAAAAGTCCAGTAGCTAAAGATTTTACATTTACAAAGCCTTCCTTTTTTAATCTATTTTCATATTGCTTTGAATTTATGGTTGCTTTCGTAGCTAACACTAAAATTTCATCGTTTAAATTACATAGGGCATTTTTTGTAGCATTTACTCCAGCGTCTATTACTCCTAAAACTGGAAAATCAGCTTTTTTTCTAAGCTCTTTTAAAGCATAAGCACTGACAGTGTTGCAGGCTATTATTAGCATATCAAGTTTAAATTGTTTAAAAAAATCCAATGCTTCAAGTGAAAATTTTATTATGGTTTCTTTGTCTTTTACTCCATACGGCACTCTTGCTGTGTCCCCATAATAAAAAATATTCTCAAACAAATTCTCATTTAAAATAGATTTTAAAACGCTTAGCCCACCAGCTCCGCTATCAAAAATTCCTACATTCATCTTAAATACCTTCTAGCACCTATATATTTTGTAGTCCAATATTTTGTGTTAAGTTGCATTTCTTTTACTCCACCTCTTGTTGAAAGATGTATGAATTTACCATTGCTTGTATAAATTCCAACATGAAGTCCATTTGGACCTCTACCTGTTCTAAAAAAAAGCAGATCACCAGCTCTTAAACTAGATCTTGAAACAGACCTACCACTACTCATTTGAGCTCTTGTAGTGCGAGGTAATTTTACACCAAAACTAGAAAAAACAGTTTGCGTAAAACCAGAACAGTCCGAGCCATTTACCTTTGTCCCACCTAATACATAAGGAGTTCTACTCCACTGTCTTTTTACAGAATTTAATTTTGAAACTATGCTGTAATTGCTGTATGATTTATATGAGGACCTGTAAGAAGAGCTAGTTGAACAAGCGGTAAAAAGCATAGAAAAAACTAATACAACAAATAAAAATTTCATTTATTAGCAAAAAACCTTAAAAACAAAAATCCAAATATACCAGAACAAAAAGAGGCAAAAAGTATAGCCATATTATCAGCGTATTTAAATATGTCGCTTACTTCATAAGCTAAACCGTCTATAAAAAGGCTCATTGTAAAGCCTATGCCAGTTAGTATGCAAATTCCGTATAATTGTTTAAAATTAGAATCCTGTGGTAATTTAGCCATTTTTAATTTTATACATATGTAGGAAAACAAAAACACTCCAAGCTGTTTTCCTATAAAAAGCCCAAGAAATATCCCAACGCTAACCCCAGAAAATATATCTTTAATCGACAAATTACCAAAATTTACTCCAGCATTTGCAAAGGCAAATATAGGCAAGATAACTAAATTTATCCACATCTTAAGACCCTCATGGATCTCATCTAAAAAATTCTGTCTATCCCTTGTATGTAGAGGTATGAAAAAGGCAGTTATAAGACCTGCTAAGGTAGCATGAACCCCACTTTGCAAAACAGCTAGCCACAAAAAAGCAGAGCAAATGAAATAAAAAGACTTTCTACTTACATTTAATAAATTTAAAGTAAGTAAAATGCATATTATAAAAAAAGATATTACTAAGGCTATCACAGATAGCTTACTAGTGTAAAAAATAGCTATTATAAGAATGGCACCAACATCATCAAATATAGCAAGACTTAGTAAAAAAATTTTTAGTGAGCTTGGTATTCTTTTTCCTAGTAAAAGCAAGATAGCTAGAGCAAATGCTGTATCAGTAGCAGTAGGTATAGCCCAGCCACGCATAACATATTCATTATTAAAATTTATAGCAGTAAATATCAAGGCAGGAACTACTATGCCTCCTATTGCTGCAAAAAGTGGCAATATGATATTTTTGGGATTTTTAAATTCTCCTTCACAAAATTCTTTTTTTAATTCAAGACCTATGGCAAAGAAAAATATAGCTATCAACCCATCATTTATCCATAGTAGTAATGGTTTTGAAAAAACAAAATCGCTTATATGAAAACCAAGCGGCAAAGATATAAAATCTTTGTAGGCTGTGCTATTTGAGTTATTTGCTATGACTAATGCTATAATCATAGCTATGATAAGCAAAATTCCACCAAAAGCCTCATCTTTTATTATACTTAAAATTTTATTCAAGCATTTGCCTTGTTTATTAATCTTAGATATAAATAAGCGACTATAGCACTCACAAAACTAGCAAGTAAAATAGCTAGTTTATCAGCTTGAGCAAATGCATTCAAGTCATCTACATAAGCTAAACCGTCTATAAACAAACTCATAGTAAAACCTATACCAGTTAGTATGCAAATTCCATAAAATTGCTTGTAGTTTGCATCTTGCGGAAAGGTAGCTAGTTTTAACTTTATGCTTATGTAGGAAAACAAAAACACTCCAAGCTGTTTTCCTATAAAAAGCCCTAAAAATATGCCAAGACTAACAGGAGAAAGTAAGCAATTAATATCTAGTGCTCTTAAATCCACTCCAGCATTCGCAAAAGCAAATACAGGCAAGATAAAATAAACAACCCAAGGATTTAAATTATCATAAATTTTTTTTGAAAAAGAATCGCCATTTTTCTTATCAATAGGTATAAATATAGCGGCTATAACCCCAGAAAGAGTAGCATGAACCCCACTTTCGAGCATAGCTACCCATAATATAGCTCCTATTATGCAGTAAAAGCCTAAATTTGAAATATGTAAATAATTTAGCAAGAAAAACAAGGCTATACAAAGCAAGCAAATAAATATAGCAAAAACTGAAAGTTCGCCCGTATAAAAAAGTGCTATTATGATTATGGCACCTAAATCATCAAATATAGCAAGACTTAGTAAAAAAAGTTTTAAGCTAGTTGGGATTCCTTTTAAAAGCATTAAAATTCCAACCGCAAAAGCTATATCAGTAGCAGTAGGTATAGCCCAGCCACGCATAGCAAAATCATTTGAATGATTTATAAGAGCAAATATTAAAGCAGGAGTTAGCATACCGCCAATAGCTCCAAATATAGGTAGAGATACGGATTTTATATCTCTTAATTGCCCTCTCATAACTTCATATTTTAATTCAAGCCCTATACAAAAGAAGAAAATGGCTATAAGCCCATCGTTTATCCAATGGACAAGGCTTTTAGAAATTTCTTTGGATACACCCTCTCCATTTACTGATATTCCAAGCTCTAAATGCAAAAAATTCTCGTAAATTACGCTAAGAGCACTATTTTGACATATTAACGCTAAGATTGTAAAAAATATTAGCAAAAAACCCGGAAAAGATTCGTTTTTTATAAATTCTTTTATGCCTTGCATTTGAATTTTCCAAAATGTTGATTTGCTAATATTATACAAAGAATAAGATTAAAAAGAGGTTATAAACAAAAAAGGTGTCAAAGACACCTTTAGGCGTATATATCAAGACCCGAAGAGCTTGATGTGCCAGAAACCTCACCAGAACTAAGTGCAGAAACAGACTCTATGAGTTGGGCTACTGCTTCCTCATTGCTTTGTATAGCTTGCTTTAGAGTGTTTGTGCTGATGAGGGACATTAAAGACGCATTTGACATACTTGCATCGATCATAGATAACTCCTTTTATGTCTAATGTCAATAACAATATCGGCATAATGTAAAAAAAATTAATTATAACAAGATTATATTATTTAAATTTTTTATGTATTTTTTAAGCTATAATTAATTTTTTTTTAAAGAGGTTCAAATGAAAACATATAAAAAAACTATTTTTGCTTTGGCTTTAAGTGCTTTTTGCTTAGGGGTTACTGAATTTGTAATGGCTGGAGTTTTAGTAGATGTAGAAAGTTATTTTGAAATAGATGCAAAGACAGCTGGTTGGCTAACAACACTTTATGCTATAGGTGTTTTTATAGGTGCGCCACTTGTAAGCATACCTCTTAGTAAATATGATAGAAGGACCCAGCTTTTAATAAATTTAAGCATATTTGCCCTTGCAAATTTCATAATTTTTTTAAGCACAAATTTTTATCTTACAGCTTTTGCACGTTTTGTGGCAGGCACTCAACACGGGGTATTTTTTGTGATAGCTACCTTAGCAGTTACTGCTGTAGTGCCTTCAAATATTCGTTCTAGAGCCTTAGCTGTTATGGTTACAGGGCTTACTGTGGCTTTGGTTACTGGCGTTCCATTAGGGACATTCATAGGACATTTTTTTGGTTTTAAATTTATATTTTTGCTTATATTTGTTATAACTGTTTTTGCTTTGTTTGGCATATTTCATTTAATGCCAAAAAATATAAGTTCAAAAAAAATGAGTTTTAAAAATTTAATACCGGCTTTTTCTCATAAAAACCTTATAAAAACCTATACCATAACAATCTGCACTTGTGGAGCTCAATTTGTGCTTTACACATACATACAAAAACTTTTAGTCGATATAAGTGGTTTTAAAACAGCAAATACCGCATATATACTTTTAATATATGGCTTTTGTGCCATACTTGGAAATTTATATGGAGGAAGGTTAGCTGATAAAATAGGCTCTATAGCTAGTTTAAGGATAATACTTGTCTTGCAAGTAGCAGCATTTTTACTGGTAACTGTATCTATGCATTATAAAATTTTGATTTTGATAAATATAGCTATTATAGGCTTTTTAGCTTTTTCTACTATACCTGCTCTTAAAATGATAGCCTTACATAAAGCAAAAAGACACACAAATTCTTACGTAGATAGCACTGTAAGCGTAAATGAAGCGGCTTTTAATGTCGGCATAGCTCTTGCCTCTTGGCTAGGTGGCTTGGTCTTGGTGGGTTTAGGAATAGAATTTAACGCAGTTTTTGCGGCATTATTTGTATTGCCAGCATTGTTGTTTTCAATACTTTTCGCTAAAGATAAGGTGGATTACAAAAAATTGAAAAAAAGAAGTAAATAAATTTAGGCTTGTTTTGCGGTTGATATTAGCAAAACAAGTTTTTTGATATAGCTTATTTTACTGTAATATCATTTTTTATACCATCAAATATCTTTGAACCTATACCTTTTACTTTTTTTATGTCTTCTATAGAAGTGAAATTTTGATCTTTTCTGTATTCGACTATAGCTTTAGCCTTAGCATCACCTATACCTTTCAAGCTTTTAAGCTCATCGACTGTAGCTGTATTTATATTAACAGCACCAAATAAAAAACTAGCAAACATTAAAAATGTCAAGATTATCTTTTTCATTTAGAAAAACCTTTGTATTGAAATTAAAATAAAGGTAATTTTCTCTTATTTTTACTTAAAATAATATTTATTTTAATAATTTTTTTAATACCTTTCCTTAAAAAACCACAAACCCTCATTTTAAACTCCTTTTAAGCTTATTATTATATAATTTCATTTCCTTT
>NZ_CALUTC010000011.1 GCF_944323605.1 uncultured Campylobacter sp.
CTTTGCATAGTGCTTGAATGAATTTTTATATCAGTAGGAATATTTGCAGCCTTGTTAAAATCAGATGTAAAATATCCTTCTTTATCAACCTTATAGCCTAATACTTCGTTTGTATTGTTTGTGGCATAACTTTTTGTATTTATTTTGTTGGATATATAATAATTATTATGTTGATTTGCTACATTTTTTATATACATAAAATATCCTTAACTTTCTTATACCTTTAGAGCATATTTTACAATCTTTTCACACTTTCAAATCCACCTTACTCTCACCCACCTTAAATAACTTTTCTAATAATTCTAATACATCAGTCCCCTTTTTTCTTTCATTCTCTAAGAAAGTTAAAAAGAAATTCTTAGCTATATCATCATAAGTAAAAGTTTCACTTTTACTTTCAGCTTGTATGGGGGTGAAAGCTTTTTTCTCATCATTTAAATCTTTTTGAATTTTTATATTTAAATTTCCATTATTATCTTTATCTATACTTATCTTAGCTCCATTTAATGCTTCTTTATATAAAGCTACAAAGCCGTCATGTCTTTGTTTAAAATCAAGATATTTTTCTTTAAATTCATCTAAGCTTATATTTGAATTTACTAAGCTTACATACTCATCTCTTAAGCTTTGAGCTAGATTTATTATATCAGAGCCTAGGTTGTGAGTTTGAGAGGATTTTGCATAAAGAGCTAAGCTAAAATTGTCAAGCATAAAATGCCCATCCCAAGTCCAAGTTTCGTTTAGCGATGATATACTTTGCAATTTATTTGCTTCCATAAAATTTGCAAAGTCTTTTATCTCTTTTTTATTAAAAAGTACAAGTATATAGTATTGTAATTTTAATACTATATACCAACTATATTATTTTTCAAAACCTTTATTATCTAGCCACATATTTATAGCCTCATTTGTTATATAAGCTTTACTTTCTATTCTTCTCGCTTCTGTTTCTATATATCTTGTTAATCTTTTATGTGTTTCTTCTCTTATAATTACATGTAAAACCTTGCCATTTTTTGTGATTTTTCTGCTGTCATTATCTGTTTCGCCTCTTCCACCGTTTATAAAGTCTTCATTGATATTATTATTTCTTTTTTTTGTATTTTGTTTTGGTTTTGCAAATCCACCCATATTTTATCCTTTATATATTTTGTATCATTTTATTTCCTATGCTTATTAATTCTTTATAGAACACCTCAAAATCCTGTGCAGGTTTATTATCTCCTTTTTGTGCAAATTCTTTTAAACTTTTACCCTCCTGTATGCTTTTTTTACAAGCTCTCCTATCATATATCAAAGAATTTAGTATATAAACATCTTGCATTTGTCTTTCTTGCAATGAACTTTCTACATACTGCTTTAAGTCATCTATATCTTTTTTGAGAAATTGATTAGGAGATATTTTGTTAAATAATATTAATGTTTTTAATTTTTGGTTACTATCTTTTGCAAAATCGATTAAATCTAGCATTCTATCAAAAACAGAAATATCTAATTGGCTTGGTATGGTAGGTATTATGGTTATATCAGATTTTACTAAGGATATACGCATTTCTTTTGTATCTCTACCACCTGTATCGATTATAATTACATCGCTTTTGTTCTTTTGAATATCTATCTCCTCTCTCAAAGATTGTCCTGTTTTTGAAATATTAGAAAATAAAGGTTCTATATTATTTTCACTCCTTATGTTTGTAAAAACTGATGTGGAATTTTGTGGGTCGGCATCAATTAATACAACTTTTTCCCCATCTTCTGCCAACCTGCAAGATAGGTTTATAGCTATGGTGCTTTTTCCAACTCCGCCCTTTTCATTTACAATAGATATAATCATCTTTATTCCTTTAACTTTTTGTTAAAATTAATTATATCAAATAATAGTTAATACTATTATATAATATTTAATACTATTTTATAGTACTATATTATATACTATAATATAGTATAATACTATATAATATTTTATAAATACATACACTATAATACAACATATATTTACATCTAAATTTATTATAAAAAAATGGCACAAACATTTTTATAAAACTTCCTATATATACATACTTTGTAAGAAATACACTTTGCCATATTAAGCATTTTTTAAATAAAAACTATGACAAATGTCATATATTAAGCAAAGTTTTATTTTTAAGCTTTTTTTCTTTGTTAGAGTTTTTAGAAAAAGATGGGAGAAAGAAATATGTCTTTTGATTTTGTAAATTTTAATGATATGCCTGATTCTGTTAAAGCAATAGAAGAGTTTGCAACTAAGCATAATTGTGAAGTTAATGAATGAGATTTTTGGGAAGAATTAAGACGATATGAAGTGCCTGATTTTGCAGATTCTACTAATTTATATCTAGGTATGCTTTTTGAAAATGTGAAGCAAGAGCTTGTAAATCAACGGCTTGATGAAGATAACATATCCTACTATACAAACTGCCTTGATAGCCATTTTTATATAAACGATATAGAAATAAAAGAATACGAGCATATTGAGAAAGCACTAAAAGATTCTTTTAAAGTCGAAATTGAAGTTTTAGATTACAAAATTTTAGATGACTTAGAAAATGGTGCGGACTATGATAAGACTATGGGTGGAAATGATTATTTTTTTGAGAAACTTAAAAATAAAATGGAAGAGGAATTTTTTCAAGTTAATAACATAAGAGCTGTATATCAACCTAGCATAGACTTTCCTGATGAATATGATAATGATGCTCTATACTTCATCTTTTATCCTGAAGAAAAGATGAGCGAAGATGAGGTTGAATTACTAGAAGAATATATAAATAAAGAAATTAAGCCTATGTTTATAGAAAATATAAATAAGGCAAAGCAAGAATCTAAAGAAATATCACAGAGGAGATTAAAAAGATGAATTTTTATGATATAGATGAATATGATTTTATAACAAATATGAGTCCTAAAGAGCTTGATAGGTTTGAAGATTTTTTATATAAAGAAGATGATAGAGAAGAATATTTAAAATTTTTGTATAACTTTAAACAATTACCCTACGGCGAAGATTCTTTGTCTTATTTTAAAGAAAAAGAAATAACAGAGATTCAGAAAGAATATTTCATATTTTACTTATCCACCATAAAAGATTTTTATTCCGGTGGACTAAAGGATGTTACAACCTATTTGCATCACTTAGAGGAATGTGGTCTTGATGTAGATAAGATATTTGATGAAAATTTTTCTATGCTTTATGAATGGCTTGAAAATGAGGCTTTTGAATTAGGGCATGACACCATATATGATTTACTTTATGAAACGGCAAAGATAGATTTAGATAAAGATTTTTTCATAAAAAGTGCCTTACAGCCAAATTCAGTTGATAAAGATGATAGAAAGTATTTACAAAACTTTATAGTGAGTGCATATCTGTATAGTAATTCTCATATAATAAGTGAGCTTGATAGCGAAGAATTTTTTGAATATTCAAACAATAAAAATTTACAAGAACAGACAGATTTGTTTTTAGAAAATCTAAGACAAGATAACCTTAGCGAGAAAGATTTTTATTGCAAAGAAGCTATTGAAAACGCTTTAAAGCTAGGTATAGAATCGGCTCTTTTTAGAAAAGAAGAAGCTTGTGATGGATTGCTAAAAATTGTTTATGATGAGCTAGAAAATTTTGATTGCGATTATACTGAGGGCATTCCTAGAGAGATAGATTTAAATTTCATAATAAAAAATAAAATACTAGATGAAGCTAGGGGAGAGTTAAAGTCTTTACAAGCTTTAGGAGATGTTTATTTTTCTTCTAGTGAAATATATGAAGATACAATAATAAATAATTTTGAAGCAAATGATATAGTTTGCGATGCTTTAGATAAGGAAATAAAAGAAAACATTCTTAACAACCAAGATTCTTATAGCAAACCCACTCTGTCATTTTTAAATCTATATCTTAGCAGATATAAAGGATGGGCTTCTTACGAGGAATATAAAGAGGGAATATTAACTAATGCACAAAATGATGAAAACAAAAATATTAATCTAAGGAAGCAAAGATGAATATAGATTGGGACAATATCACATATCAAGAAGCTTTGGAAAAATTAGATAAGTCTTTTATATTTTTAGAAGATAGACTGCTTATAAAGCTTACTGATAATTTAAAATCATTTTTTGATTATTATGGGATAAAAAATGAAGCAGATTATATGGAAAAATTTGATAGAGATGATTTAAGAAATTTTGCTATCCCAATCATAACATATTTTGATACTAACAATAATACAGATAGTTACATATATGAACCATATAGAACTGTCGTCTTTGATAGCCTAAAAAATGATGGTAATACTATTTTAGATTACGATTTATATTTTCAAGAAGAATATATAAAAGAACTGTTAAACGCTAATGTATCATTAAAAAATATCTTTGATAAAATAGAAAGTGAATTTTGTGCTGAAAATACTGCCAAGTCTTATTTTGGTCGTCCTAATCAAGATATTATCACAAGTCTTTTAAAGGATAAGGAAATATGTCTTGCAAGAGAAGATAAAACGCTAGAGTTAAGAGAAACTCTCAAAGGAATAGCTTTAAATTTAAACGAAGCAAAGAATGCACTTGACAGTAAAGTCCGTAGCAGAGAACTTTCATATGAGGAAAAGCTTTTTGAAGAAGCTTTGGTTAATGTAGAAAGTTGCGAATATAATTGTGTGTCGTTAGATTTTAAGAGAACTATTATAAATTCTCAAAATCACCCTAACGCATACAAAATTTATCCTGAAGATAATTTTAGGAGAACAGATAAACTAGATTCTATATATCTTGAGCCTTATCCCGTGCATTTTATTGCAGAAGAATTTAGAACAGATTATGAAGTTTGTTCTTACATTACATATAAGGATAAAGAATATTTTATTGGTGCAAGTATAACAGAATTTATGAATTTGATTATGGAGCAAGATTATGGAAGTATTACTTATAATATAGATAAATACATTATAGAGCAAGATTTTTTTGTCGAAACAGGAGTGATAAATGTTTATGATAAAGAGCTTGGAGAACATATTTACAGTGGATACTACAGTGATGATAATTGCCCTAAGATAGTAAAAGATGCTTTAGATGATTACTATTCAAATAAAATAACCATAAATGCAAACGGAGATTTATTAACAGATTCACAACACAAAAAAGAGTATAGGTATAAACTTAAGACAAATAAAAAATGAAAGAAAATAAAAAAATGTGAAAAAGGTTTAAAATGTTATATTTTCTTATGAGCATAGTGCCTTATATACTTATCATTCTTGTTTGTCTCATATATACCGCATTCGGTATTATGGTGTTATATATGATACAGTTGTTAATAATAAACTTTTATAAAGAAGATGAGGAGACTAACAATGATTAATGCTTTAAGTGTAGCGATTGAAAAGAAGCTTGAGTTTTTACGAAAACAAAGGAATAAGTTATGAGTTTAATGACAAGATATTTTTTTATTTTTTCTTTTTTTCTAAGTTTTGGATACTCCTGCACTGGTTGCATGGATTCTTTTTTATCTGATGTATATGCTCAACAAGCAATTCAACAATTTAAAAATGTCGAAAATAATACAGCAGATTACATGAGTAATACTTTAGCTATGTTAATTTCTGTTGCTCCCATAGAAGCACATAATACAAAACACATTGAGGAGAATAATTCTTTACAATATTATATATTGCTTAAAGAAAAAGAATTGGTTTTTTTAAATGAAATAAGTTCTAAATTGCAATCAAATGTAAATCAAATAATTTCTAAATAAGGACATTAAAGTGGAAAATTCGTATTCTGTAAAAAACTCAAGAGTTGTTTTGCATAGACCAAATTTTTACACCACAAAAGAATTTATTGAAAAAGATTTAGGTTTTGCTTATGGTATTAAAACATTGATATATATAAATATATTTTTATGCTTTTTGTCTTGTTTTTCTTTTGGTATAAACATGAGTGTTTTTATGAATACTTCTTTAGCCTTTTTGGCTGTGTTGATGTTTATGATACTTTTAAGCAATGACAAACAAGATAATAATAAAGAAGTTATTATAAAAAATAATGAAAAAGAAGAATATATGCTTTGTTTAGGCAATGAGGTTAAAAAATTTTATGGAGATGCCGTAAAATCCTCTAGAGTAAAAGGCAATCAAACTAGACCAATTTTGGTTAATGCAGAGACAGTAAAAAGGCATTTTTTATGTATGGCTACCATAGGTGCCGGTAAATCTGTCTTAATGAAAGGTTTAATAGAACAGCACGCATTACTTGGTGGAGGTTGCTTAATAGTAGATGGAAAAGGCACTGATGAATTTGCTAAGGAAATTTATGGACTTGTAGCTTCTTTGGGTAGAGAAGATGACTTTATACATTTAAATTTCTTAGATATGGATAATACACATACCATTAATCCTCTTTTAAGTGGTTCTGCACTTTCTATATATGAAATTTTAATAGCTCTTTTGATTGGCGAGGAGAATGAATGGAAAGCAAAACAAAAAGAATTCATGAAAAACATACTTAAATTAATGGTATATAAAAGAGATAATGAAAAAGATTTCTTATTTAATTTTTCATCTTTGACAAGTATGATGAATTTAAGCACCTTAGTGAAAGAAGCCATAGAATATAAACATTTAGCACTTGAAAATTCAGGTATCAGAGACTTTGTTCTTTTTGTAAGCTCTAGTATAGGCGAAGATTATAATGACTTTTTAAAAGGCAATAAAGACGATAAGGAATGGGTAGCTAAGATGATGAAAGCTTCTCAAAATACAGACTTACAAGGAGTATATGATGCTTCTATGAGTGCTGGTGCTTGGAGGGGCGTTATAACTAATTTATCTAGTGATTATGGTAAGGTCTTTAATGTTGCTAATCCAAGCATATCACTTTGGGAAGCTACACAAAAAAATAAAATTATTTTTGTAACTTTACCAACAATGGATAGTGATACCACACCAAAAGAACTTGGTAGATTAATATTAGGACTTATAAAAGGTGTTGCTGCACAAAAGGCTAAGTATGCAAGAGAACCTAAAATACCTTTTATTTGTTTTTTAGATGAGCTTGGTTCTTATGTGGTTGAAGGATTTGGAAGACTTGAGAGCAAATCTAGGTCATTAGGAATGTCTATTTTTCCATTTTTTCAATCTCCAGCTCAAATCGATGTTTTGTCAAAAAATGACTATGAAAGAAAAGAAATTATAGATGTTACAGGTGTTCATATACTTATGAAAAATATGCACCCTGAAACAACTGAATTTTATGCAAAAATGATAGAAAAAGAAACTGTAATATCAAAGGATTATACTCAAAAAGTAGATTTTCATTCGGGACAAGGCTCTGCTGAAGCTAATTTTAAAACAGAGGAAAAAGATGCCATTATGCACAATGAGGTAGTAAATATGAATAATGGAGAAATGATAGTCTTTGCTAATGGCAAAATGCACAAAGCTGTGGCTAGAGCCGAGAGCTCCTTGCTTAATGAGGGCAAAAAGACTACCTATATGGCAAAGAGCTCTGATAAAATACCACTTACTCAATATATTTCTAAACAATATTTTTTTACAGAAGTAGCTAAATATATGAATAATCCTATAATGAAAGATATATTTAAAGAGGCTATTTAATTGCATATAAATGTTTCAAAAGATATAATTAATATAACTAAAAAAGCATTACGAAATGTATATAGGCTATATAATGTTAAAAGATGAAATTTTTCTGGACCAAAAAAACAAAAAACATATACTTACAAAAGAAACACAAGAACAATGGCTAAAGACGTTTAGCTTAGAAAATTTAGAGCAAAGCTATATACCTAAGCACAATGAAGCGATAAAAGAGGCTTTAGGTGGTAAAAAGATAAGGCTACAAAAAGGAAGCTTATTAAAATTAGTTTCGCAAGGTAGGCAAGAATTTATCCCACATATTAAAGCTGTGCTTGATGAGCCTGATGTAATTTTTTATGATATAGATGATGGATATTTGCTTACAAAACACATAAAAGGAGATGATTACTTTGTAAATGTTAGCTATGATAAAGGAGAATATTTAGTAAGTGTTTCAAATGGAATCAAAGAGAGAAGAAATTTACAAAACAAGATGAATTTAGGAGCTAAAATACTTTATCAATCTCCAAGCTTCAGATCATCTCGTAACAAGCTTTTACAGGCTTCACAATTCTCCGCCAACAAGATTGATATGTTAGATTATAATGAAAAAAATATGAAAAGTCAAGCCATACAAGGAGAACAAGCTATGGATATGTTAAGGCAGGAGTATAAGGAAAAAGATATAGACAAAGAAAAAGAATTTAATAGGGATAAAATAAACAGATTTGGAGGCAAGAAGAAATGATTAAAGCTATTATTTTTATATTATTTACTACTTTGCTTGTATATGCCAATTCTGCTTCAGTTTTAAGTTCTATGTCTAAAACACAAGCACAGCTAGTTCTAACATATGAAGCACAAATAAAAGAATTAAATAAAACTGCACTCATGCAATCACAAAATTTTGTAGAGGAAAGAAATAATATATTTTTAACCTTGCGTAAAAACAAGTTATTGTTAAATAATGCTTTAATCAAATCTAATGAGAATGATGAGGAGAATATAAAATGAACAATAAGGCACTTGAAATTTTAAAACTTTACGATGAGCTAGGTAAATTACTAAAAGATGATGAGACTATTGCTGATTTGAAACGACTTTATAAGCATAATCCTGAAATGTTTAAAAATATGAAAAAGGTATTAAGGATTATCAAAGAGCTTGAAAATAAAAACATACTTAAAAAAGGTTAAACCATGAGTGAAAAAGAGCAATTAAAAGCAAAAATAACAGAACTTGAAAACTATGTAAAAGAAGCTAAGGAAAACATGCAAAAGTGTGAACAAGTTATTGAAGCTTTAAAAGATATAGTTTGGGATAGGCAAAGCAAAAAGGAAAGTTCACAGATGTATAAGGTTTTAAAAGATGATAAAGCTCATACTCAAGTAAAAAGTAATATAGGAGATATAAAGATAGATAAGGACTTTATGCAAAAGGAGATTAAAAAAGCATTTAGATAATCCTAAGTTAAGAGGAATGATAAGCACAAAAGAAATGCTTTCTTTTCCAAAGGTGGCTAAGAATGTGAGGGCTAAATATAACACAGAACACAAAGATTTTACTTGGAGAGTAAAAGCTAATGATGGAAATATTCTCATATATGGAAGTAGAGAGTATATACAAAATATCAAAAAAATTAATAGGCTTTTAACAGCTCATAGTAAAACGGAATACGGAGAAAGAAGAGAAAAAGGTGGAGATGGGCAGACAAAGTCAGCTCTGCCTCCATTGTTTAATGACTCCGATTTTCGCAAATCCACCGATGATGTGATTGTAGCAAATTCAAAGCTTCAAAGTCAAGCCGCACAAGGAGAAAAAGCTATGGATATGTTAAGGCAGGAGTATGAGGAAAATTCTAGCAACAAAGATAAAATAAATAAAACAAGAAAGGATAAAAAATGAACGGAATAGAGGTAAAAGTATCAAAAACATCTTATGAAAATTTGAATATAAATACTTTGAGTTGTATCCCAGTTCTTTCAGCTTTAAAAGCTTTTTGGCAAGGAAGCGATGAGGAATTTGAAGAATATATGTTATCTATCAACATAGATATAAATCAAAAACATTATGAAAGCTTAATGCACTTACATAACGAGGCTAATAAAAACATAGATAAGATACAGGAAGCCTTTAATAATAAAAATGTTGGAAAATTTGATTTTAGATTAGCATCTGTTATAAAACCTAGATTTTTAGACATTTGAGCGAGGATGAGTATTCTTGTATAGAATTTTCTTTAAGAGAATATACTAGCGATATTGAGAAAAACAAAATTAAAGATTTCTTCTTCAAGATAAAAACTAGAAGTTTAATTGATTTTAGAAGTATAGAAAATGATACATTAAAAATATTTTACAATAAAAGAGCTTTAGGCTTAGAAGATGGAAGAATTGTCTTAGCTAATGCTAGAGACAAAATAAGTTTAGCTGAAAATTTTAAAGTAGCTAAGGATAATAATTTTATTTCAAGTCATATATGCACTCAATTTGCAAATTTTATGCTAGAAAGCGATATGAAAGAGGACTTTTTCTTTTACAGATATATGCTTAGCAATGGAGCCATAAACGAAAAAAAGATGAGTATGAGAGAGATTATTCAGATAGACAAGATGACTTCAGAACAAAAAGATGAGGCTAAAAGAAAAGATGAGATTAGAAATATGGCTAATGAAGAAGTTAAGCAAGAACTCTCATTAAATAGAGCATCATTAAATCCTGAGGAAAATGAAACACAAATACTAAAACCATCTTCTAGCACTGTAAAATTTGATTCTGCTATCTTAAAAAATGATACAGATTTAAATACCCTTGTAAAATCATTATTTGATGAATGTGAACCACTCCTACTTAAAGAAGTAGGAGCTTCCTAACTAAAGCCAAGCAATCTCAGCTAATAAGAAAGGCTTTTTGTTTATAGTCTAATAGGCTAATTCCTAACCCAAACGACTTTAATCCACGCTCTAAGATATTATTAGCCGCATTTATATCTCTGTGTATTTCATTTCCACATTCATCACAGATATATACTCTATCTTTTAGCGTTAGATTTGTTTTTATACTCCCACATTTATTGCAAGTTTTGCTTGTATATTGCGGATTGATTTTAGTAAATAGTTTGCCGTTATGCAAAGCTTTATATTCTAAAAAGCTTAAAAATTGATAGAATGAAGTATCTAAGATAGATTTATTTAAGCCACTTTTTACTTTTACATTTTTTAGTTTGGCTCGTTTGGTCATATTTTTGGTTTTTAGATTTTCAACTACTATCAAATCAAATTTATCTACTATCTCTTTTGAAATCTTATGATGTAAATCTTTTTTGATATTACTAGCTTTCTCGTAAATTTTATTAAGCCTAGTTTGCGTCTTTTTAAAATTTACACCTAATTTAATTTTTTCTTTTTTTGCTTTTAAAATTCTTTTAGATTGTTTTCTTTGAAGTCTTTTAAAAGCTTTATCGTATTTGGCTTTGGCTAATAGTTTTGAGTTTGTCTTTATAAGCTCACCACTACTTAAAGCGTATTCGTTAATATTTAAATCAACTCCTACTGCTTTTTTAATATCTAAATTTGAAGTAGATATTAAAGAAACATTAGGCTTAGTATAAGTTACGCTAAAAGAAACAAAATATTTATTGTGTGATTTTGAGATAGTTATTTGATTTATTTTATAATTATTTGGTAAATCTCTATGATAACGCATTTTTAAAGGCATTTTCATAAGATGGAATATTTTAAATTTAGAGTTATCGCTATCTTTGATTTGATAGCCTTGATTATTCCAATTAAAGCTTTGTTTAGCCATTTTTGAGTTTTTAAATTTAGGGAAGCCTTTATTTTTATCTTTTATAGCTTGTTCTAAGGCACGATTAGCATTAATCCTTGCTTGTTGAGCTACTACTGATTTAAAAGGGAGTTCTCTTTGATTTAAAGCTAATTTTACTTTTAAATCAATTTCACTTGCTTTTAAATAAGTCTTATCTTTTTTATCTTTGTCTTTGTTTTGTTCATAAGTTTCTTTTTGTAAATCTAAAATAATATTATAGGCTTGATTGTAGATAAAACACTGATGATTTAAGAGCTTTTGTTGTTCTTTGTTTGGATATATTCTATATTTAAAGCCTTTTGTAATTAAAATTTCAGCCATTATTTAAGAGCCTCTTTTTCTTATAGTTATACTCTTTTTTACACGATTATCTTCTAAGCCTTGATTTTGCACATATTGTTTTAAAATTTCAAGCGTTACTCCGCCTGTTGTAGCTAAGAAATAACTACCACTCCAAAAATACTCTTTCCAAAGATATTTTTTAATTTCAGGGAATTCTTTTTTAATCAATCTACTACTTGCTGATTTATAGGCATTTATGAATTTTAAAAGTTCGCTTTTAGGTTTAGCCTTAAAAAGTATATGTAAATGGTCTAAATCGTGATTAAATTCTATAATTTTTAATTGATAAGTCTGACCTTTTGCAATATTTTCAAAAATATCTTTCAGCCTATCGCAAATTTTGTTATTAATAACTTTCTTGCGATATTTCACTACTAAAATGAAGTGATACTGTAACAAAAATACTGAATGTAAATTTTTATCGTATTCTATATTCATAGCGTTATTATAGTAAATTTTACTGGTTATATTTTTAATCTCATTTAAAAATATAACCAAAAATTTTTTAGATTTAAAAATACCACCTAAACGGCGGTAGCAATTCATCTCCTACTTAAAGAAGTAGGAGTTTTCTTGCTTAGATTTTGGATAAAGGCAACTCCCTCATCATATTGCGTAGCTTTATTGCCACCCTTGGCATATGCTCGGCTATGGTCAGCCCTACTAAATCGTAGTTTGTGTTTATGGCATTGATGAGATTTACTACCTCGGCTATCTTTAGCCCATTTTCTACTACGCCAACCGCCATTACTAGTTCGCTAGGATCTAGCACATCTAAGTCAAAATGCACCACCACCTTAGATTTACCCCTGCTTTTAAGCCATTCTAAGAGCTTTGTAGAATCTCTAGCTTCCTCTGGGCTTAAGACTTTCACGCCTATTTCCTCACATCGCTCTTTTTTACCCTCAAAGTCTCGCACACCCACAATGATAGAATCTTTAGGGCTAAAATGAGCGGGTAAAATCCTAGCTATGCCCTCTTTATCGATAAGCCCAAAGGTAGCCGCTAATGCCATAGCGTGGTAGCCCTGATATTTATCTCCTTGCAAATTCAAATCCTTATGCGCATCTATCCACACGATAGCCACATCATCTTTGTATTTGTTCGCTAGATAGCTAAAAGGCACGACAGAGACAGAGCACGCCCCCAAGTGTTAGAATCTTATCAGGCTTATGCGTGTTTAAAATCTCTAATGCCGCCTTGCTTTGCTTTACAATCTAATCATAGTTTAAAATGCCATTTTTAGATTCTCGCACGCCAGATTTTGGATATTCAAGCGAGATAGGCACTTTGGCGGTTTTGCTAGTTACATTTTTAGGGGCTAAAAACTCCAAAAGCTCCGCACCCAAAAATAGCCCAAGCTAGAATCCTTTTTACTTAGCTCCGGCACAAGGGCTGCTATATCACCGGCCTGCCATTGCGGATAGAGTAGTCGTAAGGTCTTAGAATTTGTAGAATGATGTTGCATTGGTATCCTCTCTATATTTTGCGTAATTATAGCTTTGTTTTCATTTATTATATGTCACGCACTTTTAGCTATAATTATACACGATTTATTTAAATTAAAAACTTATAAAAAGGACTTTGATGTTGCAAAAAAGATTTATAATATTGTGTTTTTTAAGCATAGTAAGCATAAGTGCAAATGCAGCAATGCCGGGGGTTTATTTATTGCCAAAAGATAATAAAGGCAAAGAAAGCCTTGTAGAAATCTTTGAGAAAAGTGGTAAATTTTATGGTGTAGGCTTTGCGACAAAAAATGGTAGTATAGATAATGATGTGGATTCTAAAAATCCCTATAAGACGATGAAAAATCGTCCTATTAGGGGCTCTGTATTCTTAGAGATGAGTTGTAAAGAGAATGATACTTGCGTAGGTAAAATATATAGCTTTGATAAAGGCAAAGTGTATCCGATAAAAACGACACTTAAAAACAATGTCTTGCAAATCAAAATTGATGTGCTTTTTGCTCCTACGCTAGAATGGAAAAAGCTTAGCGATACAGAATCTGCTCCCTTTAATGATAAAAGACTTGATACAAGCACGCTTGATACTACAATGCCTAAAGATTAATGTATGAATTCAAACAATTATGATGCCATAATCATTGGCTCTGGACTAGGTGGGCTTACTTGTGGTGCGACTTTAGCAAAAGCTGGTAAAAAAATTTTGGTGCTAGAACAACACGACTTAATAGGCGGTTGTGCTACTTGCTTTAAACGCAAGGGAATGCTTGTAGATGCAGGATTGCACGAGCTTGATTGGGGTAGCACAAAAACCGATATGAAGCACATTATCTTTAAAGAAATTGGCTTATTAGATAAAGTTAAATTTGTGCCTTTGCCAACTGCGTGGAGTATCATAGAAAGTGATGATAAAAATAATCCAATCACAATCCCTCACAGTAGCACACAAGCTAATGCTACCAAATCTACACTTATCAAACTTTTTCCACAAGAAAAAAAGGGTATAGAAAAATATTTCAAAAAGATAGCATTTCAAGCCTATCTTAATAGAAAATTTCCATTTATGATGGGATTTTTTGAATTTTTCTTTGCACCTCTTACAACGCTTATATTTTTAACCATAAGTGCGATAAAAAACCGCAATGTGGGTGATATGCTAGATTCTATGATACAAGATTCTAAGCTAAAAAGAATTTTAAATATCAATCTTGCTTACTATCACAATAATCCTTATAAATTTGATTGGAATTACCACGCCATAGCTCAAACAAACTACTATCATCAAGGTATGTATGTCAAAGGTGGCTCACAAAGTCTATCAGATGGTTTAGCAAAAATCATTACAGAAAATGGTGGAGAAGTAAGAATACACACTGATGCTACGCAAATTTTGCTTGATGAAAACGACAACACAAAGGCTGTTGGTGTGCTCTATCAAGACAAAAAAAGCAAGGAAGAACATACAATATATGCTGATAAAATCATCGCAAATTGTGATCCATACATTGTGTATAATAAGCTTTTAAGCACATTACCACAAAGTGCATATGAGGTAGATTCTAAGCTTACGCAAAATTTTGAGATAGAAACCTCACTTTTATCAGTGTATATGATCTTTGATGCAGATTTAAGCAAAAAATTTCCTAATATGGATTATTCAACTTTCTTTGTAGATTCTAAGGAATTTAATAAGCCTTTTAATAGACAAAATACAAAACAACTAGAAATTCCAATCACCCAGCGAGACTTTGTTTTTGTGAATTATTCCAAGATTGATAGTGGGCTATCTCAAAGAGAGGATAGATTTTTAGGAGTTATAACAACAGTTAGCTCTTATGCAGAATGGGATAATCTGGATAAAGAATCATATAAAACTAAAAAACAAGAAGTAAAAGAAGCATTTGAAAGACGGTTAGAGGAGTTTTTCCCCAGTATTATGAAAACTTGCATTCACTCAGAGCTTGCCACGCCAAAGACGATAGAAAGATACACTCGCACACGCAAAGGCACACCTTATGGCTATGATCAAAGTCAAGAAGGATTTTTTGGCAGAGAGCGATTTAAATCCAAAAGTATCAAAAACCTCTATTTTGCCTCTGTGTTTGGATTTCCTGGCAGTGGTTTCACAGGGGCTATCCTTGCAGGATATCGCACAGCTAAAAAGATCTTAGATCCTTATTTTTACCCGCGTCGCCTTAGTCTTTGTGTGCTATTTGGTATAATAATAAGCATAGTGCTAATAGAAGCAGTAAGCTTATTGTAAGATTTTATTTATACAATAAGTCTTAAATTTATAGGTATTAGGGGGATGTATGTTTAAGTAAGTGTTTGTATTAACTATACCACTACTCTTATATGTGGGCTGTTCTCTACCAGAGTGCAAAAATGATGAGGATAAAATAAAAGGCCGTGTGTCAAGGAAGCATTATACTAGTGGGAATCTAAAAGAAGAAATTCCTTACAAAAATGGCAAAGTAGATGGCATTGTGAAAAAATACTCTGATGGCAAAAATACAAAGCTTTATGAGGAGATTCCCTTAAAAAAAGTCAATATTAACGACGATTTTATACTACAAAGAGAAACACCTTTTGTAGAGGATAAAAGAAAGGAATATATAACAAAAAATGAAAAACTTGAAGAGGAAAACTCTTATAAAAATGATAAACAAGAGGGAGTACTCATAAGCCAAACTCCTTATCTCGAGGGTAAAAAAACACGGGATTGAACAAAGATATCATAGAAAAAATGGCAAACTCATTAGAGAACTATCCTATAAAAATGACGTGCTAGAGGGCGTAGGGAAGTGGTATTATGATGAGAATGGTAAGGTTTTGTGGGAAGTGCCATATAAAAACAACAAAAAAAGAGGGAGATGGAAAAATCTATGAGGACAGTGGCAAACTCCTAGCAAGTGTAACTTGGCAAGATAATAAGGCAATAAGTGGCAAATGTGCTAATGGCAGGGCATTTAGCAGTGAGAATCTCGCTATAATCGATAAGGATAGTGGTTCTAGTGTCCGCCCTGAACTCCTAACGCCACTTTTTAAAGTGCAAGAAATTTGTAAGTAGAAAACCTGTAAATAGCAAATCTGCGAGCCGTGAATCTCGCTATAAAAGCTCTCAAAATTTGCATAAGCTCTAAAGAGATTTACGCAAAAAGGCTAAGGCTAATCACAAATTTGGGCTATATCCTTATCATTCTTTGGTGGCACAAAATATTTAAGCATATCGTCAATGCGTTGTAATTGCTCCTCATTAAGGACTTTGCCATTACTACATTTAACGCTTATGGTTTTGTCTCTTAAAGCTTTGTGATATGGGATAGCGACGAGTAATTTGGCATTTGGCTTATAAAGTTTCACAATACCTTCTTTGTATTTTTTATGTGGGATCTCGGCTGCAAGCTTCCCATTTTTATAATACCATTTTAACATACCTTCTATTACTGTATATGGATAGAAAGCCTCATATCTTTTAAATGGAGCCTCATATTTAAGCTTTCCATTGTCATAATAAGCTTTTTCCATACCATCTTTAAGATTTTCTTTATATAGAATTTCTGCTTGAAGCTTCCCGTTTTCATAGTATTTTTTCACAATACCTTCTATATCACCATTTTTATAGGGAACTTCTCTTTCTAAATTCCCATTTTCATAATACTGTTTCGCGATGCCTTCTATGTTACAAATTGTATTATAAGGAATCTCTTTCTTAAGCTTTCCATTGTCATAGTATTCTTTTTTCACATAGTCAATGCATACTTCTGTTACCGCCTCAACTTTTATCTTATCTGCCTCGCTTTTGTATTCGGGTAAATTCTCTGCCATAAGCACACAAGGCAGTGCAACTATCCCACATAACATTACAATTTTTCGTAGCATACGCTTCCTTAGCGATAATCGCTTTTTATACCGTTATTTAAAGTGATAGTTTGCATATTTGCTCCTTAATAATCTTTTAAATTTTTACTTGATAAATTCTAAAAACATCAAATTTATAATCAAAGATAAAAGCTAAAATCGTATAAAAGCTTACATAAAAATCATAAACGAACTAGGATTTTAATTTTAAAAAAGCAGCCCTAAGGGGGCTTAAAATTTTGAAAAATTAATTTTAAAATTTAAATCATAATTCATAAAAGGGAAATGCTATGAAAAAAATATTGCTTATCTTATTTATCCTTTTGCCGCTAATAGCAAAAGATAGCATAGTAATAGCGGTTGAAAATGAGCCTACTAGGCTAAATCCTGTCTTTAGCGAGGATCATGATAGTGTTTTAGCTCTTATATTTTCGGGTCTTACACGTTTTAATGATGATATGAGTTTAGAACCTGATTTAGCAAAATCTTGGACGATAAGTAAGGATGGGCTTGTTTATGAATTTGAACTTAGAAATGATGTGTTTTGGCACGACGGCGTTAAATTTAGTGCAAAAGATGTGGAATTTACTTTAAATACCTTGCTTGATAAAAAACTTTTAGCTCCTAGCAAAGATAATTTTAAAGATATAAAAAAAGTAGAGGTTTTAAGTGATACAAAGGTAAGAATTACGCTTTCAAAACCATTCCCACCTTTGCTTGATGCACTTAGTTTGGGTATGCTTCCTAAGCATATATTGCAAAAAGAGGATATAAATAAGGCTAAATTTAATCAAAAGCCTATAGGAACAGGTCCGTATAAATTAAAAATATGGAAAAAAGGATATTTTACAGAGCTAGAAGCAAATGATAAATTTTACCTTGGCAAAGTTAAGACAAAAAAACTCATATTAAAACACATAAAAGACCCAAAAATAGCGGCTACAGAACTAAAAAGCAATCTTGTTGATGTGGCTTTAATAGATTATGAAGTTCTTAAAGATTTTCAAAATGATAAAAATTTTAAAGTAAATATAGAAAAATCTGCTGATTACAGAGCCTTGATGTTTAATTTTAATAACAAATTCTTAAAAGATATAAATGTAAGAAAGGCTTTAAATTATGCGGTAGATAAAGAAAGTATAGTGAATAATTTATTGCATAATTTAGGTTTTGTAGCAAACCACCCTCTTGAAAATTCGTGGGCTGTTGGAAAACAATTTAAAAGCACTTACGAATACGATTTAAATAAAGCTGATGAATTTTTACAAAAAGCAGGATTTAAGAAAAATAAAAATGGAATTTATGAAAAGAATGGCGAAATTTTAGAATTTGAAATCTACACTATGAGTAATGATCCTTTGCGTGTTGCACTAACCCAAGTAATACTAAGCGAATTTAAAAAACTTGGAGTCGTGGCAAAAGGCATAGCTAAACCGGCTGGAAGCTTTGACTACACAAGGATAGATAGTTTTTTAGTAGGCTGGGGAAGTCCTTATGATCCAGATTTTCATACTTATAGGGTATTTGCAAGTGAAAAAGACTGGAATTTTGGGCATTATAGTGATAAAGAGGTAGATAAAAGTTTAAATTTAGCTAGAAATACTTTAGATAAAGAAGAAAGAAAAAAAGAATATCTAAATTTTGTAAAAGCTCTTGATGAAAACCCAGCTTTTATATTTATAGCATACATTGACTATCCTGTCGTGTTTAGAAAAGGTATAAACGGAGTAAAAAACTATATACTAGGCCATCACGGTGTTGGCTTTGCATACAATGCGTGGGAATGGAGTATAGATTAAGCCCTTAAAATCAAGCTTTTTGGTAAATTAAATTTATCAATTAGCTCTATTTCCTTGTTTCTCATTTCTCCATTATCACATTCATGATCAAATCCCAAAAGATGCAAAATGCCGTGTATAAACAAAATGCTAAGCTCCTCTTCAAAACTGTGCCCTAATTTCTTAGACATCCTTAAAGCTTCATCTTCATTTATAACTATGCTTCCAAGTATGGCATTTGGGACATCTTCTAAAGGAAAAGAAAGAACATCGGTGCTTTTATCGATATTTCTGTGTTTTAAATTCAATGCTCTCATTTCATCATCATTTACAAAGACAAGCTCTAAGTCTTTTTCACTCAAACTTTTAGCTATATCTTCTAAAATTTTAATTTCTCTATCGCAAAAAACCATAACTCCTCCATAAGATTAATATACTAAATTTTAGTAAAAAAACAAATATTATTTTTTTTGTATTGACTTTTTATCTTATTTTAGATATGATAAAAAAATTTAATTTTAGGGAAAGGGGCTTTATATGTTTAGTTTTTATATTGATAGCCGTTTTGCCCTTAATTTTATTTCTATGATGTATATGCACACGCTCGTGTGCAAGTAATTAATCTCCCCCGTATAAACACATATATACACAAAAGTAAAATCCAAAGTTTGAATGTTTTTTAACGTTCTATATTTTTATAAAAATTTTTAGGAGAAATAAAATGTCAAATTATACACAAAACACATTAGCACTACACGCAGGATATGATTACGATACTCAAAGAACTATAAGTGTTCCAATATACCAAAATACAGCTTACAGCTTTGAAAATTTAGAGCAAGCTGCTGCTAGATTTTCCTTGCAAGAGCTTGGCAATATATACTCTCGCCTTACAAATCCAACAAATGACGTCTTAGCTAGACGTTTAGCAGCTATTGAAGGTGGAACTTTTGCAAATGTTACTTCAAGCGGTTCGGCAGCAGTTTTTTACTCTCTTTTAAATTCTGCTCATAGCACGGATAATATCCTTTATTCTAATAAAATTTACGGTGGTTCGCAAACCCTACTTTCTTATGTCTTGCCAAAAAGATTTGGCATACAAGCAAAAAGTTTTGATATAGATAATCCAGCAAGTTTGGAAAAATTGATAGATGATAAAACTAAGGCTATATTTTTTGAAAGTCTTTCAAATCCTCAAATTTCCATAGCAGATACAAAAGCCATTACCGATATAGCTAAAAAATACGGCATTATAACAATATGTGATAATACCGTTGCGACTGCATTTTTGCATAAACCTTTTGATTTTGGGGTTGATATAGTGGTGTATAGTTTAAGTAAATACGTAAATGGTCAAGGTTCTACCCTAGGAGGAGCTATCATAGAAAGGGAAAATTTAAATGAGCTAATCAAAAACAATCCTAGATACGAAAGTTTTAATACCCCTGATGAAAGCTATCACGGTCTTGTTTATGCTGATTTACCTTTGCCTATATTTTCTATAAGAATAATAACAGAATGGCTAAGAAATATAGGTGCAACTCTTAGTGCTCAAAGTGCGTGGAATTTGATACAAGGGCTTGAAACTTTAGAGCTTAGAATTCAAAAACATAGTCAAAATGCACTAGAAGTAGCTAAATTTTTAGAAAGCCACCCTAAAATAAATTCTGTGTTTTATCCAGCACTTCAAAGCAATAAATACAACAATCTTCTTAAAAAATACTTCATAAATTCTCAAGCAAGTGGGCTTTTAAGCTTTGAAGCACAAAGTTATGAAGAGGCAAAGAAAATTTGTAACGAGGTAAAACTATTTACAATAGCTGCAAATTTAGGAGATTCTAAGTCTTTATTAATACACCCAGCATCAACTACTCATTCTCAACTTAGTAAAGAAGAGCTAGAAATAGCGGGGATTACGCCAAATACAGTAAGGCTTAGCATAGGCTTGGAAAGCACTTCTGATTTGATAGATGATTTAAAACAAGCCATAGAAAAATAATCCTGCTTAATGCAGGATTTTAGAAAGGAATTTTATGCCTGTTATAATACCAAAGGACATTCCAGCATTTAAAAAACTTGAAAAAAGCGTTTTTGTTATGGATACAAAAAGGGCAAATACACAAGATATAAGAGCTTTAGAGATCTTAATACTAAATTTAATGCCTATAAAAATTCAAACAGAAAATCAACTTTTAAGTTTGCTTGCAAATTCTCCTTTACAAGTAAATATAACTTTTTTATCTACACAAAGTTATATTGGAAAAAATACCTCAGCTATGCATCTTGACAAATTTTACAAAGGTATTGAGGATATAAGACAAAAGCATTTTGATGGAGCCATAGTAACAGGAGCTCCTGTAGAGCTTTTAAAATATGAAGAGGTAAAGTATTGGAATGAATTTAAAGATATACTTAACTTCTTAAAAAATAATGTAACAAGCACTATGTATATATGCTGGGGTGCTATGGCAGCGTTATATCACTTTTATGGGATAGACAAAACACTTCATAAGAAAAAAATTTCTGGAGTATATAAATGCAAGATAGTGAAAAATGATCTTGTGCTTACAAACTTAGACGATGAAATTTTAATACCAAATTCAAGATATGCAAGTATAGACGAAAACAAGGTAAAAAAATGCAAAGAGCTTAGAATTTTGCTTAAATCAAAAAAAGCTGGATTGGTCCTTGCAAGAGATAGAAATTCTTTATTTATGTTAGGACACCCTGAATACACTAAAAACACACTTGATTTAGAATATAAAAGAGATATAAAAGCAGGACTAAGGATAAAAAAACCTGTAAATTATTATGATAAAAAAGGAAATATTATGTATTCTTGGCGTTGCGAAGCAAATACTATTTTTGGAAATTGGCTAAATTATGATGTGTATCAAGCAACTCCATTTAAGCTTGACATAGAGCAAAAATCATAATCTAATCCGCAAAAAAGCGGATTAGATATAAATTACATAGCAAATGGTGCTACTAAAAAGCCAAGAGCCACAGATATAGCTATAGCCATAACTCCCGGTAAAAAAAAGGCGTGATTAAAGATAAATTTGCCTATGCGAGTTGTGCCTGTATCATCCATTTGCACCGCACCAAGCAAGGTAGGATAAGTAGGAAGAACAAACAGTGCAGAAACTGCAGCAAAACAAGCAACAAGCATGTAAGAATCTGCCGGATTTGCAGCAGAAATTCCAAGTGCTGATATGATGATAGGCGTGATTGCCTTAGCAGTTGCGGCCTGAGAATACAAAAGCATGGAGGCAAAAAAGAAAGCAACAGCTAGCATAGCAGGGCTTTGTTTTACCCATTCACCAGCCACATCTTTAATGGCTTGTTCGTGTCCGCTTACAAAGGTATTTCCAAGCCAGGCCACACCAAAAACGCAAATGCAAGCAGTCATACCGGCCTTAAAAACGCTTGTATCTGTTATCTTGCTAACATCAACCTTGCAAAATATCACAATCAAACAAGCCGCACTCAATAAAAAGCTCATAATCGCCGCATCTCTTGTCACCACAGGATTTTCTATCAAAGCGACATTACTTGAAATAGCAGTTGCATAAAGCACAACCGCCAAAACTGTAAATAAAAATATAAGCACAGAAAGCTTTGCACCCGGTTTATCCTCAACTTGTAAAACCTCTTGTGCGTCCTTTACAAGCCCAGCCTTTAATCTAGCTTGATAAACAGGGTCTGTATCTAGACGGGTATTTGTAAAAAGTCCTATGATAAGAGAGATTAGCATACAAGCTAAGGTGGTAGTTATAAGCCAAATTCCAAGTAAGGTAGGGTAATTCCATCCAAGTGGCTCTAAAACACCGCTCATATAAACAACCGCAGCTGAAACAGGAGAAGCGGTAATTCCAATTTGCGATGACACGACAGAAACCGAAAGAGGCACTGAAGGCTTGATGTTTTGTGCTTTTGCCACATCGATAATAACAGGCATTAGCGAAAATACCGCATTACCTGTTCCAGCTAAGATAGTAAGCCAATAGCAGCAGCAAGGTCCAAGATAGTTTATATACTTAGGATTTGCACGCAAAAGCTTTTCTGTAAGCCTTACTAAATAATCAAGGCCTCCGGCTTGTTGCATAGCAGATATAGCACAAATCGCAGCAGCTATGATTAAAATCACGTCCCAAGGTATGTTTCCGGGTTTCATTCCAAGCACTATACCAAGCACAACAACGCCAAGCCCACCAGCATAGCCAATGCCAATACCACCTAAGCGAATTCCCAAGAATATAGCACCTAAGAATACGACAAGTTGTATGATGATTTCCATAACACTATAATCCATAATCTCTCCTTATTTTTTAGCCTCTAAGTGAGGGTTTAGCATATTTTCAGGCTTTAAAATTTCATCGATTTGTTCCTTGCTTAAGAGCCCACGTTCTAGTGCAAGTTCAGCTACAGGCTTGCCTGTTTGCATAGCTTCTTTTGCTATAGAGGCTGAGTTTTCATAGCCTATGTAAGGATTTAAGGCTGTTACAATGCCAACAGAATTATAAACGAAATCAGCACAGATTTTTTCATTTGCAGTAATTCCATCTATACATTTATCAGCTAAGGTATGCATAGCTTTTTCAAGCATTATTATGGAATTAAAAAGATTGTAAGCAGCAACCGGCTCAAAGACATTTAGTTGTAGCTGTCCTCCCTCGCAAGCCATAGTGATAGTAACATCAGAGCCAATTACTTGAAAGCATACTTGATTTACAACCTCAGGGATAACAGGATTTACTTTGCCCGGCATTATAGAGCTACCTGGTTGCATTTTTGGTAAATTTATTTCATTTAAACCACATCTTGGACCAGAGCTTAACAATCTTAAGTCATTACAAACCTTAGAAAGCTTCACAGCAACCCTTTTTAGCACACCGCTTATTTGCACGAAACCACCGGTATCTTGTGTAGCTTCTATAAGGTCTTCAGCCACAACAAAATCGTGTCCGGTTACTTCTCTTATCTTTTTTTCAACAATTTTTGGATAATTAGGGTGAGAGTTTATACCAGTTCCTATGGCGGTGCCTCCCAAATTTATCTCTAAAATAAGCTTTCTAGCTTCTAAAACTCTTTGTATATCTTCACCTATCATAACCGCAAAAGTTTTAAATTCGCGTCCCAAAGTCATAGGCACAGCATCTTGAAGCTGAGTTCTACCCATTTTAAGAACGTTTTTAAACTCTTCTGCTTTTCTTTCATAAGATTTTTTAAGATGCTCCATAGCCTTAGCTAAATCACTTAAATAATCGTGTAAAGCAAGTTTTATAGCTGTAGGATAAGCATCATTTGTGCAAGGTTCCGTCATAATCGCTGATATTATCATTTATCAGCGTGGTTCCAACTGTTTTTAGGGCTTTTGAACCCGCACTTTTAAGGTCAACATCGTATTTATAAGAATCCTCAACCTTATCAAACAAATAATTACTTCTATTAAAATCATCGCACTGCCTAGCTATATAGGCTGCATTTAAACCAACATATTATAAATTTATGGAAATTGTAATCTTAAAAGGTTAACAAATCCGCCATTAAGGCGGATATTAAAGAGCAAAAGGAGCTATTAAAAAGCCTAGAGCAACAGCTAAGGCTATGGCTAAAACGCCCGGTAGAAAAAAGGCGTGATTAAAGATAAATTTGCCTATGCGAGTTGTGCCTGTATCATCCATTTGCACCGCACCAAGCAAGGTAGGATAAGTAGGAAGAACAAACAGTGCAGAAACTGCAGCAAAACAAGCAACAAGCATGTAAGAATCTGCCGGATTTGCAGCAGAAATTCCAAGTGCTGATATGATGATAGGCGTGATTGCCTTAGCAGTTGCGGCCTGAGAATACAAAAGCATGGAGGCAAAAAAGAAAGCAACAGCTAGCATAGCAGGGCTTTGTTTTACCCATTCACCAGCCACATCTTTAATGGCTTGTTCGTGTCCGCTTACAAAGGTATTTCCAAGCCAGGCCACACCAAAAACGCAAATGCAAGCAGTCATACCGGCCTTAAAAACGCTTGTATCTGTTATCTTGCTAACATCAACCTTGCAAAATATCACAATCAAACAAGCCGCACTCAATAAAAAGCTCATAATCGCCGCATCTCTTGTCACCACAGGATTTTCTATCAAAGCGACATTACTTGAAATAGCAGTTGCATAAAGCACAACCGCCAAAACTGTAAATAAAAATATAAGCACAGAAAGCTTTGCACCCGGTTTATCCTCAACTTGTAAAACCTCTTGTGCGTCCTTTACAAGCCCAGCCTTTAATCTAGCTTGATAAACAGGGTCTGTATCTAGACGGGTATTTGTAAAAAGTCCTATGATAAGAGAGATTAGCATACAAGCTAAGGTGGTAGTTATAAGCCAAATTCCAAGTAAGGTAGGGTAATTCCATCCAAGTGGCTCTAAAACACCGCTCATATAAACAACCGCAGCTGAAACAGGAGAAGCGGTAATTCCAATTTGCGATGACACGACAGAAACCGAAAGAGGCACTGAAGGCTTGATGTTTTGTGCTTTTGCCACATCGATAATAACAGGCATTAGCGAAAATACCGCATTACCTGTTCCAGCTAAGATAGTAAGCCAATAGCAGCAGCAAGGTCCAAGATAGTTTATATACTTAGGATTTGCACGCAAAAGCTTTTCTGTAAGCCTTACTAAATAATCAAGGCCTCCGGCTTGTTGCATAGCAGATATAGCACAAATCGCAGCAGCTATGATTAAAATCACGTCCCAAGGTATGTTTCCGGGTTTCATTCCAAGCACTATACCAAGCACAACAACGCCAAGCCCACCAGCATAGCCAATGCCAATACCACCTAAGCGAATTCCCAAGAATATAGCACCTAAGAATACGACAAGTTGTATGATGATTTCCATAACACTATAATCCATAATCTCTCCTTATTTTTTAGCCTCTAAGTGAGGGTTTAGCATATTTTCAGGCTTTAAAATTTCATCGATTTGTTCCTTGCTTAAGAGCCCACGTTCTAGTGCAAGTTCAGCTACAGGCTTGCCTGTTTGCATAGCTTCTTTTGCTATAGAGGCTGAGTTTTCATAGCCTATGTAAGGATTTAAGGCTGTTACAATGCCAACAGAATTATAAACGAAATCAGCACAGATTTTTTCATTTGCAGTAATTCCATCTATACATTTATCAGCTAAGGTATGCATAGCTTTTTCAAGCATTATTATGGAATTAAAAAGATTGTAAGCAGCAACCGGCTCAAAGACATTTAGTTGTAGCTGTCCTCCCTCGCAAGCCATAGTGATAGTAACATCAGAGCCAATTACTTGAAAGCATACTTGATTTACAACCTCAGGGATAACAGGATTTACTTTGCCCGGCATTATAGAGCTACCTGGTTGCATTTTTGGTAAATTTATTTCATTTAAACCACATCTTGGACCAGAGCTTAACAATCTTAAGTCATTACAAACCTTAGAAAGCTTCACAGCAACCCTTTTTAGCACACCGCTTATTTGCACGAAACCACCGGTATCTTGTGTAGCTTCTATAAGGTCTTCAGCCACAACAAAATCGTGTCCGGTTACTTCTCTTATCTTTTTTTCAACAATTTTTGGATAATTAGGGTGAGAGTTTATACCAGTTCCTATGGCGGTGCCTCCCAAATTTATCTCTAAAATAAGCTTTCTAGCTTCTAAAACTCTTTGTATATCTTCACCTATCATAACCGCAAAAGTTTTAAATTCGCGTCCCAAAGTCATAGGCACAGCATCTTGAAGCTGAGTTCTACCCATTTTAAGAACGTTTTTAAACTCTTCTGCTTTTCTTTCATAAGATTTTTTAAGATGCTCCATAGCCTTAGCTAAATCACTTAAATAATCGTGTAAAGCAAGTTTTATAGCTGTAGGATAAGCATCATTTGTGCTTTGAGATAAATTTACATGGTCATTTGGATGAAGGTATTGGTATTCTCCCTTTTTATGTCCTAAAATTTCAAGTGCTATATTTGCTATTACTTCGTTAGCATTCATATTTGTGCTTGTTCCAGCACCACCTTGTATCATATCAACTACAAACTGATCGTAATAACCGCCCTCTAAAATTTTATCGCAAGCTTTTATAATGGCTTCTTCTTTTTCCTTGTCAAGTAAGCCAAGCTCATAATTAGACATAGCAGCAGCTTTCTTTACTCTAGCTAATGCTCTAACAAAGCGAGGAAAATCTTTTAATCTATCGTGAGAGATATTAAAATTCTCTACCGCTCTAAAGGTTTGCACACCATAATAAACATCATTAGAAATCTCTAACTCACCGATGAAATCGTGTTCTTTTCTAGTAGACATAAATAAGTCTCCTTAAAATATAATTTAAAATACCTACTTGGCATTTTGCAGATATTTTAACAAAAAATTAACGAAATGTAGAAAAAAAAATATATTTTTTTTGAAAATAATTAAAATTTAATAATCTTTAAAAAGCTTATTTAAAAAATTTATCGATGTTTTTATCCTCTTTTATAAAAAAGGATAAAAACAAAAGCATTTATTAACACAAGAAAAATTAAAAACTCAAGCCTATATTAAAGCTTACTCCGTCCATATTTGTCTTGTAGCCTGTGTATTTTGATTTTAAACTTTGATATTCATATTCAACAGAGGCAAAAAGAGGTAAAAAACCTAGCTTTAGCCTAAGTCCTCCATTATAAGCAAAAGAATTTTCAAAAGTTCTGCTAAAAGTGCTGTAATTTGCACCAACATAAGGGGTTAAGCTTAACAAACTAAGGTCAAATTTATACCCTACAGAAAGTCCGTATTGCTGTCTTGAAAAATCGTAAAATTCTCCACTTATGCTTTGGTATTTGTATTGAGGTGCAATGACAAAATTTGAAAAACCAAGCCATATCCTAGCATTTGCACCAAAAGAACTGTAAGAATTTCCATTTATGTTTATGTTTCCACCTGAAGCACCTATTTCTGGACTTATGCTTAAAGAAAAGGCAGCAGAGCTAAAGATTAATAAAGATAATATTATTTTTTTCATTAAATTTTTCCTATTAATTTTTTAAAAATTTTATCAAAAAATTATAAATTTAAGATAATTAATATGATTTAAGATAAACTAAGCCTTTTTTTATACAAATTTCGCTAAACTTTTGCCTTTTTACCTTAAAGGATTAAAAATGATTAAAGATATGAGTCAAGATTTAAACAATTTTAAAGAAATAGATATAAGCAAGATGAAAAATCCCATTACTTTTTTTGGGTCAGCTAGGCTAAAAGAAGATGATAAATATTACAAAATGGCTAAAAATCTAGCAAAACTTTGTGTTAAAGAGGGTTTTACCATAGTAAGTGGCGGAGGTGGTGGCATAATGCAAGCCTCTAATAAAGGTGCGTTTTTAGGCTCAAAAGAGCTAAATTTAGATGAATTAAGGTCTGTTGGCTTTAATATTTATCTTCCTTTCGAGCAAAGATTAAACGACTTTGTAGGGTATAATATGGTATTTGACAATCTAGCCATTAGAAAAATGGCTCTTATAGATAAAAGTCTTGCTTTTGTTATCTTTCCCGGGGGATTTGGCACGCTTGATGAATTTTTTGAAGTTCTTACACTAAAGCAACTTGGCTTTAAAGAAGTTCCTATATTTGTCATAGGAAGTGAATTTTGGGCTAAATTTGATGATTTTATAAAAAGTTCGCTACTTGAAGCTGGAGTTATCTCAAATGGAGATGAAAAACTTTACGAACTTAGCGATGATTTGGATTATGTAGCAAAAAATTTAGCAAGGATAATTTTATGAAAATTTTAGTAGCTATGAGTGGTGGTGTAGATAGCACTGTAACAGCTTATACATTATTAAAAGAGGGTTATGAAGTAGAGGGCTGCTATATGAAGCTGCACTCAAAACCTAATTACCACGAAGAAAATATAAAAAAAGTGCAAAAAGCAGCTGATTTTTTGGGTATAAAATATCATATATTAGACTTGCAAGATGATTTTAACAAAGCAGTTTATATGCCTTTTATAAATTCATACAAAGAGGGAAAAACACCAAATCCTTGTGCTTTGTGTAACCGCTTTATAAAATTTGGAAAGCTACTTGATTTTGCAAAACAACTTGGCTTTGAAAAGCTTGCTACCGGGCATTATGCTAGGATTGAAGATGGACTTTTAAAAACTGCCTTTGATGAAAAGAAAGATCAAAGCTATTTTTTAGCAAATGTAAAAAAAGAAGTTTTAAAGCATTTAATCTTACCGCTTGGAACAAAGAAAAAAGAAGATATAAAACACTTTGCTTCGACCATAAAAGAGCTTGAAAGCTTCGCTACTCAAAAAGAAAGTGCTGAAATTTGTTTTGTTGAAAATACCTATGTTGATGTGCTTAGCAAATTTATGAATACAGATTTAAAAGGAGAAGTTCTTAATAGCAAAGGCGATATTATCGGCAAACATAAAGGATATATGCATTATACCATAGGCAAAAGAAAAGGTTTTGAGCTTAAACAAGCCCACGAACCTCATTATGTCTTAGGCATAAATGCAAACAAAAATCAAATAATAGTCGGAAAAAAAGATGAACTTAAGGTTGATGAATTTAGCTTAAAAGATATAAATTTGTTTGTAGATGCAAAAACAATAAACTGTGCTGTAAAAATAAGATACAAAAGCAAGGCTAGCGACTGTGAGCTTGTGATAAATGATGATAATAGTGCAAATATAAAATTAAAAGAAAGTGTTTATGGGCTTGCAAAAGGTCAAATGGCTGTGTTTTATGATAAGGATACTGTTTTAGCTAGTGGTTTTATAGACTAAAATAGATCCTTAATGGCTATATCCCAAGTAAGAAGATTAAATTTTTGCAAAATTCCACAAACAATAGCACAGCAAAGCCCAGCCAAAGCACCTGCTAATATATCATCTAGCATTACTCCTAGCCCGCCTTTAACGTTCTCATCAACTCTTCTTATTATAGAGGGTTTTGTTATGTCAAAAATTCTAAAAAAAACAAAAGATAATATAAAACTAAAAACGGTAGAGCCATAAACACTAAGTGCTAAAAATACTCCTGCAACCTCATCTATAACTATGTGTTTATTATCGTGCTCTCCGCCTTCTTGCTCGTAAGCATTTACTGATGAAATTCCAGCTAAAAAGATAAGAATACAAAGTAAAAACAAGGTCTGCACTCCAAGATACTTAAGCACAAAAAAAGCAGGTATAAGTGCTGCTATAGTGCCAAAAGTGCCGGGTGCTACAGATACAGAACCAAAATAAAAAAAAGTTAAAAAAATCTTTCTCATTAAACTACACCGTATGCGTGATTTGATACAATTTTAAAAGCTGATTATAAAAATCCTCATCTTGTCTATTTTCAAGTATGCCTTCATTTGTAAAAAGGTCATTATACATTTGTTGCATATTTTTAAAGCGATTTGGAAAAAGATTTGAAAGTATGATGTTTGATGTCCTAGCCCTCATAAAAATAGTAGGCACGATTATACCAAGCCTTAAAAACCTTCTAAGTGCAGAACTATTAAATTTAACATGATGATGAGAACCGTGAGGACAAGATTTCATAGAAACTATACTTTTACATTTCTCACAAAAAACTTGTTCTGGTAACACGACAACTTCTATCCCGCATTCTTGTGAAAAACTATCAAACATTGTTTTTGTTCTATTTTCATCATAAAACATACTAAGACCGTAGTGGTTTTGCCCGACAACTAATTTAGTGCAACCTAAATTTTTAGATATTATGCCTTCTAGTAAAGGGTTTAAATGTGCTCTAAAAAGCTCGATATTTTTCAAAGGAAAAACAAATATTTTATCTCTTGGCAAATAATGCTTGATAAAATCATTAAAATACTTCAACTTAAGCTCAAAGTTAAAACCGCTATTATCAAAAGATTCTATCAAAAATACCACAAGCAAATCAGCCTTATCAATAGCCCAGCGAAAAATCCTTTCGTGTCCTTTGTGTAAGGGATCTAAGCTTGTTATTATACCGGTTATATTTTGTGCGTTTAAAATTCGCTTTCTTTTTTCAAATTCTTGTTTGATTTTTTTAATTTCTGAATTAAAAACCTCAAAAGGACCTGATACGCAAGTTTCTCCTATATCTCTTATATCGCAGTGATTTGGCGTAAAAATCCCGACTATGCTTTTATCGTTTTTGAACTTACTCTGAACTGATAACCTAGCCACAAGCTCATCATTACAAAATAAATCAAGCTCTTCATTTATCTTTGTATTTTTTAATACATTCTCGTATTCTACAGAATAAAAAGTAAAAGGGTAAGGAAAAGAATTCGCATCAACACCTTTTACTATACTATCTCTCTCATCTTTACCCATAAGATGAGTGCAAGAACCTAATAAACCTTCATTAATCAAGCAAAGAATTTGGTATTCATTTTCACTTATATTAATTTTTTTATTTCTTTTTTGTGAGCCCATATTTTTTCCTTTTTTCCCACAATGATTTTCGCGAAATACCAAGTTTTTTCGATAAATCAGTATCCGGAAATACATTTTGATAAGATGTAACTATGTATTTTACATATTCATCTATAGTTAAAATCTCGTTATCATTAAGGCTTTTTTCTCCTTGACCAAGATCTATAATCTTTATTCCACTATTTTTAGGTAAGCTTGTATGGATTATAACGGGTTTTTTGACAACTTCACTAAGAAGCAAATCTTGTTCTTGCTCTTTTAGGGACTGTAGATTAAACAAAAACAAAAAGTCAAAACTATTTAAAAGAGATATTATGTTATCTAGTTTTAAACCTAAAGAAAGATCTATGCAAGAAAAATTAGAATTATTCTTTTCAGCATATCTAAAAACAAAAGCATCAGCATTTATCTGCTTATGAGCCTTTATCATCAATGGAAGTTTAATCTTTTTATATTCAAAATCCCTTATATTTGCACGTTTTATATGAGATTCTATATAGCTTTTATATGTTTTATTCATAAGCTCTGAATTTTTATATCTTTGAAAATGCTCTATTTTTCTAATCAGCTCTTCTATCATAAAAGGCTTTTGAACGTAATCAAGAGCACCGGCTTTTAACGGATTTACAACGGTATCTATGCTTATGTAAGATGTTAGTAAGATAATAACACTATCCTTGAAAGAATGTATAAGTCTTTCAAAACCGTCTATACTCGTTGAAAGTAGTAAAACATCATAATGTGCATTTTTATCTACATTAGATACATCGTTAGCTACAAAACAAGTATAGTCCATAACACTAAGCTTATTGCTTATACTCTGAGCTAAATAAAGTTCATTTTCTACTATTAAAACTTTCATATCTTTGTCCAATCAAAATATTTTAAATTTACCGCACAAAGCACTGCTATACCTTCCTTTCTGCCAATGAAACCTAGTTTTTCAGTTGTGCTTGCTTTTACACTAATCTTAAAACTACCCACATTTAAACAATTTGCAATATTTTGCGATATTTCATCTTTAAATTTAAAAAGTTTTGGTTCTTCAGCCACTACCGTTATATCAGCATTTACTAGCTCGAATCCGTAAGATAAAACAAGCTCATAAACCTTTGCTAAAAGTTTCATAGAATCTGCATTTTTATACACTTTGCTAGTATTTGGAAAATGCTCTCCTATATCACCTAAGTTTGCAGCACCCAGCAAGGCATCGCTTAAGGAATGAGCCAAAACATCTCCATCAGAATGAGCTTTTAATCCCGTATGATAAGGTATCTTAACACCTCCTAGTAAAAGATCTCTATCTTCTCCAAATTCATGCACATCAAAACCTGTCCCACAAAAAAATTCTTTTTCTGGCGGTGGTAAAGACATAGTTTTTAAATCATTTTTATATGTTAATTTCTTTGTTTTTTCATCTCCAGCAACAAAGCCTAGCTTTCCACCAACATAAGCTATAGCGGAGCTATCATCGATAAATTCTTTTTCACTACCTAAAGCTTTTTTAAGCAAATTTGTTTTTGATAATTGTGGAGTTTGTATAAGTTTTATCTCTTCTCTTTTTAGCAATTTTTCACCATATAAACTAGTATCGCACACAGTTAAAAATGGGCTTACACAGTCATAATTATTAGCTTCATTTATAAGTCTTAAAAAAAGATCCTTTGAAACAAAAACCCTCGCCACATCACTAACCATAACAAAATTACTATCTACAAATTCTAAAGCTTTTTTTAAAGAAGAAGACCTGCTTTCTCCTCCATCTACTATATGAAAATCTTTAGTAAATTTTTTCATATAAGCACTGTTACTAGAGGTAACAATTATCTTTTTAAAATCATAAAAAGAAGCTAAATTTTTTGTAGCATAGAGCCAAAGTGGTTCATCTCCTAATCTTATAAACTGTTTTTTTACAGGTAAAGAAAAACGAGTAGAATCTCCAGCAGCAAGCATAATAAGGCTTATATCAAGCACACTTATCCCCTTAATGACATTTATTTTTCAAATTATATAAATAAAAAGCTAAATTTTACATTTTTATAGTAGAATCATTTTTTTTTATCAAGGAAAAACTATGCAAAACAATATAGATACCATAAAAAACAAACTAAAAGAGATTATATATCCCGGATTTCAAAAGGATATAGTTAGCTTTGGTTTTTTAAAAGAGCTGTCTTTGAATGAAGATAAAATTGATATAAAACTTGAAATTCCATCATCAAATCCACAAGTTTCAAAGGAATTAGAAAATAAAATACAAGAAGCATTGAAAGATTTTAAGCAAATAAATTTAGAAATAAAAACTCCTGACTTATCTTCTTTAAAACAAGAAACAAGCACTAAAAATTTATTGCCAAATGTGAAATATTTTTTGATGATTTCAAGTGGAAAAGGCGGGGTTGGAAAAAGCACAAGTGCCGTAAATTTAGCTATATCTTTTTCAAAAATGGGCAAAAAAGTAGGACTTTTAGACTGCGATATTTATGGACCAAATTTAGCTAGAATGTTGGGTATAAACGATGAAAAGCCTGAAGTAGTAGGGACTAAACTAAAACCTATCTATACGCACGGACTTTATGTTATGAGTATGGCACTTTTAATAAATGAAGGGCAAGGGCTTATTTGGCGTGGGGCTATGATTATGAAAGCTGTTGAACAGTTGCTAAGCGATGTTTTATGGCCTGAACTTGATATTTTGGTGCTTGATATGCCTCCTGGCACAGGAGATGCACAACTTACCGCTGCACAAAATATACCAATAAATGCTGGAATTTGCATTAGCACTCCTCAAATGGTTTCATTAGATGATAGTAAAAGATCTTTAGATATGTTTGCTAAGCTTCATATACCAATAGCAGGTATAATAGAAAATATGAGTGGTTTTTTATGTCCTGATAATGGCAAAGAATATGAAATTTTTGGAAAGGGAAATGCAGCTTTAATGGCTAAGGAATATAATTGCGAACTTTTAGCTCAAATTCCTATTGAAATTTCTATCAGAGAAGGCGGGGATAATGGAAAGCCTGTAAGTTTTTATGAGCCAAATTCACTAAGTTCGCAAAGATATTTACAAGCTTGTGATAAAATTTTAACTTTTTTAGAAAAACAAAAAAATGTGAGTAACGCTAGCATTCAACCGATTATGAATGGCAAAAGTGCTTGCTCTTAAAGGGGATAAGGTGTTAATAAATTCAAAAGATGATTTCAAAAATTTTGTAAAGGAAATAGAGTCAAAAGCCACTTACAAAAAACCTAAGGCTTTTGGTATAGCAAGGCTTGAAAAAGGGCAGTTAAACACAGAAAAAACCTTACAAGCTTCATTTGCTTTAGTAAATTACGAAGAAAATTTCGGCTCTTTTGCTGTTTTGTTTGAAGCTTTTTCTCAAAGAGGATTAGACATTGGCAAAGAAAGTGAAGCAGTGCTTGAGCTTGAAAAAGAAGATATAGACTTTGCCCTTGCTTGTTTTAAGCCTTTTTTAAACGAAGCAGGACACAAAAATATAGATGTATTAAAGTCGGTAAAGAAAAATTTTTCTAAAGGAAAATTTGCTTTTGTCGCTATTTTTGAAGATGAAAAACCAAAAACTGTTGAATGCGTTTATTTGAAACTTTATTTGCTCTCTAGCAAAAAAGTGGCTTTAAGAAGTATAAATTTAGACGGAGCATTTGCTGTGTTGCCAAATGTAGCTTGGAGCAATGATAAACCTATAGAACTAGAATATTTAAGACAAAATGAAATAGAATTAAAAATGAGTGCAGCATATCCAAAGATAGATTTTGTCGATAAATTTCCAAGATTCTTAGCTCACATAATACCTGAAGATAATACTAGAATTTTAGAAAGCTCTAAGGTTAGAATGGGTGCTGTCTTGGCAGCTGGAACAACGATAATGCCGGGTGCTGCTTATGTAAATTTCAACTCTGGAACTACCGGAGCTTGTATGGTTGAAGGTAGAGTTAGCTCAAGTGTTGTAGTTGGAGAAGGAACAGATATAGGAGGCGGTGCTTCTATACTTGGGGTTTTAAGCGGAACAAGCGGAAACGCTATAAGCATAGGAAAGAAATGCCTTCTTGGTGCAAATTCAGTAACAGGAATACCTTTAGGAGATAACTGCATAGTAGATGCAGGAATAGCAGTGCTTGAAGGGACTAAATTCTTTGTAAATGATAAAACAGAACTTGAGAATTTAAACAAAGGCTTTAAATTTAGCAAGGATATTTATAAAGGTATAGAATTAGCAGGTCTTAACGGACTTCATTTTAGAATGAATTCTCAAAGCGGACAAATGAGTGTTTCTTTAAACAAAAAAGCTGTAAAATTAAATGAGGCTTTGCATTAAATTTAAAAACAAAAAAATAAAAATTTATGCAAAAATTTGTTATAATCTTGTTTGTTATTTGTTTAAAATTAAAGGATTAATCTTGAGTTTTGATGTAGATATGAATGAACTTTTAGTAGATAGTGTTGAGCACCTACCTCCATTACCACAAACCGTTATGGCTTTACAAGAATACATAGCTAGAGCAGGATCTGAAGCAAGCGTAGATAAAGTAGCACAGATTGTATCAGCTGATCCGCTTATAACTGCTAGATTGCTGCAACTTGCGAATTCTCCATTTTATAGTTTTAAAAGCAAAATAACAACATTACAACAAGTAGTATCCTTGCTTGGAATAAGCAATGTAAAAAATATAATTATGGCAGATTCTGTAAATAACAACTTTAAAGTAGATGTGTCTCCTTACGGTTTAGATACAAATCAATTCTTACAAAAAAGAAACGAAGAAGCTGAATTTATCTCATCTTGGCTCTTAGATGAGGATAGACAGTTAGCTTATATGCTCGTTCCTTGTGCTATGCTTTTAAGACTTGGAATGATGGTTTTTTCTAATTTTTTAATACAAAACAAAAAAGATAAAGAATTTTTAGATTTACTAAAAAAATATAATTTTTCTAATGTATCCTTAGTTGAGGAAGAATTTTTAGGTGTTGATCACATATCCTTTTTGGGATTTTTATTTAATAAATGGAATTTTGATGAAGAGCTTATAGAAACAATTTGTTTTGTGAATACTCCACACGCAGCAGAAGGAAAAATAGTTAAGAGTGCTTATGCTCTAGCTATAGTAAGCTGTATATTTGCTCCACATAGTGGAGGGTCTGCTTTTATGGTAGAAAATGCTATATCTTTAATAAAAGAAGCTAAGCAAAAGAACATAAATTTTGACTTGAATAATTTTATATCAAAGCTTCCACCATTTGCAAGGGCTAATCTTAAACAAGCTTAATGACAAGCCTGATATTGCCTCCCAATACCTTTTTGGATAATTATGTATTAAATGCACAGTTTCATAAGGTAGCTGGGATTTCTAAAAATGCTTACAAATTCTGGAAAAATGCTATGGTAGCTAGGTATCAAGGCACCAGAGTTATTTTTTTAAATAAAGACTGTATTTTAAAAAAACACCAAAATAGTTTAAATTTATGTGATGATTTAAGTGGTTTTACATTGGCTTCTGCTTTTTGTTCTTTCACAACGCTTTCTCCATCTCATTTAGTAAAAAAAAATAATTCGCAAATTTACAAATTGCTAGAGATAAAAGAAGTTTGTGGGATAAAATTTGTAAATTTAAAAGCATTTTATGATTTTTTAGGACTTGACTACTATCATTATATATACATAGAAAAGTGCCATTTTTTTAGCCCAACTCCACTAGAAAAAAAGATAAAAATCACTCCTACGCTTTGTGTTGGTTATTATTAAGTAATTTAGAAAAACTAATATATACAAACATAGCTATAAAAGAACACAAAAGTATTACACAAGCTAATATTAAAGGTGTATTTGCTTCAAGTAAGCCTACTATAAAAGACACAGTCCCAGCTAAAGCAAATTGTATAGCTCCAAGAGTTGCTGAAGCTGTGCCTGAATGCTCCTTAAATTGAGACATAGCTAAACTTGTCGCGTTTGGCATTATAAATCCTAACATAGACAAGGTCACAAATAAAGATATTTCAAAAAGCAAAAAAGATTCCTTGCTAAAAGCCCCAAGACAAAGCACGAAAGCAAAAACAGTCATAGTGATAAAAGCTCTTTTAAGTATTGTTTGTGGGGTAAATTTTTTAAGTAAAAAACTGTTGATATTAGCAAAAATTGCAAAGCCAAGAGCATTTACAGCAAAAACTATAGAATAAGAAAATTCGCTTAAAGAAAAAAAGTTTATAAACACAAAGGCTGAACCGGTTATATAAGCAAATATAGTAGCTATAGCAAATGCTGCTGCTATGGTATAAACCATAAACATTTTATTGCTTAATACTAATTTATAGCTATGCAGAGTATCTTTAAATGAAAATATAGCTCTTTCATCAATTTTTACACTCTCTTTAAGATAAAAAATTATCATAAATAAAAGAAAAAAACCTACTAAAAAAAGCGTTACAAATATACTTTGCCAAGAAAAAAATTCAAGCAAAATTCCACCAAATACAGGAGAAAGCATAGGTGCAAGAGATGAAATAACCATCATTAAAGCAAAAACATTTATAGCCTCTTTTAGTTCAAATAAATCATTTACTATAGCTCTTGCTATAACGACTCCCGCACAGCCGCCCAAAGCTTCTAAAAAACGTAAGATTATAAAAAGATTTATATCATCAACCAAAATACAAGCTATGCTAGAGGATATAAAAAGGACTAAACCAGCTATGACTGGTTTCTTTCTGCCAAATATATCGCTTAATGGTCCATATATTAATTGTCCGAAAGCAAAACCTATAAAAAATGAAGCTATGCTAAGTTGAGTTAGGTAAGATGAAGTAGAAAAACTTGTTTTTACATTTTCAAGAGCTGGTAAATACATATCGGTAGATATTGGAGCAACGCTTGACATAAGTGCTAATATAAATACCAACTTAGCTTTTTCAAAGCCTTGAATTTTAGTCTTTGTTTGCATATTTTTCCTTAAAAAAATTGTAATTATTATTACAGAAATGTTAATTATATCAAATTATATAAAAATTTTTTACCTTTTTTTAAAGGCAATTTTTGTAAATTTAATAAAAAAATTAGGAAAAAAAATGATACCATTTAGCGATGACGAACTTATAGAACCTGTCAAACAAAGTCTTAGCAAACAGCTACACATCTTGCATAAGGATGGTGGAGATTTGGAGTTTTTAGGCATTAAATCAGGTATTGTTTATGTCCAACTAACGGGGGCTTGCAGCTCTTGCATAGCAAGCAATACAACTTTAAAACATAGTCTTGAAAAACATTTAAAGTTAGATATACACCCTGAACTTAGTATAGTAAATTTAAGAGGCGGAATAAATGAATTTAAAAAATTATAAAAAACTTGGTATAGAGCATTTTTACAAAAAGGATTATAAGAATGCAAAAACATTCTTTTCCTTAGCCTATGAAAAAAGAAAAAATAAAAAATTGCTTCATTTTATCAGCCTTTGCGACTTCGCTTTAAAAGCTGAAAAAGAAGCTATTGCTATATTTGAATTTTATATAAATCATTATCGATATGATAAAATTTATGACGATTTGGAAAAAATTTTAAGCATCAGTGAAGCAAAAGAAAATATGGATAAATTAAAAGAAGATGAGCATTTTGCTTTAAGTTATAAAGATTTTTTACAAAGTGAAAAAGAAATAGGCTTTAAGAAAAGTTTTGAAAATATTATTTTTTCAAGCAAGCTAATAATTAATGACAAAAATGATTTTTTAGACTTTTTAGAAAAATTATTAGAAAATGGCTATGATGAATTTATACTAAACTATATAGAATATATGACCTTGCATTTTGTTGGCAATGCAAGATTTGAAAAAATAGCTAAAAAATTGAGATTTGTAGATGATACTAAAATATAAAGATACTTTTATCACTGATAATTCACAAGAAGCTAAAGAAAATTCCTTTTTTCTCATAACAAAACAAAATGAAAAATTCGCCAAAGAAGCACAGAATAATGGTGCAAAACTCATAACAGTAGATCAATGCAAGCAAATGCTAAATATAGACAAAAATATAAAAATAATAGGCATAACAGGGACAAATGGAAAAACCACAGTTTCTACCCTACTCTACGAACTTTTACTAAAATTAGGATACAAATGCACCTTATGTGGAACTAGAGGTGTTTTTATAAATGGCAAAAATTTAGCCTCAAAATCTCTAACTACTCCACCGATATTAGCCTTGCTTTCTTTTTTACAGCAAAGCAGTCTAGAAAAAAATGATTTTTTTATAATGGAGGTAAGCTCTCACGCTATAGTGCAAGACCGTATAGAAGGCGTTAATTTTTTCGCTAAGATTTTTACGAATTTAAGTCAAGATCATTTGGATTTTCACAAAAATTTTAAAAACTACAAAGAAAGTAAAGAGCTTTTTTTAAAAGATGAAACCTTAAAAATAATAAACGCAGATGAGGATATAAAGTATAATGAAAAAAATAGCATAAGCTACGGTTTAAACAGTAGTGCTGATTATAAAATTCTTTCTTATGATTTAAAAGATGGGATAAAGGCTAAGATTAAACATAAAAATAATATTTTTGAAATAAAGTCAAGTCTTGTGGGATTATTTAATCTTTATAACATTCTAGCAGCATTAACTTTGCTAAAAGAACTTGGCATAGAAGATGAGAAAATTAGCAAAGCTTTATCTGAATTTAAAGGTGTTGCCGGTAGAATGGAGCTTGTGGCTAAAAATATCATAGTTGATTTTGCACACACTCCAGATGGTATAGAAAAAGTTTTGTCTTCTATGAAAGATAAAAATTTAATTGTCCTTTTTGGAGCAGGTGGAAACAGAGACAAAAGCAAAAGAGCTTTAATGGCAAAAGTAGCTAAAAAATACGCTTCTAAACTAATAATAACTAGCGATAATCCAAGAAATGAAGAACCTATGGATATAATAAATGATATACTAAGTGGCATAGAAAAAGATGAAACGGTATTCGTAGAAGCAGATAGAAAAAAAGCTATAAAAAAAGCTTTAGAGCTTAGAAAAAATGACGATTTTGTTCTAATACTTGGAAAGGGCGATGAAAACTATCAAGAGATAAAAAATGTAAAATACCCTTTCAATGATAAAGAAATTGTTTTGGAGATTTTGACTAAATTAGCTTAAAATGCTAATATTAGACTTTGATATTTTAAACTAGGATATAGTATGTTTGGAGATATTGATTTTTCTAAGATGTCAGAGATTTTAAATAAAGCCAAAGAACAAGCTAAAGAGTTAGAAGACAGGCTTTCTAGCAAAGAATTCTCAGCAAATTCTGGCGGAGGTTTAGTTAAGGTAAGTGCGAATGGAAAAGGCGAAATAATTGACATAAAAATAGACGATTCTTTACTAGAAGACAAAGAATCTATGCAAATCTTACTAATTTCTGCCATTAATGAAGTGTTAAATATGGTAAATCAAAACAGAGGTGTTGCATTTGGTGATATGCTTGGAGGATTTAGATGAGATTTTTTATTTTAAGCTTACTGTTTTTAAGCACAGTTTTTGCTGTAGAAAGACCAAAACTTGAAGATTTTGTAGCGTGTTTTAATAAAAACAAAGCAAGTGTTTTTGTTTATGAGGGAATGAATGCTTTCGCACTTAGTGAAAATTTATTAGCTGTAGTTAAAGCTCCAAATTCAAAATTAAATAAGTATGTAAAATACGATCCTTTTTTAAATTTATATCTTGTTAGGACGGAATTTAGCCTTATACCTACAAATATGTTTGATGAACAAAATCTAACCAGAAATGATTGGATTGGTATAATAGACCCAACAAATGCTTATATAGGACACCTAAAATATTTAGCACAAAATATAACAGAAAGAGATAGGCTTGACTTTGCTACAAAGGTAGGGCAACTTAGCACTCCTTGCTGCAATATGCTAGGCATAGCATTAGCAGATGGTTCTTTCATAGGAAATAGATATTTAAAACATTTTATGAAATATAACGATGTTTATTGGGGTGATATAGGCGTTGATTTTACAGTTAGAAACAATAAAATTTATGTAGAAAATGTAAGATCTTCAGGACAATTTTTAGTTAATGATGAGATAGTAAGCGTAGATGATATACCTGCTGATGATATTAGAAAACTTAATGAAAAAATACTATTTGCAGATAGAGATTCAACGCTTTATTTTAGAATTTTAAGAGATAATGTAGATACCAATATATCAGTAAGAGTGAGTCCTAAAGAATTTCCTAACTTTGATATGATTGGCAATGAGAAAGTTAAAGCCCCTACGGTTAAGACAACTGTAAATAAACAACCAAACCATTACAGATCAAATTTAGGATTTTCCTTAAATAATAATTTAGTCGTTAGCAAGGTAGAACCATATTCAAAAGCGGCTCAATCAGGACTAATGGTAGGAGATAAGATATTAAGAATCAATAATCAAATAGTAAGAGACAGCAATTCCGTGCAAAAAATATTAATTTCAGGCAATGAATTTAATTTACTAATATCAAGGTCAAGCAAAAATTTACCAACAGTAAAAAGTTCTGCTTCATCTGCTGGAGACGGGCAGTTTCAATTTTTTATAAGGCTTAATAAGTGAATATAAAGGAGCTATTTAACACACATCTTTTAAAATCATTACCAAAAATAGAAAGCTTTCACCCTTTTTTTGAGGAGGCAAGCTCTAGATTTTTAAAAGTTGGTGGAAAGCATTTTAGAGCACAGCTACTTTTAACTGTAGTCTTTTGTAAAGACAAGGAGCAAATTCAAAATGCCCTCGATGCTGCTTTAGCGGTAGAATTCATACATAGCTACTCTCTCATACACGATGATTTACCGGCTATGGATAATGCTGATTTAAGAAGAGGTGAGCAAACCTTACATAAAAGCTACGATGAGGCTACGGCTATATTGGTTGGAGATGGTTTGAATACCGAAGCTTTCTTAATACTTGCAAAGTCAAAACTAAAAGAAGCGGTAAAAATTTCACTGATTGAAACCTTAGCTTTTAACGCAGGTCTTAACGGAATGGTTTTAGGACAAGCTATAGACTGCTTTTTTGAAAATAAAAAGCTAAATTTAGAAGAATTAAAATTTTTACACACACATAAAACAGCTATGTTAATAGCAGCGTCTTTAAAAATGGGTGCAATAATATGTGAATTAAGCAAAGAAGAATGCGAAAAAATTTATAACATAGGCTTAAAAATAGGACTTGTTTTTCAGATAAATGATGATATTATAGATGAAACACTAGATGAAAAACAAAGCGGAAAGCCTAGTAAAAACGATATAAATAAAAATTCTTTTGTAAATTTACTAGGTTTAAGTAAGGCTAAAGATGCGAAACAAGAACTTTTAATAGAGATTGATAATGATCTAAATTTTATAGATAATCAACTTTGTCTAATGATAAAAGAACTGATAAAAAGATATTTACAAGGATAAAAATGTTAGAAAAACAAGCTAATACTTTGAGATTTTTAAGTGCTGATATGATAGAAAAAGCCAACAGCGGTCATCCAGGCGTTGCTTTAGGGCTTGCTGATATGCTTACTGTTTTATCATATCATTTAAAACATAATCCTAAGAATCCGCAATGGCTAAACAGAGATAGGCTTATTTTTTCTGGAGGACACGCTTCGGCATTGCTTTATAGCTTTTTGTATCTTTGTGGATATGATTTAAGTTTAGATGATTTGAAAAATTTTAGACAGCTACACTCAAAAACACCAGGACACCCAGAAATTTTTACAGATGGAGTTGAAATTGCCACAGGTCCATTGGGACAGGGGGTAGCAAATGCGGTTGGCTTTGCTATGGCTGCTAAAAAAGCTGCCTTGCTACTCTCAGATGATATTATAAATCATAAAATATACTGTTTTTGTGGAGATGGAGACTTGCAAGAAGGGATTTCTTATGAGGCTTGCTCTTTAGCATCTTTGCATAAACTTAACAACCTCATCTTAATCTACGATAGCAATGATATATCAATAGAAGGAAATGTAAATATAGCTTTCAATGAGAATGTAAAGTTACGTTTTCAAGCACAAGGTTTTGAAGTCTTTGAGATAGATGGACATAATTTTAAACAGATAGATGAAGCACTTACAAAGGCTAAAAATTCTTTAAAACCAAACCTAATAATAGCCAAAACAAAGATTGCAAAAAATGCCTTAGAGTTGGAAGGTAGCCACCATAGTCACGGGGCTCCTCTGGGTGAAGACTTGATAAAAAGAGCCAAAAAAGCTAACGGTTTTGATGAGAATTTACAGTTTATAGTAGATGAAGATGTAAAGTTACGTTTTGAAAGTGCTTTAGAACTAGGAGATTTAGAAGAGGCAAAATGGAAAGACTTGCTAGAAAAATCAGGAAAAAAAGAACTTTTAAATGAGTTATTAAATCCAAATTTTGATGATATAAAATACCCTGATTTTGATTTTTCAAAAGATGTAGCCACTAGAGATAGCAACTGCGAAATTTTAAATGCTATAGCAAAAAGTTTAAAAGGCTTTTTAGGAGGTTCTGCGGACTTAGCTCCTTCTAATAAAACAGAATTAAAAGGGCTTGGCGACTTTGTAGAGGGTAAAAATATACATTTTGGAGTAAGAGAACACGGTATGGCGGCTATAAACAATGCTTTTGCTAGATATGGTCTTTTTATACCATTTTCAGCTACTTTTTTTGTATTTAGCGAATACTTAAAACCAGCAGCAAGACTTGCAGCACTTATGAAATTAAAACATTTTTTTATATTTACACACGATAGCATAGGAGTTGGAGAAGATGGACCAACTCACCAACCTATAGAACAATTAAGCACTTTTAGGGCTATGCCGAATTTTCTAAATTTTAGGGTAGCAAATGCCTATGAAAATTTAAAAGCGTGGCAAATAGCTTTAAAAAGTGATTTACCGTGTGCTTTCATACTTTCAAGGCAAAAACTAAAAGCTATAAATAAACCTATTTTTGGGGATGTAGAAAATGGAGCATATATATTACACGAGGAAAAAGACCCTAGTTTTACATTGCTTGCAAGTGGTTCAGAAGTAGCATTATGCCTTGAAACAGCTAAAAAATTAAAAGAAAAAAACATAAAGTGCAATGTAGTCTCTATGCCTTGCTTTGAACTCTTTGATAAACAAGATTCTAAGTATAAGGCTAAAATTTTACAAGGAAAAGTTGTTGGTGTTGAAGCTTTAAGCTCTAATGAGCTTTATAAATTTTGCGATGAACTTTATAATATGCAAAGTTTTGGAGAAAGTGGAAAAGACAAAGATGTTTTTGCTTATTTTGGATTTACTGTGGATAAACTTTGCGAATTTTTGCTTAGGCTTTAGATGAAAAATGAGCTTATCTTAGAAGAAAAAGATTTTAAATCAATCTTTTTTGTAAGTGGAATTTGGGATAAGCTTACTGTTAGTGCTTATGAGCTTAAAGAAGTCAAATTTGATGAAGTTATTTTTGATTTTTCTAAACTAAAAGACATAGACACAGCCGGGGTTTGCTTCTTTTTATCCATTGAAAATAAGTTAAAAAAAACAAAAAAAGTTTCTTTCATAAATTTTGACAAAAAAACCAAAGCACTTTTTGAGCTTGTAAAAAAACACTACAAAACACAAAATTTAGATGATGATATTGAAAAAAAAGAAAATTTCTTTGTAGTTTTAGGTAAATTTCTTTATTCTTGTTTTTATAATTTAAAAGATTTTATAAGTTTTACAGGATTTGTTCTTTATGCTCTTTACAAGTCCTTAGTAAATCCTAAAAAAATTCGTTTCACTTCCTTTGTGTATCATATACAACACTGTGCCTTAAATGCAGCTGGTATAATAGCACTTACTTCTCTACTTGTTGGGGTTGTTTTAGCATATCAAGCTGCTTATCAACTAGGTCGTTTTGGGGCAAATATATTTATAGTGGATTTAGTTGGTATATCAGCCACAAGAGAAATAGCACCTTTAATAGCAGCTATCGTCATAGCTGGACGTAGTGCAAGTGCTTATACGGCTCAAATAGGCGTTATGAAAATAAATGATGAAATAAATGCTATGAGGACTATGGGTTTTCATCCTATATATTTTACGGTTTTACCGCGAGTTTTAGCTTTAACATTTTCTATGCCTTTAATAGTAGCTTTTGCTGATGCTGTTAGCATATTTGGTGGAATGGTTGTAGCTGATTTAAATTTAGGGATTAATTATTTTGAATTTATAAGACGTTTCAAAGAGGCGATAGACGCAAAACACATAATAATAGGCATAATCAAAGCCCCTATGTTTGGTTTTTTGATAGGATTAATCGCTTGTTATAGAGGGCTTGGTGTAAAAAATACAACCGAAAGTATAGGAATTTACACCACAAAAAGTGTTGTAAATGCGATATTTTGGGTCATAGCATTTGATGCGATTTTTTCTATATTTTTAACACAGGCTGGAATATGAAAGTGGTAGAAGCTATAAATATTAGCACAAAATTCGAGGATAAACTCATACACGATAAGCTAAATTTCTTTGTAAATGAAAATGAAATTTTTGGAATTTTAGGCGGAAGTGGGGCTGGAAAATCTGTGCTTTTAAGACAAATGTTAGCCTTAGATGAATGCCAAAGTGGAGAGTATATAATTTTAGGAAAAAATTTAAGAACTATGAGTGAAGCTGAAGCATTAGAGCTTAGACAAAGCTGGGGAGTAGTATTTCAGTTTGGTGCTCTATTTAGTTTTTTTACTGTGTTTGAAAATGTAGCCTTACCACTTAAAGAATACACCAAATTAAGCGAACTTAGCATAAAAGAGCTTGTTTATATGAAGCTTAATATGGTAGGGCTTGATGAAAATGTGGCAAAGCTTTACCCAAGCGAGTTAAGTGGGGGTATGGTAAAAAGAGTAGCTATAGCTAGAGCATTAGCACTTGATTCTAAGCTTTTATTTTTAGATGAACCTACATCAGGACTTGACCCAAAATCATCGCGAGATTTTGATGAGCTTGTGTTAAGTCTTAAAGAAGGCTTAAATTTAAGTATGATTATGGTAACACACGACAAGGATAGTATGAGAAATACGCTTGATAGATTTTTGATACTTAAAGATAAAAAAATAGCTTTTATAGGGAATCACGAAGAATTGCTAGCTACAAATAAAGCACTTTATGAACAGTTTATGGGGTAAGATATGGAAAACAAAGCTAAATATCTATGGGTAGGTGTTTTTGTATTTGGGGTGTTTTTTGCCTCTTTATTTGTGCTTATTTGGCTAAATGACTTTTCTTCTAAAGAAGAATTTAAATACTATCAAATTTATACTAGCGAATCTGTTGCTGGTCTGTCTCAAAAGTCTTCAGTCAGGCTTTTAGGTGTTGAAATTGGTTCTGTTGAGGAGCTATCTTTACACAAAAAAGACAAAGAAACCTTAGTAAGAATTTTAGTAAAAATAAATGAAGAAGCCCCGATATATACAACCACAGTAGCAAGCTTAGAACTTCAAGGCATAACAGGTCTTAAGTATGTAGATCTTAGTAATGAAGAAGGCGAAAGACAAGAACTCATATCCAAAAATGGTGAAATTCCAACTATAAAATCAAAATCTTCTTTGTTTTCATCTATAAACAAACAAGGTGATAAAATAGTAAATTTGTTAGATTTTGCAGATGAAAGAGCGAGATTACTCTTAAGTATGCAAAATGTTCAAAATTTTTCAGTATTGCTAAAAAATTTAAGTGATGCAAGCTACAACATAAACAAACTAGCACAAAGAATGACTCAAATGACTTATTCTATAGAAAAGGCTACCACAACTATACAAATTTTAGGTCAAAGTGGGGCTTCTACTTTGCAAAGTTACGATAAACTTAGCTCTTCATTGGCTGAAAATTTATCTATTTTGCAAAGATTATTAGTGGTAAGCACAGAACTTATAAAAACCCTAGAACAAAGTCCTTCTGACTTGTTTTTTAAGGGGACAAAACCTAACTTAGCACCGGGGGAATAAATGAGACTGTTTGTAATGATTTTAAGCATTTTTATATCCGCTTGTTCTTTAAAACCAGATCTTGTAGAAGAGCCTAAATCTTACAGTTTAGCTATTTTTGATAATGAATATTATAAAGATAAGATTCGGGCTGGCATTAAAACGCCTTATGATAAAATGCTTAAAATTAACAACAAAAAGAGCATACAAATTCTAAACATAGAATCGCCGTTTTATCTAAAAACTAACAAAATTTACTACTCAAATGGCGTAATCTTTGATTCATACAACAAGCATATATTTTCGGATTCGCCTGTAAATTTTTTTAAAAATAAACTTAAAAATAGTCTAGAAAATAGTAACACTTTTAATGCGGTTTTTGATTTTACTGTAAATGCAAATGCTGATTATTTTTTGGTTGCAGACTTTCAAAAATTTCAAAAGGTATTTTATGAAAATTCAAAATCTTACGTGGAATCTAAATTAACTGTATTTTTAATAGAAAGCAAGAGTAAAAAAGTGATATCTCATCAAAGCTTTATCATAATCGAAGTTTTAGCAAGCGAAGATATAAATGAGCTGATAACGACCTTTAATAATGTTCTTGAAAGTCTTGTGGATAGATCCACAGTATGGATAAATAAAGAAATAAAAAAAATGGAATAATTTTTGCTTGATTAAGCTAAATTAGTTTGAAGGGAAAATTATGAGCAAGGAACTTGAAATTCTAAAAAAACACCTTGGTGAGGTGCAAGGAAAAAGTAGTTTTGATGCAAAAACTTTTGGCTCACAAATAAGTGATGCAAATGATTTTATAGGTGCTTTACAAGTGCTTGATCTATCTTTAAAAAAGATTAGCAAAAATATAAAAGAAAGATGTTTAGACGGTATAGATGAAGAACAAAAAAGATTACTTGATGCTCAAAGTTCTCAACTCATTCAAAACTGCTCTTTTATGGGAGAAAATTTGTTTGACAACAATTTTTCTGTAAATTTAGCTTCCAAAATCTTTTCATTTGAGATACAAAATCCACTTTTAATACTTGAAAATAGTGATTATGAAGGCGTGTTAGCTTACATAGACGATAAAAGAGAAGAAATTAGTGCTTTACTTGATGATCTTGCTTTAGCTATAGAAGGCGACGCTCAAAGCATAAATCCTATAAATGATAGCAATTTCGACTTTAAAGCCTTGTTTAGATAGTTTTAATCCTCTAGCTAGAGGGTTAAATTTTTTAAATTTATTATCTGTCCGTTTTTTAATAACGGATATTTTCTTTGAAATTCGTATTTATCAATGATTATTTTAGATATATCACTTCCTATCAAAACAGTTAAAAACACTTTTTCATCATCGCTTTGTATATCTAAAATCATAGCTTTTATTTGATTTGAATTTAAGCTTGAAAAATAATCTTTTCTTAAACATTCCCTAACAACAGTGCCATTTTTAAGCTCTATTATCCTATTTGAAAGTTTATAAATTTCGGCTATATCGTGGCTTACTAAGATTGTTGTGAGTTTAAAATTTTCATAAAGCTTTAAAAGCTCGTCTTGTAAAACGAGCCTCATATTAGAATCAAGTGCGCATAAAGGCTCATCAAGCAACAACAAATCCGGTTCTTTCAGTATAGCCCTTGCCAAAGCAACTCTTTGAGACTGCCCTCCAGAAAGTGTGCTTGGATAAGCATTTGCCAGCTTTGTAAGAGATAGTAAGTTTAAAAATTCATCTATTTTTTTATCAGCATTTTTTTTATCTTTTATCCCATAAGCTAAATTTTGTCTAACGGTTAAATTTGGGAATAAAGCATAATCTTGAAAAACAAAGCCTATATTTCTTTTTTGAGGGCTTAAAATTATTTTTTTATCAGTATCTAACCAAATTTTATCATTGACTTTTATATAACCATAATCAGGTTTTATAAGACCGGCTATGATTTTTAATATAGTAGTTTTTCCAGCACCACTCTCCCCAAAAATAGATATAAAATCTCCTTCATCTAAGTCTTTTTCAAGAAGCAAATTCATCTTGCCAAAAGCAGAATTTAAAGAGTGTTGTATGCGAATTTGTATCATTATTTTTTTCTTTCTAAGTGCTTATTTATCAAAAACAAAAGAAAAAGTAAGGCAAAAGAAAAAACAAATAAAATAAAAGCATATTTATGTGCTAGATCATAATTCAAAGCATCAAGCTCATCATACACAGCTATACTTGCTACTAAAGTTTCTCCTTTTATATGACCGCCTATCATCATAACAACGCCAAATTCGCCGATTGTATGTGCAAAAGATACTATTATACCGCTTAAAATTCCTATCTTTGAATTTGGTATTATTATTCTTAAGAGTGTATAAAATTTACCTCTACCAAGCGTATAAGAGCATTCTATTAAATTCTTAGGAACAGCAGAAAAAGCACTCTGAATAGGGGTTAGCATAAAAGGCAAGGAAGCAATAATGGAGGCTAAAACAAGACCTTCAAAGCTAAATACTAATCTTAAATCAAAATACTTCTCTAAAAAAGCCCCAAAAGCATTTTGAGGAGAAAAAGCTACCAAAAGATAAAAGCCTAGCACAGAAGGCGGCAGAACAAGCGGCATAGAACTAATAAGCTGCAAGAGATCTTTAAATATAAAATTTGTAAAACTTAAAATATAAGCCAAAAAAATACATATAAAAAGCAAAATGACAGTGCTTACAAGAGCTAACTTGAAACTAAGAAGCAAGGTTTGTAAAAAATCAAAATCCATATTAAAATCTAATCACATAAATTAAAAAATAATTATAAAACATTTTACCTAACATCAAAACCGTATTTTTTTATAATTTTTTTGCCTTCATCGCAAAGCACGAATTCAGAAAATCTTTTAGCTAATTCCTCTTTTTTAGAATTTGTTTTTGCATATTTTGTTATAACAAAAGACTGTTCTAAAGGATTGTAAAATTTTTTATCTATCAAAAATGCTCTACCTTTTGGATTATTAACATCAGACACTAAAGAATACGCAACTATGCCAACTTCAGCCGCTGCTGTATCTACGTGCATAACAGGCTGAGATATATTTTCACCTAAGATTATCTTATCTTTTATCTTGTCATAAATTTTTATATTATTAAGAATTTCCATTGCTGCGACACCATAAGGTGCTACCTTTGGGTTTGCTATGCTTATACGTTTTATCTTTTTTTCACTTAAGCTATCTAAACCATTTTTAAGCAAATTTTCATCTAAGGTATAAAGTGCTACCACGCCAAGAGCATAAATTTGGGGATTGTCAAGAGCAATACCGTCGTTTTTTATTTGCTGCGGATATTTTGAATCAGCCGAAAAAAACATATCAAATTTTCTACCATTTTTTAATAAATGATAATGCTTTCCAGAAGCTCCAAAAACAAATTCTATTTCATCGTTTGTATTTTTTTTTAAAAACTCATCTTTTATCTCAATCATAGCCTTAGAAGCTGATGAGGCAACAAAAACGGTAATCTTTTCTGCTTGTAAATTTAATATCAAAAAAACTAAACAAAAAAATATTTTTTTCATACCAAGCTCCTGGTTTTATTATATCCAAAAAGAATAATAAATTTACATTTACAAAAAATAATTAAAGCTTAAAAATATCGATGTTGATTTAGTATAAAACTATTGCTTACCAAAGATTCTAAATTCCAAATTTAAGTTTTGAGGGAATTTTATTTTATAATCTTTTTTATCCTTCTTAGCCTTTACTAGCAAAGCGTATCCGCCCTTACCCTCTCTATCCCAAAGTCTTAAAAATTCTCTCTTAGAGCTTATATATCGTCCGTGGCTAGGGTCTAAAATCTCTAAAAAATCCCCCTTATAATTTATAATAAGCACAAAATGAGGAAATCTAGGATCATCTTCTATCTTTACAATCATTGGTATATTTATAAGCTTATCTAAATTTTCTTTGTTGATTTTATAAGACTTATTTTCATACCCTAGCTTTGAAAGCACGGTTTCTAAATCAGCAAAACTCACCATATCAGTCTGAAGCTCTTGTTCGCTCATAAGCTTTAAGACATCAAATTCGCTTAAATTTTCATCATCTATTAAATTTATCATAGTAGCTAGAGATGAAGCCCCACAAGATTGCTCGTAGTTTTGTCTTATCACCCTTTCATTTTTAAGCTCCTGATAAGATTTTACTACAAATTCAGCCTTTAAGCACAAGGGTGCAAAAATAAAAAGTAAAAATATTCTTAGAATTTTTTCCATATACTAAGTCCAAAGATACTATCAGGAGCAGCAGCACTTCCTCCAAAATTTGCATTTAAAGCTATGGCTGTATCGCTATCTATACTATAAGTAGAGCCTAGACTAAGCGTTGGTATGGATCTTAACTCTGAATTTTGGTAGCCATTTATCTTTTGCATAGTTTGAAACCTCTGTTCAGCCCCTAAATCAAGGCTTATCTTTGGACTTAGTATGATAGATAAATCCCCGCCAAAATATATACTATGCCCGTATTCTACCTCTAGCAAATCAAATTTTCTAGGTGCATTGTAGCCAAAGCCGGTGTATAAACTAAATACTACCGGATCGCTATATGATCTTACACTTAGCTGAATGCTTTGAGATTTTACATAAAAATTCTTTGTTTGATTTATCACCTTTTCTCTTTGCACCACAGCACTTTGAAAACTTATTTGCGGCACGAAATCATAAAAGCTATCGCCTGTATATATAAAACCAAGCCATAAAGAATCAAAGCCTATCCTTTCTTTAGCTTCAAATTCATTTGTAAAAAAATTTGTGTATTCGCGTCTTGCATAACTTCCACTTGCTGAAAATAATATATCAAATTTAGGGTGTAAGGTATATATAAAGCTTTGACTTAAAAAGCCTTGCTTAGTATCATTCCATATGGTAGGATCTCCTCCTACTGTTATATTTGGATAAAGATAGTATGAGTTTTCATTTCCTGTGCTAAGCAAAGAAAAAGTAGTGATACTTCTAAGACCAATTTGTTTTTTAAAAAGGCTATCTATACTTAGCTCATCACTTGCAAATAAATTTAAAGCTAGTAAAGGTATCAAAAAGAGTGAAATTTTTTTCAAAAAATTTTTCCTTTTTTACACAAAGTATAAATTTAATTTGCAAATTCTATCAAAAAATTTTTAAATACCATGTTATAATTTATATATAATTTTTTAAGGAGTTAAAAATGTTTAAAAAGATATTTGTCGCATTGAGTTTATCTGCTTTTCTTGCAAGTTTATCTTTTGCAGAGGATTTATTAGCTTATTATACCGATGGCAAACTTACAGAAAATTCCCCCGGTGTAAAGGTATTAAGTTTAGATGAGAAAAAACAAGTTAAGGGTGGGTATGTGGTTCAGGCTGTAAGCTTTCAAAATTATTCAAATTCTTATTTATCAGTAAAAGAATACGCTGTTGTAGCTTTATTTGGAGCTGGTGAACTTGATGGTGGCATATGTGCCTTGGGAAAAACAAGCTGCTATATAGACAATGCAACAAAAACACACTCTATAGTAAGCAAAGATAGATTTAAAGAATTTTCAAGAGAAGTTAAATGGCAAGAAAATGAAACCTTAAGTTTTTCTGTAACTAGAACCATAAGTTTTTTAGGTCCCTTTGTTGCACCAAAAATAAATTACAAAACATCAGCTTATGTCGTAGGCATAAATTCTCTAGGACAAGTTTATAAATTAAGAAGTGCTAATCCTTATAATTCTATGATAAGAGATATGAAAAGAGCTTATGAAAAAGATTTAAAAAATTTAATGGGTTTTTAATTTGATAAATACGCTTACACTAAATATCAACACTTCAAGAAAGTCTTATGAAAATTCTTTGATAGAGGAGAACTTATCCTATAAAAACAAGGCTATAAAAAGCCTTGAAAACTTTTCTGTGGATAAAGACGGCTTTTTGGGTGAGGATTTTAATAAACTTGCAAATATCCCAAAAGATATAAAAATTCATTATAAAACCGCTCTAGGTGTAGCTGAAGCTGCACTTAAAAGGTTTAACATAATAGCACCTGTTTTTAGCTCTATTGACATAGCTAAAAGCTTTGGCAATGCTTATCAAGTTTTATCTCAAGTGCTTGATAAGCTAGGTATGAGCGAGCTTAAAAGTTTTAGTAAAGAGGACATTGGCAAGTTACCAGAAGCAATAAGCTTTAATGAAAAAACTTTAGAGCTTGATTCCTTGTATGATTTTAAACAATACTCATCTAAACAGATAAGCACAAAGCAAGGTTTTACAATATCTTCAATGTTTATAAGCCCAGATTCTTCAGCAGAGCAAAAAGTGCCTTATGATAGAAATATATTAAATTCAAAGCTAGAAGCGATGAATTTTGACTTTGATAGAGGATATAGCATATATCAAAAAAATGCGGAAATAAGCATAGCAGGTGTTTTAACAGCTTTTTTACACTCTCATTCAAAAAGCTTTTTGGAGGGAGAAACTACTATATGGGGAAAGATTATGGGTTTTGGTAATGAGAGCCTAGAGCTAAGACAAAGTCTATACCAAAAAGCCTCAGAGCCTTTTTTAAACCCTGCTATTTTAAAGCCAAATATAATGAGTTTAAGCGATGAAAAAGACTTTTTGCGTGAGCTTTCAAAGCTAAGTCAAGAAAACTCAAAAGATGATGATATAAAGTATAATAAAATACTTAAATCCATACAAGAATTTTTTGATGAGGAATTTAAAAGAATGAAAAAACAGATAGAAGAAAATGCAAAAAGATGGCATGAGATTGATTTAAGGGTTTAGAATTTATTTTTTACAACACAAAACACGATTTAAAAAAAGCAAATTCTTTAAAGTTTTATCTAAATTTGGCGATTTACAAGGTGTAAGAAGGATAAATTATGATTAAGAACTTAAGTATTTCTTCTTTATCTCATAATCAAACATTACAGCACCTAAATAAGCTTGGAAAAACGCTTCAAAAATTAAGCTCATCTAACGAAAGCTTAGATGAGCTAGTAAAAGACAAAAGCCAAGCTGTTAGTGAAATTCTAGGTTATGGAGTGGATAAGGAAGGATATTTTACGGCTGATTTTAATGAGGCAGCGGCAATTCCAAAAGATTTTAGATTAAATGC
>NZ_CALUTC010000012.1 GCF_944323605.1 uncultured Campylobacter sp.
TTTGCTTTGATAGCTTAGTTTAGAATCAAAAGCCTTGTAGATAGGGTTATTTTCTACAAGGGAAAAATTCCAAGCTACAGATGAGAAATCTAGCTTCATATTGTTTGCCTAAATTTCTTATCCACCGTCAGACATAGTATCTATGCCATACTGCAAACACAAAGATCTTGCATAGAGTTTTTGCTGTGTAGTTCCATTTGCTTGAGTGTTTCTACAATTTAAGATTATCTTTTGTGCCATTATATAATCTTGATTAGGATTTGTTGTAGGAAATCCCCAAGCAAAAAGATTTGAGCTTAAAAAAGCTAACATTGAAAAAGAAAGTAAGATTTTTTTCATTTTATCTCCTAATTAAAAATTAACCCTACTTTTATATCGGTAGAAGAGATTAAAACTTTAGTTTTTTTTAGAATTTTTGTAAAAAATTAAATTTTGTAGCAGTCTTTCCTCCTCTCCTATGCCCTTGCTTTCATAAAATTTTAAATCCTTACTAAGGTATTTTTGTCTTACATAGCCACCAAAATCGTGCGGGTAAAGGTAGTTTTTTATCTCCTCGTGCTTGTTTTTAAGATAGTTTGGTATAGCAAGAGCTTTATTTTTACGCACATAATCAAGAGCTTTATTTATAGCTAAGTAGCTTGAATTTGACTTTTTTGCACTGGCTAGATACACACAGCACTGTGCTAGTAAAATTCTAGCCTCAGGATAGCCTATGCTTTTTACGGCTATAAGAGTATTTGTAGCGACATTTATGGCGTTTGTATCGGCATTTCCTATATCTTCACTTGAGAAAATTATCATTCTTCTAGCTATAAAATCAGCACTTTCTCCGGCTTCTATCATTCTTGCAAGATAATAAATAGCCGCATCAACATCGCTTCCTCTCATACTTTTTATGAAAGCTGATATTAAATCATAATGCGTATCTTTTTCCTTTGTTCCTTCAGCAAAAGCCTTGTTTTTAAGTTTTTGTAAGCTATCTACGCTTATGTGTTTTTCATCAAGCACTAGGGCAAATTCTATTAAATTCAACAAAGACCTTGCGTCTCCCGCACTAAGCCTTATGCAAAGATTTTCAGCCTCTTTATCTATGCTAAAATTTAGCTCTTTTTGCACTCTTTTTAAAAGTATTGTTAAATCTTCATCCTCTAAAGGTTTAAATTCAAAAAGCATACTCCTGCTTCTTATGCCAGAGCCAAGGACAAAATATGGATTTTCCGTGCTTGCACCTATTAAAATACAGCGAGAATTCTCCATAGGCACTAAGAGCATATCTTGTTGAGTTCTTGAAAGTCTGTGAATTTCATCTATAAAAATCAAGGGCTTATAAAGACTTTCCTTATATTTTTCAAGGATTTTTCTAAGCTCTTCCATTTTAAAAGAAGCCGCGTCAAATTCAAAAAAATTTAAAGAAAGCTCCTTAGCGATTACTCTTGCGAAAGTGGTTTTTCCACAACCTGCTGCCCCAAAAAAGATACTATGAGGAAGCTTGTTAAGCTCTACAAATTTTTTAAAATTGCTTACAAGCTCTTTTTGCCCTAAAATTTCATCAAGTTTTTTAGGTCTAAATTTTAGGGCTAAATTCATTATCTTAGTTTATGATATTTGGGTTTTTTATCTCACCGTTAAAAACACCTTCTTCATCGCTTATATTTTCGTCCATCATAGGACTTTCTTCATTTTCATAATATGGTAATGCGGGGCTGTATTGTTCTTCTATTACTTCACCGTTTATTGTAGTCGTAGTTTTTTCTTTATCTGCTAAAAGGACAAGATCCATTACAAATTTGCCATCTTTTTCTATAAAATATCTATCAAAATTTAATATAGTAAATAATGGATTTATCTCGCTTGGTTTTTTATCCAAGATAATATTTGCTTTTGCCTCATTTGTTTCTTCATTAAAAGAAGCTTGTGCCTTTGTTGAAACATTTGAATTATTAATGCTAAAGCTTAAGTTGTTAAGCAAGATGTTTGGTTTTGTTTTTGCAAAATCATCAAGCAATAAATCATTTCCATCGTAATTTGATAGCTTGATTAACCAATCCTGCGAAATATCTTTAAAATCAGCATCTATATTGAAATTTTCTATACTTTGTCCAACGCTTACAATACTTTTTATATCCATTTTAAATTTAGTATTAGATAATTTTTCATCAGCTTTTATATCAAACACTGAATTTATATTTACAAGCTCTAAGCTCGAAAATCTTTCTTTAAATTTGAATTTTTCCATACTGAAATTTTGCACAGTATTATAAAATATGCTAGAGTTTAAGTCATAGTGCTTTGTTAATGGTATTCTTTCTTTTAAGTCATCTTTTAAATTTAGCTTTGATATGCTAAATGATGAATCCTTAGAATTAAATTCAAACAAATCCACATTAAATTCACTTCCTGCATAGTTTAAGTTTTCATCTATATCTTTAAGTATAAGATATATATTCTTAGATATAAAATTATCCCCGCCTTCACTTATATTAAAATCATAAGTTTTTAATTTTAAATCCCCTTTTATTTGTGAGGATAAAGAAAAGCTAATAGAAGCTTTTAGCAGGTCATCATAATTGAATTTTTCATTTTTAAAAGGATTTTTTAATATGGCTATTATATTTTCACTTGCAAAGATATTGTTTTTGAAATTTATGCTTATATTATAATCCCTTGAGGACAAAAAGCCAAGAATTCTATTTATTTTATAGTCATAGTAATCATATTTTCTAAGAGCGTTTTCTATATTTTTTTCATTTAGCTTTAAAAGTATTGTAGCTTCTGAATTAAAAAAACCTTTTGAAAAATTTGAAGCTGCTATATCATAATATGGGTTTTTATGCTTTACAAAATTATCATAAATGTTAGCACTAGCGTTTGACATAAAATAAACTTGGGCAAAATATCCAAGCAAAAGCACAATCAGTGCAATAAAAATACCTTTTTTCATAAGCTATATCCTTGATAAAATTTTCGTGTAATTATATAAAAATATACTTAAAATGAAATTATAAAATACTAATTAAAGCCTCTAAAATGAGGCTTTATCTTAATCTACAGCACCTTTAGGCGCACTAAAAGCAGTTACTTGAGGCACAGTTCCCGTAAATTTTTCTATATTTACAAGTCCTGTGTGAGAGATATTTCCGTTTGCAAGCTTTGAAGTTGGCAAATCAAGAGTTAAGCAATTTGCACTTCCGTATTTACAAAGCCCTTTTTCATCTGGGTCATACCAAGCACCCTCACAAAGTCTAAGCACTCCGGGCATTATATCTTTGCTTAGCACTGCACCGGCTAATACCTGTCCTCTTTTGTTAAACACTCTTACTATATCTCCATCTGATATGCCAAGTTTTTTTGCATCATCTTCATTTATAAGCACGGGTTCTCTGCCATTTACAGCATATTTTTCCCTTAAAGATGTATGGCATAGTTGAGAGTGTAGTCTATTAGCAGGGTGGTTTGTAAGCAGATGAAAAGGTGCATCAGATTTTGCATTTCCAAGCCATTCTATAGGTTCAAACCAAGTCGGGTGAGCCTTACAGTCGTTGTATTTGTATTTTTCTATGGTTTTGGAGTAAATTTCAATTAATCCTGATTCTGTTCCTAAAGCATTAAGTATAGGGTCTTCTATGAATTCAGAATGTCTTACCCAAGATACGCTTTCAATGGTTTCATCGAATTTTATAGGTTCATTTTTTCCCAGAATTCTTCAAAAGTAGGCATAGGAGTGGCGAATTCTGCACCGTAGGCTTGAGTTTGTTTGTAAGCTTGATTGTAATACTGTTTTATCAGCTCTAAAGGAGTTTTGCCGCCGTCTGTGTAGGCGTTAAATACATCTTTTCCATAAACTTTACATAAGTCAGAAAATATAGTGTAGTCATCTCTGCTTTCACCTTCAGGCAAAACAGCTTGTTTCATAGGGACAATATGCATATTTGAGTAATCCCCACTCATTGATATATCATCTCTTTCATACGAACTTGTCGCAGGTAGTATTATATCAGCCATTTTAGCTGTTGGAGTCCAGTAAATTTCATTTACAACGACAGTTCTAGGCTTTCTCCAAGCTTTTGCAAAATTATTTGTGTTTTGATGATGAACTAAAGGATTTCCACCAGACCAGTATATGAAATCTATTTTTGGATATTTTATAGTTTTTCCATTATGCTGAATTGTCTTACCTGGATTTAATAATGCATCTGCGATTCTAGCTACCGGGAATGAGTAAGAGGCTGATTGTTGCAACCATTCTGCTCCACCACCACTAGCATTAGCTTTTGGCATACCTACAAATTTGCCATTTCTCCAAATTCCTACAGGACCAGCACTAATACCGCCTAAAACTCCTCCTTTGCAGGTAGGAACTCCTCCATTTGAGTAATGATAACTAAGCCCGAAACCACCACCAGCAGTGCCTATTTGTCCAAGCATACAGCACAGTGTAACTAACATCCAGTGAGGCTGCTCTCCGTGTTGTGCTCTTTGCATACCCCAACCGCTCATTATCATAGTAGGATTATCATAGAAAAGCTCTGCTAGTGTTTTTATCGTGTTTTCATCTACACCACAAATTTTACTAGCCCAAGCTACGTCTTTTTTTACATTATCTTTTTTGCCTTCAAGATAGGCTTTAAACTTATCAAATCCCACTGTATAATTATCTAAAAAGTCATATTTTACTTTATTTACAGATATTAAATGCGATGCCATACCCATCATTAAAGCAACGTCAGTATTTGGTCTAGGGCTTACCCATTGTGCATCTAAATATTTGCAGGTTTCAGTTCTAATAGGATCTATGCATATCACCTTTATGCCACTGTTTTTTAATTTATCAAAATACATTAGCCCTCTTTGTTCGCTAACGCTCCAAGCTATTCTTAAGGTAGATAAAGGATCAGAACCCCAAATAACCACGGTTTTTGAATTTTCTAATATGCTTTCCCAAGAAGTTTGTTGTTCATACACTTCCAAAGAACCCATAACATAAGGCATTATTACTTGAGCAGCACCTGTTGAGTAGTCTCCACTAACTCCAACAAATCCTCCGGTAACATTTAAGAATCTATGTAGCAAAACTCTAGCATTATGCACCCTACCGCTTGAAAGCCAACCGTAGCTACCTCCAAAAACTGCTTGAGTTCCTTTAGTATCTCTAGTTTTTTTAAGCTCCCTAGCTACTAATTTTATAGCCTCATCATAACTTACTCTTACAAATTCTTCTTTACCTCTTAATTCAGGCTTTGGATTGTTTGGATTTGCTAGATAGCTCTTTCTTACATATGGATACTTAACACGTGATTTATATACCATATCTGCAGTGTAGTATTGCAAGGGATTTTCATTTCTAGTTACTTTTTCCCAAGGTTCTGATTTTGTTATTTTTCCGTCTTTTATAGTAAGCTTTAAAATTCCCCAGTGAGCCGCTGTAATAACTGTTCCGTTCTTTACAAGACCAGAATTTACGCTTGATGCTTGAACTGTTTTTCCTAAGGCTAAACTAGGAACAAGCGGTAAAATACTTAAAGCTGCACCAGCTTTTAAAAATTTTCTTCTATCTAAGCTCATTTTATTTTCCTTTCTTAAAATCTCTTGCGTTTTTTTTGTAAATATTCTATAACAAGCCATCTATCATCTTTGCTTATACCTGTTCTGTCAGCCATGGCTCTAAATTGTGCTGGCCATTGATTTGCTGTAAATTCATTTTCTTTATGCACGGCATGGCACATTCCACAATTTTCCATATACAAAGTTTTTGCTCTTGCTAACATTTCTTTGTTATTATTTGCAAATTCTTGTTTATCAGCCCAAACTTCTATGGTAGCTTTTCCCCAATTATTAGCACTTCCTTTTGCTCTGCTTTTAAATTTCAAAGGGGCATTTTTGGAAAACGCTGCTACTATTATCCTTTGCTTGTTGTTAAAATACAAAACCGAAGGTGCAGCTGGATTTACGTAGCCACTTATTCTAAGCAAAACCTTATCTCCCTCTGTTTTGACAATCGTAAAAGGATTTGTAGGAAGCAATCTACCTTGAACTTTAGTATCATTTTTGTTTAGATAAAGCGATACAACTTTGTCTGTGTATTTGTTTGTATTGGCAAAAGCCGCAGATAGCATAAAAATGCTAAGTATAAGCATTTTTTCATAAACAAACTCCTTGCTTTAAATTTGAGATCTTAAATACTTGCACTAATGTAGTATTTTTTAAATTATATTATTCTTAAATATTAAAATAAAATTATTAAGTATATATATAACATATAAGTATTTTATTCTATTTTGAAATAATACCTTGTTTAGCTAAAAATTTTTAAAAATCTAAATATTTAAAAAAAATATCTATACTTTAAAAAATATTTTTGGTGGGTAAAAATGTTTAATATAGTATTAGTTTGTCCCCGTATAGCCCAAAATACAGGTAGCATAGGTCGTATGTGTTATAATAGTGGTTTTATTTTACATATTATAAAACCTACTATTTTTAGTCTTGATGAAAAAAGCGTTAAACGAGCAGGGCTTGATTATTGGAATAAATTAGAACCTATTGTATGGGAGAATTTGGATTTATTTTTACAAGAGAATTTAAAATATAAGGATAGATTTTTCTTTGCTAGCACTAAGGGTGAAAAAATGTATTTTGAGGCTAAATTTAATAAAGGAGATTTTTTATTTTTTGGTAGTGAAAGCTTTGGTTTGCCAATTAAGCTTATGAATTTAAAAAAAGATAATATTATAAAAATACCTATGAAAAGCTATGGCAGAAGCTTAAATTTAGCTACGAGCGTTGGCATAGTATCTTATGAAGCCTTAAGACAAAACTATACGCATTTTAGTTTTGATTGACAAAATTTTGTTAAAATCTTTTAAATTTAAGGAAATTCAGTGCTTATGAAAATTATTGATATTGTTATTACTGTATTGTTTGTGCTTTTTTTGTGTTTTTTGGTTATAGGCTTTACGAAACAAATGGCTGATAGGTCTGAAGCTAGAAAAAGATCTAAAATAAAAGAAAAAGAAAGGGAATAAAATGAGCAAGAAAATTCTAGTGCCTCTTGCTGAAGGTGCCGAAGAAATCGAGTTTATAAGCATAGTTGATGTGTTAAGAAGAGCAGGTGCAACTGTTATAATAGCTTCTTTAGACGATAAGTTGTTAGTTAAAGGCGCACACGGCATAGAAATAAAGGCTGATTGCACCTTGCATTCTGTTTCTGTAAAAGAACTTGACGGTATAGCCTTAGCCGGTGGGTATCAAGGAATGATAAATTTGAAAAACAGTAATCAAATTTTGGACCTTATAAAAACTCTTAATTCTGATAAAAAGCTAGTCGCTGCTATGTGTGCTTCTCCTATAGTTTTAAATGAAGCAGGAGTTTTAAAAGGCGACTTTACTTGCTATCCGGGTTGTGAAACTGGCTTAAATGCAAATTTTATATCAAGCCCTACAGTTGTGAATGCAAATATCATAACAGGTGCGGGTCCTGCATTGGCTATACATTTTGCACTTGAACTTGTCAAATATCTTTACGGGCAAGAAGCTTATAGTAAGTTGTATCAAGAGCTTTTAATGCCCCTTACAAAGCAGTAAAATTTTCTACCTAGTTAAACTCTAGGTAGATTTTTATTCTTACAAAGTAAAAATAAAGGCTTGTAGCTTAAATTTGTGCCAAATTTTTTTTCGTATTCTTTTAAAAAAGTCTTTGATATAAAGAACTTTCCTAATGAATTAACGCCACTTAACTTCAAATGTCTAAAAATATCTAAAACACAATCAAATTCTATTGTAAGCTCTTCATCGCTTAAATGCAGTATTTCAAAGTCTGTTTCAAATAGCTTTTTAATTTCATTTAAGCTTAGGTATTGCAGTGAAAATCCAGTAGATTCTTTTATTTGCCACAAATTATCTTTTGTAAAACTAGAAAGCAAAAGAAAGGCTTCATCTTTTAGCATTTCTTTTAGATTGTAAATAAGTTTTTTTATGTCAAGCCACTGCATACAGGCATTTGAAGTGATTAAATCAAATTTTTTTAAAAAAACATCTTCATTTTCTATAAAGTTCATATCAAATTGTTTAAATTCCACTCTTTTGTCGTCAAAAGCCAAGTTATAAGCATTTATATCATTTAAAATCAAAGTTTTAAATTTAAGTTTTGATATTATCTTTTTGCTAAATTTTCCAGTCCCACAACCAAATTCGAATATCTCATTAAAATTTTCATTTGTGAGGATTGATAGTAATTTTTTTGCCATATATTCTTGTATGATAGCGTTTTCATCATAGCTTTTACTTGCTTTTATAAATTTTAAATGTTGCAAATATCCTCCCAAGTTTCAAATGCGAAAAATACAAAATGAGGCTCTTTTGTGTAAATTATTTTTGTGTTTTCTTTATTAAAAAAATTCTCACTAGCTTTTGTGCTAAAAACCAAGTCTTTTTTGCTAAGCAAAGCTTTGTCAAATTTAAGTCCTATAGCTTGCTTATTGCACAAATTATATAAGCTTGTAAGTTCATTTTTTAGGTAATCTTCATCGTTAAAATAAAAATTTTTAGCCTTATCTAAGTTTTTTGCAAAAAGTGCTTTTTTAAAACCTACTAGACTGAAATCTTTGCATTGTTTTAAAAACAATTCTTTTTTTATACCAAGATCATCATCTATGCCATAATTTGTGCCATTTATAGCTATCTTTTGTGTGAAATTTATGTGTTTTAAAAATCTAGCACTTACGCATACTCCCATAGAAAAAGCTATCAAAGTAATTTCATCAAAGTCTTTAAACTCTAAATTTAAATCCAATTCACTGTAATCATAGAGCATCAACACATTTTCTTTTGATTTTAAATGACAAAAATGAGAATAATGCGAGGCAAAACCAGAAGTAAAAATTATAAGATTTTTGCTTTGAGAATTTTTGTGTAAAAAATATGTTTTCATAAAAGCTCTTTTAAAGGCAAAAGTTCATCTTTCTTTAAATTCGCATTTAAAGAAAAACGAATTCTAGCAGTATTTTTAGGCACTGTTGGCTCTTTTATGGCTGGTGCAAAAAAACCATTTTCAAGCAATTTATTTGCTAAAAAAGATGCTTTTTCATTAGAACCAATCAATAAAGATACTATGTAAGCATCTCCCATAATATTATAATCTTTTAGCAAATTTTTAAAGAAAGAAGATATATTTTTTAATGCCTTTCTTTCCTTGTCAAATGTTTTTAATCTTTCAAAAATAAATTTAGTAAAAGCCACATTTATAGGGGCTAGTGCGGTAGAGTAAATTAAAGCCCTTGCCTTGTTTATAAAAAAATCTTTTGCTTTTCTAGAGCAAAGCATACAAGCACCGTAACTTGCAAGAGCTTTTCCAAATGTTAATACTAAAAAGTCTATATCTTTTTCAAGCCCTAAGCTTTTAACAATACCAAGTCCGCTTTCATCAAAACAACCAACAGAATGTGCTTCATCTATGTATAATAATATATTTTTATATGTTTTTTTAAATTCTACTAATTGTTTTATATGTGCGAAGTCCCCATCCATTGAAAAAAGTGCTTCACTTAGTATTATTATCCTTTCATAGTTTTTATGGTGTTTTTCAAGCAGTAAGCTTAAATTTTGCATATCATTATGCCTAAATCTAAAAAAATTAGCCCCCTTTAAACCGTCAATCATACTAGCGTGGATAAATTTATCGGCTAGAAATAAGGTATTTTTAAGTGTTGCTAAGGCTTGTATGCAAGAGTAATTCAGCGAAAAGCCGCTATTAAACAATAAGGCGTTTTTTCCCTTAAAAAAATTTTCTAAAAGAGATTCAAGTTCTTCAAATATGCTAAAACCACCGCTTAAGCTTCTTGAGCTTGCACTTGAAAAATAAAAATCTTTATCTTTTATATTTTTTAAGAACTTATGTTTTAATTCTTGATTTATATTTAAAGATAGATAATCATTAGAACATAGATTTAGGAGTTTTTTTCCTTTATATATTATGAAATTTCCTTCATAATCTAGGCTTTTAAGACTTCTATAATTATTTTCATTTTGTAATTTCTCTAATTCTTTTATCATTTTTAATCCAAATTTTAGTATTATTGCCTTGTAATTTTGCCAAATTTTACTTAAAAAAAAGAGAAAAAATGACTTTAAAAGAGCTTGATTTAAAATATATATGGCATCCTTGTTCTCAAATGAAAGATTATGAGAAAATCCCCCTAATACCTATAAAAAAAGCACAGGGAGTATATGTATATGATTTTGATGATAAGGCTTATATAGACTGTATAAGTTCTTGGTGGGTAAATATTTTTGGTCACTGTAATGAATATATAAATTCTAAGTTAAAAGAGCAGCTAAACAGCTTAGAGCATATTTTACTTGCAGGTTTTTCTCACGAAGGCATTATAAGGCTTTCAAAGAGATTATGCGAGATTTTACCTAGCAATTTTACTAAGTGTTTTTATGCAGATAATGGTTCAAGCGGCATAGAAGTAGCTTTAAAAATGGCTTTTCAATATCATTTAAACAAGGGTAAAAAAAGAACTAAATTTCTAGCCCTTACAAATTCTTATCACGGAGAAACTATAGGAGCTTTAAGCGTGGGAGCGGTAGAGCTTTATAAGGATACTTATAAAGACTTGCTTTTTGAAGTTTTGTTAAGCCCTGTGCCAAAGAGTGAAAATTTTGAAAAAGAATTAAAAGAATTTGAAAATTTGCTTAAAAAAGAAGGGCAAAACATAGCAGCTTTTATTTTAGAGCCTCTTGTGCAATGTGCGGGAAATATGCATTTTTACAGTGCAAATTTTATAGACGAGGCTATAAAGCTCTGTAAAAAATACGAAATTTTAGTCATTTTTGATGAGGTAGCTACGGGTTTTGGGCGAACAGGGACAATGTTTGCCTTAGAACAATGCAAGAATAAGCCAGATTTGCTTTGCCTTTCAAAGGCTATAACAGGTGGATATTTACCTTTATGCGTTGTGTTAAGCAGCGATGAAATTTATAATGTTTTTTATGATGATTATGCTAGTAAAAAAGCTTTTTTGCATTCTCACAGTTACACAGGCTCGGCTCTTGCTTGTGCTTGTGCAAATGCCGTGCTTGATATTTTTGAAAAAGAAGATATTATAGTAAAAAATAAAATTTTAAGCACCTATATAGCTTCTAAATTTGAGGAACTTAAGAGTTTTGATTTTTTAGGAAATTTTAGACAGTGCGGTATGATATATGCTTTTGATATACTAAAAAGTAAAAGAGATAGAGCAGGGCTTTTCGTTTATGAAAAAGCGTTAAAAAAGGGCTTGATTTTAAGACCACTTGCGAATACTATTTATTTTATGCCACCTTATGTTATAAAAAAAGATGAGATCGACTATGTGGTTCAAAGTTTAAAAGAAATTTTTAAAAGCGAGAGTTTGTAAATCAATATTTTTATAACTAAATAAGCTTAAATAAATAGATTTTACTTAAATTTAAGTTTTTATAAAACTCAAAAACCATCTTTGATGATATTAAAAAGAGTGCCTACTTCATCATCGCTAAAAACAGCACAGTTGCTACTTTCATAAAATTCTTTAAGCTTTTTTTTAGAAAAAGAAAGACAAAAAGCACAGTCTTTATGAGCTGGTAAAAAAGCCCTTACAAGCCCTATATCATCATCTTTTATATCCTCATCACAGGCAAAACAAGTAAAATTTTTATGAAGTCTGCCTTCAAAATTTAACAATTTAACATAAGCATCTAGTATAACTCTTTTTGAATTTTGCTTTGCAAATCTTTTTGCACAGTCATTTAAAAGCTCAAAATAAAAGCTATCAAGTTCAGAAACATCTTTTAAATGCTTATAAAAAAGTCTTATAAAATCCTGCCAAATAAGCATTTTATCCCTATTTAAAATCCATTCAAAACCAAGATGCATAGTATCTTTAAGCCTTGGCAAAAAACTCATACTTTCTTCTAAAGCAAAATCTATCTTATAACCACTTAAAATATTAGAATGCCTAAGCCCGTAGAATCTATATGTTTTTAAAAGTTCTTTTTCACTTAGTATATAAACTATCAAGTCTTCATCTTTAACTCTTTGAGTGTGTAAAATAAAGCCTTGCATTAGTTTTTATTCAAATTTTCAAATAATTTAAATTTAAGCTCATCTAAGCCTTCTTTTTTCAAAGATGAGTGCAAAAGTATAAACTTAGCCTCGTTTAAAAGCTCATCTAAGCCTTCTTTTTCTGCTTCAAATTTGCTTTTAAAATATTCATCATCAAGCAAATCAGCCTTTGAAATAAGCACCGCAAACTCTTTTTTGGATAATTCTAAAGAGAAATTTTTTAATTCTTTTTTTAAAATTTCAAACTGCTCTTTTAGACTTAAATCCCTGCTAATGTCTAGCAAAAAAAGCAAAAAATTCGTTCTTTCTATATGCTTTAAAAATCTAATCCCAAGCCCTTTTCCATCACTAGCCCCTTTTATTATGCCGGGTATATCAGCCATAACAAAGCTATCGTATTCCCCAACCTTTACTAAACCTAGCTTTGGAGTTAAGGTGGTAAATTCATAATTTGCTATTTCAGGTTTTGCATTTGATATAGTGGATATTAAAGTCGATTTTCCAGCATTTGGAAAGGCTACAAGCCCAATATCTGCTATTAGCTTTAATTCCAAACGCACTGTTTTTTTTATCCCTTTTAAGCCTTTTTGTGCGTATTCTGGCACTTGATTTGTCGAACTTTTAAAATGAGTATTTCCCTTGCCACCAAGCCCCCCTTTTAAAAAAAGCTCTCTTTGTCCTTCTGTTTTAAGGTCTAGTAAAATTTTACCACTTTCACAGTCTATAATTTGAGTCCCTTGAGGCACTTTTAGCTCTAAATTTTCGCCTTTTTTTCCATTTTTATTTCTTTTTTCACCGTCGCTACCGTTTTTTGCTCTTAATTCTTTTTTGCCTTTATAGTTTAATAATGTATGCATATTGTTATCGCATATAAAATATACATCACCCCCGTTACCTCCATCACCTCCATCTGGTCCTCCTAAAAGAACATGTTTTTCTCTACGAAAGCTAACCGCACCTTTTCCACCGTTACCAGATGATATATCAAGTTTTACGCTATCTATAAACAATTTTCTTATCCTGTTTGACTGTGTATTTTAAGTTTTTTTTTAAAAATCTCATTTAAAATTCTTTTTAAAACTTAGAAAATATATTATAATCTAAATTTTATAACATCATTTAAGCAAGGTATAAAATGGCAAAAATAAATGTAGGTATTTTAGGCTCTAACGGTTATGTAGGATATGAGCTTGTAAGGCTTTTGTTAAATCATAAAGAAGTCGAGTTACAATACCTAAGTTCAAGAGCAAATAAGGGTAAAAAATACTATGAAATTTACCCCTCTGTGTATTCAAGGCTTGATTTAGAATTTGAAGATGTTGATATTAATAAATGCTTGGATTTAGACTTGCTTTTTTGTGCTACTCCGCACGGATTTAGTGCAGATTTTATAACGAAAGATTTGTTAGACAAGGTAAAAATAATAGACTTAAGTGCTGATTTTAGGCTAAAAAATGCCGATGTGTATAAACAGTATTATAAAAAAGAACATAATGCAAAAGAGCTTTTAAAAGATGCTGTTTATGGGCTTTGTGAAATTCATAGAGAAGATATTAAGGTAGCTAAATTTATAGCAAATCCCGGTTGTTATACTACTTGTTCTATATTAAGCTTATACCCTCTTTTAAAAGAGAAGTTGATAGACGAAAATTTTATTATAATAGACGCAAAAAGTGGAGTAAGTGGGGCTGGAAGAGAGGCTAAAAGCGATAATTTATTTTGCGAAGTAAATGAAAATTTTAAAGCCTATGCCTTAAGTTCTCATAGGCATACACCAGAAATAGAGCAAGAATTATCTCTAGCCTTTAAATCTGATATAAAAGTTCAATTTACTCCTCATCTTGTGCCTATACAAAAGGGAATTTTAAGCACATCATATACAAAACTTAAAGATAATCTAAACGAAAATGAGCTTAGAGAAATTTATGCTAAATATTATGATAAAGAGTATTTTATAAGACTTTTACCAAGCGATATTTTGCCTCAAACAAAATTTACAAGAGGCACAAATTTTGTGGATATAAATTTAAAATTAGACGAACGCACCGGAAATTTAATCATACTTGCAAGTCTTGATAATCTAATAAAAGGTGCAGCAGGTCAGGCTATTCAAAATATGAATTTGCTTTTTGGCTTTGATGAAAAGCTTGGCTTAGAAAATTTATCTATGATATAAGGAAAATTTATGATAATTAGAGCGATGAAAAAAGAGGATTATGGCGGAGTTTATAAGCTTTGGTGTAAGATTAAAGGTTTTGGGATAAGAAGCATAGATGATAGCAAGGAGAGCATACACAGATTTTTGGATAGAAATCCAAATTTAAGTGCTGTTGCAGAGATAGATTCCAAAATAGTTGGTAGCATTTTGTGCGGACACGACGGCAGAACAGGGGGTTTTTACCACGTATGCGTCGATGAAGCTTATAGAAAAAGAGGCATAGCACACGAAATGAGTAAATTTTGCCTAGACGCATTAAAAAAGGAAAAGATAAACAAAATAGCCCTTATAGCTTTTAAAAACAATGACTTAGGAAACACATTTTGGAGCCATTATGGCTTTTGCTTAAGAGAAGATGCAAACTACTACGACCTTTCCTTAAACGAGCTAAATTTAACAAATTTTAACGAGTAAATTTTTTATCTTTATTTATTTTGTTGTGAAATTTAATAAATACTATATATTTTCAAAGGTAAAAGGAATAATAATTTGAAAAAATTGAACTTAAGTTTTATCGATCTTTTTGCTGGTATTGGAGGCTTTCACTTAGCCTTTAAACAAGCCCTAAGTAACGGGGGGGGGGCTAAATGCCTTAAATCACAAGATACCCAATGCCTCTTTGCGAGCGAAATAGATTCAAACGCCTCTTACACTTATGCTCTAAATTTTCCAAACACTCCACTTTTTGGCGATATTACGCAAGATTTTATCCAAAAACATATCCCTAAAAATTTTGATGTATTGTGTGCAGGGTTTCCTTGTCAAGCTTTTAGTATAGCAGGATACCAAAAAGGCTTTGATGATACGCGAGGCACACTCTTTTTTGAGATTGCAAAAATTGCTAAAAAACATAAGCCCAAAGTCTTATTTTTGGAAAATGTTAAAAATCTAAAAAATCACGATAAAGGCAGAACTTATGCGATTATAAAAAGCACTTTAGAATCTTTGGGCTATGTCGTGTATGATGAGATTTTAAATTCTGCTACACACGCTAATATCCCGCAAAATAGAGAGCGAATTTTTATCGTGGCATTTTTAGAATCTAAGGTCAAAAATCATAGAAATTTTACTTTTCCAAAGCCTGTTAAACTCACAAAAACCATTCATCATTGCTTAGATTCTAGCAAACAAGAGGATTGTTTTTATTACACACCAAAAAGTCAGTATTATGAGTGGCTCAAAAAAGAGGTGGTAAAAAAGGATACGATATACCAGCTTCGTAGAATCTATGTGCGGGAAAATAAATCTAATCTTTGCCCAACGCTTACCGCTAATATGGGGACAGGCGGACATAATGTTCCTATTATAAAAGATGATTTTGGAATTCGAAAACTTACCCCTAGAGAATGCTTTAATTTTCAAGGCTATCCTAAAAGCTTTAAGTTGCCAAATTTACCAAATTCTAAACTCTATATACAAGCTGGAAATTCCATAACCTTACCACTTGTAGCAAGAATTGCCAAAGAGATTGTTGAGGTTTTAGAATGAATTTTTATAACATAAATGAGGATAGAAATCTTAAATATATAGAATCTATACAAATAATCTCTAGTTTATCAAGGCTTTTTAGTGAAAATGAGATTCCATTTTTACATTATCGTGTAATGGAGAATATTTTTTGTGATTGTTTTAATGCAAAAAATCTTAGTCGTTCAGATACTGCTTATGATGCACAAATAGGGAGTTTAGGTATAGGTTTAAAAACTTTTATTTGCAACAAAGACTCTAGTATTGAAAAAATTGCTGAATTTAATAAGCACGCTCCAGATTTAAAAAAACTCAATGACAAAGATTTAGCTTACACACTTTCACACTTAAGAAATGAAAGAATACAAAGTGCAAATAACATCTATGGCATTGAAGATTCTATCTACCATATCATTGCGAGACAGAAAAACAAACTCCTATTCTTTGAAACAGATTACCAAAAAATAGAAATTGACACTATAAAAAATATTAAGGGTAACGATAAGTCATTATCTTTTAGCGATAGAAGCAACGAGTATTTTTTCAATCGTTCTAAATCTGTTTTGCAGAGAAAATTTTATATTCCAAAAAATTATAATAGCCTTGATATTACTATTGTTGATAAGCCTTTTGACTTGCTTTTACATTTACAAAAACAAATCTTAGAATCTAAGAGAGCAGATTCTAAGATTGCGGGGGTGGATTTTGTTATTTTACCACTTTACAGCACAAGAGGAGGTTTTAAAAATGTGCCAGAAAAAAGTGGGTTAAATCAATGGAGGGCAGGAGGTAGAAAAAGAAGCTATGGCGAGGTGTATATACCTGTGCCTATGATTATACATAAGCTTTATCCTAGCTTTTTCCCTCCCAAAGATACGAGCTTTACCCTTATTACGCCAAATAATGAAAAGCTATCAGTTAAGCTCTGTCAAGATAATGCAAAGGCAATAATGAGTAACCCAAACACTGCCCTAGCAAATTGGCTCTTAAAAACCGCATTAAGCTTACAAGAAAATGAAATAGCTACTTATCAGCGAATGCAGGATTTAGGCTTTGACTCTGTAATTATCTCAAAGCTAGATTCATATACCTTTAGTGTTGACATAATGCCACTTGATTCCTTTGAAAATTTTAGGAAAAATTCTGATAAATCAATTTTGAAACAATATATCATATAATACCTACAAATACTGCAAAATAAGTTTTATAACTCTTGGAACATAATTTGCTTATCCTTTCACAGCAATATTTTGAAAGGATTTACTATGGGTTTAAGGATAAATACTAACATAGGTGCATTAAATGCACATAACAATATGTTAATAAACTCAAGAGGGCTTGATAGCTCACTTGAAAAACTCTCGTCAGGTCTTAGGATAAATTCCGCCAAGGATGATGCGTCTGGTATGGCTATAGCAGACCAGCTTAGATCTCAAGCTTCTACATTAGGTCAAGCCATAAACAATGGTAACGATGCTATGTCTATACTTCAAGTTGCTGATAAGGCTATGGATGAGCAGCTAAAAATTCTTGATACTATCAAGACAAAAGCCACTCAAGCAGCTCAAGATGGTCAAAGCACAAAGACAAGAAACATGCTTCAAGCTGATATTAACCGTCTTATGGAAGAGCTTGATAATATAGCCAACACTACATCTTTTAACGGAAAGCAACTTCTAAGTGGAGGTTTCATAAACCAAGAATTCCAAATCGGTGTTAGCTCAAATCAAACCATAAAGGCAAGTATAGGTTCAACTCAAACATCTAAGATAGGTCTTACTCGCTTTGAAACAGGTCAAAATGTTTTGCAAAGTGGCGAAGTTAATATGGTTTTAAGAAATTATGATGGAGTTAATGATTTTAATTTCCCAAGAGTTACTATCTCTACTTCAGTTGGAACAGGTCTTGGAGCCTTAGCTGAGGAAATAAACAGGGTTGCTGACTTAACAGGAGTAAGGGCTTCTTTTAATGTTCAAACTATGGGTTCAACTCCTATTAGACAAGGTGTTACAAGCGAAGATTTCTCAATAAACGGTGTTATAATCGGTAAAATAGAATATAGAGATAATGATAGCAATAACGCACTAGTTGCAGCAATAAATTCAAAAAAAGATACCACAGGTGTTGAAGCTGCTAGAGATGCAAACGGTCATTTGCTTTTAACCTCTATCGACGGTCGCGGTATAAAAATCACAGGTTCTGTTGGTGCAGGAGCTGGCATACCTATAAATATGCTTGAAAATTACGGTCGTTTATCTTTAGTAAAAAATAATGGTGGTGATATATCTGTAGAAGGGCTAGGTTTTGGTTTTGATGATGACAAGCTTGTATCTCAAGCCTCTGTTTCTTTAAGAGAAACTAAAGGTAAATTATCTCAAAAACTAGCTGATGCTATGGGTTTTAACTCCTTTGAAAAGATAGCTACTATAACAGTAGGTGTTTCTTCAATAAGTATATTGCAAGGCACTGGGCTTAGCACTTATACACAACTTGTTTATGGTGCTGGTTCTGGACTTTCTACTTTTGTAACTACTGCTGCTTCTAATGCAGGATATAATATAGACATAGGACCTGGTTTGGGTGTGCTTTCTAATATGAGTTTAGCCGCTGCTGGTACAGGTTTTTCATCTCTAGCTGATATAATTTCCGTTGTTAAATTTTCAGCCGTGTATGATGTAGCGTTAAATGCTGTTTCTACATACAATGGCGAACTTTTAATTGCGACAGCCGCTGCAAATGGACTTTCTACTATATCTTTGCTTGGAGTTGAAAGATTAGAAGAAAGAAAAATGCAAATAGGACTTGAGCAAACAGCTGGTGTTACAACTCTTCAAGGGGCTATGTCTGTTATGGATGTAGCTGAAACTGCTATAATAAATCTAGACCAAGTAAGAGCTGATATAGGTTCTGTACAAAATCAACTTCAAGTAACTATAAATAATATAAGCGTTACTCAAGTAAATTTAAAATCAGCAGAATCAACAATAAGAGATGTGGATTTCGCCGCTGAAAGTGCGAATTTCTCAAAACACAACATACTAGCACAAAGTGGTTCTTACGCTTTAGCTCAAGCTAACGCTTCACAACAACACGTCCTACAACTCTTGCAGTAAATTCTTAATAAGCTATCAAAAAACCTATTGATAGCTTATTTACCATTCTATTATAATTCGTTAAATTTTCACCATAGCCGTAATAATACTTCAGGTAATAAAACACTCCATTATCAAACAAATCAAATCCTGTGTTTAGCTCTAAACCTAGTTTATTGTTTTTGAAATTTAGATTGTTTTTTAATATCAGCTCCGTAAAAAAATCCTTGCTTAGATTGTATTTAATCAAAAGGTCAAAATTTCCCATATAGTTTAGAATGTCTTTGTTGTCGTCTTTGCTTGATTTTTCTGGAATTCTATACCAAATTCTAGGCACTATAGTAAGATTGTTTTTTGAAAAAACAAAAGAGGCGTAAATTCTATTCCAAGAGCGAGATTCTAAATTTGAATTGTCTTTTCCATTTGATTCGTGAAGTAAGGATATGCTTAGGTTTTTAAGACTGGAAAAATTTTCAAATTTCAAAGGAAAAAGTATGAAAAATTCGGGTTGAAAATTTAATTCTTTAAAAGGAGCAGAATTTTTATAAGCTTGCCACCAAGCCTTTTGAGTGTATGCAAAATAATACACCTCATCTAAAGAAAGCAAATTTTCAAAAAGTGGCTTTTTTATACTGATTTGAAATTTGATTTCCGCTCTTTTATCTTTTGGATATTTACCTTTAAAAGTGTATGAAAGTGGCAGAAAATAATTTGTATTGTGTGTGCTTATATTAAGAATATTGTTAAATGTATCATTTGATTCGCTCTTTACTTCGCTATATGAGAAGCTTACTAAAAACAAGAATAAAAATAATATTTTAAACATTTTTCAAATAATCCTCATAAAAATTTAAATTTAAAAAAGCTTTATCGTTTTTAAATTCGAGTTCGTAAGCTTTGGCTTCTTTTGCAAAAAGCTTTATTTTATGTATGTCTTTTTTTAAAAAATTTTCACAAAGCGATGAAAGAGAGCTATGATAAAAGCCACAAAGACAGTGAATACCGTCTTTTGTTTTAGGTATCACTGCTTTTGATAGATTTATTTTTTCAAAAAGAGCTTGAATTTCTATCTTAGATATATTTGGCATATCCACAGCACATATAAAAACAAAACTGTCATTAAAGGTTTTTAAGCTTGTGTAAAGTGCTAACATTGGTGAATACAAAGCTTCATCATCTAGTATTAAATTTGGAAATTTTTTATCAAATTTATCTATTTTCGTGCTTATATACACTTTGTTGAAAATTTTGTTTAGCTTTTCGTATTGGTATTGAATCAAGCTTTTGTTTTTTATTTTTAAAAAGCATTTATCTTGCTTCATTCTGCTTGATTTGCCTCCGCATAAAATCACTGCTGGTATTTTTTCTAAGTTCATAATCCCTCTTTTGTAATGAAATTTTAAGGCAAAAAGCATTAAAATAAGTTAAAAATGAGGCTTTGGCTATGAAATATACCGCCTTAGTGCAAATAAAAACATATCTTTGTGCTTTCAAAAAAATCGACTTTATAAAAAGAGTAGATGATAATTTATTTAAAATTTCTTTTGATAAAGAAGAGCTTTTTTTTGATTTGAATCGTTCTTGTTCAGGAATTTATAAGGCACAAATTTTAGAAAAAACATATAAAGCCCCTTTTGATTTATTGCTTAAAAAATATTTCACAAATTCTACTATAAAAGATATATGCGTATTAGAAAACAATAGAATTCTACGCATACAGGTTAATTTAAATAAAGCTTACAAAAGCTTTGATATTGTTATTTATTTTGAATTTACTGGAAAAAACACAAATGCGATAATAACAGATGAAAAAGATATGATACTTTCTGCATTAAGGTATTCAGAAAATTCGCTTAGAAGCATAAAAGTTGGAGCTATTTTGCAAAAATTAGATGGCATTGAAATTAAAGAAAAAAAAGTCATAATAGATAATTTTGATGAATATTTTAAGCATAGTTTTAATGCTTTAAAACAAAGCGAACTTTTAAATTTAAAGGCACAAAAAGAATCAAAAATAAAATCAAAAATTGCCTCAGTAAAAAAAATATTTGATAAGCTAGAAAATGAAGAATCCCTTTTACAACAAGCACAAGATTTATCCCTAAGAGCTGATGTTATATTTTCAAATTTGCATAATATAAAAGATTACGAACGAAATTTCACTTTAAAAGATTTTAATGGCAAAGAATTTGTTTTTAACTTAGACAAAGCAGCTAAAATCAGTGCAAATGATTTTTATAAACAGGCAAAAAAGCTAAAGCAAAAGGCTAAAAATTTGCATTTACAAAGAGAAAATTTAAGACAAAAGATTGAAAATTTAGAACTTTTGTTAGATTTAATTAAAACGGCGTCTTCAAAAACCGAGCTTGAAATTTTGCTACCTAATAAAGAAAAATTTGACAATAAAGAGGAAAAAAATAAATCAGTCTTAAATTTTTATTTTAATGGTTTTAAAATAAGTGCTGGTAAGAATGAAAAAGCTAATGAGTATCTTTTAAAAAACAGCAAAAAAGATGATTTGTGGTTTCATATAAAGAATTTATCAAGTGCTCACATTTTTATACATTCAAACAAGACTAAGATTAGTGATGATGTGATACAATTTGCTTCAAAACTTTGTGTAAATTTATCAAATCTAGCTCGTGGGTCTTATTTGGTGGATTACACTCAAAGAAAATTTGTTAAAATAAGACAAAAGGCTTTTGTAAATTATACGAATTTCAAAAGCTTAACTGTCATAAAGGAGTAGGTATGGCGATCTCACCTGTTGGAAATGCACAGTTTGTGCATCAAAATGCACCAGTTGCCTCAACTCATTTAAGTAATGAACAAGCAAAAACGAATTTTGCTACCATTGCAAATTTAAGTGAATTTCAAGAAAAAGAAAAAATTGTGGATAAGCTTGAAAAGGTGAATGAAAGCCACGAGATAAAAGAAGAGGTTAAGGAAAAGAAAGAGGAAGAAAATCAAAAGAAAAAGCAAGAAAATAGGCAAGACAGCAATAAAGATGATGATGATAAAGTAGAGCTTGTTCAAGATGAGGAGGAAAGTGGCTTAGATGAGCAAGAACTTGAATTTAAAAATTCTCATAAAATAAAACGTCTTGATTTAAGTATTTAAGGAGAAATGTATGTTTGATATAAAAAGGATAATAAGCGGCATTGTAATGGCAGCTGTTGTTGTGCTTGTCGCTTTGATAAATGATAAAATTTTAACCTTTGTTTTGTTTGCTGGTATTTTATTTTTAGCATTTAATGAGGCTAAAAATCTTTTTAAAGCTGACGAAGCAAGCGTTGTTTTAGCCCTTTTGTTTTTCATAATAGCTTTTTTTTCAAAGGAAGCTATATCTTTAGGTATATTGCTAGTTATTTTGGTGCTAGGTTATATGGCTTACAGAAAGAGCGAGGATATTAAACAAATTTTACCTTACATATATCCTACTGTGCCTATATTTGCTTTATGGCATTTGTATGTAAATGAAGGTATGTTCGAGCTTTTTTGGCTTATATTTATAGTGGTTATTTGCGATAGTTTTGCGTATTTTACAGGCAAATTTATAGGCACAAAACAGTTTTCTCAGTCAAGCACTTCAAAAACAGTAGAAGGAGTAGTTGGAGGGCTTGTCTTTGCGAGTGTTCTTGGAGCTTTTGTGGGCTTTTTTTCTTATGGTTTCTTTTTTTCTTTATTTGTATCCTTTGTGGTAGCTGTGTTTGGAGTTCTTGGAGATTTGATAGAAAGCTATTTTAAAAGAAGGGCAAATGTAAAAGATAGTGGTTCTTTAATACCAGGACACGGAGGTATTTTAGACCGCATAGATGCTGTTATCATAGCATCTATAGCTATGGTTGTTCTTGTATGATATTATGCGGAAGCACAGGCAGTATAGGACTTAACGCCCTAATTCTTGCAAGAAAGTATAATATAAACATATCCGCACTTTCTTGCGGAGAAAATATATCTTTGCTAAACGAGCAAATACAAGAATTTAAACCAAAATTTGTTTGTATAAAAAATGAAAATGATAAAAAATTAGTAAAATTTCCTAGTTCTAAAATTTTTGTTGGACAAAATGGGCTTGAAAAACTTTTAAAAGAGTGCGATGATGATTTAGTCTTAAATGCTATCGTGGGCTTTGCTGGTTTTAATGTAAGCTTAACAGCAAAAAAACTTAACAAAATTTTAGCACTTGCAAATAAAGAAAGCTTGGTTGTTGGTGGTAAATTTTTAAAAGGTGCAAATATAAGAGCTATAGACAGCGAACACGCTGCTTTAAATATGCTTTTAAAAGAGCAAAAAAATATAAAAAAAATACTCATAACAGCAAGTGGAGGAGCTTTTTTTAAACATAAAGTAAAAGATTTAAAATATGTAAGCTCAAAAGACGCTTTAAAACACCCAAATTGGAGTATGGGTGCAAAGATAACAATAGATAGTGCCACTATGGCAAATAAACTTTTTGAAATTTTAGAAGCTTATTATCTGTATGGATTTAAAAATATAGACGCTATCATAGAGCCAAGATCCTTAATACACGCACTTTGTGAATTTAAAGATGGAGGCACAAGTCTTTACGCTTCTAGTGCTGATATGAAGCTTTCGATTTCACAGGCACTTTTTGAAAAAAATGACAAAAATATTTTAAATTCACTTGACTTTTTGAAAATTCCTAGTTTAAAATTTTATAAAATAAGTCTTAAAAAATATCCAATTTACAGTTTAAAGGATATTTTATTAAATAAGCCTGATTTAGGTGTTATCGTAAATGCGGCAAATGAGTATTGGGTGTATAAATTTTTAAGTGGAAATTGTGCTTTTTTAGATATAGCAAACGGTATATTTAAAGCGCTTGACAAATTTGCTGATATTAAGATAAATGAGATAGAAGAAATTTTTTATTTAGATAAAAAGGTAAAGGAATTTTGTGCTAGTTAGATTTATTTGTTTTATTTTTTTGAGTTTTTCTTATTTATTTTCTTTGGATTTTACGGTTACTGAAAAAGGTAAAAGTTTAGATGATAATAATACTATTCTAATCTTTGGCGGTATGCAAGGAGATGAGCCAGGAGGCTTTCACGCAGCCTCTTTGCTTATAAGTGATTATAATATCACAAAAGGAAAAATAATAGTTGCACCGAATTTGGCATTTGATAGTATTATAAAAAGAAGTAGGGGAGCAAATGGCGATTTAAATAGAAAATTTGCCAGCCTTAGTCCAAATGACCCAGATTACAAAACTGTTCAAAGGATTAAAAAGCTTATTTTAAGAGATGAGGTTGGTATGATTATCAACCTACACGACGGTTGGGGTTTTTATAGACCTACCTTTATGAATGCTAAGAAAAATCCAAAAAGATGGGGTAATTCTGGCGTGATAGATACGCACGAGATAAATGCTAGTAAGTATAGCCGCTTAGATATAATCGCTCAAAGTGCAGTCGAGGCTGTGAATTCTTTTTTAATAGATCCAAAACATAGATTTTTTGTTAAAAATACACAAACAAAAGAGCTTGATGATACCGAGATGTTAAAGGCTCTTACTTATTTTGCTATATCAAACAATAAAGCCGCATTTGCTAATGAGGCTAGTAAGGATTTGCCCGTGCATTTAAGGGTTTATTACCATTTACTTGCGATAGAGCATTATTTGAATATAGCTGGGATAGAATTTACAAGATCTTTTGAGCTAAATCCTGAAGAGATTAAAAAAGTTATAAACCAAGAGCTTCATATAAAACTTTTTGGAAACAAAATTCTATATATATTAGATAAGCCAAAACCAAGCATTAACTATGTCCCAACGCCTATTTATGGAAATTTAGGATATGAAACTAGCAATGAACTAACAGCGATCATAGCAGAGCAGTCTTCATTTTTTGTGCAATATGGCAACAATTTTCAAACAAGGCTTTTTCCTGAATACTTTGAATTCTCCTATGCCTTTGATGAATTTGAGTTGATAGTAGATGGAGTTAGTATGATTTCTCCATTTGCCTCTAAAATAGTAGTAAATGATACCTTGATGATACCTAAGATGAATGGAGTTAGAGTAAATGTCATAGGTTTTGATTATGCAAAAGATGAAAGCGGCATAGAAATAAGAAAAAAAGATATGCAAAGGCAGTTTTCATTAGACGCTGCTGGTAGGTATTTTAGAGTAGAATTTTATGAGTTAAGGAATGCAAATTTAAATCAACAATTTTTTCCAAAAACAGATAGTAAAAATATAGACAATGCCCCTTATCTAAGCGAAAGACAGTATCAAGAAGCACTCAAAAAAGATAAATTTTTAGGCTCTATCTTAGTGGAATTTAAATGAGAAACTGTATTCTAGCCATAGAAAGCTCTTGTGATGATAGTTCTTTAGCTATCATCAACAAAGATGATCTTTCGCTAGTTTTTGAATCAAAAATATCACAAGAAAAAGAGCATAGCAAATACGGTGGAGTGGTGCCTGAGTTGGCTTCAAGACTTCATACAAGTGCTTTAGCAAAAATTTTAGAGCATTGTAAGCAGCACTTTGACAGACTTTGTGCTGTAGCGGTTACGAATGAACCGGGATTAACTGTATCTTTAATAGGTGGCATAATTATGGCAAAAACCTTAGCCTTAAGCCTTTGCTTGCCATTAATAGCCATAAATCATTTACGAGGTCATATATATTCTTTATTTTTGAACGAAGAAGCTAAATTTGATATGGGTGTTTTGCTTGTAAGTGGTGGGCATACTATGTTGTTTTATATAGATGAAAAAGCTAGGATAAATCTAATAGCACAAAGTAGCGATGATAGCTTTGGTGAGAGTTTTGACAAGGTTGCAAAGATGATGAATTTAGGCTATCCAGGCGGTGTTGTTATAGAAAATTTAGCACTTAAAGCCAAACATAAAAATTTAAAATTCACAGTCCCTCTAAGCTCTACAAAAGAGCTTAAATATAGTTTTTCAGGTCTTAAAAACCAGGTTCGTTTAGAGCTTTTAAAGCATAAAATTTTAGATGAAAGCACAAAGTCTGAAGTTGCTTTTGCTTTCGAGGAGGCTGCTATTTCGCACATAATGCAAAAATTAAGTCTGGCTTTTAAAAAATACAATTTTAAAAAATTTGGCATAGTTGGCGGTGCAAGTGCAAATTTAAAGCTAAGATCTAAGGTGCAAGAGCTTTGCGATTCTTATAAATGTGAGCTTAAGCTAGCACCGTTAAAATACTGCTCTGATAATGCCTTAATGATAGCAAGAGCAGCTTGTGTAGCTTATACAAATAAAGATTTTGTGGATATAAGCGAAGATATAATGCACAGTAAAAACACAAATTTTAACTTTGTTTAAGGAAATACTATGAGAAAGGCTTTTACTGTCTTAGAGCTTATATTTGTTATTGTTATTTTGGGTATTTTAGCTGCCATAGCTTTGCCAAAATTTAGTTCAAGTAAAGATGAAGCCGAGATTAGTAAGGCACTTAGCAATCTTAAAACTATGATATCTGATTTTAGCACTTATGCCCTTAAAAACGATAGCTTAAGCAGCACGTCTTTGATGAGTTCTGTAAATGCTATAGATAACGAGGATTTAAGCTACTTAAATGGGGTAAAAGAGATAAATTTCAAGGTATCAAATGATGAGCAATGTTTAAAAATAATCTTTGTAAATGAAAGCTCTATTTTAGCTTTTGGCATAGCTAGCAATGACACAGTTAAGCAACACATTCAAAACATCATTTCCCTGCAAAACCAGCTTTCATCAAATAAAAGCGATAGCGCCTTAAGAAATCAGCTACTTTCAGCCCAAAATTCCTTAATAAATGCTGATTTTACAAGCACTTCTAATAATAAAGCCTGTGTAGCTTTGAGCAAGGAAGAAAATTTTAAAAACCTAGCAAGTAAAATTTACATACTACTTGGAAACTAGCCTATTTTTTAAGGTAATATTAAGCAAAATTTAAGGGGGGGGGGCTATTATTTTAAGCATATTTTTAAAAAAAGGATTTTTATGCTTAAAAAGATTTTTCTTTCATTTTTACTAAGCTTGTTTTCTTCTTCTTTGCTAAATGCTGAAGAAATTGATAGGAGCGGTTTTTTAATAGGTGTGTTTGCTGGAACAAACAGCTTAGAATCTGCTAGTTTGGCTGATGTTTTGCCTGGTGTTGTTTTGCCTGATTATGTAAAATCAAATTTTATTCCTGTTGGTTTAAGACTTGGTTATCAACTTGCAAGTGGCGATTCTATATTTGGCTCTAGGATATATGCTGATTATTCGTATGCTACTTCTGAAGATGAAAGTAAAATTTATAAAAACACGCAAAGCTTGTTATCTTTTAATTTAGACATTTTAGCTGATTTTAATATACCAAATACTCAAAGTTTTATCGGTGTATTTGCAGGAATAAATTATGGAATTTACAGTGTAGATTCAAAACAAGCATTATCCACACAAAAAGTTGATATAAAGGGCTTTGGATATAATGCAGGCTTGGCTTTAACCTTTTCTAGCAATCATAGACTAGAGTTATTTTACAAGTCTTTGCCAAAAACAGAATATGAATTTTTATCAAATGGTATATATTCCTCATACAAAATGACTGGCATCACAGGACTTGCTTATCAGTATAATTTTTAAATCTTAATACAGATTCTAGCTTCTTTAAAAAGTCTTAGAATCTATACTTACAAAAAACTTAATTTAATCAAAATAAAAGCAAAAATTTGCTAAAATCCACTCTTTAATTTTACAGAAAGGAGAGTATGCTTGGCAAAAGATGATGTTATAGAGATAGACGGCACGGTTGTAGAAGCTTTACCAAATGCTACTTTTAAGGTTGAGCTTGATAACAAGCACGTTATATTGTGCCATATAGCTGGCAAGATGCGTATGCATTACATTAGGATAATGCCCGGAGATAAGGTAAAAGTAGAGCTTACGCCTTATAGCTTAGATAAGGGCAGGATTACTTTTAGGTATAAATAAGCTTTATTTAGATATAATCAAACTTTTGCAATAAAACTGTTAAAAGAAACATTTTTAAAATTTAACACTTGTTTTAAAAATGTTTGCTATTAAAGAGCTATGTTGCAAAATTTAAAAGTGGAATTTTAAATTTTCAAGGAGAGGGTATGAAAGTTAGACCATCTGTAAAAAAGATGTGCGACAAGTGCAAAGTGGTGCGTCGTAAAGGCGTGGTTCGTATAATATGTGAAAATCCAAAACACAAGCAAAGACAAGGATAATATATGGCTCGTATAGCTGGAGTTGATTTACCAAAAAAGAAAAGGATAGAGTATGGTCTTACCTATATATATGGTATAGGTTTGTATAGCTCAAGGAAGATTCTTGATAAAACCGGAATTTCTTATGATAAAAGAGTGGCTGATTTGAGTGAAGATGAGGCTGCTGCTATAAGAAAAGAAATACAAGAGAGCTATATGGTTGAAGGGGACCTTAGAAAGCAAGTTGCTATGGATATAAAAGCCCTTATGGATCTTGGTTCTTATAGGGGTTTAAGACATAGAAAAGGTTTGCCTGTGCGAGGACAAAAGACTAAGACAAATGCTAGAACACGCAAGGGCAAAAGAAAAACAGTTGGTGCTAAATCATAAGGATAATAAATGGCAAAAAGAAAAGTTGTAAAGAAAAAAGTAGCAAAGAAAAATATAGCAAAAGGCATAGTTTATATAAACGCTACTTTTAATAATACTATGGTTACAGTTACAGATGAAATGGGAAATGTTATAGCTTGGTCTTCAGCTGGTGGTTTAGGTTTTAAGGGTTCTAAGAAATCAACTCCTTATGCCGCACAACAAGCTGTAGAAGATGCTTTAGCTAAGGCTAAAGAGCACGGTATAAAAGAGCTTGGCATAAAGGTTCAAGGTCCAGGAGGCGGTAGAGAAACCGCCGTTAAGAGTGTTGGTGCAGTAGAGGGTATAAAAGTTAGTTTTTTAAAAGATATAACACCATTAGCTCACAATGGTTGCAGACCACCTAAACGTCGTCGTGTTTAAAAGGAGATAGAATGTCAAGATATAGAGGAGCTGTAGAAAAACTTGAAAGACGATTCGGCGTAAGTCTAGCTCTTAAAGGGGAAAGAAGATTAGCCGGTAAAAGTGCTTTAGATAAGAGACCTTATGCACCAGGACAGCACGGTGCCAAAAGAGGCAAGATAAGCGAATATGGACTTCAATTAAGAGAAAAACAAAAAGCTAAATTTATGTATGGTGTTAGTGAAAAGCAGTTTAGAAGGCTTTTTGCTGAAGCAGCCAGAAGAGATGGAAATACTGGGGTTTTACTTATACAGCTTTTAGAACAAAGGCTTGATAATGTAGTATATAGAATGAGTTTTGCTACTACTCGCCGTTTTGCAAGACAGCTTGTAACTCACGGTCATATATTAGTAGATGGTAAAAGAGTTAATATACCTAGCTATAGAGTTGAAGCAGGGCAAAAGATAGAGATAGTAGAAAAAAGCAAGAATAATCCTCAAATTTCAAGAGCGATAGAATTAAGCTCACAAACAGGTATAGTTGCTTGGGTAGATGTGGAAAAAGACAAGAGATTTGGAATTTTTACTAGATACCCGCAAAGAGATGAAGTGATAATTCCTGTTGAGGAGAGATTTATAGTAGAGCTATACTCTAAATAATTGGGAGCTAATCATGAAAACTATAACTACATCAGCTTATACGCCAAATAAATTTAATATAGAGGAAGTAAGCCAAACCACTGCAAAGATAAGTGCTTGGCCCTTCGAGATAGGTTACGGTATAACATTAGCTCATCCTCTTAGAAGATTGCTTTATACTAGCACAGTCGGTTTTGCACCTACTGCACTTCACATAGATGGGGTTAGCCATGAATTTGACAGTATGCGTGGTATGCTCGAAGACGTTGCACTTTTTATAATAAATTTGAAAAAACTGCGCTTAAAACTTAAAAATGATTCTAACAAAGAAGTGATAGATTTTCATTTTAAAGGACCAAAAGAAATTCACGGTAAAGATTTAAATAATGACTTGTTAGAAGTTGTGAATGAGGATAGCTATTTAGCTACAATCAATGAAGATGTGGATTTAAAATTTTCCATTATAGTCGAAAAAGGTATAGGTTATGTCCCTAGTGAGGATATAAGAGAGATGATACCAGATACTAAATATATAGCTTTAGACGCTTTTTTTACACCTGTTAGAGAAGCAGTGTATGATATAGAAAAGGTGCTTTTTGGTGATAATCCAGATTATGAGAAAGTTGTTTTTACCATAACAACAGATGGGCAAATTTCTCCTTCTAAGGCTTTTGAAAACGCTTTAGAAGCTATGTATAAGCAACTTTCTGTTTTTGATAAAATTACAAATATAGGCACTATTGTAAAAAATCAAAACACTTCTAATGAGATAGAAAATATGAAGTTGCTTCAAAATATCACAGATTTAAATTTAAGTGCCAGGTCTTTTAATTGTCTTGAAAAAGCTGGTATTACTTATATAGGTGAGCTTGCTTTGATGAGCTTAAATGAACTTGCTGCTCTTAAGAATTTAGGCAAAAAATCTTTAGACGAGATAAAAAATATAATGGAGAGTATAGGACTTCCAGTTGGCACTTCAAAATTAAGTGATAATAAAGAAGCTTTAAGAAAAAAAATAGCTGAACTTAAAGCACAAAATGAAGGGTAAGAGATATGAGACATAGACACGGATATAGAAAATTAGGCAGAACATCTTCTCACCGTGCTGCCTTACTTAAAAATTTGAGCATAGCTTTAATACAAAATGGTAAAATAGAAACTACCTTGCAAAAAGCTAAAGAATTGCGTTCTTATATAGAAAAGTTAGTTACTAGAGCCAGAATAGGTGATTTTAACGCACATAGAATTGTTTTTGCCGCCTTACAAGATAAGTCTAGCACAAACAAATTGGTTAGCGAAGTAGCCCCTAAATTTAAAGATAGAAAAGGTGGATATACTAGGATAATAAAAACTAGGCTAAGACGTGGCGATGCTGCTGAAATGGCTTTTATAGAATTTGTAGATTGATAAAATGCCCTTGTTTAGGGCATTTATATTATTGATAATTTTGATATTCTTTTTTTTAACTTAAATTGTATCTTAAATTATGTGTAACTTTTACATTTTTTTCATAGCTTGGAAAGTTTCTAGAAGCTCTTTTTATAGCTTTTATTGCATTATCATCTAAGATTCTATGTCCGGAGCTTTGCACAATTCTGACAAAACCTAGTCTAGAGCCGTCCAGCCAAGCAAATTCAACAGACACAACCCCTGTGAGTCTCATTTGTCTAGCTTGTCTAGGATAAGTATCTATAGTAGCTTTATCTATAGCTTGTTTTACAGCCTTTAAAAATTCATTATTATCTTTGCCTATCATTAAGGTTTCTATCTGTGGAGCAGAATTTGTAGCTGCTGCAGCTTTAGTTTCTTCTAATTTTTCAGGTTTTTTTATATCTTTTTTTGCTTGTTTTTTATCTATATTTTCTACCTTTTTAGGCTTTTCTTTCTCGGCTTTTCTTTCTTGTTTGTTTTCTTGCTTAGGTTTAGGAGACGGTGGTAATAAGCTTTGATGTTCTTTAACCACAAACTGTCCTATAACTAAATTTAAATTATTATCAGCTTTTACATCTTTTGAAAATGAGTTTTCAAAGAAAGGAAAAAGCAATAAAGGCGTAAATATAAGGCAAGTTAATAAAAATGCTTGTTTTTTGTGTGAAAATTTCATCTGCTTTGCTCCGTAATTATTTGAAAATTCTGATGTTCTTTGTTTTTAAGCAAGTTTATAACTTGCACAAAGCTATCAAATTTAGAATTTTTATCTGTTTTTAACTCTACCAAAGTATCTTTAGAAAGTTTATTTATTTCATATTCTAAGTCTTTTATATCTATTTCTTTATCATTTGCATAAAAAGTATTTTTGGCATCTATTGCTATGATAAGTTTATCTTTATTGTCGTTTGAAATAGATGGTGCGTTATCTGATTTTGGTAAATCAACTTTTATTTGTCCGTGTGCTATAAATGTAGATATGCTTAAAACTATAGCTAAAAGAACTAGCATTATATCTATGAAAGGCACTACATTTAAGCCACTTTCTTTAGGAAGCTTTATCATTTTTCTTTCCATTTTGAGCTAAGCACGGCTACCTTCCTAAGCAAAGCATTGTAAGCCATCAAAGCAGGTATAGCAACCAAAAGACCTAAAGCCGTAGCTTTTAAAGCTAAGGATAGTCCTATAACTATGGATTTTACGTCTATGTTTCCGCTTAAACCCATATCATAAAATACAACCATAATCCCTACCACAGTCCCTAAAAGTCCTATGTAAGGTGCGTTAGAGTATATTATGTATATTGTAGTTAAATTTTCACTAAGTGCGTTATCATAATCTTCACGGTTTTGATAATCGTTAATATTAATTTTTCTAAAAAATAACAATCTTTCTATCACACACCAAATAGCCATAAAAGCCATCAAAGCTAATATACCTATGATAATATAGTCTATATAGGCTTTTAAAAATTCCATCATTCCTTCCTATAAAATTAAAAGTATATTGATAAACATTTTTAAAATTATACAAGTAAAAATATAAATTTAATTTTAAAAAATGATTTTTATTCACAAAATATATATTTTTTATTATAATCATAAAAAGGATTTTTTATGCAGATAGTTGAGTATTTTTTATCCTTACAAGGCGAGGGCAAATTTGCTGGTAGATTGGCTATTTTTATTCGTTTAGCAGGGTGTAATTTTAATTGTTCTGGCTTTAAGGTAGAAAGAGAAAAAAATGGTAAAATTTTAGTAGGTTGTGATACGATAAGGGCTGTTTTTACAAGTGAATTTAAAAATGAATACAAGAAATTAAATAAGGAAGAGCTTTTACAAGAGCTTAAAATACTAAAAAAAAATTTTTCACCTATAGTGGTTATAACAGGTGGAGAGCCTACATTATGGCATAAAAATGATGAATTTATAGGGCTTGTTAAAGAGCTACAAAATTTGGGTTTAGAACTTCATTTTGAAAGTAATGCTAGTATTTTTATAGATTTTGATAAATACAGTTTTTATAAAGATTGTATTTTTGCTCTTAGTGTAAAATTAAGTAATAGTGGGGTTTTAAGACAAGAAAGATTGCAAGAAAATACCATAAAAAATATAGTCAAAAACTCTAAAGAAAGTTTTTATAAATTTGTGCTTGATGAAAAATTCATAAAAAGTGGTTTAGCAAAAAAAGAAATAGACGAGGTTTTGGCTATAGCAGATAATGAAATTTTTTGTATGCCTATGGGAAAAGATGAAAAAGAGCTTGAAAAAAATGCAAGAGAAGTAGCCAAATTTTGTATAGAAAATGGATATAATTACAGCGACAGACTTCATATAAGACTTTGGGGAAATAAAGAGGGTGTATGATAATAAGAAAAATGTTTGAATTTGAACATGCACATATAGTTAGATCTTGCACTTCAAAAAGATGTAAAACCAGCATACACGGGCATTCTTATAAGGCGGAAATTCTGCTTCATAGTAAATATCTTGATAATGCCGGTATGGTTTATGATTTTGGTCTTTTAAAGCAAGAAATAAGGCAGATAATAGATAGTTTTGATCACAGCATAAGTCTTTATAAAAATGATGATGAGAAATATTTAAATGATATGAAAAAACATTCAAAACGATGGGTTTCTTTGCCACTGAATGCTAGTGCTGAAAATTTTTGTAGAATTTTTTTTGTGCTTATTGATACTTTGCTTAAAAAAACCATTATGCAAAATGGAGAAAAAGGGGTTGAGCTTTATAGTGTGATAATCCACGAAACAAGCTCTTCTTACGCACAAGGATTTAAAGATGACGCTTATAGTCAATTTTTACCAAGTATAAGCTTAAATGATATAGAATTTTCAAATGAGATTAAGAGCGAATGGAATGACTTTGCTTTTTTTGATAAATTAAAGGGTGATTTTAGTTTTATAAACAAAAAGGAGCTTTGATGAGGTATATTTTTATATTTTTCTTTTTATATTTTTTTCTAGCTTGTTCTAGTGAAGAGGTAAAAATAAAAAAAATACAAGAAAACAATGAAACGGTCGAGCTAGAAAAAACAGATGAGAAATCAGAGCTTAGCGATACAAATCTTCCTCTACCAGTCGAGGAAAAATGATGAATACTTTTGACCTTGTTTTAGCTTTGCATTTATATTCTACCTATACAAGCATTTTTTTAGTGTTTTTTTATATATTTTTAACTCAAGATAGCTTTACTACAGAATTTAATTTCATAAAACGCATAAGACTTTTTTTACCTATTTACTATATGTTTTTAGCAATAGTATTTTTTACCGGAATTTTAATGCTTGCTTTGCTTAATTTTGAGTTAAATACCTACCGAATTATTATGATAGCATCTTGGATTTTGATACTTGGGTTAAATATTTTTCAGTTTAAATTATTTAAAAAGGCTAGAAGTATGAGAAGGTATAAATCTTACAGAGCTTATAGTTTTTTTATATTGCTTTTTGTTCTGCTTTTGTTTGTTATACCTTTTTTACATAAGTATGGCAATGCAATTTTTATATAGTGCTGATGCTGGTAAAGATGAACTAGAAATACAAAATGAGGGCTTTTTGCACTTAAAATCTAGGAGAGTTAAGCTAAATTCCACAGTTTGTTTAAGAAATTTGCAAGATGACTTCATATACAAATACGAGATAAAAGAAGTTCAAAAGAAAAGCATAAAAGCTTTTTTGTTAGACAAAAGCAAAACACTCACTAAAAAAAGCGGCTTTAGTCTAGCTTTGGCTATGATAGAGCCTAAGATTTTGGAAAAAACACTTCCTTTTTTAAATGAAATGGGTCTTGATAAGCTTATATTAGTTTATACTAAATTTTCACAAAGAAATTTCAAGCTTGATTTAAAACGTTGCGAAAGAATTTTAATATCTTCTTGTGAGCAGTGCGGTAGAACGTATTTAATGCAAATCGAGCTTTTTGAAAATGTTGATTTATTATGTGAAAAATATAATAATATAGTTTTATTAGATTTTGATACTAAGAATTATATAGAAAATGAAAATTTAAAGAATAAAATAATTTTTGTGGGTTGTGAAGGTGGTTTTTCTAAAGAAGAGAGAGAGCTTTTTACTCAAAAGGTTAGTTTTAAAACAAAAAATATATTAAGAGCCCAAAGTGCTGCTATAGCAGTGTGTGCTAAAATTTTGTTATAATGACATTGTAGTTTATTAAAGGAGAGATAATGTTTAGAGTATTTATATGCTTAAGTGCTTTATTTTTATTGGCTTGTTCTAATGATAAAAAAGATGAGCTTTATTACAAAGAAAATTTAGATGAAACAAAAGCTTTACTTCTTAAATGTTATGAAGCAGAGTTAAAACATCATTTGCTTCCTAGACACGAAGCTTTATTGAAAGAAGGCGGGGAAGATTTTTTGCAAGAATGTAGAGAAGCAAGAAGAGCTTTAAGGCTAGAAAGGCATCATAATTTTAGAGAGCGTCCTCAAATGCCCTTAAATAGAACAGAGCCTTTATAAGATTAATTAATTCTAATTTAACCTTTAAAACTGTAAAATCTTGCTTCTATTTTTTAAGTAAGGATTAAAAATGAAAAAAGATATACACCCAGAATTTGTAGAATGCAAAGTAAGTTGTGCTTGTGGAAATACTTTTGTAACAAGATCAAATAAAAGTGAATTAAGAGTTGATATATGTTCTTCTTGTCATCCTTTTTTCACAGGTAGTGAAAAGATAGTAGATTCTGCTGGTAGGGTTGAGAAATTTAAGAAAAAGTATGCGATGCAGTAATTTTTAAATATTATAGGAAGTTGATTTATGAAAGCTTTGGCACTATTTAGCGGAGGTCTTGACAGTATGTTAGCTATCAAGCTTATAAGCGATCAAGGCATAGAAGTAAAGGCTTTGAATATAAACATAGGCTTTGGCTCAAGATCTGATAAAAGTGAATTGATGAAAAAAAGAGCGGCTATGGCGGGTGCCTCTTTTGAAATGATAGATATGCAAAATGAATATTTAAAAAAAGTTCTTTTTAATCCAAAATTTGGATACGGAAAGCATTATAATCCTTGTATAGACTGCCACGCTTTTATGTTTAAAACAGCCCTTTCTATGCTTGAAGATGAGAAAGCTTCTTTCATTATAACAGGTGAGGTTTTAGGACAAAGACCTATGAGTCAAAGAAGCGATGCTTTAGCAAAGGTTAAATCTCTAGCTTTAGATGAAGAGGATTTGATATTGCGTCCTATGTGTGCTAAAAATTTAAAAGAAACAAAACCCGAGAGACTTGCTTGGGTAGATAGAAATAAACTAGAGGGCATAAGCGGAAGAAGTAGAAAAAGACAGCTAGAATTGGCAAAAAAATTCGGTTTTGATGATTTTGAAAGCCCGGGCGGGGGCTGTCTTTTAACTCTTGAAAGTTTTTCTAAAAAAATTAGAGATTTTAAAGAATATGATAATGAAATGCTTGCAAGCGATACCCAGCTTCTAAAATATGGTAGGCATTTGAGGCTGCCAAATGGTGCAAAAATGATAGTGGGTAGAAATGAGCTTGAAAATCAGCTTTTACAATCCTTTAAAAATGATAAGTTTGAGGAAATCAAGCTTTTAAATTTGATTGGTGCTTATTCTTTGCTTAGCAAAGATGTTGGCAAAGATGACTTAGATCTTGCTTTACAGATAGCACTTACATACACAAAGGCTGACAAAGAAAAATACTATGAGCTTGAATTTTTAAACAAAAGATTTATAAGCAAAGCCTTTGAAAATAAAGAAAGTGTCGGCGTTTATTTTGTTTAATAAAGGATAAATAAAGATCTTAGATCTTTATTTATCCTTTTAGATAATTTTTATACTCTTGCAATGGAAGATTTGAAGCATCAGCACTATATATAGCAAATTCATCTATGCAAGTAGCACCCGAGTATTTAAAAGAATAGTATATAGGTCTTAAAAGCTCATTTAAGGTATAGCCGTGATGTCCATCATATGTGTTTTTTGCTCCACCTAAGGTGGTAACTATGCCAAATTTTTTACCTTGTAAAATTTTTGAATAATCTGAATGCATAATCTTAGTTAAAACCACATCTTGCCATTCTTTCATAAGGCTTTGCGTACTAAACCAAAAAAGTGGAAATTGAAATACAATGAAATCAGCTTCCTTAATCAAAGCTATTTCTTTTTCAGCGTCTATTTTTCCGTCTTTATATATTTCGTTTATATTGTGTAATTTTACAAAGTCAAGCTCGGTAGCGGCATTTGCCAAGGCTTTATTTGCTTTAGAATCTTGCCAATAAGTATGTGATAGTATAAGTAAAGTTTTCATAAAAAAATCCTTTAAAAATTAATTAAAATTTATTCGCCTCTTTTAGCGTGATCAACATCAGCATCAGTTTCTGAATTTGGTTCATTTTGTTTTATAAATTCTAGTTTTGCTTTTTCGCATCTTTCATCTCTTAATTTTCTGTAAGCATTTCTGCTTTCTATTTCCTTTTGAGTTAAGGGTCTATCCTCTAAAAATGAAATGTGAAAATAAGTATCATCGCTTTTTGAATGAGATTCATAAAAGTCTATATAGTCAAAATAATCCTTTTCACTTTTATATTCTACAGTTTCTTCTATGTATATAGTAGGTCCAAAACCTCTATGATTTTGTGTGTAGTGCCCAAAACCAGCTGCATAACGGATTTTATAAGTATTCATTGTTTTCTCCTAAAAATTCTTCAAAACTTCCTTGAAAGTCTATCAATTTGCCATCTTTTAAATGCCAAATTCTGTTTGCAAAAGCGGAGATTAATTCTCTATCGTGGCTTATGCAAAGCACAACACCCTTGAAATTATACAAGGCTTCACCCAAAGCGATAATGGCTTCTAGATCAAGATGATTATCAGGCTCATCTAAAAGCAGGAAATTTGGCTTTTCAAGCATAATCTTAGAGAGCATAAGTCTATGTTTTTCTCCGCCACTTAAACTTGAAGCTAATTTTTCTTGTTCATTACCACCAAAAAGCATTCTACCTAAACATTTCCTAATCTCATCTAAATCCTTAAATTTATCGCTCATAAGCCATTCATAAAGTTTCAAATTTTCACATATTATAGAGCTTGTATCTTGTGGAAAATATCCAAGTTCTATAGTTGCCCCTATATGCACAGAGCCAGTGTCTGGGAGTAGTGAATTAGTAATTATTTTGGCTATAGTGCTTTTTCCTACTCCATTTGCACCTATTAAAGCTATCTTATCATTTTTATTTAGTTTTAAATTTAGATTTTCAAACAGGGTTGTATCATAGCTTTTGCTTATGTTTTTTAGCTCTAAAACTTCATTTCCTATCTCTTTGTTTATCCTAAAAATTATGCTAGGATCTCTCCTGCTTGATATTTTAATCTCTTCTATTTCAAGCTTAGATAGTGCCTTTGCTCTACTTGTGGCTTGTTTTGACTTGGAAGCATTTGCACTAAATCTCCTTATAAAATTTTCAAGCTCTTCTTTTTCCTTTAAGGCTTTATTTCGTTTTAATTCAGCTTGTTTTGCAAGTAAGGTAGAAGCCATATACCAGTCATCGTAATTGCCAGCAAATTCTCTTATTTGTTTAAAATCAACATCTAAAATTCTAGTGCAAACTCTGTTTAAAAAATGTCTATCGTGGCTTATTAAAAGCATAGTTCCTTCGTGTCTTAAAAGTTCATTTTCAAGCCAAGATATGCTTTTTAAATCTAGGTTATTTGTCGGCTCGTCAAGCAAAAGCACATCAGCATTTACAAACAAAAGCCTTGCCAAAAGCACTTTAACCTTATCTGCACTTTGTAAAGAGGACATAGATTCCTCTATATTTTTTATGCCAAGATCACTTAAAAGTTTTTCACATCTTAACTCGCAATCATAATTTGGATCTTCCTCAGCACATATAAGTTCTAACTTGCTTAATCTATCGTTTATCTCGTCTGTAAATTCCTCGCTCATATAAAGCTTTTCTTTTTCTTTTAAGGCTTGATACAGTCTTTTGTTAGCACTTAATAAAGCGTCTTTAATGCTATAATCTTCAAAGGCGAATTGATTTTGCTCTAAAACCGCTAGTTTTAAACCAGCGTCAAGTTCTATTTCACCGCTACTTTCTTCTATTTCTCCTGCTAGAATTTTTAAAAACGTAGATTTTCCAGCACCATTTGCACCTATGAGACCGTATCTCTCACCTCTTTTTAGGGTTAAATTTACATTTTCAAATAATAACTGATTTGCAAAACGCATAGAAAGATTTTTAACTTCTAGCATACTAAACCTTAAATTTTTTAAGCCATTTTAGCAAAAATCTTTTAACTACAAGGCTAAATTTTATTTGTTTAAAGCCTTTGTAAAACAGTGTGTAATGTTTTTCATATCTGTGCCAATTCTTATAGCCTTTCCTATAAAACTATTGTATTCACTTTCTAACCCCCGTCCTTTCCTTTAGATGCTAAATCTAAAAGCCTTAATTCATCATCGCTTAAGCCATCTATTACAAAAGAAAACATACAAAAACAGTATCTTTGCAAAGTCTCATCACTTATCTCACTCTTGTAAGAATCCTTAGCTGAATCCACGCAGGCTGGAAGTTGAGTATCTATAAAAAACCAAGTCCTGATTGATAAGCACTAGCTAAATTTATAAAGACACAAGCTAAAAGAGATTTTTTAAGCAAATTCATCTTTTTCCTTTCAAAATTTATCTAAATAGTAAAATCAATTCTTTTACCGCTAAGCTTTAGCACTTTTTCCAAAAGACTTAGTATATCATTTCCCTTTTGTCTTTCATTTTCTAAAAATTTTAAAAAGAATTTCTTAGCTATATCATCTTCGTAAGTTTTGCTTTTGCTCTCAGCCTCTATGGCTTCAAAACGTTTTCTCTTAGATTCTTGCATTTCTTTATAAAGCTCTTCTCTATTTTTTGCAGCATTTCCTTCAAAAAGATTAGATTCAAAGACGCTTAAGGCTATATAACTTGCCTTAAAATCCTCCATATTTGTAATAGTGCTAAAAAGTATAGCCTGTCTTTTTGCTGTTTTGTCATTTATAATCCCTGCTTCTGGTGCGAAATAAGCCCTAGGACGAAATTCAAACAAAAAATTTATAAAGTTTTCAAATTCCTTGCTATGTTCATCTGAAAGGACATTTTCATACACATAGTCTCTTATACTGCCCTTTGTATTTTCAACCCCTATAAAAAAATTATCGAGTAATTCTAGTTGTTTCTCTTTAATCTCCTCTTTGCTTAAAATGGGTTCTTTGTTCAGCTTGTGATTGATGAGATTAGCAAATTCTACATTAAGTGCGTTAGAAATAGCCCAGTCTGCTGGTAAATAAATTTTCATAAATACTCCTAAAACCTAACTTATTTAAAATCGGCTTTTGTGTTTAAAATTTTAGTGTAAATTTAGAAAAAGCTTAATAATCAAGGTTTTATATGCAAATTTTTATAAATTCTTTACCCACTGTTAGTGTAGTTTTTGAATTTTTAGCTATTTTTCTTGCTTTTTATTTCAAGCAAAGTAGAATACTTTTTTTAGCTCTTTTTTTGCTATTATTTAGATCTCTTTATCTTTTTGCTCCTTTAACAGAGGTAAATTTGCTTATGTCTATGTTTTTGCCTTTTATTTGGTTTTTGCTTTGTATCTTGCCAAGTAAGGATTTGCTTTTTTCAAAACTAAATTTAAGTGCCTTGACATTGTTTGTTGTTATGTTTGTTTTAATGTTGCTTTGTTTAAAAAATGACTATTTGGCTCATACTTTTAAAATGTTTATTTTGGAGCAAAATTTTACTTTTGCAGAATTTTCTTTTGTGCCATTTTTTGCTATTTTTATTTTTTTAGTATTGCTTTCTTTGTTTAAAAGAGAAAATTCGTATCAGGTTTTAAGTTTTGTATTAGCTTACATAGTTTTTTTTACTCAATATTCAAAAGAGCTTTTTTATTTTGAATTTGCTTCTTTGTTTTTTGTTTTTTACATATTTTATAATAATTATAAAAGCTTATTTTTTGATAGCATAAGCTCTTTACCAAATGAAAATTCCTTAAAAAGATTTATAAGGGCTAGGGAAAATTTAAGTTTTGCTCTTTTGAGTTTTGAATTTTTAGACGAGATTCAGGATAGATATTCGAATTTATATATTAGAAAGATTGCTAAAATTTTAAGATATTTAAGCAAGGATTATAAAATTTTTAGCACCAAGATAGGCTTTGTTTTTGTTTTTGAGAAAGAAGAAAATCTTAAAAGCTTAGATGATATAGCACAAAGGCTTAGAAATACACAAATAAAGATAGGAAAAGAAAGATTAGCTCTTCCCATAAATACAAAAATTCTTGATGAGAAAGAGCTAAAAAATATACTTATTTAGCGTCTGCTTCTACATCTATAATGATTTGAACTTCATTGCCTAATGTAGCTTCTTTGCTGCTAGGTGCAAAGTCAAAATCACTTCTTTTTATAGTGCCTCTTAATGAAAAGCCCACTTTTTCTTTGCCTCTAACTTGTGCTACTCCGCCTATTTCTGTATCAAATTTTACTTCTTTTGTTACACCTGCTATGCTTAAATCGCCTATCATAGTCCCACTTTTATCATTTTTCTTTTGGTATTTTTTCATTTTAAAAGTAAGTTCAGGGTGCTTTTTAGCTTTAAAAAAATCATTTTCTTGCAAGTGAGCATCTCTTGATTTATTTTCAGTGTTTATTGAAGCAACTTTTACAGAACCTTCAAAACTGTTGAAAGTAAAAGCTTTAGGGTCAAAATCTATAGCACCGTTATATTCTTTAAAATTTCCATTAACAGTGCTTATCATAAGATGTTTGATTTTAAATCCTACATTTGTATGAGTTTTATCTATCTCATATACTTTGGCATTAGCAGCGACTAATAAAACTGATGCAACTAGAGTTAAAGAAAAAAGTATTTTTTTCATAATTTATTCCTTTTGATAAAATTTATTTTTAGAATTGATTTAACTTAATTACAGTAAATACAAATTTAATATTAATATTTTTAAGAATCTTTTTTTATTTTTAAGTTGAAAAAAGATACAAATTCATCAAAAGATTTGAGATTTAAATCTACAAACTCTCTTTGTTGTTTTCCCCACATGCATTCTGGAAAAAAGGCATCTTGTTTAAAGCGAGCCATTATGTGAAAATGCACTCTAGGAAGATAGTTTGCAAAAGAAGCAATATTTATTTTATCAGGTTTATAAAATTCAAGCAGTAATTTTTCGCATAAAAGAATCATATCAAATAACTCTTTTTGCAAAAAGGTAGGGCAATGGCTAAATTCTTTGTAAGCTTCTTTTGTAAAAATTTTTATCCAAGGAATTTGTGCTTCTTCTTTTTCTAAGTATAAATGTTCATTTTCATAAAAGATCATTTTTACTCCTAAAATTTAAAATTTATAAATATTTTAGCTAAAAAAAGAGATAATTTAAAAAAATATTCAAAGAGTTTTTATGCAAATTCAATCTTTTAGTGCTTATTCTTATGGCTATGGTTCTTTAAATAATGAGCTTTCATATAAAGAAAAAAATGCTGAAGATAAAACCCAAAAAGAAGATGTCAAAAATTCTAGTGAAGTTAAAGATGAAACACAGTTAAGTCCCGCTGAAAAAACGCAGGTAGCTAGATTAAAAAGCATAGATGCTGAGGTAAGAGCACATGAAATGGCACACGTTTCTGCTGGTGGAGGTTTAACAGGAGCTGCTACTTATAGTTACACCAAAGGACCTGATAATAAAATGTATGCTACATCAGGCGAAGTGTCTATATCTATGAAAGAAGGTAGAACCCCAGAAGAGACAATATCTATAGCAAGGCAAATTCAAGCCGCTGCTATGGCTCCAAGCGATCCAAGTCCTCAAGATTATAAAGTAGCTGCAAGTGCTATGCAAATGGAAATTAAAGCTCGTGCTGATATGGTAAAACAACAAGCCGAGGAAAATATGCAAATAAATGAAGAGGTGAATGATAAAAATGAAGCTCTTAGAAAGGATTCTGATGAGCTTAGCGTAGAGGATAAACAAAGGATAGGAAGGGCTTATTCTTACAACAATCCTTTTGATTCGTCCTTTGATTTAGCAGTTTAAAATTTAGGAAATATTTTGTAATGATAGAGATAAAAAGTGCTTTTGATATTGAAAAATTAAGAGAAGCAAATAAAATAGTATCTTTGACTCTAGATTTTTTAGAGGATAATATTATAGCTGGTATGAGTTTAAAGCAAATCAGTGATATGGCTGAAGATTTTATATTAAAACAGGGTGCAAAACCTTCTTTTAAGGGTCTTTACGGCTTTAATGGTGCTATTTGCACCTCTTTAAATTCCGTTTGCATACACGGAACTCCAGATGATACTAAAATAAAAGAAGGCGATATATTAGGGCTTGATGTTGGAACTTTTAAAGATGGTTTTTATGGAGATGCTGCAAGAACTATAGCTATAGGAAAAATTTCAAACACAGATGAAGCTTTAATATCTTGTGCAAAAGATGCGCTTTATTATGCTATCGATATTATAAAGGTTGGTATGCGTTTTAAAGAGCTTTCAAAAGCAATAGAAGAATTTATAACAAAAAGAGGCTTTGTTCCATTGAAAGGTTACTGCGGACACGGTATAGGTAAAAAGCCACACTGTGAGCCTGAAATTCCAAACTACTTGGAGCCGGGAATTAATATTAAAAGTGGTGAAAAAATAAAAAATGGTATGGTTTTTTGTGTAGAGCCTATGATATGCCAAAAAGATGGGACTCCAATCCATCTTAATGGAAACTGGGATGTTGCTAGTGTAGATGGGCTAAACACAGCACATTATGAACATTGCCTAGCTATAGTGAATTCAAAAGCAGAAATTTTATCTAGCTCACATCCACTCTAGCATTTGAGCTAATTCTGTGCTAATAAAGCATTTTATTCCTCCAGCTTCCATAGTTTTGCTTGGCACTACAGCATTTTTAAATTTTTGCATCTTTGCTTCTTTTAAACGTGTATCAAGATTGAATACTTCCCTTATTTCTCCATTTAAACTAAGCTCCCCTATAAAAATAGTTTCTTTGCTTAGTGGTCTATTTTTAAAGCTAGAAATTATAGCAGCAACCACCGCTAAATCAGCAGCAGTTTCATTTATCTTAACTCCTCCGCTTACATTTATGAATACATCAAAATGCCCCAAAGCTATTCCAAGTTTTTTTTCAAGCAGGGCTAAAAGCATATCTAATCTATTTCTATCATAGCCTGTGCTAGATCTTTTTGGGTAAGAACTTTCGCATACTAGAGCTTGAATTTCCACAATCAAAGCTCTAGAACCCTCCATAACTACTGTTAAAGCTGAACCCGAAGTTATTTTGCCCTTGCTAAAAAATTTTGAAGCTATATTTTTTGCACTAACAAGCCCCTTAGAGCTCATTTCAAAAATTCCTACTTCACTAGTGCTACCAAAACGGTTTTTAAAGCCTCTTAGTAGTCTTAATTCCTTATCTATATCTCCTTCAAAATACAGCACTACATCAACCATATGTTCAAGCACTCTAGGTCCTGCTATGGCACCGTCTTTTGTAATGTGCCCTATTATGAAAGTGCTTATATTATTAGCTTTGCTTAATTTCATAAGTTCAAAAGTAAGTTCTCTTACTTGAGAAACGCTACCAGCTGCTGAATTTATCTTTTCTGAATACATTGTTTGAATAGAGTCTATTATCAAAATTTCGTATTTTTGTTTTTGCAATTCTTCTATTACATTTTCTAAGCATAGCTCGGATAGTAAAAATAAATTTTTAGAATTCGCTTCAAGTCTATTTGCTCTTAGTTTTATTTGACTTTTACTCTCTTCTGCACTTACGTATAAAACTTTGTGCGAATTTTTAGCTAAATTTGAAGCTATTTTTAGTAATAAGGTAGATTTTCCAACACCAGGACTTCCACCAATAAGCACCAAAGAGCCTAATACAAGCCCACCTCCTAAAACTAAATTCAACTCATCGTCTAAAGTATCAAGTCTTTGATAGCTTTCAATTTCTACATCTTCTATACATACAGCATTTGATTTGGAATTTATATTTATGTGATTTGCTAGTTTATAATCTTGTTCTTTTATTTCTAAAAAACTATCCCACGCATTACATTCAGGGCATTTTCCTAGCCATTTATTGCTAGTTTTTCCACAGGTTTGACATTCAAAGATATTTTTATTTTTTGCCATTTTTTCCTTTCTTATGAATTATATTAAGTATATAATTTTAAAGTTTATGAACTAAATTTTAGTTTCAAAAATACTCATTTTGTTTAAAATATATTAATTTTTTTTAAAAACAGTGCATAGAGAATTATATTTTTATTATAATGAAAATAAAAAGGTGATTTTATGCATCTTAGTCTTGCCTTAATCCAGTTTTCTCCCAAGTCTTACGACATAAAGCATAATGTAAAAAAAGCCATTTCTTTAGCTAAAAAGGCTGTGAAAAAAGGTGCGGAGCTTATAGTTTTGCCTGAACTTTTTGATAGCGGTTACTGCGTTGAGGATAAGGATAAAGATTTTGCTATAAATTTTGATGAAACTAGCTACACAGTTGATAAATTAAAAGAATTTTGCAAAGAAAATAATGTTTATATAGTAGCCTCATCTATACAAAAAGAAAAAGCAAAGCTTTATGACAGTGCTTATATTGTTTCAAAAGATGGAATTTTATATATTTATAAAAAAACACATCTTTGGGGAAACGAAAAGAAGAGATTTAAAAATGGGGATAGTTTTAATGTTTTTGAGCTTCATTTTAAAGATTTTTCTGTAAAGTTAGGCATTGGAATTTGCTATGAAATAGGCTTTGGTGAGATAGCTAGAGAATTTGCTTTAAAGGGTGCTAAAATTCTTATCTACCCTTCTGCTTTTGGCAAAAAACGACTTTATGCTTGGGATTTAGCAAGCAAAGCCAGAGCACTTGAAAATGGAGCTTTTGTTTTGGCTTGTAATAGAAGTGGCAAAGAGCTTAGCAAATTAAACGGCGAAGTTTTAAGCTTTGCTGGGCATTCTAGAATCATAAATCCTAAAGGAAAAATTCTCAAAGAGATAAAAACTAAAAACGGAATTTGTGTTGCAAATATCGATTTAAACGAAGTTGATTTGCAAAGAGAGACTATACCTTATTTAAAAGATTTAAATTTGAGCTTATTTAATTAAAGGAGATTTTATGGCAAAAGAAATTTTAGTTGCTTATGGCGTAGATATAGATGCGGTTGCTGGTTGGCTTGGTTCTTATGGTGGCGAGGATTCCCCTGATGATATTTCAAGAGGGCTTTTTGCTGGAGAGGTTGGAATTCCTAGACTTTTAAATTTGTTTAAAAAGTATAAACTACCTTCTACTTGGTTTGCACCCGGACATTCTATAGAGACCTTTCCTGAACAAATGAAAATGATAGTAGATGCAGGTTGCGAGATAGGAGCACACGGATATTCACACGAAAATCCTATAGCTATGACAGCTAAACAAGAAGAAGATGTTTTGCTTAAAAATATCGAGCTTATAAAGGATTTAACGGGCAAAAAACCAAGCGGTTATGTAGCACCTTGGTGGGAATTTTCAAATATAACAAATGAGCTTTTGCTAAAGCACGGCATAAAATACGACCACTCTTTAATGCATAACGATTTCACTCCGTATTATGTGAGAGTAGGGGACAAATGGACAAAGATTGATTATAGTTTAGAGGCTAAGGATTGGATGAAGCCTTTGATAAGAGGGCAAGAAACAGATTTGGTAGAGATACCGGCTAATTGGTATTTAGATGATTTGCCACCTATGATGTTTATCAAAAAATCTCCAAATAGTTTCGGCTTTGTCTCTCCTAGAGATATAGGGCAAATGTGGATAGATCAGTTTGATTGGGTTTATGAAAATATGGACTATGCTATCTTTGCTATGACTATACACCCTGATGTAAGTGGTCGTCCTCAAGTTTTGCTTATGCATCAAAGGATAATAGAGCATATCAACAAGCACGAAGGTGTGCGTTGGGTAACCTTAAATGAAATGGCTGATGATTTTCTAAAAAGATGTCCTAGGAAAAAATAAATGTGTGTATTGTGTGGAGAGATGATAAGCTCTTTTCACTGGAGCGATCTTTCTTTTGATGAGCAAGGTGCTAATTTAAGTGCCTTGCAAGAACAAAGAGAAAGAATGAGAGCCAGACTAAAAAGAGTAAAAATTTTAAATGAAATTTTATCCTTTTATAGGCTTAATATCAAAGAATGGCAGGGTTCTAAATTTATTCTTAGTAATATGCTTGGCAAAAGTTTAATAGTGAATGATTTAGGCGATTTGTGGCAAAAAGTGCAAGAGTTAAGTAAAAAAGAAGTAGATATATTAGATAAGAATTTTATAAAATTTATGCAGGATAAAAATGGCTAAGATAGCCATAAATATAATAACTGGTTTTTTAGGCAGTGGAAAAACAACCTTTTTAAGCGAAATTTTACAAAACAACAAAGAAAATACAGCCCTTTTGGTAAATGAATTTGGAGAAAGTGGGCTTGATAATAGCATTTTATCCTCGTTTTTTATAGAGGAAGAAACGATTTTGCTTAATCACGGCTGCATTTGTTGCAACAAAAGGCAAGATTTAATAGACAAACTGAAAGAAATTTTAAATATTTATCACAAAAATTCAAAAAAATTAGATAGAGTCGTTATAGAAACTACAGGTCTTGCTACTATAGAACCCATACTTTTTACTATCTTAAGCGATACTTTTTTGCAAAACCATTTTTTTGTAAATTCTGTTTTTACTTGCGTTGATTCTATAAATGCTATGGCACAGATTAATGAAAACGAGGAGAGTGTTAATCAGATTATTAGCAGTGATGTTTTGATAATAACAAAAGATGATTTAAATAGCAATACTTCAGAGCTCAAAGAAAAATTATTTTCCTTAAATAAATCTGCAAAAATTTATCTAAAATCAGAATTTTGCTTAGATGAGTTTTTTAAACATAGACAGGAGATAAAATTTTATGAAACTAATCTTAAATCTTATAAACATAATGAAAATATACAAAGTTTGTCTATAAGCTTTGAAGGTGAGCTTGAATGGAGTGCGTTTGGTATCTGGCTTTCAATGCTTTTGTATAAATATGGAGATAAAATTTTAAGAGTAAAAGGGCTTTTAAATGCTCACAAAGATTATTTTATCAGCGTCAATGGAGTTAGACACATAGTTTATCCGCCGGTGCATATAAAAAAGACAAAAAACAGTTCTGCTTCAACTCTAGTTTTTATAAGCAAGTCTTTTGATTTAAATAAGGTGATTTTGTCCTTACAAGCTTTTTCTCATCTTTTAAAAATAAAAATAAAGCCTTAGTTTATTCAAAACGTGCGATATTTTTATCATTAAGTCATTTATAACTTCATCAAAGATTAACCCTTCCCAACTTCCCTCTCTACCCTAATTTATACTTTAAACTTTTTTAAAAACTTTTTTTATCCTACGCACATCTTTCATAAATCTTATATATTTCAATGCCCCCCCCCCGTTTCATATTTTCTATCAAAGCTT
>NZ_CALUTC010000013.1 GCF_944323605.1 uncultured Campylobacter sp.
AGATTCTTTAAGAGAAAAGAACTGCATTACATATAAACTTGGTGAAGCCTTGATAGAAAATATGAAACGGGGGGGGGCATTGAAATATATAAGATTTATGAAAGATGTGCGTAGGATAAAAAAAGTTTTTAAAAAAGCTTAAAGTATAAATTAGGGTAGAGGGGAGTTGGGAAGGGTTAAGTGCTTTAAAAACTTGCTTATATTACGGAATAAATTTTGCTTGTTATCTTTTAAATAAAATATTTTTTATTTTTTATGATTTAGGTATAAAGATTTTACTAGAAATGTCGATTTGTCTTACAAATAAAAGTTAGTAAGGGGAAAAAATGGAGATGAAAGCGTTGAATATGGCTGATATAAGCCCTCAAATTAGTGTTTCTAACCAAAGTAGTAGTCAAAGGGCAGCTTTTCAAAATTCTGCTCCTAAAACTCAAAACGGTGAGCAAAACAATGAACAAACACCTAGTTTGAGCGAATTAACTAAGGAACTTAATCAGCAAATAGACACATTAAATACAAATGTAAAATTTGAATTTAATGAGCAAATAGGTGAGCTATATATAAGCGTAGTAGAAAAAGATACCGGAAATGTCATAAGGCAAATTCCAAGCGAAGAAGCTATGAAGCTTAGAGAGCATCTTAAAAATTTGGTTGGTATGATATTTGACGGTAATTATTAAGGAGATAAAATGGCACTAGGTTCAGTAACAAGTATGGGTGTGGCATCTGGGGTATTAACTAAAGATTTATTTGATCAATTAAAAACAGCCGATGAAGCCGCACAAGTAAAACCTTATGAAAAAAAATTAGAAACAAATACAGCAAAACAAACCGCTTTGACAGAGCTTTTGACTAAGCTTACTACTTTTAAGTCAGCAGTTTCATCTTTGGGAGATTCTACAGCATTTGCAAATAGAAAAGTTGAATCAAGCGTATCTGACAATCCAGCAGCTACTTTAACTGCTTCAAGTGGTGTGGCTTTACAAGATCTTATGGTAGAAGTTATGCAAATAGCTAAGAATGATGTTTATCAAAGTAAAGGCTTTAATAAAGATACTGATACAGTTCTATCAAGCCTATCTTCAGGTCAAAAAGCTACTTTTACCTTAGTTCAAAATGGAAAAGAATACGCTATAGAAGTGGATTCTACTACTACTTTTAGACAGTTAGCAGATAAGATAAATGACGCTACTGACGGTAAAATACAAGCAAAGATAATAAACACTGGCGAAAAAACAAATCCATATAGATTAACATTGACTAGCACAGAAACAGGTGTTGATAATGCCATAGGTTTTTACGCTGGTTCAAAAGATAGTAATGGAATTTATCAAGAAACACAAGAAGCTAAAGACGTTTTATCAGCCTTAGGTTGGAATTTAAAAACTACAGATTTTGACGCTGAAGGATTTGGCGGATTTAGTTCTAGTTCTGCACAAAAGGTTCAACTATCTTCAAATGGCTTGCAAGATTCTTTAGGACTTACAAGCGATATTAAATTTACTGTTTTTGTTGGCGATGAAAGTTTTGAGATAGATGCTCTTACAACTGATACTTATGATGATTTGGTGAAAAGGGTTAATACTGTTACAGGTGGAAAAGTGCAACTCTCAGCTGGTGGAAATGTAAATAATGAATTTTCTTTCTCATTTTCTGCCGGTTTAAATGCTCCAAGTGGTTCTGAAGTAAAGGTTTTTGATGGTGTAAAGGTTGCCGGAGCAAGTGGAGATGTATATCAGACAAATGCAGATGCTTCTTCTTTCTTATCAAATAATTTAGGTTTGAATGTCGTTAAAAATTATGGCGTTGATGATGCAAATGGAGAGTATCATATAAAACAAGCTCAAGATGCTATATTTACTTTAGACGGCGTTAGAATGATAAGATCTAGCAATCAAGTAAATGATATAGGTGCTGGACTAACTCTTAGCCTTAAACAAGAGGGAGAAGTAAATTTTAGTATCGAACAAGATGTTGCCGATATATCAGAAACTATGAACAGCCTTGTTGAAGCTTTTAATGAGCTTACAAATTTCTTGACAGAGGCTACTAAATACGATGTTGATACAGGGGTCGCTGGAGACTTACAAGGTGTAAGTGAAGTAACAAGCTTAAGATCTAATATCATATCCCAGTTATTTCAAACACAAATGGTAGATGGTGTTGAAATCGATGATGATGGAAATGAAGTATCTACAAAAGTTATGGCTTCTTTACAGGATTTTGGTTTAACGCTCAATGAAAGTGGGCTTTTGACCTTTGATTCTTCTGTGTTTAATGAAAAAGTAAGTGAAGATATAAGTTTCGCAGAAAAATTCTTTTCAGGTGTTTCTGGTTTTGAAGAATTAAACTATGTTGGAGAAAGTATCAAACTTGACCAAGATATAGACTTTAAAAACAGTGGTTTTAAGATAACTTTTAATGACAAAACTTATGATTTATCAAAAGATGTTGATGGTAATGATTTTGTATTAACAGGTGCTGATGCTGCTGAAAGAGCTAAGAATTTAGCAGAGCATATAAATAGTTTCGCCATAGAGGATTTAAATGTAAGTGTTGAAGAAATATCTGTGAGAAATGGCTCTACAACTACTGTAGAGTATATAATAAAATTTAATAGCGACAATGGCTCTGATTTTAAACTAGAAGGAAACGAAAGCTTTTTAGAAGGTCTTGGACTAGAAAGCACTCAGCTTTCGCCTCAATACGAGCAAGGAACAGGTATTTTTGCTAATCTAAAAGAGGTTTTAGACGGTATAAATGGCTCAAACGGAACTCTTACTCTTTACGAGCAACAGTTAAAAAGTGAAAGCAAACAGCTTCAAGAGAGCAAACAGCAAAGCCAAGATAGAATAGACGCAAGATATGAAACCTTGCAAAATACTTGGGTTCAATACGAAATAATAATGTCAAAACTAAATACGCAGTCAAATGCTATAAGTCAAATGATAGCTGCTATGAGTAGCACAGAACAGTGAGGAAATTAGGATATGCAAAATAATTTAGCTTATAATGCCTATACGCAAAATCAAATGGGCGTTGAATCGCCGCAAAAACTCATAGAAATGCTCTATGAGGGGCTTTTGAAATTTTGTTCTAGGATAAAAATAAGCATAAGAAATGAAGATATAGAACAAAGAACTTACTATATCAAAAGAGCTACTGCTATATTTGTAGAGCTTATTAACAGCCTTGATTATGAAAGAGGTGGAGATGTTGCTTACTATCTGAATGGACTTTATACAAGAGAAATTCAGCTTTTGTCTTTAGCAAATTTAAAAAATGATGAAAGCAAGGTAGATGAAGTAATAAATGTTGTTAGAGGCTTGTTAGAGGCTTGGAGGGAAATTCATCAAGATGAAGCAGTGGCTCAATGATTTTAAGATAGCTATCATAGACGAAAATATAGACGAAATAGAAAGACTTTTAGATAAAGATATTAAAAGTGATGATGTAGATACTTTAAGACAAGCTAAAGCATTGATAGATGAGGCTTTTGAGCTTTTAAAAAATAAAAAAGACATCTTAGCTCCAAAGATACAGAAGCTAAAAAATGCTAAGAGATTTTTCGAATAAAAATCGACGGTGAAATTCACCGTCTAAGTTTATGCCAGAATGCTTTTATAATATTCATATTTTTGTTTTCTATCCTCTAGACCATTAAATCCACCATTTATGCGTTTGGTCATAGATTTTATATCGTCTTTATCGCAAAGTTCATTTAGTTTTTCTCTTTTCCAAAAATACAGAGCAGATTCCAAACACCTTCATCGCTACTGCAGTATTCTACAGCTTCATCAAGGCTTTTTCCTATGCTTTTTGCAAAATCAAGATAATTATTTTTGCCTGTTAGCTGTATGTAGCCTCTACCTCTAAATTTATATCCTTCTTTACTTCCTTCATCGCCATTTCCCATACGATTGGCATATACTCTACTAGCAATTTTTTCTGGCTTTCTTTCATATTCCTTTGCTATAGTTTCATCTTTAAAATATTTTGGAAAAACTTTTAAAAGAGCAGAAGATGAATAATTTAAATTTTCGCTAGTAAATTTAAAATTTCCACTCTCGTGTGCGCACTGTGCTAAAAAACCGCACACCCTGTTTAAAGTATTTATTTCGTATTTTTCAAATAATGCTAAAAGCACTTCTAGCTTTAGTTTTGGGCTAATTTTGTCTAGTTTTTCTTGACTTAAATTCATAATATCTCCTTTCATTTAAAAACTATTAAAATACCATTGAGATCCTTATTAAGAATCTCCTCGCCATCTAGTTTTACATTATCTTTAAAAATTTTTATTTGATGCGTAGTATAAGTTTTAAAAAACCTTAAAAATAAATTTGGTTTTTTTGTATGAAAGTTATCTCGCCCATCTTTATAAACCTTGAAACTCAGCTCTATGTTTAGTGTATAATTTGGATAAAAAAGCATTTTAAATGCCTGTTCCAGGTTTATATCAGCTTTTTTGTGTAGGAAAAAAGCAAGATCTTTATATCTCTTATCAAAAAAATCACTTGCTATCTTTTGACACCTTATTTGCTCTTCATTCAAAAGATGGGCAAATTTTTTTAGAGTGATTGCTTTTTTCATTGTTCATTCATCCATAAAGGCTTTTTTGTAAAACCAACATGATATACAAGCCATTGTTGAACCATTTGATGTTCCCCTATATTTAAAAGCTTAAAATTCTTTTCACAAGCTATAATTCTTCCCTTTGGAAAATCATTTAAACACCTATTTAAAAACTCCGTGTTTTTATTTGCTTCTTCTTCATCGTATGAATTTTGCGTATCTCTTTGTCCTATAACAACTCTTTTAACAAAACTCACAGAACTTAAATCAAAAACTCTACTCACAATCACTCCTTAATTTTTTATACTTCGCTTGAAGCTTGACTTTTTTGTTCTACCGCTTTATTTTCTTCTCTAGGCTGTATAGAAGCTTGTATTATATCAAGCACTCTTGATAAACCTTCGCTCATACCGTCATCTCTAGCGTGTAATTCTACGTGGTATTTAGCTGAAGTATCAGTTCTTCTTGTATTTTCCTTATGAGAGCTTATAGAACCCTTTACAGACACTCTAGCCCTAAAGAAAGCAAAACCTACACTAGCTTGAGCATCTATAGCAACGCTTTTATCGCTTGATTCTTTTTGTTCTTCAGCTGTTTTAACTTCCATATCAAAAGTTATATCCATGCTAGTTATAGATAAACTTGGAACTTTCACTATAGCAAGAAGCGGAGTTTGTATATTCATTTTTTGAACAGAACCATCTTCTTTGATTTGTTCGTATTTAAAATCAACTGTTCTTGCAACTAATTCCTCACCCTTTTGTTCTAAACCAACTGTTTTTATAAAAGTTGATGTAGCATTTGCAAGTTGTAGCTGTGCATCGCAAGCTGCTTGCAATGGACCACCTATTAAAGATGCCATAGGTAAGCCTGAAAATTGATTAACTATTTCTGTTGACATTTTTGCTCCTTTATAATATAAATTTTTTGTCTATTTTGATTTTATTTTATTTTACATCGCCTTCTTCCTCCTTTCTTAGTATTAAATCTTCTTTGTATCCTTGACAATTATTTATTAATTCATTAATCATTCTAGCAGTTCCTTCAGGCAAATCATGTTTGCTCATAGTTAAAGATATGTGTGCTGCTAGACCTTTTTCTTTTGAAAGCCCTCCGCCTACAACATCTATTTTAAGAGTTGGTAGCTTATCAAAGTCCTTTATATCCTCATTTTTAGAGCTTTCTTGTTCGTCAAGTCCTACTAAAGATACATCAAATTCTGTTTTTATACTTTCTATATGAAGTTGATTTATAGGCAACAAATTTATGTAAGGAACGCTGTAATATTTTGTTTTAAAATTCTTAGCGTCTGAATCTGGTATGCCTATTTTTAAAGATTTTGGAAAGATTACAGGTAGCAGTTCATCTGTTACATTTCCTTTTGCATCTTTTTTAAATTTTTTCTTAAAAAAGGTAAATATATGAGATAACTGCGATTCTTGCACATCGCTTTGTGCCTGTGCTACTGCTTTTGCTATCGAAACGATTATATCTCCTAGAGATTGTGTTGTATTTTTTGCCATTTTTAGCCTTTCAAAAAAAATTACATATATATTACAATAATTACTATCAAGTAATTATTGTTGCAAAATACTTTTCAAGTATTTTTCAACAATAATTACTATGTTTTTGTCAAGTATTTTTTAAAAAATAAAATTGACTTTAAATGTATTTTTAGTTAAACTTAGCATGGATAAAAAAGGCTTCTATGTTTAGATATAAACAAGGAGAAGTTATGAAATTTTTAAAATTTGTAGTTGTATTTTTTATATTGACTACATATAGTGCTTTAGCAAAAGGTGCTTTAGAACAAAAGCAAGAATTAGATTCACTTTGTAAGTCCTATGTAAATTCAGTTCAAAATAAGACTTTCAGTGCTGTTTATCCATTCTTTAGCAAAGGCAATGCTAAGAAATTTTCTAAAGATGGTTTTGAATATGAGAATTTAAACTTAGGAAATACGGATTCTTATATAAGAAAATACGAGTTTAAAGGCACAAATTTAGAGAAAGCTTATCAAAATTTGTTGAGCATTCTAGCAAAAAATGACAAGATTGTTCTAAGAAAAGAAATGCCTAGTCAAAATTCACAAGATGCCTTAAATTTAACCCCTAGCGTAAAAAGTGAAAATAAGGGTTATACTTGCTATGTAAGAAAAAATGCAAATGAGCTTTGGATAGAATCTCTTCCTAGCAAGGACAATAAATTTGTATTTATCTTAAATCAAAAAGAAAACAATACAGAGCTTTATTATTACGAGCTTATTGCTTTTGACGAATAAAGTCTTATCCTCCTTTTTAGGAGGATAATATAAAAAATATTTTTTTTATGCTATAATCCAAGCGGATAAAAAATCTATGTTTAGTGTAAATTCTGTTTTAAGGAAGTATTATGGAATTTACAAAAACAACAGTAACTCTTTTAGGACTTTTACTTAGTTTAGTTGTTACAAATTTTGCTACTTTTAACGATCTTGGCGATCTAAACGAAAATGGAAGTGTCTTTCAACAAAGCTCTTCTTTTAGCGGTTTTTGCGAACAAGAAGCTGGCAAAATAGAAAGACGTAGCGGCTATAGCAGCAGATATTATCATCTAATGGCTCAAAGCATAAGCTCAAATTCTCCAAAAAAAGATGTTTTTGGTTTTACATACGCCAATCTTTGTGATTCTTGCTCTGAAGTAAGTATTAGAAAATATTTTTTTAAAGATCTTAGCATATCACAGGCTTATGAAAAGGTAGTAAGCTCTTACCGTCTACCTTTGCGTTTAAATTTACCGGGCAAAGACTCTGAAGATAGTTTTGATGTATATAATGATTTAGAATTAGAAAGCGGTAGAAACTGTTATATACACAGAGGCGGTTTGGTTTGGGTTAGCTCAAGCGACACTTACAATGTGCCTTTATTGCTTTTTAAAGAGGTAAAAGACGGTGTTGAAATGCTTTATTATAAACGTTTAGATGTATGAAAGGATGGCTTATGAAAAGAATTTTTATTTTGTTTTTTATAGCATTTGCCTTTTGTGCTTGTGGTAATGATGAAGCTTTAAGGGTTGGAATGGCACCTAATTATTACCCTTTTAATTTTAAAGATGATGACGGTAAGTTAAGTGGTTTTGATGTAGAACTTGTGAATGAGCTGTCTAAGCGTTTAAATTTAGATGTAGTCTATAAAAGCGATTTAAAATTTGATGATTTATCTTTGGCTCTTTTAAATTCAGAGATAGATATGATAGCTTCTTCTTTTTCCATAACTGCTGATAGGCTTTTATTTGTTGATTTTACTAAGCCTTATTATTTTACTAAAAGTGTTTATGTAAAACGGGGTAATGATATTAGGATAAGAAGCAAAGAAGATCTTAGAAATAAAAAAATAGGTGTCAGAAAAGGTAGTTTGCAAGAAAAAAGCATAAAAGAGCAAAGTATAGCAAGGATAAAAATAGTTTCTATTGAAGAAATTGATAAGCTTTTTAGGCTTTTAAACAGTAAGGAAATAGATGCATTGTTTATAGACGATTCTATAGCAGATGCTTATCTTGGTTTATATAAGGATCTTGAGAAATTTCATTATGAAGAAGACGGTAGCTTAGGCTATGCTTTTGCCTTTAAAAAAAATGAAAACGAAGGGCTTATAGATAGCATAAATGAAGAGCTTGAAAATATGAAAAAAGACGGCATTATGAAGGCTTTATTAGACAAGTTTAATCTACCATAAAGTTATTATAACCCTATCTAAATGGTAGGGTTATTGCTTACATATTTTTTATAGTTTTTTTGAGCAAGAATATAGCTAAAAACATTGTTAGGATATTTGAAACGAATAGACAAGCAAAGACCCCATCAAGCCCAAAAAATAATGGCAATATGTAAAGCCATATAAGTGGCAAGATGAAATTTCTCATAAGTGCTATCATCAAAGAATATGTTGGCTTATTTAGTGATGTTAGAAAAGATGATGAGCTTATATTAAACCAACAAAAAAGATATATAAAAGAAAATAAAATCAGTGCTTTGTTTGCCAATTCAAATATTTCTATTTTTCCCTCTTGTAAAAAAAGATTTAAAATGCTTTGGTGAAAGAAGTAAATACCTAAAAATGATAATAATGAAATAACAAAAGACAAGCCAAACAAGGTCTTTAAAATTTCTTTTATTCTGTTTAAATTTCTTGCACCTAGATTGTAGCTAAATGCTGCTTGCATAGAATCGCAAAGGCTTATAAGTATTACTGCTATAAAGCTGTCTATGTAAAGTATGATAGAGAAAATGGCTACTGAATTTACTCCTCCAAGATTTAGCAAAACTGTATTAGCAAAGCTTACAAAAAGGGCAAAGGATATGGTATTAAAAAATTCGCTACTTCCATTATATACGATATTTTTAAAAAGCTTAAAATTCATATACAAATGGCTAAATTTTAAGTTTAATTTGCAAAATATAAAAGGTAAAAAACACAAAATAGTCCCTATGCTAAAACCTATGCAAGTCGCAAGTGCAGCTGAAAAAATGCCTAATTTCATATAAGATACAAAGATATATACAAGAACTATGTTTGTTATAGTTATGATTATATTTACACACATACTATAAAGTGTTTTAGCACAGATTCTTAGATAATTATCCATAGCAAAAGATAGCATTATAATAGGAGCAAAATATATGAAAATTTTTACATATTCTTTGCATAGTGCTTTTATATTATCATTTGTATCTAGCAAAGATATTAAAAATTCATAAGATAAAAAAGATAATATGCTTATAAAAATAGACAAAGCAAATATTATAAGCACGCAAGCAGTAAAAATCATTCTTGCTCTTTGTTTTTTATTTTGTCCTAAATGTATTGAAATTTGCACAGATGAGCCAACTGCTATCATATCAGCTAAGGCAAAGCACATTATTATAAAAGGCATAACAATGCCCATTGCAGCTAAAGCATCGCTTCCTAAGTAAAGTCCTACAAAAATTCCATCTATAACATAATACGATGACAAAAAGGCAGCAGAAACGACACTTGGTAAAGAAAATTTTGTAAAAAGCTTTAACATACTTGATTTTTCAAAAATATTAAACATAAATACTCCTTAGTTTCACAAAAAAAATAATTTAAAATGTGAAAAAAGGGCTAATAAAGTGCCTGAAAAGATAAAATGTAGTGGTTATAGTGTAGTTTTTGATTCATAGTAAAATTATATAGTAGCAGCACTTAAAAGAATATAAATCCTAGCTTTGTAACAAAGCTAGGAAAGTTTTTAAAGATAACCAGCAATCATAGCTAATACATATCCAGCAACACAAGATGTGAAAACACCTATTAATCCAGGTAAAATAAAGCTATGATTTATAACAAATCTTCCTATATGAGTAGTTCCTGATCTGTCAAATTGTATAGTAGCCAAATCGCTTGGATATGTAGGAAGTATGTAGTATCCGTAACAAGCTGCTGCAAAAGCTACGATTATACCAGGCTCAACGCCTATACCTAAAGCCAAAGGCACAAAAGCTGCGATAGCTGCTGCTTGAGAATTAACAAATTTTGATATTAAAAGCAACATAACAGCATAAGTCCAAGGGTGATTTTCCACAACGCCTCCAAGTGCTGCTTTCATCATAGGAGTATGCACTTCAAACATAGTATCCGCCATCCAAGAAATTCCAAACACAGCCACAAGTGCTATCATACCTGAACGGAAAATTTCGTTTTTGCCTATTTTATTTGCATCTACATTTGTAAAAATCAAAAGCAATGCACCAGCAAGAAGCATAAAAATTTGTATAACAGCTACCATTCCCATAGCTTTGCCATTGAAGTGAGGTCTTAAATTTTCAAATGCTCCAAGTATAGCAACAACAGCGATAGCACCTAAAAATATAAACATAGCCAACCAGTCTTTATTAGGAAGTCTAACGCCTAGCAATGTTTTTGTTTCGCCATATACATATTTTTTGAATTCAGGATCCTTAATTTTTTCTTGAAATTCTTCGTCTTTATCAAGGTCTTTTCCTCTAAACCAAGAATAAATTCCTATACATAAAACTCCAAAAAGTGTGCTAGGTATAGTGATTTGAAGCAAATTTATATATCCATCAAATCCAGCTAATTTATGATCGGCATTAAGAAGCAATGCTGTTAAGCTCACAACTGCGACTGATACAGGGCTTGCTATTATACCCATTTGAGAAGCTACAGATGAGGCTGCCATAGGACGTTCAGGGCGAATTCCATTTTTTATAGCTATGTCATAAATTATTGGCATCATTGTATAAACAACGTGTCCAGTACCGCAAAGTATGGTAAGGGTGCAAGTTACAAAAGGAGCTAGAATTATTAAAAATTTTGGATTTTTTCTTAAAATGAATTCTGCTATTTGTAGCATTACATCAAGTCCGCCACTAGCTTGTAAAGTTGCACTAGCTACAACAACGGCAAGTATTGTAAGCATAACATCTATACTAGGTTTTCCCGGAGCTACTGCAAAACCAAAGGTAAGTATGATAAGTCCTATACCTCCCAAAAGCCCAAGAGCTATACCACCCTTTCTGGCACCGTAAAAAAGACAAATTAGAACAACAGCAAGCTGTATGCCAAATTGCCAACCTTCACTTAAGTTTGTTAAAAAACTCATAGTTGAGACCTTTCAAAAAAAATATAAAATAAAAAATTAGATTCTACAAAAAAAACAAAAACATATAGTAAATAAAAATTAAATGAAATTTAAAAACAATGCCTAGTATAGACTTTCTTTTAGCGTGTTTTGTAAAATAAATACTTTAGTATATTAAAAATTAAGGATTTTTTAGCCTTTGAAATTCATTCATTAAAAATTCTCTAAGTTCGTCGCTTTGCTTTTCTCCGTCATTTAAATAATCTAAAAGCAAGTTTTCTAATTCTTTTAGAAAATAAAAAAGCTCACTTTGCCAAAGCTCGTCATTTTTCTTGCTTAGATTCATAGTTTGTATGAAAGTGAGTTCTCTGCTTAAATCGCTTAATTTTTCTAAAAAAATATCTTTTTGTTCTGTATCCTTGAGGCTGATTTTATCGTCTTTTGCCATATCTTTAAATTCTTTTATCTTGTCATTTATAATATCGCAAAATTTAGGATATAAATCCACCTTTATAGGCCCTAAAAGAGCCTTTTCATCTACTTTTAATGTAAATTTTTGTATGGCAAAATAAAGAGCTAAAAAAGCTAGAGCTGCTATTAAAAGATAAGTAGCTATCATTTTTTAAGTTTTCCTTTGTAAGAAGACATTCCACCGTCTAAATTTACACTATCTAGATTTAAATTTTCTTCTACCATTTTTGCAGCAGTAAAACTTCTTTGACCAGCCTTGCATACAAAGGCGATTTTTTTATTATTTTCTAGTTTTTCTTTGAATTCATTTATGAAATTTTCATTTAGAAAACCTCTATCATCATAAAGGCAAACTAATTTTGCATTTTCTAAAACACCTTCTTTCCATTCAAAAGGACAACGTACATCAAAAATTTCAAACTCATCTAAGTTCGCTTTGTTTATGTTTATATTTTGAACCACTATAAAGCCTTTGTTATAAATTTATTTAGTATATCATTAAATTCTTTTGCATTTTTTACACCAAGCCCCTCATTAAGCTTTGCCATATTTAAAAGAAGTATAGCCACATCGTGAATGTAGCTTTCGTTATTTTTTAATTTTTGCAAAATTTCGTGTTTTAAATTTAATTCTAATATAGGCTTTACATCATCTTCTTGTCCCATTTGTCTTAGTAATTGTTGCATTGCAAAATCAGGTTTATCTTTATCATAAACTATACAACAAGCACTATCATAAAGCCTAGATGAAGGTAATACATCGCTAACTTCATCTTTTAAAATTTCTTTGAATTTGCTTAAAATGCCTGCAAATTCTTGCTTTTCTTCATCACTAACCTTGTTTTCTTCATCGCTTTTATTTATCGCTACAAATTTTAAGCCCTCAAATTCTGGTAACATCGGAGCTATGATAGCGTCTATATCATCATCAAGAATTAAAACATTTATTTTTTTATGTTTATATGATTCTAGTAAAGGAGAATTTCTAAGCAAATTTTCAGAACTGCCTGTGATGTAAAAAATTTCCTTTTGTCCTTCTTGCATATTTTCTTTATATTCACTTAGCGTTATTACTTTGTCTGAATTCATATTTTTAAAAAGCATTAATTTTAGCAATTTTTCTCTTTCAGCACTAAATCCATACAAGCCTTCTTTTATCACTTTTCCAAAGATTTTGAAAAATTTTTCATATTTTTCTTTATCTTTTTTCATCAGTTTTTCAAGTTCGCTTAGTATTTTTTTTACACTAGCTTCTTGCACACTTTTTAAAATGATATTTTCTTGCAAAATTTCTCTACTTACATTAAGCGGCAAATCCTCAACATCTAATATACCACGTACAAATCTAAGATATGTAGGCAAGAGTTCCTTATCATCATCGCTTATAAAAACCCTTTTTACATAAAGTTTTAAATGGCTTTGATAATCCGTCCTATAAAGGTCAAAAGGAGCTACACTTGGTATATAAAAAAGCGTGTTGTATTCTATCTTGCCTTCAGATTTTGTGTGTATGCTAAGTAAGGGTTTGTTTGAATCGTGAAAATTTTGCTCATAAAATTTATCATAATCCTCTTGTTTTAAGGAGCTTTTGTTTTGTCTCCAAAGAGCTTGTGCTGTATTTATTTGCACAACTACAGTTTTTGTTTTTGCTTCTTCACCTTCTTTGGTATTTTCGTATTCTTCTTTTTCCATAAATATAGGAAATTGTATATGGTTTGAATACTTTGTAACTATACTTTCTATGCGGTAAGGGTTTAAAAATTCATCATCTTTTAGAAAAAGCTTTATGCTTGTTCCAAAATCTTCCTTTTCTGCTTCTTTTATATCATAAGAACTTGCGTCAGAAGTCCATAAATAAGCCTTATCATCAAGTGCTTTCTTGCTTAAAACTTCTACTTTTGAGGCTACCATAAAGGCAGAATAAAAACCCACACCAAATTGTCCTATGAGTTGAGAGTCTTTTTTAGCGTCCCCACTTAAATTTTCTAAAAAGCTTTTTGTGCCTGATTTTGCTATTGTCCCTAAATTTGTGTTTAAATCCTCATTATTCATTCCTATGCCATTATCGCTTATGATTAGGATTTTATTTTTAGCATCAAATTTTATATCTATTCTTGGCTCAAATTTTATCTTTTTATACTTATCATCGCTAACTGTTAGTAATGTGAGTTTATCGAGTGCATCGCTTGAATTTGATATTAACTCTCTTAAAAAAATTTCCTTATTAGAGTATAAAGAGTGAATCATAAGTTGTAGAAGCTGATTTACTTCTGTTTTAAATTTCATTTTTTCTCCTTAATTTTTAATCTTTCTTTATCAAGAATATCTTGCATTTGTTTTCTAGTTTCTTCTAACCAATTTTCCTTGCTTGTATCAATTATATCAAGGCATACTATTTTAAGTGTCCCAGAACCTAGCGTAAAATTTTTGCTATCTAAAATCTTAGAAGAATCTACTATTAACAATGGCTGAATTTTCAAATTTAATTTCTCTGCAAGTATCTTAGCCCCATTTTGAAATTTTAAAATTTTTTCAGTTCTTGATCTGGTTCCTTCTGGAAATATCGCTAAAACTCTACCTTCATCTAGTCTTTCTTTTGCCTCTTTTAGAAGTCTTACTATATCTCTTGGGTTTTTTCTATCTATACAGATTAGTTTTGGTTTTGTCATACAAATTTTAAATATGGGGATTTGTGCTAATTCTTTTTTTGCTATCCAAGCTATATTTTTTGGGTAAATTTTTTCAAGTGCTATTATATCAAGCATACTTTGGTGATTCATAAGTATCATATCAGCTTGTTTAATTTCGCCCACAACTTCAACATCAAAAGGTATAATCTTACTTTGTAGTTTAGCCCAAGCTCTTCTTATTTTATGTATTTTTTCTTGAGAATTTGTTAAAGAAAATAATATAAATATGGCAATGGCATTAAAAAAGATAAAGATTATATATAATACAGCCTTACATCTCTTGTAAATCTTTTTCATCTACCCAACCTATTTTTCCATCTTTAAATAGTATTTTTTTGTAGTTTTGCCTACTGTCTAATACCTCTACTTCCTCATCTTGAGAACTGGTATAAAAATAAGTAGAATTTGATGTTGGAAGCAGTTTCGCACTTGCCTTAGCTTTAAAAACAGCCTTGTAGCTAGAGCTTGTTACCATAAAACTAAGAGCAAAACAAACAACAGCTACGCCAAGGAGCAAATAAGACCTTTTAAAAATAAAAAATATAGCACAAATCCCTGATATAAACCAAAGTATAAATTGTTTATAAAAGTCTATAACATTGCTTTGAGGGTTTAAATCGCTTTGAGTATTTACTGTTTCATTTGAGCTTATTTCAACCTCCAAATTTACAGTTTCAAGCTTATTTGTGTCTGTATTAAAATAGCTAAAAGAAAGCTCTTTTTTGCTTGGTGCAAATATAGCTGAATAAAAGGCTGAAGATGAGTTAAAGTCTCCATTTACGTTATCAACCCTTTGTTTTATAAGTGTGGTATCGTTTGTTATGTTGAAATTATTTAAATTTGCATTTTGTGCTTCAAGTGCTACTATCATAACTAAGCTTTTATCGTCAAAATACGAAGTTTTTACTTTTTTTATTTCTAGTTTTGATGCTACTAAATTTGAGTAAAGTCTGTCCGCATTTATCTTTTTAAATCTTAAGTCTTGTATTTTTAAATTACTTTCTTTAAAGGCTACTTTGTTTCTAGTTAAGGATACTTTTATGTTTTTTATATAAGCGTTTGCTGTTTTTGCTTCAAACCATAATATAGCCTCATATTCATCACCTTTTTTATTCCACTTTAAATTTTTATTTAAAAATGCCAAATCCTCATTTTTATCAAGCTCTATATCAAAGCCAAAATCAGATACTTCATTTGTTTTTGCATAAATGATTATAGGAAATACTTCTCCTACATAGTATTCTTTTTTATATTCAAGAGACCTTAAAACTAAGGAAGAATTTTCTTTTGTATCATAAGCTACTTCTTCATTATATTTTTCATTTTCATCGCTTGAAGACATATTTTTGTAAATTTCAAGCTCTGTTTCGTTTAGTTGATTTTTTGAATAGCCAAAAGAAAATAATAAAAAAAGTATAAGCAGAAATTTCATACAAAACCCTTTAGCATTTTAAGCCCAATATCGCTTCCAAGAACCTTATCACACAGCCTTTCAGGGTGAGGCATAAGAGCAAAAATTTTTTTATTTTCATCACAAATTCCAGCTATATCTTCTTTCGAGCCATTTGGATTGTCTATATATTTTAATAGCACCATATCTTTGTCATAGAGCATTTTTATAGTATCATCATCTGCGTAGTAATTTCCTTCTGCGTGTGCTATTGGAATTTGTATCAATTCATCTTTTTTAAAATTCTTTAAAAAAATATTGTTGTTTGAGTGTATTTTTAAAGTCTGCATTTTTGAAACGAAATTTAGACCTTCATTGTGCTTCATAGCTCCTTTTAAAAGACCTAATTCTAAAAGCATTTGAAAGCCATTGCAAATTCCTAGTAAATATCCTCCATTTTTTGCGTGTTTTAGCACAGTTTTCATAGCCGGAGCAAATTTAGCTATAGCACCAGATCTTAAATAATCCCCGTAAGAAAATCCTCCAGGCAATACTATCAAATCAGCCTTAAAATCTTCTCTTTCGTGCCATATCAACTCTGTTTTTACCCCAAGTTTTTCAAAGGCGTAAGCAGTATCGTATTCGCAGTTTGTTCCAAGAAACTGTATAATAGCTACTTTCATAAAAGTATCTCGTAATCTTCTATAACAGTATTAACTAGCAGCTCTTCACACATATTTTTGACAAGTTCTAGAGCCTTTGTTTTATCTTTTTCGTTTATTTCTAATTTTATTTGCTTAGCCATTTTTACATCTGTAACTTTATCAAAATTTAAAGAATGCAATGCTTTTTGAATAGTCTTTCCTTGCGGGTCTAATACCCCATTTTTTAAAGAAATATTTACGGTAACTAACATTCTTTGTTTATCCTTTTTAAAACTTCTTCATAAGCTAATTTTACTGAGCCTAAATTTTGTCTAAATCTGTCTTTGTCAAGCTTTTCATTTGTTTGCTTATCCCAAAAACGACAACTATCAGGGCTTATTTCATCGGATAGGATTATTGTGTTATTTTCATCTTTTCCAAATTCTATTTTAAAATCAATCAGCCTTAAATTTCTTTCATCAAAAAAAGCAAGTAAAATTTCATTTATCTTTCTTGCTATTTTTTTTATTTCTTTTATCTCTTCTTCATTATCTACCAATCCTAAGAGCAAACAGTGCTCATCATTTATAAAAGGGTCTCCTAAAGCATCATCTTTTAAGCAAAATTCAAGCAAGGCAAAAGGCAAAACAGTGCCATCTTTTATACCAAGTCTCTTGCTAAGAGAGCCAGTTGCCACATTTCTTACTATTACTTCTATGGCTATGATTTTACACTTTTTTACAAGCTGTTCGTTATCGCTTATCTTTTCTATAAGATGTGTTTTTATGCCGTTTTTTTCAAGTAGTCTAAAAATTTTCGTGCTTATTTCACAATTTAAAGCACCTTTTCCCTTTTCGCTACCTTTTTTTTCAGCATTAAAGGCGGTTAAGTCATCTTTAAATTCACTAAGTAAGACATTTTCTTTATCTGTTTTGTATAGTTTTTTAGCCTTACCCTCGTATATTAGTTCTTTCATTTATAATCCCTAGTTAAATTTAGTATTTTTACTGTATCTATTGCTGATTTTAGTTGAGCGTCATTATTTATCTGTTCTTTACTTATGATGTTTTTGTTATCACTTTTTTCCTCTTTTTTGTCTTTGTTTGTGTTTTCAAGCTCACCTTGTAAGTGTCTATTTAAATCACTTTCTTTTATGCCAAAACCATCATCTTGAACGGTTATCTTTCCAGCCGCCACTTCTATATCAGGCTTTACTCCAACAGCTTGTATTGTTCTGCCACTTGGTAGATAATACCTTGCTATCGTTAGTTTTATGGCTTCTTTGTCTTCTGTTATAGGTATCACACTTTGAACGCTACCTTTTCCAAAGGTATTTTCACCAAGCACTATGCCTCTTTTTAAATCTTGTAAGGCACCGCTTACTATCTCACTAGCACTTGCACTACCGCCATTTACAAGCACAACAAGTGCCGCATCTGTAATTTTTTTGTTTGCAATAGCTTTAAATTCTTGGTTTTCAGCCTCAATACGACCTTTTTGGGACACTATAACTCCACTATCAACAAATAAATTTGTAAGCCCTATAGCTTGATTTAGCAAACCTCCCGGATTATTCCTTAAGTCAAGCACTATGCCTTTTGCTTTAGGGTATTGTTTTATATATTTACTAGCCATATCAACTACATTTTGATCAAAGCTAGTTACCCTTAAATACAAAATATCATCATCTTCTACAAGTTTAGCATATACGCTTTCTATTTTTATAGTATCTCTTTTTAATTTTATTTCTATTGGTTTTGAAGCAGTTTTTCTTAAAACAGTTATACTTACAGAAGTTCCGGGTTTTCCACGCATTTTGCTTACCGCTTCATCTAACTTCATATCTATAGTAGCTTGATTGTCTATTTTTACGATAACATCTCCAGCTTTTATACCAGCTTTATCGGCAGGAGTCCCTTCTATAGGTGCTATAACTGTTAATGCACCGTCTTTCATACTGATTGTTATTCCAAGTCCTCCAAATTCGCCCTTAGTTTGAATTTTCATATCAGCAAAAGCTTTTTCATCTAAAAATGCTGAATGTGCATCTAAATTTGAAAGAAGCCCGGATATTGATTTATCTATCAAATCGCTTAAATTTTCATCATCTACGTAATACTGTTCTATTATAGAAAGTGTTTTGGTGTATTTGTTAAATGCATCTAATCTTTTTTTTACTTGTTCTTCGCTTAACTGTTCTCTTGCATAGCTATTTTGTGTTATAAAAAAACACAACAATAAAGCACTTAAGAATCCAAATAAACTTACAATTCTTCTTTTCATTTTCAATGTTTTTTTCATTTATTTATTTACTCTTTCTATATATTCACCTTTTGTTGTATCAACTCTTATTAACTCACCTTCTAAGACGTGAAAAGGAATTTGCACCACAGCACCTGTTTCCAAAGTAGCAGGTTTTTTGTTTGAGCCTTGTGTATCGCCTTTAAAATTTGGTGCAGTTTCTACTATTTTAAGTTCTACTACTTGTGGAACTTCTACATCTATAGCTTTTCCATTATGAAAAAGCACAGATACATTCATACCGTCTAACATCCATTTTTTAGCGTCTCCTACATCACTTATGGCTATACCAACTTGTTCGTATGTTTCATTATCCATAAACTGACAAAGATCTCCTTCGTCATATAAATACTGCATCTTTTTTTCTTCTAAATTAGGTGCTTCACATTTGTCTCCTGCGTGAAAAGTTTTTTCTAAAACCTTGCCGTCTATAAAAGATTTTATTTTTATTCTAACAAATGCCGGTCCTTTGCCTGGTTTTACGTGCTGGTATTCAACTATTTTAAAGGGAATACCGTCAATTTCTATTTTTAAACCTTTTTTTAAATCGCCCATAGAGTAAGTAGCCATAAAATAATCCTTAAAAAATAAATGCTTCATATTTTACAAAAAAATATTTAAAAAAAAGTAATCTTAATGTTTAATTTTTGATAAAATTACTTCAAAAGCATAGTAGGCGTTTGCTCCTTTTTGGAGAGGAAAGTCCGAGCTGCTAAAGACAAGCATTCCATCTAACAGATGGCTAGAGTAATCTAAGGGAAAGTGCAACAGAAAGCAAACTACCGCTTTTATGCGGAAAAGGTGAAACGGTAAGGTAAGAGCTTACCAGCAGGTTTGGTAACAAGCTTGGCTATGTAAACCCAATGTGCAGCAAGAAGGGATGGTTATTGTCTTTATTTTTGACCCTTCGCTTGATCTTGTTTGTGAAAACAAGGCTAGATAAATAAACGCCCTCGACAGAACTCGGCTTATCGCTATGCTTTTTTTAAAGCTTTTTTGATGATAAAATCAGCTCCATCTTCTTTTATAATGTCTTTTAAACCGCTTGATATAAGTTCTAGATTGACTAGAAAGATTGAATTTAAAAGCTTTTTTTCATCTTGTAATTCATCTTGTGTAAAGATTTGACAAAGTGCTTTATCTAGTAGAAATTTTGCATTAAAATATTGATGATTTTTGCTAGCGTAAGGGTAGGGTATAAAAATGCAAGGTAAATTATTTGCACAAAGCTCAAACAAAGAGCTAGCTCCCGCTCTTGCTATGGCTAAATCAGCTTGTGTTATTTTTTCATCTAGCTGTTTATGAAAGTCAAACAAATCTACTTCAATGCCTAAATTTTCATAGTATGCTTTACATCTTTCGTATTCGTTTTTTCCGCATTGGTGTATTATTTTAACACCCTTTTCGTCTAGTTTTGTGGCTATTTTTAAAGCTAAATCGTTTATAAATTTAGCACCTTGAGAGCCTCCTAGAAAAATAACTGTTTTAAGTTCTTTTCGAATTCTTGCTTTTTTGAAAAAATTTTCATTCACAGGATAGGAGCAAAAAGTTTCTTCAAAGGAAGAGAAAAATTCTTTGCAAAAAGGCTTTAGTAAAGAATTTAAAAAACCTTTTTTTGAATTTTGTTCGTGTATAAATAAATTTTTGTTTGAAAAAATAGTAGCAAAAGATGCGGCTGCCGCAGAGTATCCACCCACGCTAAAAACATCTTTTATTTCGTGTTTGTTTAAAATTTTTTTAGCTTTTATGCTTAATTTTAATATATTTAAGAAAGATAAAACTTTTTTTAAACCTTTTTGATTTACTACTCCAGTGCTTTCTAAGAAATACTTGTGAGAAAAAAGTTTTTCTTTTTCAAACCAAGCCATATCTTGTCCGCTTGTTGAGCCTATATATATGCATTCTATGCCAAGTTTATTTGCACTTATTGCTAGAGATTTTGCTATGCTTAAATGTCCTCCAGTTCCACCGCCTGTTATAGCTATTATCATAATTTAACCTTTTTTGAAATCATTAAAACACAACCAAGAGCTATGCAAATAGACCACATAGAACTCCCACCGTAGCTTAAAAGCGGAACTGCTACACCTTTTAAAGGCGTTAAAGATATAATCCCAAATGCATTCATAAAAAAAGAAAATATTAAAAGTAGGGCAACGCCCGAACAAAATATAAAATGCACTTTCTTTTCGCAACGACCGGCTATTTTAAAAATTCTTAAAACAAGTGCGAGATATAAAAAACATATAACAAAAAGACCAACAAGACCTATTTCTTCTGTTATGCCAGATAAGACAAAGTCTGTATGCACCTCACTTAAAAATCCAAGCTTAAATATCCCAAGTCCAAGCCCTTCTCCAAAGAGACCACCGTGTGCTATAGCGTTTAAAGAGTGTGAAATTTGATAAGGTTCGCTATTTGAATTTACCTTTACAATCTGCACTAGCCAATCTGGGAAAAATGGTAGAAAAGCGTCTTGTATATTGCCCCACCAATTTGAAATTCTTTCTATCCTTCTTTGTGAGCTAAATATTACCAAAAAACCTATCATTGTAGCTATTACAAGCCCAAAGGCAAAGAGTTTTTTACTTGCTCCAGCAAAAAAAGCTAAGGCTAGTATAATAAAAAAAGATATTACGCTTTGTCCTAAATCGTTTTGTGTTATGTAAATGTAGCCTATGATTATTAGAGCTACTATCATATATGGAAGCAGTATCAAAATTTCACTTTTTATGGCTTTTTTACTATCATCAATACGTCTTGTATAAGACCAAGCAAGAAAATAAATAAGTCCTATTTTAAAAAATTCAACAGGAGATATAGAAATAGGTCCAAGTCTTATCCATCTTTTTGCACCACCACTTGCTGTAGCTAAATTTGTAGGCAAGAAAGGAAGTATTAAAATGGCTATAAATGATATAAGCAAAATTCCTATCATAAGTTTATGAAATGCGGTAGAATCAGGGTCTAGCTGTGATATGAAAAACATTATTAAAATTCCACTCAAGCCAAAAATTAATTGTCTTATAAAAAAATGAAATTCATCGTAGTCAAAATAAAGCACAGTAAAAGCACTCAAAGAATATGAAAAAACTATACTTATGGTTATTAATATAGAGCTTAGATAAAATAATTTCTTATCAGCAGCCAAAACTTCTCCTAAATTTTACTTATAAATAAGCCAAATTGTATATAACTTTGGCTTAAAGCTTTGTTACGCGTCGGATATTAATAATTATATAAGTATTTTATAAAGAAAATTGAAGTATAAATATAAAAACACAAGGATTATTTAATGTCAAGTGATTATGAATATACTTTATACTACTCTATAGTTTTTGGTGTTGCTATCTTTCTTTTATTGCTTTATTATATTTTAGCGGCAATTTTTGTGTATGAGTATTTTATAGCTAAATTTAAAAATATAAGTTATTATAGAAAACTTCTTTATGTATGTATTTTTTTTGTAAGTATTAGATTGTTTTATTCTTCTGTTTCATTGTTTTCAGCTCCTTATATAACAAATTCTTCTTTTATGGTTTATTTTGATTTTATTGTTGATTTTGTAATGCTTATATTGCTGATATTGATACTTAAAAAATTATATTCTCCTTTTTATAAAGCTTTTTTTTATATGCAAAAAAAAGATTATGTTAATTTCTTTAATTCTTTACAAAAAACTAAAAATTGGTGGAAAATGCATAATTTTAAAGGTATGTCTCTTTTTCATTATGCTCTTTATATAAATGACAAAAACGCTATTTATATAATGCTTTCAAAGAAATTAGAAGCTGGTTTTAAAGAAGATAAAGATGAGGTTAAAGTCGTAGATTTCATAAACAATATACAAGATAAGGGTTTGAGTTTAAATTTAGATGAGAAACAAACAAAAGAGCTTTTATTTTTGAGATTAGGCAGCAATGCTATTTTTAAAGCAAATAATGGGCTTAAAAATTTAAGATTGAATCTTAAATTTTTAAATTCACTAAGCTTTGCCTCTTTTTGTGCTAATGATGAAATTGTAGATTTATTGATAAAAAATGGTGCAAATGTAGATGATTATTTTTTACTTTATGGGGAAAAATTTTACGCAGAAAGCTTTGCTGCAATAAATGATAATTTTATAATTGTTGATTATTTTTTCAAAAAATTTAAACAAGTTAAAAATAGACTTAAAATTTTTTATGATAAAGAATTTGTTGATAAGGCTTGTTTGTATGTGATTTATGATGATGTTTCTTCTTTGCAGAATGTAGATACAAAAGATTTTTTTAGACTTTTTTATCTAGCTGTAGCACTTTCTAAGCTCAAGGTTTTAGAGTATTTGCTTAAAAATAAGTGCCATTTATTAGACGGTAAAGAAAAAGAAAATTTACTTGAACTTAGCGTGAAAATTGATAGTATTGGCAGTTTTTGTTTGCTTGAGAAGTATAATTTTGCTTCAAAAACTATTTTTTTCAATGCTGTTTGTATGAATGCTAAATCCATAATAAAATATATGCTTGATAATAATTACACTCCAAATCCACAAGAAATGCTTTATCTTTATTATCTTTGGTTTGATAGTAAAAGTGAGGATTTGTTCGCTACACTTAAGGAAATAGGGCTTAATTTTAGAGATAAACAAGGCGAAAGCCCTTTAATAAGTGCAGCTAAGTATAATCTTACTTGGGCTGCATTTGAGCTTATAGAGGCTGGAGCTGATACAAGCATTAAGGACAATAACGGCAAAGATGCCTTGTTTTATGCTAAAGAGCATAAAAACTTAGAGCTTATTAAAATGCTTAAGCTAAAAAGTGATTTAGAATGAAAGGGATAAATTATTTATTTTTATCCCAGCAAAGTATGGTGTTTCCTTCATCATCTTTTGTAACATCGCCCATTCCCATTATATTGTAACCCGCATCAACATAGTGAATTTCGCCTGTTACTCCTTTTGCCAAATCGCTTAAAAGATACATAGCCGAATTTCCAACATCTTCTATGCTTACATTTCTTTTTAGCGGGGAATTTAACTCGTTGTATTTTAGTATCATTCTAAAATCCCCTATACCACTTGCAGCTAAAGTCTTTATAGGTCCTGCTGATATGGCATTTACTCTAATGTCTTTTTCTCCAAGGTCTCTTGCAAGGTATCTAACAGAGCTTTCAAGAGCTGCCTTTGCCACACCCATTACATTGTAGTGAGGAACATATTTTACTCCACCAAGATAGCTTAAGGTAAGTATAGATGAGCCTTTTTTTAGGACTGGCAAAACGGCTCTACTTAATGAAAGCAGTGAATATACTGAAGTTTGCATAGCTATATCAAAGGCTTCTTTTGAAGTTTGTAAGAATGAATTTTCTAAAGCTTCTTTAGGGGCGTAAGCTACGGCATGAACAAGAAAGTCTATATCACCAAAATCTTTTTTTATTTTGTCTGCTAAAGAATTCAAATGCTCCTCGTTATTTACATCTAGTTCATATACAAAATCAGATGAAAAATCTTTTGCTATAGGTCTTACTCTCTTTTCTAATGCTTCATTTAAGTAAGTAAAAGCTAGTTTAGCACCTTGTTCGTGACAAGCTTTAGCTATGCCATAAGCTATCGATTTGTTGTTTGCTACTCCTACTATAAGTCCTTTTTTGTCTTTCATTATCATTTTATATCCTTTTTAAGTAAAGTTATAAATTTTTCCACATCTAAGGAAAAAGAACCAACCAAAACTCCACCACAGTCTTTTATAGAAAAAATTTCATCTATATTTTTATCACTTACGCTTCCTCCATACAACAAAGTAGCCTTTGTTTTTTGTCTTAAAAAAGAAAGCACAGCATCTATATCATCGGCATTAGCACTAAGTCCGGTGCCTATAGAATATATAGGTTCATAAGCTATGATTAAATTTTTGTAATCCAAGTCTATGCTTTTTAGTTGTTTTGCAAGAAAGTCCTTAGTTTTGTTTTCTTTTTTTGTATCAATATTTTCGCCTATGCAAAAAATTATGTTGTAATTATGTTTTTTGGCAAAGTCAAATTTTTGCTTTATTAATTCGTCATTATCGCCTAAAGCCCTTCTTTCTGAATGTCCTATTAAGACGGTTTTTATACCAAATTCATCTAAATGCTCTTTTCCTAACTCTCCCGTAAAAGCTCCATTTACACAAGGATAAAAATTTTGAACTCCTAATGTAAATTTACAAATGCCTTGTGTCAAAGCTATGCTCGGAGGAAATACAAAAACTTCTCTTTTATTTAGGCTTAAAAATTCATTTAGTCTTTCTGCGTAAAGTCTAAATGAGGCTCTAGTATGATTGCACTTTAAATTTGCTGCAAAAATCACTGTTTTATCCTAAGCGGTTTAACTCCGGGCAATTCTTTCCCTTCTATAAGCTCTAAAGAAGCACCTCCACCGGTTGATATAAAGGTCATTTCATCAGCATCACCAGCTCTAGCTACCACATCAGCGGTATCTCCACCACCTATAACTGTCGTAGCGTGGCTTTCTCCTATGTAATGGCTCATCTTTATGCTACCTTTACTAAATTTATCTATTTCAAACACTCCCATAGGTCCATTCCACCATATAGTATGTGCATCAGCTATAGCTTCTTTAAATAATCTCACACTAGCAGGTCCTATATCAAGCCCCATATATCCATTTGGAATTTCTTGGCAGGGAGAAAAATGTATCATAGCATCTTGAGAACAACTTTGTGCAGTTACGACATCAACTGGCAGGTAAATTTTAACGCCTAAATTTTTTCCTTTTATTAGAATTCTATTTGCTTCTTCTATCAAATCTTCCTCTAAAAGAGAATTTCCTATATCAAAACCTAGTGCCTTTAAAAAAGTAAATGCCATACCACCGCCTATTATCAGCTTATCAACCCTTGGTAAAAGATTTGTAAGTGCTTGTAGTTTTCCACTTACTTTAGAACCACCAACTATGGCTACAAAAGGTCTAGCAGGTTTTTTAATCAAATTTTCGGCAAAGGCTATTTCTTTTAAAAGCAAGAATCCAGCCGCCTTTTTATCATCATCAAAAAAATTAGTTATAGCTTCAACGCTAGAATGAGCCCTATGACAAACCCCAAAAGCGTCATTTATATAAATTTCAACCATAGAAGCTAGTTCTTTGGCTAAATTTTCATCATTTTTTGTTTCTCCCTTTTCAAAACGCAAATTTTCAAGCATTAGAATTTCTGTAGGAGCTAAATTTTCAGCCTTTTTCTTTGCGTCTTCTCCTACAACATCTTTTGCCATTAGCACTTCTTTTTTAAGAAGTCTTGCAAGTCTTTTTGCTACCGGTTCTAAAGAGTATTTCGAGCTTATTTCTTTTGGTCTGCCAAGATGAGAGGCTAGTATTACAGCACAACCGTTATCCAAACAGTATCTTATAGTAGGTATAGCAGAGCGAATTCTCCTATCATCTGTTATGTTTAAAAATTCATCTTGTGGGACATTAAAATCACATCTTATTAAAACTTTTTTTCCCGCTAAATCTATATCTTTTATAGATATTATCTCATTTTTTTCATCATTCATTGCAGCTTTTCCTTTAATTTTTATCAGCTATATAAACAGCCATATCTACAAGTCTAGATGAGTAGCCCCATTCATTATCATACCAAGCTATAATCTTTACAAAATCATCGCAAATAACTTGGGTTAAATCGCTTGCCACTATCGCACCGTAAGATGAGCCTATAAAATCACTAGAAACTCTTTCATCGTCATCAACAGCTAAAAAGCCCTTTAAATTTGAGTTAGCAGCCTTTCTAAATGCCTCATTTATCTCATCTTTGCTTACTTTTTTTCCAAGCTGTGCGGTTAAATCCACACTAGAAACATCTATAACAGGCACACGCATACTCTGTCCGTGAAGTTTCCCGTCAAGCTCTGGCATAACGAGTTTCATAGCCTTAGCAGCACCGGTTGAAGTAGGGATTATATTTTGAGCTGCTGCACGGCTTCTTCTTTTATCTCTAGCTTTAGCGTCTATTATACTTTGTCCATTTGTATAAGCGTGTATGGTAGTCATTAGTCCTTTTTGAATTTTAAAATTATCCTCTAAAACTCTACAAACAGGACCTAAACAGTTTGTCGTGCAACTTGCATTAGAGATAATTTTTTCGCCTTTATAAAGATGAGAATTCACACCCATAACATAAGTAGGCGTATCATCTTTTGCTGGTGCTGACATAATTACTTTTTTAATGCCTCTATCTATAAAATCTTTGCATTTTTCAAGCCTTAAGTGAGCACCCGTGCATTCTAAAACTATATCTGCACCACAAGATGCAAAATCAAGCTCTTTTACATCTCTACTTTTAAAAACCTTTATCTTTTTTTTATTTATCAGCAAATCGTCTCCATCGCTATCTACATCGCCCTTAAAGATACCATGCACAGTATCATACTTAAAAAGATATTTTGTAAGATCTATATCTGTAGTATCGTTTATAGCCACAAGCTCTACATCATCTCTTTGTAAGATGATTCTTGCTACGCACCTTCCAATGCGACCAAAGCCATTTATTGCGATTTTTAAAGCCATTTTTTTTCCTTTTGAAAATAAATATTGAAATTCTACAAAAAAAAGGTTAAAATTCCGCTATGAAAATTGCACTTTTTGGCGGAAGTTTTGATCCGCCTCATAACGGACATAATGCCATTGTTAAAACCGCTTTAAAAGAGCTTGATATTGATAAAATCATCATTATACCAACTTTTATAAGTCCTTTTAAAATTTCATTTAAAGCTGATGAAAACAAAAGATTTGAATGGGTAAAGATAATTTGGGGAAATTTAGAAAAGGTAGAAATTTCAGACTACGAGCTTTTACAAAAAAGACCTGTGCCGAGTATAGAAACTGTTGAGTTTTTAGAGAAAAAATACAAGTGCGACAAAATCTATTTTATAATAGGAGCCGATCATTTAGAAAAATTAAGCTCTTGGCATAGATATGATGAGCTTTGCAAAAAAGTTGAATTTGTGGTTGCAAGAAGAGGGGATATAAAGATACCAAATGAGTTTAAAATTTTAGATATAAATGTAGATATTTCATCTAGTTTTATAAGGGAAAAGCTTTATATGAAGGCGGTTGATGAGCATATAAAAGATGATGTTTTAAGATCTTATTCTAAGGATAATAATGAAAAGAGTTGAAAAAATAGTGAAAATTTTGGAGGATAAAAAGGCTGAAAATATAGAAATTTTAGATATGAGAGATAGTGAATACTTTGTTTCTTTTGTGGTTTTAGCTACTACTTTAGCACAAAAGCACGCAGCTTCTTTAATAGATGAGCTTAAAACAAAGCTAAAAGCAGATAATGAAAGCTTTTTAAATATAGAAAGCAGCGATGAATGGACTGTGCTTGATTTAGGAGATGTGCTTATACACCTTTTAAGTGAGGAATACAGAGAATTTTATGACTTAGAAAGCTTTTTAAAGAGCTTGAAAAAATGATTATCGATTTAAGGAGAAAGTAATGATAGGTAAAATTTTTACGGGGGGGGGGCTTTGAGAATAAGCTTATTTATAATATAAAGGGCTTGTATTATAAAAATTTTAAGAAAAACAACTTAGAAAAACTTTTATCTAAATTACTTTTAAAATATGATGATAAAATAGATGAGATAAAACAAAGACTTGATTATTACTGCGATTTTAAAGAGCTTCCTAAAACTTACAATAACACCTACTATAAAGACGGCGGCTCAGTGTATTGGTTCGATTTTTATAAATATTTTAGGTATTTTGATAAGAGCTTGAAATACAATCTGGAATTTGGCGATGTAAATTACGAGGCAAAAGAGCCCTCCTTTGCAAAAAGCAGGCCTGTAAAGATAGAAAAAAGTAATAATATTTTATTAAAACTTGAAGCAAGAAGGCATTTTAGATTTTTAAGCAAAGATTTCTTAAGCTCTGTGCCAAGATATGAGGATAAGCTAGATAAGGTATTTTTTAGGGGAGGGTGCTATCAAATTCATAGACGTGAATTTATGAGAAAGCATTTTGGCAAGACCTTTTTAAACGCAGCACATATAGGGCATAAAAATTCTTTGAAAGATAAGGAGCTTAAAGCTTGGGCTACAAATAAAAAAGCTTCCTTAAAAGAACATTTAAATTATAAGCTTATATTAAGTCTTGAGGGAAACGATGTGGCTAGTAACTTAAAATGGCTAATGAGTTCAAATTCACTAGCAATAATGCCAAAGCCAAAATTTGAAACTTGGTTTATGGAGGGAAAATTAAAAGAAAATTTTCATTATCTTCTTATCAAAGATGATCATAGCGACTTTGAGGAGAGAGTGAGCTTCATCTTAGAAAATACAGAGTTAGCAAAAGAAATCATAGCGAACGCAAATTTATACTGTGAGAAATTCAAAGATGAAAAGCTTGAAACGCTTTTAAATTTGCTAGTTTTAAGGAAATTCTTTTATCTAAGCGGACAAATTGATGTGAGCAAGACAGAAAGATTTTTATTTGAAGCATAAAGCTGTGGCGGACAGAGAGGGATTTGAACCCTCGAGACCCGTTAAGATCTGCACCCTTAGCAGGGGTGTGGTTTCAGCCACTCACCCATCTGTCCTAAAAGGTGTAATTATAAAAAAAAATACTTAAGATTTAGCTTAAGATAGAATTACTAGCCCTTTAAGCTAGTAATTTTTAGCTATTATATACTTTTTTATCTAGGGCATTTAAATTTTTTGCCGTGCAAATCGCTGAAGTCATAGCACCAGAAACATTGCTAGCTGTTCTTGCCATATCTATGATAGGATCTATGGCTAGTATAAGGCTTAACATCATAAAATTATCCCCAAAACCAAGTCCTGCTAGCATTATGGAAGCAGCCATTGTAGCGCTTCCGGGCACTCCAGCTATACCAAAAGAGCCAACAACTGCTATAAGTATTATCATCAAGGCAAAAGAAAGGCTAAAATCCATACCAAGAGCAAAGCACACAAAAACAGCCGCCATAGCAGGAAAATATCCAGCACAGCCATTAAGCCCCGTTGTAGTGCCTATGGAGGCTACAAAATTTGCTATGGCAGAGCTTACACCAAGTCTTTTTTCTAAGGTTGAAACCGTCATAGGTAAGGTTCCTAAAGAAGACCTTGAGCTAAAAGCAAAAAGCCATACACTAAAAGCTTTTTGAGCGTATTTTAGTGGATTTAGTCCTTGAGAAAGAAGTAGTAAAAAATGCACCAAAAACATCACAAACATAGCAACATAAGTAAGTATGATAAAAAGAGCTGCAGTTTTGATAGCTTCAAAACCATTGCTAAGCACGACATTAGCCATCATACAAACGACAGCATAAGGCATAAATTTTATAACAGCCTTAGTCATATTCATCATTATAGAGTAAATGCTAAGCACTAAATTTTCAAAGCTTTTAAAGGCGGTTTTAAAATCCTCTTGTTTTGAAATTTGCTTCGCGCAAAGTCCTAGTAAAAAGGCAAAAACAACAATGGCTATTATATTTTCTTTACTCATCGCTAGTATTATATTGCTAGGGATTAAATTTAAGATTATGCTTGATAGGCTTTGAATTTCTCTTAACTCTTTTTCCCCGCTAATTTCACTAAAAGCACTTCCAAGCGAAAAGGTATAAGCTAGTAAAATTCCAACTAAAGCCGCTATTGCTGTGCTAAATAGTATCCAAAAAAGGCTAAGACTTAGCAAAGAGCTTATTTTGATATTCTTATCTATTTGTATGATAACCTTTACTATACATACGCTTACAAGAGGTATTACAAGCATTTTGATAAAGGCTACAAAGACAGAGCTAAAAAATGAAAAATAATGCCTAGCTTCGTTAAACCAAACTATATCATTTTCTTTTTGTGGAAAATTTGCTAAAAATTGTAAAAAAATTCCAAAAGCAAGTCCTACTATAAGTGCTATAAACATTCTAAGTGAGAAAGAAAATTTAAAATCTTTCATTTTTTTAAGCATGTAAAATATAACAAATAAGACAAGCAAAACGAAAAAGCTTTGCAAACTAGAAAGCATTATAAAATTTTTAAAAAATTCTTCATTCATAATCCATCCTTTTTTTGATAGATTATACAGTAATAAGGATTAATTTAAGATAAAAGAAGTATGATTTATCTTAAGCTTTTTGCTTAAGATAAATTTTAGAAATTATACACATAGCTTATATAAGCTACCATAGGTCTTTTCATCTCTGTTGTGGTGTTATTTACAACTACATTTGCACCAGGAAATATTTGATTTGCTGCATTTTGCATCAAAGATGAGGTTCCGTGTCCTTCAAAAATTTTAGGTTCAAACATATAAAATCTAGCACCTATTTCTATGCCGTGATTCTTAGCTATGACGCCTCTAAGACCTACATTTAAGATAGTTTGAAAATTTACATAAGTTTCGCCCGGACCTTCTTTTGGCTTATATCTTTTGCCATTTGCTATCCAAGTTTCACCACCTATAGCTACACCAGCATACACACCAAAGCTATCAGAGCCTTTATCCATAAAATTATAAAGGGCATCTACACCTATGCCGTATTCTAAAACACTGTTATAATAGGTGTTTTGAGTGGTAGTAAAGATAGAGTCTTGTTGCATAATCCCTACGCCTCCATTATAAGAGACATTTTTCATAGAACTATATCCCCAGCCAAAATATACATATTTTCTATAGCCAAAATTATCGGTAAAAAAAGTTTTGTCCCCAAATTTTAACATAAGATTTTTCATTGTATTATTAGCTGTGATATCACCTTTGATTGGCATGTTCATAGTCCCACCACCTGGAGGCATAGGTATAGATATAGTAGCAGTTACATCAAGATCTTGCTTAAATTTAGCCTCTCCTCCACCAAATTCGGCAGCTAAATACAGCCCATCTTCTTCAGCTAGTGCATAAGTGCTTACAAGAGCTACACAAGCAAGTGAGCTTAAAAATTTTTTCATACAATAAATCCTTTCTAAATTTGTTTTAGATTTGATTATATCGTTTTTTTTTTTTTGTGAGATTTTTTTTAACTTTTTTTTGAGAGTTAATAGCTAAAAGCAAGTAAAATAGTGCTTTTAAAATGGTAACACTTATTACAAAAAATTAAGCATAAATTTAACAGTTTTTAAACAAAAATTACAAATTATCAAGCCCTTAAAGCTTGATAATTTTTATAAACTCATATAAGCTAGGATCATAGTTGCTAAAAAGCCTAAAACTACAGTTAAAATTTGTGGCTTTCTGTCCTTTTTTATAGCTATTAAAGTTATCATAAGACCTGAAAAATAAAGCACAAGCAAGGTAAGCCCAAAACCTATGGAAAGGATTGAAAAATACCACTTTGCTTTATCTTTATGCAGCATTATCATATCTCCAAGAAAAGATCTTGTGCTTGTAGTTATGCTAAGTTCTTCATCATTTATCTTTTTTAAGCTTACGCTATAATGAACTCCACCAAGTGCAAAACTCCCGTCTTTTGTCTTTAAAATTTCATCGCTTGGTAATTTTAAATTTCTTTCTTTTAAAAAATTTAGCATAAAATCTCTTTCAAGCCCTTGTTCTATTTTTGCTTTTACTGTGTATGTTTGCTCTTTTATACCTACATCTTGGTCAGCCCCTAATATATAAGCTATGCCTGTTATAGAAAATAAAAGTGCTAAGGGTAGGAAAAACAAAGATATGTATATGTGAATTTGTCTAAAAAGTTTGTTTTTGTTTATCATTTTGTATCCTTTTTGATTATTAATTTAATAAGTTTATTGTATATAAAATTAGTAAATTTTAATATATAAATTTTTAATTTTTTGATAAATATTTTTTGTATATTTTGATAATAGAGTAAATAAAATTAATTTATAGGTGTTTTAATGAAAGTTTGCAATTCTTTTTTTATCTTGATGCAGGTTTTATAAGGATTTTTGCTTTGCATAATAGCAGATGAAAAGGCTAGGGCGTCTGTTTGTATGTCTTTAAAGTCTTTTATTTTATCCTCGTTTATACCACCTATGGCTACTGTTTTTAGCTTATACTTTTCATTTTTTATGTGCTTGCATAAATTTTTAAAGCTATCAAGCCCTATAACAGAGCTATCTTTTGTATGGCTTTTATATATAGCACCGCAACCAACATAGTAAGCACCGTTTTTATATGCCTCATCGATTTGCTCTTTCGTCTTTGTGCTAAGTCCTATAATCTTTTTCTTGCTTAAAATTTTTCTAGCCTCTTTAAGAGGTAAATCATCTTGCCCTAAATGCACCCCGTAAGCGTCTATAGCCAAAGCTATGTCTAGCCTGTCATTTATGATTAAAGGTATTTTTTTCTCATCGCAAAGTCTTTTTAAGCTTAATGCCAAATCATAAAATTCTTTAGCACTAAGCTCTTTTTCTCTAAGTTGCACGGTTGTTACCCCGCCTCTTATAGCTTCTTTTACTATGTTTAAAAAGGTTTGAGTGCTAAAATTTCCTTTACTAGCCACTAGATAAAAACTTAAATTCAAACTTAGTCTTTCAAAAAGTAAAAATGATTAGTAGGACCACAACCCTTGCCAAGATCTAGCGAATTTAAAATGGCATTATAAACATAATCTTTTGCTTCTTTAACAGCCTCATAAAGTTTTTTACCCTTTGCTAAATTTGAAGCTATCGCAGAAGATAAAGTGCAGCCCGTGCCGTGTGTGTTTTTTGTATCTATTTTTTGTGATTCTAATATAAAAATTTCTTTTCCATCGTATAAAATATCGCTTGCGTCTTCTTCTCTGTGTCCGCCTTTTAGTAAAACAGCCTTAGCTCCAAGCTTTTTAAGCTCTTTTGCAGCCTTTATCATATCATCTTTGCTTTTTATAGAAAAGCCGCAAAGATACTGGGCTTCTGGTATGTTTGGTGTTAAAACATCGGCAAACTGTAGCATAGTTTTTTTAAAGAATTCGCAGTTTCTAAGCGGCATTAAAGCAAAGCCGTTTTTAGCAAACATAACAGGGTCTAAGACTATATTTTTAGCTTTGTAGCTTTGCAAATTTTTAGCAACACAGCTCATCAAGGCTTTTGAGGGCAGCATTCCTATCTTTACAGCTTTAGGGACAATGTCCTCAAATACAGACAAAAATTGCTCATCTACAAGTTTGCAAGGCATATTATGAGCGGATATAACTCTTTTTGTATTTTCAGCCACGACACAGATTATAACAGACATACCAAATAAATTATGAGCGCTAAAAGTCTTTAAATCAGCTTGTATGCCAGCACCTCCACTACAATCACTTCCTGCTATTGTTAGGATAGGAATTTTTGTTTGTGTATTTGCTTTTTGCATTTTTTTCCTTAATTTAAAATGACTTATTTTATCTTTTTTTTATCAATGAAAATAAAATTATTATTTTTTTAGAAAAAAGATATTTATATAATTTAATTTTAAGAATCTATATCATTTATATGATAAATTTTTTAGTAAAATTTATCTTTTAAATTCTTGAAAAATAGAATATTTGCTATAAATTTTGTTATATAAAAAGTAAAGAAAATTTTAAGCTTAATTTTGTATAATTATGATATTTATTATCTTAATTAATAAAGGATTCATTTATGAGTAATTTTAAGCATAAGATAAAGCTATCTTTTTTTGCATCGGCTTTTTTACTCTCTAACTGTGTATTAGCAGATGAGATAGACGAAAGCCACGATTTGGGTGAAACTGTTATATCGGCAAGTGGATATGAACAAGAGATAAAACAAGCTCCTGCTAGCATATCTATCATAACTTCAGATGAAATTATGAATAGACCTATAAGAGATTTGGGTGATATAGTGCAAGAGGTTCCGGGAGTTTCTACCTCTGTATCTAAAACAGGCTCACAAAATATTCAAATGAGAGGTTTAAGCTCATCATACACTCTTATACTTGTTGATGGAAAAAGAGTGAATATGTCTAAGGGTTTTGATGGTAATGGTTTTGACGCAACATCTGGCTTTTTGCCTCCTCCAAGTATGATAGAAAGGGTTGAGGTTATAAGAGGACCTGCTTCATTAATATATGGAAGTGACGCTATGGGCGGTGTTATAAATATCATAACTAAAAAACAAGCAGACAAAGCAACTGGTAGTATAGGCATAGAAACAAGACTTCAAGAAAGTGCAAATTGGGGTAATATTTATGGGCTTCATTTTAACACCTTTGCCCCGCTTGATGAGCAGCTTTCTATAAATTTTAGAGGTAAATATAATTTTGGCGAGGCAAATCATTTTTACAGAAGTGATTATGGTGCACCACCTTCGGCAAACGGCAATCCATATACTTCTCATAGTCCAACAGGTTTTAAAAATTATTCGTTTGGTTATAGGTTAAATTATAAATTTGATGACGCAAATAATTTCTATTTTGATGTAGACTATGCCTTTCAAAGATTCGGTTCTTTGAATACTTCAGGGCGTTCTGTGACATCTGTTAGGGATCATAATAGATGGCAGTTTGTTTTAAACCACGACGGAAATTATGATTTTGGTATAGTAAATAATTATTTTCAGTATTTTAATAGCAACCGTGTGCCCCATACAGATGTTCCAATAGGTGGCAATACAGGAAAACCTAGTAGAGTAGGGCTTGTGGAAAACCAATTTTTTGCTTATGGCACAACATTTAAGACAAATTTTGAATTTTCAGATACTTCTTCATTAATACTTAATATGGGACCATATTTTTCTTGGGAAAAATTAATGAATAGAAGTGATGGAATAGACCCTGATATGTATCAAGTGGCGGTTTTTGGAGAAGCTGAGTATTTTTTAAACGAATATTTTTCAACAACAGCTGGACTTAGGGTAAATCAAGTTCAAACTTATGGAACAAATTTATCGCCTAGGCTTTATTTTAATCTTTATCCTACGGAGTGGCTTACTTTTAAAGCAGGAGTTGCAAATGGTTTTCAAGCACCAAATTTAACTGCTCGTTTTGATGATGAATCTGTAACTACAAGCGAAATTACTTATGGTAATCCAGACTTAAAACCGGAAACTACTTGGAACTATGAAGTAGGCACTATACTAGAAACGCCTTTGGCTAATTTTTCAGTAACAGGTTTTTATACAGACTTTAAAGACGCTATAAAAACTAATTCTTATACTAATGGTGCTACTGTGCCAGGACACGGAATGTGTAATAATGCTTCTTGTGTTACCTACTCAAATGTAGATTCTGCAAAGTCTGCTGGTGTGGAACTTGGCATAAAATCAAAGCCTTTATTCACAAGCTTCATACCAAGAGGCATATTTTTAGACATAAATTACGCCTTTACAGAAACAGAACAGCTTTCAGGTGCTAACAAAGGCAAGCCTTTAAATGATATACCAAGACATAATGCTTCGGCTAAGCTTTCTTATAAGGGACAAAGTTTTGATACTTATTTAAGATGGGTAGGGAAAATGAAAACTACGACTGCAAATACCCACAGAGCATCTGCTTCATCTGGTCCATACTTTGAAGATACTCATGTAGTAGATTTAGGAGCTAACTATACCTTTAAAAATGGCATAACAGTAGGTGCTATGATAAACAATCTTTTTAATACAAATTTTACAAGTTATGAATTAGTGAATACTACTTTAAACCAAAGATATCAAAGAATACTACCAAGTAGGAATTATTGGCTTACTGTAAGAGCGGATTTTTAAAAGCTTTAAAGATGTCTTAAAAAAGGCATCTTTAAAGTAAATAAAGCTTTAATTTAAGAAAAATCAACAGGATCCATATCAATGCTTACGTTGTTAAAATTTAAAGCATATTTTGCAGCTTTTATAAGCTTTGTGTGCGAATTTGATTTAAGTAGTATATAAAACCTAAAATTTGCATTTAGCATAGCTATAGCACAAGCTCCATAGCCTATAATTTCTATATCTTGTATCTTTTTATACTCTTTAGCTAGTTTTTCACACAAAATAAAGCCATTTTTTTCATCTTTATCCTCTATTAAAATCCTCAAAAGTCTAGTAAATGGGGGATAAAGCTCCTTTCTAGCTTCTAGCTCATCTTTTAAAAAAGCGTCATAATCATTAATGTATCTTTGAAAAAAAACCTTGTTTTTGCTTTGTAATAAAACTCTTGCTTTACCTTTTCTCCCAGCTCTTCCGGCTACTTGCATAGCAAGGGCTAGACTTTCTTCTAAGGCTTTATAATCTGGTCTAAAAAGGTATTCATCAAGCCCTAAAATAACGCTTAAATCAACATCGTGATAATCGTGTCCTTTAGCAAGCATAGAGGTTCCGACAAGTATGTCTATATCATTTTTGTTAAAATCTCTTAAAACAGAATTTAGCTTTGAAAAAGAGCTTATCTCATCGCTATCAAATTTAACGATTTTAGCATTAAAATCTTTAAGCTCTTTTTCTAGCATTTCGCATAGTTCTGCTGTGCCCATTTTTCTAGCTTCTAGCATACTGTCCGCACAATTTGGACAAAGCTTATCTATTTCCTTTGTAAAGCCGCAGTAATGGCATTTTAAGGCATTTTTCTTTTTATGCATAGATAAGGCTATAGAACAAAAAGGGCATTTTATGGTATTTCCACAGGATTTGCATAGAATTTGCCTAAAATTTGCTCTAGTAGGTAGAAAAACTATAACTTGTTTTTTGTTTCTCAAACTTGTTCTAATCTCTCTTAAGACCGTGCTTGATAGGCTTAATTCGCTTTCATCATAGATAAATTCTTTTTCGCTTTTAAAAAAAGATCCTTTTATCCTAAAGGATTTTTGTTTATAAAAGCTAGTTAAACTAGGAGTTGCAGAACCTAAAAGTATTTTTATATTTTCTTTTTGTCCCAAAAATACCGCTAAATCTCTAGCGTTAAATTTTGGTATGTTATTTGCCTTGTAGGAGTTGTCGTGTTCTTCATCTACTATTATAAGTCCTAGTTTTGTAAATGGTAAAAAAAGAGCAGATCTAGCACCAGCTACCAACATAACCTCTGAATTTTTTAACTTTTCTAAATTTTCTTGTTTCTTTTTCTTGCTTATCTTTGAATGCCAAATAAAAAATTTATCCTCAAAATATACTTCTAGCCTTTTTTGCATTTGTGGGCTTAAGGAAATTTCAGGCATTAAGAGCAATACTTGTTCTCCATTTTCTATATATTCTTTTAAAAGACTTATGTAAATTTCAGTTTTTCCGCTCCCTGTATCTGCAAAAAGTAGGCTTGTTTTTTGTTGTTTTATAAATTCTAGAGCTTCTTTTTGTTTTTCATTTAATATAGGCATTTGTTTTTCTATCAAGATCTTTTTACAAGTATAATCCTCTAAGCACTCAAAACTTCCCAATATAAAAGAAAGCTTACAGTTATAATAATAGCTTATAAAAGAGGCTAGTTCAAACTGAGTCTTGCTTAGTTTAGCCCCAGTTTTTGCTTTTATAGCCTTTGTTTTGAATTCTGGTTTTTCACATTCTTCTAAAACTATTGCTTTTAAATCTTTTTTGTTTTGTAAGTCTAATAAAACCTCACTTAAAATTTCTATCTTTTCTTTGCTTTCGTATATTAACTCATCTACAAATCGTCCTTTTATGGCTACTTTATAGTATCTCATAAAAGCTCTTTGCACAAGTCTTTATCCAAGCAATTAAAACTCGTGTTATTAGGGTCGTATTCGAAGTCTATGTATTTTTTAGGATTTAAAAAAAAGCGGTATTTTGTGCTTGAAATTTTTATCCAAGCTTTTTTGCTAGAATATATAGGTTGAGAAAGAAGGCTGATAAAACAGCAGTTTGTGCTATTCGTGCAAGAATTTATACTTTTAGAAGAGCAATAAAAAAGTTTTTCATTTTCCAAATTTATTAAGGCATCATCTAGGATATGTATTTTTTGATTTATATTTTTTATGATTCTTTCATTTTCCGCATAAGCTAAAGCACTTTGTATATTTGTAAAATCAGCTTTTAGTCTTAATAATTTCGCATCGTCTTTAAAATTTGTAAAATATGGCAAAGAAATCCCTACGATAATACTTATAACAAGCATTACAAATATAAGCTCTAAAAGAGAAAAAGCTTTTTTCATTATTTTCTTACTTTAGGGGTAGTTCTTCGTTTATGGTTTTTACTAGCTTTTTTATTTCTTTTTGAAGTATGTAGTTTTCATAGCTTTTTTTTACAAAGGAGTCTACGAATTGCTTTAGTTCTATCTTTTTAGTTCCATTTGAGATGAGGTCAATATCAGTTTCTAAATACTTAGCAAAATCCCCTCCACATTTTACTATAAAGTCTTTTGCTGAGACATTTATAATTACTTGCTTAAGTCCATCACTTGCCAAGCACAGCCTCTATCTTTTTAGTTATATCTTCGCTTACTAGATTTTTGCTCTTAAGTTCTTCTTCTAAACGTAGAATTTCGTTATTTTTAGCTTCATTTTGTGCCTTAACACTTACTAATTCATTTCTTAAATTTTCATTTGTTTCGCAAAGCTCATTATATCTTTCTAATAGCTCATTTACTTTATCTGTCAAAGTATTTATAATCTTATCATCATACATAAATTTTTACCTTTGTAAAATTTTTTTCAACATTATAACAAAAAAACTTAAAAATTTAAGGTGTTTTTTATATAATTTCATACTTAAAATTCTCAAGGAAAATTTTATGGTTGATTTTAAAAACGGTGCAGTGATATGGTTTACAGGTTTAGCTGGTAGTGGCAAAAGCCATATAGCCTCATATTTGTATGAGAGTTTAAAGCAAAGATATAAAAATGTTTTATACTTAGATGGCGATGAATTTAGGGAAATTTTGGGGAATTTCTCTTACGATAAGCAGGGTCGCTTAGAGCTATCTTTTAAAAGGGCTGTTTTTGCAAATTTTCTTAGTAAACAAGGTATGATTGTGATTGTGAGTGCTATTTCTATGTGGAATGAAATTTATGAATACAACCGCAATAACATAAATAATTATTTTGAAATTTATGTTAAGTGTGATTTTGATGAGCTGATAAAAAGAGATAAAAAACATCTTTATAGCAGAGCTTTAAATAAAGAGCTTACAAATGTGGTTGGCGTAGATATAGATTTTGACGAGCCAAAGGCTGATTTGGTGCTTGATAATACTAATTTCATATCTCTTGACAAAGAACTAGATGGTATTATCAAGAAAATTGGGCTTTGATTTTGTTTTTTTTTTTTTTGTATAATTAATCTTTTGAAATTTTAAGGAGATTTTATGAATGTAAATAGTGCTGTTGATAGAGTAAAAAATTCTCTTTCTTACAAGCTAGGAGAGGCTATGATAGCCTACGATAAACGGGGGGGGGGGGTTATACTCTTTACTTACAAAACTATATAGCTTAAAAAAAGAGCATAGAAAAAAAACAAAAATCTACAAAGATATAATCCAAGTTTTTCCAAGTTTAAAATACCCAGCCTTAGAAAAATGTGCCGATTACAAAGCGTCTTTAAGGTGTAAATTTCATCTTTCTTATCTCTTAGGACAAGCCTTGATAAGAGCTGATAAGGAGAAATTTAGTGGAGGGTATTTAAGGCTTTTTTCTTATATAAAAGAAGCTAAAGAAATTTTTAGACATCTTTCTTTTTTAAAAGAATTTGATATAAATCTTGATCCTTTGTTTGAAAATTTAGCTTCTCTTTCAGATGAGCAAAGACAAATTTTAAAAAAAGAATACTTAGTTGTAAAAGATATTTTTGAAAGACATAAAGACTATAAAGAAATTTTAGAAAATATACTTAGAAATTTTGGGTATTTTTTAGATAATTTTAAAAGTATAGAGGCTTGGTTAAAATCAGATGAATTTTATGAAAATTTTAAAAATAAAAAGCATCCTTACCCAAGTTTGCTTAACCCAAAAGAAATAAATTATGATGATATAAGTGCTGAACTTGCCTTTTCTTTATATCTACCTTTACAGCCTGATAGGTGTAATTTTGTGTGGTTTTGTAGAAATTCTACAGGACTTGGAGCAATAAGTAGTTTTTTTAATCATATGAAAGTTGATTTTAAACCGCCTTATGCTTATTGGGATGTAAAAAGCTGGTATGTATTTTTATATGAAGATAAAAATAGAATCATATCAGTTGAAATTGGCTTGATGTATATTTTATATCATTTTATACCAAAAGATATAAAATTATTTTGTGTATATAGGGATCCAATATCTTATATAAAACATATGATAAATCACGTTGATTGGAAAATAATACCAGGTAAAAAAATAATAAATCTAAGAACAAATCTTAAAAGTGAAAACTTATTTTCAAAATCAAAAAATGTAACTACAAAAACTTTTACTCCTTGCGTTAGCTCTTTAGAGCATCCCTGGGTGCTTGATTATATGTTGAATTTTCATAAGGCTATGGATGTATTAGATTCTAAAAATAAAGAAGTATATATGCTGGAATTTGAGGATATAAATTTTCAAAACGCTTTTGATACTTTCACTAAACTAGCTTATAAATTTGGATTTAATCCACCTAGCAATAAGGAGTTATTTCAACACAGGGTTAATAGATCTAATGGAGATTTATTTACTTTGCCTGTTACTTTTGTAGCGCACAAAAGTGATTTGGATTATATATACGATGAAAATAAAGAAGATCATAAGGAAAATGAAAGTTCATTTAATATGTTGGGTGGATTTAAGATTCTTATCACAACATATCAATTTACACCAGAAAGAGATAAATTTTTAGATATCACAAAGGAAATTTTTGCTGATAGAGAACTTATGTTTAAAAACTTAATTTTGCTTATAAAAAGAGATAAATATAAAGCTTTTAAAAGGAATGAAAGGCTTTTCTTAGCTAGCAAACAATATATAAATTCCTATGTAAGCGTTATGGAAAAATACGAACAAGAGATTAATGACAAGTTAATCACAGAAGAAGATATTTTAGAATATCTAAGAGACTACAAAGATCTTAGAAATAAATATAAAACTTTGATAGAAGAAGATTTAAGGTATGTCAAAAAATACCACCCAGAATACATACAAAAATGGAAATACTACCAAGAATTTTTAAAACTTTGTGAGAAAGATGAGCTTGAAACAAAGGATGAAAATTGATACATATAAGTGCTGAAAATTTTTTGGATTTAAGATATTTAGCAAGTGGAGTTTTTTATCCGATTGATTCTTTTATGTCTTATGATGAGTATGTTTGCGTAGTAAAGGATATGAGGCTTTTAAATAAAGCAATTTTTTCTCTTCCAATAAGCTTAGAGGTTGAGCATTTAAACTACGATATAGGCTCTAAACAAGATCTTTATTATGATGATACTTTGGTTGGTTTTATCAGCATTAGCGATAAATTTAAGATAAAAAAAGAGCATATTTTTGAACTTTATCAAAGCAAAGACGAAAAGCATCCGGGTATCATAAAAGAAAATTTAAAATCCCCTTACAGGGTAGCCGGTAGCATAGAGATAAAAGAAGAATTTTTAAAAGGAAGTCTTTATAAAAATTTTTTACAAGATTATTTTAAAAAGATAAATAAAAATGTAAAAACTATAGCTGGTTTTCAGACTAGAAACCCCATACACAAAGCACACGAACACTTGCAAAGAGTAGCCTTAGAGCTTTGTGATGCTCTTTTTATAAATCCTCTTGTTGGCTGGAAAAAAGAAGGGGACTTTAGCGAAAATGCCGTGATGAAGGCTTATGAGTTTATGTTAGAGGAATTTTATCCTAAAAATAGAGTTGTTTTAAGGGGGCTTCAAACAGCTATGCGTTACGCAGGTCCTAAGGAAGCTGTTTTTCACGCTATATTAAGACGAAATATAGGCTGCTCTCACTTTATCGTAGGCAGGGATCACGCTGGTGTTGGGACTTACTATGGAAATTATGAGGCTCAGGATTTAGCAAAAGCTGTGGAAAAAGATTTGGGTATAAGTATATTAGCATTAAAAGAGCCTTATTACTGCAAAAAATGCAATGAACTCGTGAGTGAGAAAACTTGCTCGCATAAAGAAAGTGAAAAAATTTACATCAGTGGAACAAAGATAAGACAGGCTTTAAAAAACGATGAGCTTCCAAGTGAATTTATGATGAGAAAAGAAATTTCAAACGTGATACTTTCTTTAGGAAAAGACAATATTTTTATAAAGGAAAATTAATGCAAAATTTTATATTAACAGTTGGACCTAGCTTAGGCTCTAAAATAAATTTACAAGAATTACACCAAGATAATTTTATATATAGGATAAACGGCGCACACGGAAGCTTAGATGATATAAAAAACACAGTGATAAAATTAAGAAAACAGGTAAAAAATATAGAAATTTTAATAGACTTGCCGGGCAATAAAATAAGAACCTCTAATATCAAAGAGCCAATAAAACTGCAAAAAAATGAGGATTTTAGCATAGGGATTGAAAATTTTAATTTTAAAGATTTTTATAAGCTACTTAAGCCCGGTATGCAAGTTTATGCAAATGATAGCACCTTTTTGTTTATAGTTAAAGAGATAAATGATAAAGAGATAGTTTTTAATTCAAAGAGTAGTGGCTATTTATTAAACAATAAGGGTATGCATATTAGAAATTTGCATAAAGACATACCTTTTTTATTTGAAAAAGATAAGGAGCTGATAAAGCTATGTAATGATTTTGAAGTGAGCTTTGTCGGGGCTTCTTTTGTTAGAAAAAAGGAGGATATAAAGGAAATTAAATCCTTGCTAAATAAAGATATTAAGATAATTTCAAAGATAGAAACTGTAGATGCTGTAAATAATCTATATGAAATTCTAAAAGAAGTTAAGTATATACTCATAGATAGAGGAGATTTATCCACAGAGATAGGTATAGAAAAAATTCCAAGATTTCAAAAACACATAATACAAATGGCACATCATAACGGAGTTAATGTATTTTTAGCTACTCAAATACTTAAAAATATGGAAGAAAAACCAATACCAACAATAGCTGAAATAGATGATTTGTATCACATAGCTAAAAGCGGAGTTTTTGGCATACAGCTATCAGAGGAAAGTGCAATAGGAAGCTATGTAAAAGAGTGCATTGATATTTTAAATTTAATTCAAAAAGAAATTAATTCTGAAAAGATTATTTAAGGAGTTTTTATGAAATTTGATACTTTAAGCCCTGAAAATTTAAGTGCTGTATTTTTTGCCACAGGAATTTTGCTTTTATGTGCTTTTGTTTTTGGAAAAATTTTTGTATGGTTAAAATCTCCAAAGGTTATAGGTGAAATTTTTGGAGGTTTTATTTTAGGTTCTAGTGGGCTTTATCTTTTGTTTCCGGATTTTATCAGCTCTACTTTTAATGCTTTTGCAGAGCAGGGCAAGGTGCTAAATGTTTTTTATCAATTAGGACTTATATTTTTAATGTTTGTAGCTGGTTTTAACACTCAAATAAGCTTTGCCAAGGATAATATAAAAATTATTTCAGCACTTTTTATAGGAGCTACCTTTATACCGGCTTTTGCAGGGTATTTTTTTATAGATTATTTTAAGGAAAGTTTTATAGGTGAAAATGGAAATGATTTATCTTTTTCTTTAGTTTTTTTAATAGCTATTGCCGTAACTTCCATACCTGTTATATCTAAGATATTTTTTGATATAGGGATTATAAAAAGTAGATTTGCTAGTATAGTTTTAACCACTTCTACTATACAAGATTTGTTTTTATGGATCTTGCTTAATGTAGCTATAAACGCCTCTTCAAATAAAGATATTTCTATTTTAGATAATCTAACAACAGCTTTTATCACGGTAGCCTTATTTGTGTTTATTAAAATCATAGCTAATTTTTTAAGAAATATAAGAATGTCTATGAATGGGACGGATTTTCTTACTATCTCTTTTGTTTTATTGTTTTTATCGATAGCATTTTTTAATACCTTGCATATAAATCCTATGTATACTTCTTTTTTAATAGGCTTTCTTATAAAAAATGTTTTATACAAACATAAAGATTTGCAAGAAAAAATGAATGCCATTTCTGACTTTTCTTTTTCTTATTTCATACCGGTTTATTTTGCTTTGATTGGCATACAGCTTAATATCATACACGAATTTTCTTTTTATATGTTTGTTTTATTTTTATTTCTTGCTTGTTTTTTAGAATTCTTTGGCTCTTACATAGCCTTACTTTTTTTAAAGCTTTCTAATACAACAAGAATAAATTTTGCCGTAACTATGAATGCAAGAGGAGGTCCGGGCATAGTTTTAGCAAGTGTAGCTTTTTATTATAAAATCGTTAATGTAAGCTTTTTTACAACCTTGATATTAGTTACTCTTATTTCATCTATGCTTGCTGGATATTGGTTAAGGTATCAAAAAAATAAAAATGAAGAAATATTTACAAAATTTTAAAATCATAAAAATATCATTTTTCAAGTAATGCAAGGTTTAAATTCATTTTAAGCCCTGCATTAAATTTTATCTTTTAAGCTAAGAAATATCATAGTTAGGCTAATATTATTCTTTTTAAAGAGGATTTATGTTTAGTTTAAAAAGTGAGTTTTCTCCTAGTTTTGACCAGCAAAATGCCATAGATAAGATAGTAAAAAGTATAAAAAAAGGTAATAAATACCAAACTTTATTAGGAGTAACCGGTAGCGGAAAAACCTTTACTATGGCAAATGTTATACAAAGCTTAGCTATGCCAACCTTAGTAATGTCGCACAACAAAAGTCTTTGTGCCCAGCTTTACAGCGAATTTAAAGGATTTTTTCCAAGTGATTATGTGGAGTATTTTATCTCATATTATGATTACTATCAGCCAGAAGCTTATATACCAAGAACAGATGTTTTTATAGAAAAGGATAGCTCCGTAAATGAGGACTTAGAAAGGCTTAGACTAAGTGCAACGGCTTCTTTGTTAAGCTATGATAATGTTGTTTGCATAGCCTCCGTGTCGGCAAATTATGGCTTAGGAAATCCAAATGAGTATGTTGGTATGGTTTTAATCTTTGAGCTTGGTATGCAAATTTCACAAAAAGAGCTTTTAAAAAAACTTGTGGATATGGGTTATAAAAGAAATGATGCTTATTTTGATAGGGCTGATTTTAGGGTGAGTGGAGATATTGTGGATATTTTCCCCGCTTATTATGAAGATGAGGTGATAAGGCTTGAGTTTTTTGGCGATGAGCTTGAAAAGATGTATCATTACAATATTTTTGAAAATAAAAAGATAAAGGATTTAAAAAGATTTATACTTTATCCAACTAGCCAATTTAGCGTGGGAGAAACAAGGCTTAAACAGGCTATTAAGGACATAAAAGAGGAACTAGCTGCTAGACTAGTTTATTTTGAAAATGAAAATAAACTTGTAGAGTATCAAAGGCTAAAGCAAAGGGTTGAATTTGATATAGAAATGCTTGAAAGCACGGGTATGTGTAAAGGTATAGAAAACTACGCAAGGCATTTAACGGGCTTAAAAGAGGGTCAAACGCCTTACACTATGTTTGATTATTTTGCTATAAATGATAGAAAATTTCTTGTAATAGTCGATGAAAGCCATGTTTCTTTACCGCAGTTTAGGGGTATGTTTGCTGGAGATAGAAGTAGAAAGCAGACCTTGGTTGATTATGGTTTTCGCTTACCTAGTGCTCTTGATAACCGCCCTTTGATGTTTGATGAGTTTATAAATAAAAATTGTCAATTTCTTTTTGTTTCCGCAACCCCAGCACAAATAGAACTTGAGCTTAGCAAAGAAAATGTATTTGAGCAAATTATGCGTCCAACGGGACTTCTTGACCCTCTTATAGAGCTTAAAAAACTTGATAATCAAGTTGAGGTTTTATTTGATGAGGCGAAAAAGGTTATAGCTAGAAACGAAAGAGTTTTAGTAACAGTGCTTACTAAAAAAATGGCTGAGGAGCTTAGCAAATACTACATAGAAATGGGCATAAGGGTAAAGTATATGCACTCAGACATTGACGCTGTGGAAAGAAACGAGCTGATAAGAGGACTTAGGAGTGGTGCTTTTGATATGTTAATAGGCATAAATTTGTTAAGAGAGGGGCTTGATTTGCCAGAAGTTTCTTTAATAGCCATAATGGACGCTGATAAAGAGGGTTTTTTAAGAAGCACGACAAGCCTTATACAAACTATGGGTAGGGCTGCTAGAAATGTAAATGGCAAGGTTTTGCTTTTTGCAAATAAAATAACAAAATCTATGCAAGAAGCTATCGATATAACAAATAAAAGAAGAGAGCTTCAAATGGCTTACAACAAAAAGCACAATATCACTCCAAAATCTGTAAAAAGAAATCTAGAAGATAGCCTTAAAAATGAGGTAAATGAGGCTGAAATTTATAGAAAAAGTAAAAAACTTGAAAAAATGCCAGCAAGTGAAAGAGCAAAGCTAGTAAAAGAGCTTAGAAAACAAATGCTTGAGGCTGCAAAGATGCTTGAATTTGAAAAGGCAGCCGCTTTAAGAGATGAGATAAACAAACTTAGGACTTTATAATTTTGTATCTTTGTGATATTAAAAAATATTTTTTTCTTAAATCAAACAAATATTAAATAAAAATATATTAAAATTATGCAAATTTAACACAAAGGATATTTATGAAAAAAATACTATTAGCTTCATTTTTATGTGCTTGTGTGGCTTTTTCAAATGAAATTTTTGACCCTAAATCAGTAAAAGGGCATTTAGTTATAAAAATGCAAATTTTAGGTGAAAAAAATAAAAATGCAGGTGAAGTAGTCGCTGTTGAAACTCCATATGGAGTGGCTTTTTTCCCAAATTTAAAGCTTGATGTCTCAAATGCTGGCGTGCATGGTTTTCATATACACGAAAATCCAGATTGCGGCTCTACTAAAGATGGTTTGGGCTTAAAAGCAGGCGGACACTATGATCCAGATGGAACTAAAAGACACTCGTTTGCTTGGGACGATAAGGGACACAAAGGCGACTTACCAGCACTTTATATAGACAAAGATGGCAAAGCACTTTATCCAGTTTTAGCACCTAAGATAAAAAAACTTAGCGAGATAAAGAAACGTTCTTTAATGGTTCATGTTGGAGGAGATAATCATCACGATATACCTGCTGTCCTTGGCGGAGGCGGTGCTAGAATGGTGTGCGGAATTATAAAATAAATCACAATCTTAGCCTAAACTGGCTAAGATTGACTAAAAAAATTCATAAAGGCTTCTTTTATATCCTTGCTCATAGCACTTGCTTTTTCATCTTTTACATAAACTAGGCTAAAATCCCCACTAAAAATTTTCTCATCGCTTCTAAAAATTTCTTGTCTTATCAAAACGGAGGCGTTTTTTATCTGCATTAATTGATTTTTAACTTCAAGCATATCTCCAAGTTTTGCTGGTTTTAAAAAACTACAACTTACTTTAGCTAATAAAAAATGTCCTTTGTTTTTATCGAAAATTTCAGGCATTTTATCAAAAAAAAGCTCGGATCTAGCTCTTTCACAAAATTTAAGATAATTACTATGATACACTACCCCTCCAGCGTCTGTATCTTCATAATAAACCCTTATTTTCAAGCCTTATCCTTTAGTTTTATCTTAATTTTTATTATTTTTTATTTTCCTAAACTAACTTAAACTTTATCATTTTTTTAAAAAGTCTTTTAGCTTTAGACTTTCCCAAACTCCCTCTTTATCCTACGCACATCTTTCATAAATCTTAGATATTTCAATGCCCCCCCCC
>NZ_CALUTC010000014.1 GCF_944323605.1 uncultured Campylobacter sp.
ATAATATAGCTTCTGATATACTTGAAGATGTTAATAAGAAAAAGTTTTAGGGATTAAACCCTAAAGCTTTTTGGGGTGTGTCTCATTTTATTTAAATAAAATTTAAATAAAATTATCATTTAGTCTAAAATATGCTATTATTAAACGATGAATTTTAGAAAGGAGCTTTAATGCAGTATAGAGTAGAAAAAGATACTATGGGCGAAATAAAGGTGCCTGATGATAAGTATTGGGGAGCACAGACTGAAAGGTCTTTAGAAAATTTTAGAATTGGTATAGAAAAAATGCCAAAGGTATTAATTTATGCTTTTGCAAATCTTAAAAAAGCAGCCGCTATAGTTAATAATAGACTTAAAAATGGTCTTGATGATGAAAGAAAAGACGCTATAGTAAAGGCTTGTGATGAGGTTTTAGCTGGTAAGTTTGATGATAATTTTCCTCTTGCTATATGGCAAACAGGCTCAGGCACACAAAGCAATATGAATGTAAATGAAGTCATAGCAAACCGTGCTACTGAAATACTTGGCAAGGATTTTAGAAAAGAAAAATTCGTGCATCCAAACGATCATGTAAATAGAGGTCAAAGCTCAAATGATACCTTTCCAACAGCTATGAGTGTAGTTGCGGTAGAGCAAGTTGAAAAAAAACTTATACCTGCTATAGATGTGCTTATAGCTACTTTTAAGAAAAAAGTTGAGGAATTTAAGGATATAATAAAAATAGGTCGAACTCATTTGCAAGACGCTACTCCACTCACTTTGGGACAAGAATTTAGCGGTTATTTATCAATGCTTGAGCATTCAAAACAACAAATTTTAGAATCACTGCCTACTTTAAGAGAATTAGCTGTTGGAGGAACAGCTGTTGGGACTGGACTTAACGCACCTTCAAAATTTAGCGATGAGGTAAGTGCCGAGCTTACAAAACTAGTAGGAGTTAAATTTGTAGGTAGCCCTAATAAATTTCACGCTTTAACAAGCCACGATGCTATAACTTTTACTCACGGTGCTATGAAAGGTTTGGCTGCAAATTTGATGAAAATAGCAAATGATATAAGATGGCTTGCAAGTGGTCCTAGATGTGGTATAGGAGAAATTAGCATACCAGAAAATGAGCCAGGAAGCTCTATAATGCCGGGCAAGGTAAATCCTACACAATGCGAAGCAGTTACTATGGTAGCGGTGCAAGTTATGGGAAATGATGCAGCTATAGGTTTTGCAGCTTCACAGGGAAATTTTGAATTAAATGTATTTAAGCCAGTTATTATTTATAATTTCTTGCAAAGCCTTGATCTTTTGGCTGATTCTATGCTTTCTTTCAATGAGCACTGTGCAGTTGGTATAGTAGCAAATAAAGACAAGATAGAATATAATTTGAAAAATTCACTTATGCTAGTAACTGCATTAAATCCTCATATTGGTTATGAAAATGCTGCAAAAATAGCTAAAAACGCTCATAAAAAGGGGACTTCTTTAAAAGAATCCGCTATAGAACTAGGACTTGTTAGCGAGAGCGATTATGATAAATTTGTCGTGCCTGCTAATATGATACATCCTATAGATAAATAAAATCAAAGACTAGGAGCATTCCTAGTCTTTACTCTTTTCCATCAAGCACTGGCACAAACAAACATTCCTCAAGCTCTTCTTGTTTTATGCCATTTTCGTTTTTTGTAAAACGTATTATGAATTGTTTATTTTTTTTAAGCATAGGAGCAACTAAAATTCCTCCATCTGTTAGTTGAGAAAAAAGCTCTTTTGGTTCTTTTTCAAGGTATGCTGAAAATAAAATTCTATCAAAAGGTGCGTATTTTTGCCAACCAAGCTGCCCGTCAGCGTGCATTACAAAAATATTATGCAAATTTAAGGCTTTAAAATTTGCACTCGCTTCATCTACAAGTTTTTCTATACGCTCTATAGTAAAAACTCTTCTTATCACCTTGCTTAGTATGGCTGCTTGATATCCCGAGCCACAGCCTATCTCTAAAACAGAGTCTGCATTTTTAAAATCTAAAGCCATAGTCATCTTTGCTACTGTTAAAGGAGAGCTTATCCACTGCTTTGAAAGCATAGGCATAGCATTAAGGCTATAAGAATGTGCTTTTAGTGGAGAAAAAATTTCTCTTGGTATGGAACAAAAAGCTTTATATAAGGTTTCATCGATTTTTGTATTAGCCGCTATTTCATCAGCCATAGCTTTTAGTCTTTTTTCTTCTATAAAATTCATTCCCAACCTTTCATTTTAAGCAAACGATCTTTCATTTTAGCTAACTTATTTGATAAAAAAACCTCATAATTTCCTTGCTTTTTAAGGTCTAATAGTGATTTGTCAAGTCTTTTAATTTGTTTTTTTGTGTATTTTCTACTTTCTTTAGCACTAGGCTTATGTAATGCTTTGCCATTTTTAAAGAGTTGTATGTGTAAATTTTCAATTACAAAATCTTTATCGTATTCTAGCTTTTCATCCGCCATAAAAATTTTATCATAAAGTGCTATATTTGTTTTTTTATCGTATATTCTAAAAACTTTCTTAAAGTATGGATTTGAAATTTTTTCCGTGCTTTCGCTTATTTTAATTATGGGTTTCAAGCCGTTTTCTTCTTTTGCTACTAGTTTATAAACACAACCTAAAACAGGAGAGCTTTTTGATGTTATGAGTTTTTCGCCAACCCCAAAGGCATCGATTTTAGCACCATTTTCCATAAGTTTTAAAATTTCTTTCTCATCTAAAGAGCCACTTACTACTATTTTGCAGTCTTTTAAACCTTCTTTATCAAGCATATTTCTAGCTTTTTTTGAAAGTTCGCATAAATTTCCTGAATCTATTCTAATGCCGTATTCTTTTAAACTAGCCTTTTTTTCTTTAAAAATTTTTATAGCATTTACAAGCCCACTTTTTAATGCATTATAAGTATCTACTAATAAAATAGCTTTTTGAGGATAAAGTTCGCAATACTTTCTAAAAGCTTCTTCTTCACTGTCAAACATTTGCACCCAAGAATGTGCCATAGTTCCTGAAACGGGAATTTTATATAATTTTGAAGCTAAAGTGCAAGATGTTCCAGCAACACCTCCTATATAAGCAGCCCTTGCTCCACTAAGTGCAGCATCCGCTCCTTGTGCTCTTCTAGCTCCAAATTCTAAAACAGTCTTTCCTTGTGCTGCTCTTACTATCCTGTTTGCTTTTGTAGCGATTAAACTTTGGTGGTTTATGCTAAGCAAGATAAATGTCTCAAGTAGCTGTGCTTGTGAAGCTCTAGCTCTTACTGTTAAAATCGGTTCATTTGCAAATACTATTTCACCTTCTCTTACGCTGTAAATATCTCCGTCAAATTTAAAATTGAGTAGATAATTTAAAAAATTTTCATCAAAAATTTTTTCTTTGCGTAAATAAGCTATATCGCTTTTTTTAAATTTTAAATTTTGTATGTATTCTACTACAGAATTAATTCCGGCAGCTATTACAAAAGAACCGTTATCTGGGACCTTTCTAAAAAAGACATCAAAATAACAAAATTTATCATCGCTTTTAAAATATCCATTACTCATAGTAAATTCATAAAAATCACAAAGCAAGGACAAATTTTTAAGCATTTTTAATCCTAAAAATCATCAAAAGAAATGCTACCCTTTGAGTAGTTTGTAACCTTGCTTTCAAAGAAATTGCTTCTTTGATCGTTAAATTTAGCAAAATCATCTACCCATTTTATAGGATGCTTGACATTGTAAATTCTATCTAAATTTATAGCAACAAGTCTTTGATCTACTAGGTATTTTATATACTGCTCTATTATATCATCAGTAAAGCCCATAATTTGATTTTGTGTGATGTATTTTCCCCATTTTATTTCAAGCTCTCCAGCTTTTTTGAACATATCATAAATTTTATTGATATTTTTCTCATTAAAAAGATCTGGTCTTTCGTTACGAGTTGAATTTATCATATTTTGAAATAAAAGAAGATGTGTTATTTCATCTCTTTGTATAAATCTTATCATTTGTGCAGAACCAAGCATCTTGCCAGCTCTTGCAAGAGCATATATAGCAGTAAAACCGCTATAAAAGTAGATTCCTTCTAAAATTTGGTTTGCAACCATAGCTAATAGCAGTTTATTATCATCAACATCTCCAGCCAATTCCTCATATATGCTTGATATAAAATCATTCTTTTCTCTTAAGGTTTCATCGTATTTTTCCATTTCATAAATTAAATCTGTATTATCGCAAATGGCTTCAACCATTACGGCATAAGATTTTGAATGATTTGCTTCTTCATATGCTTGTCTAGCTAAAACAGCATTTATTTCAGGTGCTGTTATGTATGGGTTTATATTATCTGCTAGGTTGTTTGTTTGAAAGCTATCCATAGATATTAATTGCGACCAAACTAAATCATACATTCTTTTTTCAGCCGCAGTTAAATTTGTTTTGTAGTCAAGAACATCTCTTGTTGTATCTACTTCTTTTGGAAACCAAGTGTTTGCCTCCATTATATCCCATAATTTTAAAGCCCAAGTATATTTTGCTTTTGTGAAATTTAAAATCCCGTGTGGATTACCATTAAAAACTCTTCTGTCGTTTAAATTCTCATCTGAATTTGGATTATAAATTCTTTTTCTATGCATTTTTATAAACTCCTTAAATTTTATGAACTATACAGCTAGAACTAAGCAAATCGTGTATCATCAAGCCATCTTTTCTAAAAAAAGTGCTAAAAAGCCCAATTACAATACCTAAAGAAAGTATAAACAAGATATATCTATAGATTAGCCTTAAAAAGTTAAGCTTTGTGCCACTCTTGCTATCTATTATATAAAGATCATAGGCTTTTAATCCGGGACTTTGTGCTTTTAATGCAAAAAATACCGCTTGTAAAATGCCAAATGAAATGGAACAAATAAAGATAACACCTTGATTTTGTAAAAAAGCCTCTTTTGAACCTAATAAAAAATACGATATGTAAAGTATAGGCACATAGATCAAAAAAATATCAATAACAAAAGCTTTAAATCTATCAAAGCGTGTTGCAATTTTCGCTTTTTGCTTCACTAGTTTCCCCTGGATCCAGGCTTGATAGCCTTGCTGCCTTTCTTGCAAAGAGGGCAATTATCCTCGTCATAAAGCTCAAAGTCAAAATTTGCTAAGGCAAAACAAGGTAAATTTTTTGGTAATTTAGCACTATCTTTAGCCTTAGTATTTAAATTTGTAACCGCACAAAATCCTCGACTCGCTAGGGCTGCAAAACCAAGTATTACTCCTCCAAGACTTTCTATAACTTTTGCACTTTCAAGAGCAGAACCACCTGTTGTTATGATGTCTTCACAGATTAAAAATTTTTCTCCTTTTTTTACCTCAAAACCCCTTCTTAAAGTCATTATAGAATCAACCCTTTCAGTAAATATAAAAGGTTTGTCTAAAGCTCTTGCTAATTCGTATCCAGCTAAAATACCTCCAAGGGCAGGAGAGCAAATTTTATCTACTACTAAACCGTGCTTTTTGATTATTTGTGCTAAATTTTCACATAGTAATTCCGCATTTTTAGGATATTCAAGCACTTTAGCACTTTGCAGATAAAATTCAGAATGTTTTTTAGAACTTAATAAAAAATGTCCTTGCAAGAAGGCGTTGCAAGATTTGTAAAGCTCTTCAATATTCATATTTTTAAAAGCTCGCTTTCTTTGTTTTTTAGCATATCATCTACCTTGCTTATGTAGCTGTCTGTTAGTTTTTGCACCTCATCATAGGCTTTTTTTGCTTCATCTTCTGATATGCTTTTATCTTTTTCTAGTTTTTTTACTCCATCGTTTGCGTCTTTTCTTATATTTCTTATGGCTACCTTAGCTTTTTCGCTCATCGCTTTTGCGTGTTTAACATTTTCTTGCCTTTGTTCGCTTGTCATAGGAGGAAAAAACAGTTTTATCGCCTCTCCGTCATTGTTTGGATTAACGCCTATATTTGCTTGAGCTATGGCACTTTCTATATTTTTTAACATAGTTTTTTCCCACGGACTTATAGATATGGTAGAAGCATCATTTGCAAGAACGGTCGCTACTTGGTTAAGAGGAGTTTGTGTGCCGTAATAATCCACTGTAATATTATCGAGTATATTTATATTTACTTTTCCTGTTCTTAATGTAGAAAAATCTTTTTTAAGATTTTCTAAGCTTTTTTCACTTTGATTTTTTTGTTTTTTGTAAATTCCATCTAACATAATTTCATCCTTATTTGCTTGTATTTGTCTCTATGGCATTAGGCACGGTTGTTACATTAGGTGCTTTTGGTGCTTCAAATTCTTTGCTTGTGTTTTGCTCTATGCTAGGTATCAAAGATGTAGCTTTTTCAGCAACAGAACCAGCATTTGCCCTTGTGTTATAAAGATAACTTAGTGTAACTGTATTTATTATTAGCAATAAGCCAAGTATAAATGTCGTTTTGGCTAAGAAACCTGACGCACCTTTAGCTCCAAATAGACTTTCATTGCTACCGCTATACGCTCCAAGTCCTATGCTAGAGCTTTTTTGTAGTAATACAGCCACACAAATGGCACAAACTAAAATACATTGAAAAACTATAAATAAAGTAGTCATTTATATTTCCTTGTCTATAAACTTAAGAAGTGAATTTTAGCTTAAAAAAGTTGATAAAAGATTGAAAAAATGAATTTTTTATTTATAAAATTAGTTTGGCTCTAAAACTAGAGCCAAATTTTATTCTCTGTTTGTGATACCTAAAATTTGAAGTAAAGAAACAAAAAGATTGTAAAAATCCAAGTAAAGAGCTACCGCACCTTCAACAGGAGTTTCATAGTTTCCTCTTATTATGTTTTGAGTATCGTAAAGTATGTAAAATGAAAACAATATAGCACCTATGCTAGCTATGGCAAGTTGAAGCACAGGGCTATTAAAAAAGAGATTAAACAAGGAAGCACAAATTAATACTATAAGTGCTATAAATAACATTTTACCCATTGTAGTAAAATCTCTTTTTGTATTCATAGCAAAGATACTTAATGCACCAAAAGCAACGGCAGTTAGTGCAAATGCTTGAGCTACTATACTAGCACCTGCTGGCAAAGCTAGAACCGAATACAAAAGAGGTGTCAAGGCTAAACCGGTGCAAAAAGTAAAGGCAAAAAGTAAGATTAAATTTAACGGAGATTCTTTCTTTTTAGCCAATAAAGCAAATAAAAGTATCAATTCTATACCAAATAAAATAAGAACAGGCACTATACCTCTTATATAAGGTGCAAGGGCAGCGATTCCTATATAAGCTCCAGCACTTCCTGCTAATAATGAAGCTGCAAAGAGTTGGTAAGTTTGTTTTATAAATGTGCTTAACGCACTTGTTCCATATCTGCTTTCACTTTGAGATTTGGCATAATCTCTATCATAAAGACTCATTTTATCCTCCAAAATTTTTCTTTTTGTAAAATTTATCCTAAAAAGATAAATAAAAATTAATATAAACATAAAAAAGTTTCAAGTTAAATTTTTGGTATAATGTGATTAAAAATCAGTGGAGTTTTTATGCAAAGCATTGTCAAAAAAGGTGCTGTTAAATTTATGCAAGAAAATTTTAAAGAGCATCAAAGACTTTTTAAGGACCTAAAAGACAAGCAAGACCCACATACTCTTTTTATAGGTTGTTCCGATTCTAGAGTTTTGCCAAATTTAATTACTAATACAGGTCCAGGAGAGCTTTTTGTAGTAAGAAATATAGCAAATATTATACCTCCTTATAGGGTAGGTAGTGATTATTTAGCTACTACTTCTGCTATAGAATATGCTATAAATAAGCTAAGAGTTAAAAATATAATAGTCTGCGGACATAGCAACTGCGGCGGTTGTGAAGCTCTTTATGATGAAGATGAAGAATTTAGCAAAAGCCTTAATGTAAGAAAATGGTTAAGCATTTTAGACAGTATTAAACAAGAGGTTTTAAGTTTAAATGTTGCTAAAAATGATATTGCTATGCGTTCTTGGCTGACTGAAAAGATGAATGTTTTAAACTCACTTGATAACTTGCTTACTTATCCGGGCGTTGAAGAGGCATTTTTAGAAAAAAAATTAGAGCTGCACGCTTGGTATTATATAATAGAAACAGGCGAAATTTATGAATATAGCTTCGATGAGAAAAATTTTATACTTATACAAAGTTAGGATTTTATGAGAATTTTTGTATATTTACTTTTATCATTTTCCTTTTCTTTTTGTTATGAAACAAAGCTTTCAAATTCTATAGAGGATTTTTTGAATATAAATTATAAGCTAAATGAATATAATATAAAAAGCGATAATAATGATTCTATTTTTAGCGATGAAAAAAAACAGCTAAAAAGTGCCAAGCAAGATATATTAGCTTCTTTGCCGTCTTTGATAGCTATGCAAAAAGATGAAAATATAAGTAGTGAAATTAAGACCCAAAAAGATTTGCTTTTATCTCAAGAAAATAAAGATATTTCTGCTAGTTCTAAGGTTTTGCTAGAGCTTAAATTAGCGTCTTTAAACCTTGATTATAATTTTTATGAAACAGTTTTTGCTCTAAAAAAACTCTTTTTACAAAACGCTAGTTATAAAGAGATGAAAGATTTACTTGAAAGAGCTATCTTATCAAATAATGTTGATTTAAGTATTTATAAGGATTTACAGGCTAATTTAAATTTTGATGTAGATAAACAAAGCAAATACTTAAATAATAAAATAAATTCCTACGATGAAATTCTTAGCTTTTTAAGAGATAATGCCCATTCTTTTGAAAACAATTTGCTTTTTTCTAGCTTAAAATTAGATAGCATAATATCATACATAAATTCATTTTTTTCATTTAGCTATGTAAATATTGGAAAAATAGTTTTATGTGTATTGGTTTTGATATTTTTTGATGTGCTTAAACATATCTTACCAAATGCAATTTATTTCATCTTGCTACAAATTTTTTTCAAAAACAAGCTAATAAACAAAGAAAAACAAGCAGAATTAAAAGAAATTTTTGTAAATAAAAACAAAAAGATTGTAAGGCTCATTTTATTTGTGTATTCTCTTGGAATTTGTGTAAATATAGTGTATTATCCTGCACCTATAAATCTTGATTTAAGCTCTGTATTCTACATAACATATATAATTCTTTTTACTTGGCTTACTTTAGGATTGCTAGATAGTTACGGTATAATACTTCTTGCCAAGTTGGCTAAAAAAAGCGGTAAAAAAGAAGTTGCAAATTTGATAATTAAAATACTGTATTTTTTTATCATCATAGTTGCTACACTTTTTATTTTGGCAAAGCTAGGTTTTAATGTTTCAGCTATTATAGCATCACTTGGTATAGGTGGTTTAGCTGTTGCTTTGGCAGCTAAGGACATAATAGCAAATTTCTTTTCTTCTTTGATGCTTTCTTTTGATGATAGTTTTAATCAAGGAGATTGGGTTAAAATAGCAGATGTTGAGGGGACTATAGTTGAAACCGGTCTTAGAAAGACTAGCATTAGAACTTTTGACAATTCTTTAGTATTTTTACCAAATTCAGTTATATTAAATTCAAACATAAGAAATTATAGCAAACGAAAAATGGGCAGACAGGTAAAAATTTCATTGGGTCTTACTTATGATTCTAGCTCAAAGCAGCTTGAAGACTGTGCCAATGATTTAAGGGCTTATTTGCGAAATAGCCCACTTGTCGCACAAAGAGATGATAGTGCTATTAAATATGGGGATTACCGCTCAAAATATAGGCAAAATTTTGTATCTATAGACGATTTGGAGGGTTATAAAAATTCCTTTTATGTGTATTTAAGTGAATTCAAAGATAGCTCCATAAATATAGAACTTGATTTTTATATAAAAGCTGTAGATAAAGAAAGCTTTGTAAAGGCAAGAGAAAAAATAATGCTTGATATAATGGCTATAGTAGAGAAAAACAAGCTTAACTTCGCTTTTCCTAGCTTAAGTCTTTATATGGAAAAGCAAAGTTAAATATCTTAGTAAGCCATTTTGTGGCATTTTACCTCTATTTTTGTAGCTCTTGGAGGCATTGCTGTTGTTGGAGTTTGATTCATAGTATTTGGATAGTATGCTTCCACTTCAACATGTCTTCCAACCTTTAAGTCGTAGAAATCTCCGTCCTCAAAAATATTATCCATTCCAAACCAGCCACAATCATCAAGCTCTATTCTTGTGCTTGGCAACACTTTTATCTCCATAGGTCCTTGATAAATCGTTTCTATTACTATGCTTTTTGAATCATCTTTAACCTCAAGTATAGGTCCTTGTAAAAATCCATCAGCCATAGCAGATACGGACATAGCAGTTAAAAAACCTAAAGATAATGCTGTTTTTTTGATTAAATTTTTCATTTGGAAAACTCCTTGATTTATTTTTAAGGAAGTATAAGCTAAAGAAGTGAAGTAAAAGTGAATTTATTTGCTTTTTATATTTTTTTTTTTTCTATAATTGCAGAAATATTCTTTTAAAAGGGTTTGTATGCTTTTGTTTGCTAGATTTTTGTTGGTATCATTTTTTGTATTATTTACATTATCTTGTTCTTCTGATCCTACTTCTTTAGAAAATGGGCTTAGAGCTAAAACTAGTGGAGAGCTTGGCTATAATAAAGATGTATTTATAGAATTTGAAGATAAAATTTTAAGCGATGAAGATAGAAAAAATTTTTTAGATGTAAAAATAAATGGTGATAGCAAAGAAGTTGAAGCTAGATACGAAGGCAATACTGTTTTTATAAGCAATGAATTTAAGCCAAATTCACAAATAAATATGAAGCTTAATATAGCAAAAAAAGATATACAACTTAATTTCAAAACACCAAAACTATCATACAAGATACTTAATACAGATTTCATACCAACAGATAAAAAAGGTTTTGTAGCCTTTAGCATAACCTTAAGCAAAAGTTCAAATTTAGACTTTGACTATGTAAATGGTATTTCTTTGTATTTAGACGGCAAGGTATTTAAAATAATCAAAAAAATAGGCACAAAAGAGAGGATAAAGCTAATTAGCCAAGAAATAGAACTTACAGACGAGGCTAGAACAGTTGAAGTAAAATTCCTTTCAAAACATCTAGGCTCTGATAAAGATGAAACATTAACTTATACTACACCTTATAATAAAACAGATTTGCAAATCATAAACTCAAGCACTAGTGAAAGGCTTATAAGTATAGATTTCTCAGCTACATTAGATGAGAAACAAAATCTTAAAGATTTTGTAAGTATAAGTCCAGCAATAGATTTTAGAGCGGTAGCAGTAGGCAATCAATTAAGGCTTAGTGCAAATTTTGACAGAACTTTAAAATACACCGTTTCTATAATGCAAGGCTTAAGCTCAAAAGACGGTTTAAAAACATCTAAAAAACTAGAACAAAGCATATCTTTTAGCGATTTAGAGCCGGGTTTGTCCTTTGCAAATAGTGGAGTATTCTTGCCATCAAGTGCAGATAGAAAGATAGCCTTTAAAAGTAGAAACATACGCAAGGTAAAACTAACCGTGCATCAAATTTATACAAATAATTTAAGCGAATATTTAAGATATAAAAATTTTGAAAAGGGCATAGATACCTCTTCTGATTCTGTTTTAAATACACATTATGATGAATACGCAGATAATAATTTTGAATATGTAAGTTCAAAAATCTTAGAAAAAGAATTTGATATAGATTTTAAGAAAAATGAGTGGGTTTTAAATGAAATAAAACTTGACGGTTTAAAGGATTTAAGCGGTGTTTTTGCGGTTAGTTTAGAAAGCGATGAAGATTCTATAGAATACGAATTTGATGAAGATTATAAAAAATACAGATTTTTAGAAAATAGCAAAATTAGTAAAAATATAATCTTTTCAAATATGGCTATCATAGCACAAGCTATAAATGATAAAATTTATATAAATGTTAGAGATTATACGAGTAAAGACGCTCTTGCAAATGTAAAAATATCCGTTGTAGATAAGCAAAATCAAATCCTAGCACAAGCAAACACTGATAGCAATGGAGATGTTGTCGTTAGCACAAATACAGACAAAGCACTTCTTGTCATAGCTTCTAATGAAAAAGAAGCGAGCGTGTTAAGATTAAGCGATCCTGTGAATTTAGACGGCTTTGATGTTGCCGGCATACAAAATCCAGGCTCTTTAAAAGCATTTATTTATACTGATAGAGGTGTTTATAGACCCGGAGATAACATACACTTAACAGTCGTTGCCTTAAATGAAAACGAGCATTTAAAACACCCTATAATCCTTAGTTTAAGCGATTCTAAGTCTGTTAAAATTTTAGACGATGTTAAGATAAATCCTAGTTCAGATTATATGTTTTATCACGAAATAAAACTTGACTCAAATGCCCCAACAGGCATTTATAAGGCACAGTTTAAGATAGGTTCTAGCGAATTTTATAAAGATATTTTAGTTCATACCGTCGCACCAAATAGACTAAAAGTTAATTTCTCAAATATCTATATGCAAGATGATAACTTAAACTATGATTTAAATTCCACCTATCTTTTTGGAGCCCCAAGCACTAATTTGAAATTTAAAACATCCGTTAGATTTTCTGTTAATAATTTTACTAATTCCAAGTATAAAGATTATATATTTTCCGATAAAAGCATCTTGCTTTATTCATACCTTGATAATCATACTTCAAATTTAAATGAAAATGGCTTTGCTAATTCTTCTTTTTCTTTGCCTACATACATTAAAAATGCATTAGGGACAAATTTTAAAGCTTCTTTAAGTGCTGAAGTATTTGAAAGCGGTGGTCAAAGCACGGTTGCTGTGGCTGATGATGTTGATATAATCAAGACTAATTTTTTTGTTGGACTTAAAAAGCTAAAAAATTCTTACGTAAAATCTGGCACAAAGCTAGATTTTCAAGCTATAGTTTCTGGACTTGATGAAAACTTAATAGCTGATAGAAAATTACTTTACAAGATTTATAAGGTAGATTATTCTTGGTGGTGGGATTATGATAATTTTGAATCTTTTCTGCGTTCATCAAAAAGAGATTCTAGCTCTACCTTGGTTGATGAGGGTTATGTAAAAAGCGGTAAAAATCCTGTTAATATAAGCTTTGATACCGGTGCTAACTACGGTAATATGTATATATTAGTTTATGATGAGGAAAAGCCTAACGTCAGGGCTATGCAAAGCTTTTATGTTAGCTCTTTTGGTGAGCCAAGTAAGGCAGATATTGTTTCTTCATTGCAGATGAAAAGTGATAAAAAAGAGTATTCGGTCAATGATACAGCACTTATCGAGTTTGAAAGCGTTAAGGACGCTAAAGCTTTGATTACTGTTAGCAATGATAGGGATATATTGCAAAATTTTGTTCTAGATACCAAAGATAAAAGCACTAGTTTTGAGTTAAAGCTTGATAAGACTTATGCACCAAATGTATATGTGAGTGTAAATTTGATACAAAATTATAATTCTTTAGAAAACGATAAAGCTTTAAAACTCTTTGGTGTTATTCCTATAATGGTAAATGATTCTAGCACAAAGCTTGATTTGAGTTTGAAAACTCCAGAAAAAATACTGCCAAATACTGATTTTGAAATTGAAATTTCAAGTAAGCAAAAAAAAGAATACGCATACACAGTAGCTATTGTAGATGAAGGCTTACTTTCACTTACAGATTTTAAAAGCCCAGATATTTGGGGATATTTTTATGCTAAAACGGGCTTTAAACTCAAAGTTTTTGACACTTACGATAAGATAATATCAAAGCTAGATGAAAAGGTCAGTGCAGTTTTTAGCACAGGCGGAGATAAAGAACTAAGAGTTGATAAAAACAAAGATGATGAAGCACAACGTTTTAAACCTGTAGTGCTATTTAACGCACCTGCTAAAAGCGATAAAAATGGCTACGCTAAACTCAAGTTTAAAATGCCTTCTTATATGGGCGAGGTTAGAGTTATGGTAGTTGCTTCAGCAAAGGATTCTTTTGGAAGTGTTAGCAAAAATGTAAAAGTATCAGCCCCTGTTGTTTTACTAGAAACAGTTCCAAGAGTGCTTAGAATGGGCGATGAATTTAAGTTATTAAGTCAAATTTTTAAGACAGAAGACGGTGTTAAAAACGCTAGTTTAAGCCTAAGGTCTAAAAATAAGCTAATAGATTTTGAAAGATCTAGCATAAAGGTTGATTTTGACAATGCTCAAAATAAAGATGTAGTTTTTAATGCAAAGGTAAAAGATGATTTGGTAGGCAAAGACGAGATAGAATTTGAATTAAGATCTGGTTCTTACACATACAAAAATAGCATAGAAATAGACATAAAACCTCTAAATGCCTATACATACGAAAGAAAAAGCTATGCATTAAAAGCCGGTGAAAAAATGGATTTTATCATAGATGATTCTTTTGTTAGAAGCGATGTAAAGGCTACTATAAAGCTTTCATCTAGTCCTATTATAAATTTAGAGTCTAGATTAAAGTATTTATTATCTTATCCTTACGGTTGTATAGAACAAACTACTTCTGCTGTTTTACCGCAACTTTATATAGATAGATTTTCTAAAAAAGCACCTAAACAAAAAGCTATAAACAATATAAATGCAGCCCTTGAAAGATATACTAAATTTCAAACGGCTGACGGAGGCTTTGCTTACTGGCAGGGTGGCAAGTCTTCTCATCTTTTTGGAAGTGCTTATGCTGGTATGTTTTTGCTTTTAGCAAAAGATGCTGGTTACAATGTAAATGAAAATATGCTAAAAAGGTGGATTTCTTATCAAAAGAATTTTGTAAGCTCTAACACTAGCAATTTAGACAACAATGCCTTATACCACATAAATTTACAGGCTTATTCTTTGTATCTTTTAGCCTTAGCAAAAGAGCCAAATATCAGTGCTATGAATATGCTTTACGAAAAAAGAAAAGACTTAAGCACAGAATCCCAGTGGTTATTAGCAGCGGCTTATAAATTAGCAGGTATTGATGATATAGCCTTAAAAATTGCCTCAAGTATATCTGTAAATAAAGATTCAGACGATATTTTTAACAGATACAGTTTTGGTTCAACAACAAGACAAAATGCTATGATAGCAGAAGCTTACAGGCAAATTTATGGCAAAAATAACGAAAATTTAGTAAAAGCATTAAGCGATAGCCTAAATTCAAACAATTATCTTTCAACTCAAAGTGCGGGTTACGCTCTTTTCGCACTTGCTAAGGCTTATGATTTAAGCAAAGAGGCTAAAAACGCAAATATGGACGCATTGCTAAAGATAAATGAGCAAAATATAAGGCTTGATTCTAGCGATGAGTTAAGTTTTGAATTTGAAAAAGGTAAGGCAAGTGTAGATACTAATAATCCTATGTTTGTGGATTTTAGTGTAGAGGGCGTTAAAAAAGAGATAGCAAAGCCTTATAAAAATAATTTAGAAGTGAAAAGAGAATTTTACGATGAATTTGGCAATCTACTCTCAACAAACGAATTCACAAGCTCTGACACTATATTTTTAAAGCTTACTGTATCTATGAATTCTAATGTTAGCTCTAGTCTTTCAAATGTAGCCTTAGTCCAGCTTTTACCAAGCGGTTTTGAAGTAGCAAATGAGCTTTTAGCAAAAAACACCTCAAAAATCAAATCAAGCAATCCGCAAAATACCAATTTCCTAGACTTTGTGGATATTAGAGATGATAAGATTATGTGGTTTTTTAATATATATAGGGCAAATCAACCATATTCTCTTTACATAAAACTAAATGCTGTAAGTCCGGGCAAATTTACTATGCCAGGAGCTTATGTAGAGGCTATGTATGATAATAATTTTCAAGCCTTAGGCGAGGCACAAAGCATAATAGTAAATGAAAGATAAGCTCATAAAAGCTCTTTTGTGCGTATTTGCTTTAGGGCTTTTTTATGCGTTATTTGTGTTTTTTGCTTTCGATAAGAATGAATTTCTAAGTAGTTTCGAGCAAAGATATAGTAGAGTTTTATATGATAAAAATAAAAACATACTTTCTGCCTTTATAAACAAAGATGAACAGTGGCACTTAAGAAGTGATGATATTTCTGAACGCTTAAAAATAGCTGTCATCAACTACGAGGATAAAAATTTTTACTCACATTTTGGAGTTGATTTTTTAGCATTTTTAAGAGCCTTAAAAGATAATCTTACAAGAGAAAAAAGAAGCGGTGCTAGCACTATTTCTATGCAGCTCATAAAATTAAATGAAAAAAATGAAAGGACATATTTTAACAAAATAAATGAGATTATTAAGGCTTTTGCTCTTGAAAGCTCTTTATCTAAAGATGAAATTTTAAATCTTTATCTAAACAATGCACCGTATGGAGGAAATTTAGTAGGATTTGCCTCTGCTATTAGGTTTTATTTTGATAAAAATCCTAAGGATTTATCTTGGAGCGAGGCTGCAGTTTTAGCTGTCTTGCCAAACAATCCATCTCTTATAAATTTAGAAAAAAACAAAGATAAGCTTTTGAAAAAAAGAAATGCCTTGCTTGAAAAATTGTTTCAAAAAGGACATATTAGCGATGATATTTATAAGCTTTCTCTTTTAGAGCCCTTGCCTAAATTTTATCCTAGAAGAAATTTAGCCCCTCATCTTGCGCAACATTTATTAAACGATTCTAAAAAAGAGCTTGTTTCAAGCATAGATAAAAATTTGCAGATTAAATTTGAAAAAAAGGCTAAGCAGTATTCAAGTTATTTGCAAAAACTTGGCATTCAAAATCTAGCTATTTTATTGCTTGATACAAAACGATATAAAGCCTTAGTTTATATTGGTTCGCAGGATTTTTACGATGAAAATTTAGGGCAGATAAATGGCGTACTAGCAAAAAGAAGTGCTGGTTCTACCTTAAAGCCATTTTTATACGCTTTAGCCATAGATGAAGGTTTGATAGCTCCAAATTCTTTGTTGCTTGATGTGCCGACGTTTTTTTCAAATTTTTTTCCTCAAAATGCAAATAAAAAATACTACGGGCTTATTTCGGCAAAGGAAAGTTTGCAAAGATCTTTAAATGTGCCTTTTGTATCTTTATTAAGAGATTATGGTTATGAAAAATTTTTTTATAAAATGAAAGACTTTTTAGCTTATGAAGACGAGGATTATGAAAGATATGGGCTTTCTTTCATTTTAGGCACAAAAGAATTTAGCTTAGAAGAGCTTAGTAAGCTTTATTTGGCACTAGGAAACTATGGGCTTTTAGGCGAAATTTCATATATAGAAGATGAGCCTATGCCAGAAAGAAGGCAAATTTTTTCTAAAGCTTCAGCATATCTTAGTTTAGATGCTTTAAAATCTTTACAAAGAGTAGGGCTTGAAAATTATAATAAAATAGATAAGATTGTATCTTGGAAAACAGGCACTAGCTACGGTAGAAAAGATGCCTTAGCTATAGGAACTACACCAAAATACACTCTTGGAGTTTGGGTTGGTAATTTCACAGGCGAAGCAAATGCAAATTTATACGGCGTAAGCATAGCTGGAGATTTGTTTTTTGAGCTTTTATCTTTACTTGATGATGTAAATTTGGATTTTAAAGCTAGTGATGATTTAATAAACATAAAGCTAGATAGCCTTACTAGATACAGGTTTGATGATTCTTATAATGGTTTTAATATAGACTACACTTACGATTTATATCCCGCTTCAGCAAAGGTTTTAAGGACTTCTCCATTTTTAAAAAAAATTTATGAGTATGAAGGAAAAATCGTTGATTCTTTAGATACAAATTTCAAGGACGCAAAGGCAAAATTTATCTTAGATTTACCAGCAAATGCTCAAACTTTTTTTCAAAAGGAAAAAATTTTTATGCCCCAAAGTAAAAAGTTAAAAATTTTATATCCTCAAAATGCTTTAAATCTTATATTATCTAGAAATTTAGACGGGAAAAAGAGTTTTGTGATTAGACTTGCAAGCTCAAATGATGAGAATCTTTTTTATTATCTTAACGAAAAGCTTATATATAGCGGTAAGAGCAAGGAATTAGAGCTTGATTTAAATGCAGGTGCTTACACGCTTTTTGTTATCAATGAAAGCGGAGATAGCGATGAGGTAAGCTTTAGCATAAAAAGATAGACTATTTGTAGCCTACATTTTTTTCAAATTCCTTAAGTCTTTTATATACACTTCTTAGCTCTGTTATCATAGTCCAATTAAGTATAAAAACGCTAAAAGAAGTTCTTACATTATCAAAGGCTGAATTCATTTGCATAACTATCCCAAGTCCTACTACACCGCTAAACAAAGACGGAGCTACTATCAAAAAGGGCAGTATAACAAGGCTTTGTTCAAACATTATCAGCCAGATATTAAAATACCCATAATGCAAAAATAGCCTTTTGTAATTTGTCGTTATCCCTGTGAAAAGCTCAAGTATGCTTTTATCAGAAGCGTATTTTGACCTATTATCTTCAGCATAGACTAGTTCTTTTCTAAAGGCAGCCTCTGCTTTTTGGTTGTTGTATTCAAGTCCGGGCAGCTTTATACCCACAAACCACGATATAAGCAAACCTCCAAGCGATACAAAAAGAGCAAGATAAACTAAAAAGCCGTCTATGTGCTTTAAAAAGCTAAATACATTCTCATCGCTAATGCTATTAAACAAGGCTTTTGATATAGGGTCGCTAAGCGTATAAAGTATAGGCAAAAAAGCTAGTAAGGTCATAAAGGCTTTAAAAATTTTAATACCCAAATCCTCCACAAGCTTTGAAAAACGGTAGCAGTCTTCTTGGATTCTTTGCGAACTTCCTTCTATATTGTCATCTTTTTCTTTCCAAAATTTAATATACTCAAAAGTCATAGCCTCACGCCATTTAAGTGCGTATAAACTCGCTATATACACACTTAAAGCGTATATCAAAACATACGGCAAAGCTATACTTAAAAAAACCATAACAAGATGATAAAAGCTTATCATTCCATAAGCACTATGCCCTTTGACATTTCTACTTCCGGTGAAAAATTCTAGTGAGTTTTGATATATATAAACAGAGGCTTTATTTATGAAATTTGCTTCATTAAATTCTTTTTGTGCAAGGGCTGAGTTGTTTGCGTCCTTTACGTTTTGTAAAAATTCTTCTTTTGAAATTTCAGCCTTAGGAGCTTGTAAAATATCATAAAAATCTCTATACCATTCATTTAAGGCAACCGTTAAGGCTATTTGAGTGTATATAAAAAGTATTAAAACAGCTAATACACCATAAGCATAAATGGCAAATTTTTTATTTAGATAAAAAGATTTAAACATATAAAACTCCAAAAAACACATAATTCTAGCAGATAAAGCTAAACGATATTAAATATCATAAATTTTAATTGTTACTTTTAAAATAAAAATCAATAAAACACAGCAAAAAATACCTTATTTTCTAATATTTTTGCTAAAATATATCTATATAAGGAAAGGACTATGAAAGAGATTGTATTAAAAGATGATGCTCTGATTACATCAAAGACAGATTTAAAAGGTTTTATAACTTACGCAAATGATGATTTTGCTAGGTATTCGGGTTATTCTTTAAAAGAATGCTTATATAAGAATCACAATATAGTCCGCCATAAAGATATGCCAAAAACTGTCTTTAAATGCCTTTGGGATTACATACAAGAAGGAAAAGAAATTTTTGCCTTTGTTAAAAATTTAGCCAAAAATGGCGATTTTTACTGGGTTTTTGCAAATGTTACTCCGTCTTTTAATGATAAAAATGAAATTATAAATTATTATTCAGTTAGAAGAAAACCAAATAGCAAAGCCATATCCACTGTAGAAGATCTTTATTCTATTTTATTAAAAGAAGAGAAAAATGGCTTAGAATCCGGAGTAAATAAACTTTTAGAAGTTGTAAATTCATATAATATGTCTTACAATCAATTAATGATGCATTTACAAGAACAATAGTAAAAATATTTATCATTTTATGTTATACTTTAAATCTTTGAAATGGGGGGGGGGGAATTTACGTTTTGAATTTTATTATACTTATTGCTATTTTGGGCTTTATAGCCTCTTTCTTCTTACCATTTTATGTTTCAAGCGTTTGTTTTGTTTTGCTTTTAATCTTAGCCTTATATCTTATTTATAAACAGAAAGCACAAAGGGATATTTTGAAAAAAATTCATCTTTTATCAAAAGAGCTTAAAGAAGGAAATTTTGACGGCAGGATTATATATACTAATGAACCGGGTAAAGAATTAGCTGATATTTCAGATAATATCAACAATACCTTAGATGAGTTAGAAGCTTATTTAAGGGAGATAAACACCTCTATAAACTGTTCTCAAACTGGGGAATTTTACCGCAAAGCTTTGCCTCAAGGACTAAAAGGTATTTTTGCTAACAATATAAAATTTATAAACAAAGCTTTAGAAAATATAGAAAAAACTTCAAAAGATATATTTAAAAATGCACTTTCAAGAACGCTTATGAATTTAAGCTTAGGCAATCAAAACAAAGACTTATCGCGTATTTCATCATCTTTAAATTCTGATATAAACACTATGAAAAATGTTTATACTGTTGTTAAAGAAATTTCTAAGGATACAGACAAAAGTGCTAAAGATGTAGCCTCGCTTAAAGATGTGCTTGTTTCTTTAGCTTCGGTTGCAAATTCTAGCAAGGACGCAGTTTCTGTTTTCGTGCAAAATTCTCAAAGCATAAGCTCTATAGTATCATCTATAAAGGATATAGCAGATCAGACAAATTTACTCGCACTAAATGCAGCTATCGAAGCAGCAAGAGCGGGAGAGCATGGACGCGGTTTTGCGGTGGTTGCCGATGAAGTTAGAGTTTTAGCAGAAAGGGTTGAAAAAGCAACGGCTGAAATTTCAGTAGCTATGAATACCATACTTCAAGAGATTAATACCATACAAAATGGTAGCGAACAGGTGTTTAATATAGCAAGCGATTCAGAAGATAAGATAGAAAATTTAAGCAAGACCTTTGAAATCTTTTCTACAAGCTCAATATCTCTTTCAAATTCCTTTGAAGAGCTTGCAAAAAGGCTGATATTATCCGTTGTGAAAATAGATCATATACTTTATAAATCAGATATATATCTAAGCCTAAATTCCGGCGATGAAAAGCAGTTTTCTGCAAACTCTCTTTCTAAGATAATGGAAGATGAAAATCTTAGCAAGGTTGTTTTTAACTTTATCTCAAAAGATGAGTTAGAGCTAAATTCTAAGGCTATACAAGAAAGCGCACAAAAGGCTTTAGAGCTTTCAAGGCAGTATATAGATAAAAAAACACACGATGAGATTATCCAAAGTGTTGAAAATTTGGAGGATATATCTCATAAAATGCTTACTAAATTAAAATAAGGACAAAAATGCAAGAAATAAAACTAAGAGACGATACTTTAATAACATCAAAAACAAATTTAAAAGGCGATATAAGTTACGCAAATCACGATTTTTTAAAATACGCAGGATACGATCATATAAAAGATGTGCTTAACAAACCGCATAACATAGTCCGCCATAAAGATATGCCAAAGACTGTTTTTAAGTATTTATGGGAATATATGAAAAATGGCGATGAAATTTTTGCCTTTGTTAAAAATTTAGCCAAAAATGGCGATTTTTACTGGGTTTTTGCAAATGTTACTCCGTCAAAAGACGCAAATGGTAATGTTATCGGGTATTATTCTGTGCGTAGGAGACCAAATGAAAAAGCTTTGGCTATCATAAAAGAGCTTTATGCCAAGCTTTTAGAACTCGAACAAAAAGAGGGCGTAAATAAAGCCTGTGAAATGCTTGATGAGTATTGTAAAGGTCAAGGCAAAACTTATAACGAACTCATTTTTTCTCTGCAATCAATGTAAAAAAAACGCTTTCAAGTCCTAGCTTGAAAGCAAAACTTCTTTTAGCTAAAAACAGTTTTTTCTTTTTTTAAACAGCTTTTCTTAAATTCACTAAATTTTTTCTAAAAATTGGAACACTTCTTGCTTTTACTTTCTCAAATAAAAATGCAATATTTCATAAAGGATTTACTATGATGAAATCACTTTGGTCTGGTGTCTCTGGTCTTAGAGTTCATCAAACAGGTATGGATGTTGAAGGTAATAACATAGCAAATGTTAATACCTATGGTTTTAAGTATTCTCGTGTTAATTACAACACTTCATTTTCTCAAACTATGGCTATAGCTACTGGACCCGTTGGTAATCTCGGTGGTCAAAATGCTATGCAGGTTGGATTAGGTGTTAGTGCAAATTCTACTATGCGTGTGCATTCTCAAGGCTCTATATCAGGAACAGATAGAAATTATGATGTGGCTATAGAGGGAGCTGGGTATTTTTTGGTTTCAAATAACGGAGGTAGGACTCAGTATCTTACAAGAGACGGTTCTTTTAATGTCGATGCGGCTGGAAATTTCGTTACAACAAATGGCTATGTAGTTCAAGGCTGGAATATGAATCCAAGAACAGGAGAGGTAGATACTTCTTTACCAGCTACAAATTTGCAATGGGATCAAGATATGACTATACCGGCAAATCCTAGTTCAGAGCTTTGGTTAAATGGAACTTTAAATAGTGGTTATCAAGGCTTAAGTGCTAATGAAGTACGTTCTATATACAGTCTTGATTCAGTTCATGGTTTTAATGCTAAAACAGGCGTGGAAGCAAATGAAAACAATAATGCTACAAATCAATTCTACACAACTTCAGATAACGCCCTAGAATTAACTGAAAAAGGCGTTGATATGGCTGGTATCTTTGTAAATAATGGAGATAAGACATATGATAGTTTAAATATAAGAGAGGGACAAGGCTTTTGGGTAAGCTTTGCTGATGCGACTTATTCTACAGGGGATACTTTTGGTGCAGCTGCTGCTCCAGTATTTGATATAAATAATCAACAAAATCAACTTGGTGCTCTCTACTGGGGAAATATTCCGGGGCAACCTGTAACTCTTGATATCACTATAAACGGAGTTCGTATAAGAAACGATCAAATCACAAGTCTTGATCAAGCAGTTCAGTTTATAAATACCTTTACAAGCCCTACAGATACAAGAGAAGGCACAGGCGTAAGAGCAGTTGCTAAACAAGATGGTTCAGGTATAGACTTCATAAACACAAACAATGAGGGTGAAACTGATAATATGAAAAATATCAGACTAACAGTAAATGAAGCCAATTCTGCTGGTGAAAGACACAGAATAGAGTGGGACGCAGCAGGCCAAACTTTTAATGTTGTAAACATAACTAACGGTAATGTTGCTGGAGGAACAACAAACTCAAACTGGATAGCAGGAAATGAAGGAGCAGCAGGTACTGGTTTAACAAGAACAGTGCAAGTAATCACAGCTCATAAATACACTTACAGCTCTTCAGCTCCAGCTCTTACTGAGATGTATAACCCAGACTCTGGCATAGCCTTTGCTGGAACTTCAGGTGGTGTCTTAGGTGATGGAACACAAGTTTTAGATGATCCAGCCGAGGAAGCTTACAGACAAGCTTTACAAGGTGGGCTTTTAAATAATCAAGCAAGAGTTTTTAGGACTACTGAAGACTTAAGAGAGCTTTTGCAAAGAGATGCAAGATATGGTGTGGATTATGACGGATCCGGTATAAATGGGACTCAAAACGGCTTTTCAATAGCAGATGTAAATCAAAGCGTAACAGTAACAGTTGATGAAAATGGATCTTTTGTCCTTTCAAATCCTGATTCAGTAAGTGATATACCTGCGGGTGTTATATCTAACGGCGGTGTCGCTCCTGCTGTAACTGATCTTCCTCCTATAAGCATGAGCATAAACATAAGTGCTTTTTTAGATGAAGCAAATTTAATCTCTACAAATGACGCTTTAGCAGGACTTTTTGAGGGTTGGTCTGGCTCTATGACTGTTGGTTCAAATAATAAATACAGTGAAGAAGCTAAACTAGCTAATTTAGGCACAAATTTAACTGTTATTGACTCTCTTGGTTCAAGCCATCAAATTCACGTTGAATGGACTAAGATAAGCACCACTGTAGACGGTGGTAATGAATGGCAAATGGTAATAAGAGTTGAAGAGCCAGCTACCATAAATACTACTGGAGTTGGACCTGATAATATCATAGTGGGAAGTATAAGATTTGGAAGTGATGGATCCTTAATATCTTATGATCCAAGAACGATAAATTTCAGTGCAAATAACGGTTCTGCACCAAATCAACAAATCAGACTAAATTTAGGTGCTTCAGGCGGTTATAATGGACTTGTAAGTAATGATCAAACTTCAGCAGTAACAGGTAACTACACAGATGGATATATAGCAGGAACTCTTTTAAAGGGTATGGACAACACAAGGATAGATCAACAAGGAAACATAATAGCTTCTTTTAGTAATGCTCTTTCAATGGTTGTCGGTAAGATAGCTATGGGAACTGTCGTAAATGATGCAGGGCTTGAAGATATAGGCGGAAATATGTATAAAAAGACTGCAAACAGTGGAGAAATAACAGTCGGAGTATCAGGCACAGGCGGTCGTGGAAATATGCGTTCAGCTAGTGTAGAGATGTCAAACGCTGACTTGTCGCTTTCTTTAACAAACTTAATAGTCATACAAAGAGGCTATCAAGCGAATTCAAAAACCATAAGCACAAGCGATCAAATGCTTAACACCTTACTTCAGTTGAAGCAGTAATTTTAAGCTCGAAATTTTTAAGAAAATTTCGAGCTTTTTTGAGCTTTTGGAACCTTTTTTGCTTTTATAAAATAGGGCTTTAGAAGCTTTTGACGAAATGCAAACTCTAGGTTTAGGGTTTGCACCTTTTCTCTTGCAATACAAGTCTATCGCGGTAGTTTTGTATGCCAGAGGACTTGACCTTCAATCTATTGCGAACTCGCTCTTTTTGGGCGGGTTGCAATTTTTTTGTGTTTTTTTAGCTCTTGCATCGGATCGATGCTCCTTTTTAATTAACCCTAACCTAACTTATCTGTGCAAGGGCTAAAAAAGCTTAGTTAATGCAAAATTTTGATATAATTTCTCATTTTATTTTGGGGATTTACAATGTCTTTTTTATTTACTGATGTAAGGTTTTTAAGAACTTTTGTCTTGCTTTTTATTATGAATGGAATTTGCGTAAGCTTTTCTATGTTTTTTAGCTATGCAAAGCATTTTGATTTGTATTGGTTTTATTCTTTTTTATACAGGGAAGTATTTTTCATACTTACTTGCTCTATGCTTTTGTTTTTGATTTATCATTTAAGATTAAAAATTTTGCAAAATACACTTTTAGCCATTCTTACCTTGCTTACCTTTGCCCTTTTTGTTGTGGATATATTTTTGATTTATAATTTCAAATCAAATTTAAGCTCTTATTTGCTTAGTGTAGCCATTGATTCTAGTCGCAGAGAAAGTGTTGAGTTTTTGCATAATTATATGAGTTTTGAGCTTATTTTTATTTACTTAGCCCTTATTTGTCTTTTTATCTTTATCTTTGTGAAACTTAAGAGCTTTAAACCAAATAAAAAGATAGTAAATTCGCTTTTTGTTTTCTTTCTTTTTTCTATAATACTTATACATGTTTTTAGACTTCGTCCCGTTGATGAAAGGTGGAGCGATTTGCTTTATAATGCTTATGCTTCTTATGATCAAGCCTTAATTAGTTTAGCTTCCTTAAAAGAAGCACAGGGCTTGGGTGCTAATTTTGATGAGATCGCTAAGGATTTTTCAAGCAAGATAAATGCTGTAAATGATGAAAAAAAGATAAAAAATATAGTTTTAGTTATAGGTGAATCAGCACAAAGAAATTATATGCAAATTTATGGCTATGACTTAAATAGCACTCCAAAACTTAGCCAAAGGCTAAGCAAAGAGCCCGAAAATACCTTTGTCTTTAAAGATGTAATCTCATCTTATGTAACAACTCATAAATCCTTATCTCAAGTGCTTACCTTTGCAAATCAAGACAATAAACAAGAATGGCATAAAAGCTTTAATGTGATGGATTTTTTTAATATCATATCTTATGATACCTACATTCTTTCAAATCAAGAAAGTTACGGCTTTTTCTCGGTATCAATAACAAGTATATTAAGTAGAGCCTTAAATCCTATCTTTTTAAATAAAACTGATAAATTTGATAATGTAAGCCTTGATGAAGTTATCTTAAAAAATTTAACAAAACTTAAAAAGGATAAGGCTTCTTTTTACGCCTTTCATCTTTTAGGCTCTCACGCTACATATTACAAAAGATACCCAAAAGAATTTGATGTATTTTCTGCAAATTCTATAAACGGGGGGGGGCATTGTAAGACTGTGAAATCACAGTATCTAAACTCCATACTTTATACAGATTTTATTCTTGATGAAATCATAAAATACTTTGAAAATGAAGATACAATTCTCATATATATAAGCGATCACGCAGAAGAAGTTTGCGATAAGGGCGAGTTTTTCGGACATATACCAAATCAAATATCTAAATTTATGCTAGAAATTCCTTTTGTAGTCTATGTAAGCGATACTTTTAAGCAAAAGCATAAAGATCTTTATTTGCGTATTAAAAATGCTGATAAATCAGTGCCTTATATGATAGATGATTTAATGCATACTTTGATAGATTTAAGTGGCGTAAAATTTGAGGGTTTTGAGCAAGAAAGAAGCATATTTAGCGATGATGATAGCTTTTTAAGGCAAAGAAAAAGACTAGTTGGCGATAAGTATATTGATTATGATAAAGAACTTAGGCATTGAAAGTCTTAATTTTTATCTTTATATCAGCAAAATTTTATTAATATACGCCTATGAGAAATATCGTTTTTCATCAAGTCGGAGCTTTGGGGGATTTGTTTGTTTGCTTTAAGGCTTTGTATGCTTTGAAAATGCTTTTTAAAGATGATAAACTTATACTCTTTACAAAGGGATATGATAAAGAATTTTTAAGAGGATTAAGCTTTATAGATGAGTGCTATTTTTATGAGGACTTTGAGGAGCTTAAAAAGCTTAAAGCGGATATTTTTATAAGCGAACAGCCTTCAAATAGATTTGCAAAATACTTAAAAAAATTTAAGATAAAAAAAATCATACTACACCCTTCTTTTGTATCTTTCTTTTCTTTTAAGCTTACTTGCCCTTTTCCTTACTTAAAATTTAGATACAGAGTTAGCGACAGACTTTTAAAGCTTATTTATTTGGTAGATAAAAAACATTTTAGAAAAAATATAAAAAATGTAGATTTTTCAAAGCTTAAAAACTGTTTGCCACTTGATGAGGTGCAAAGCCTTGAATTTTTTGCAGAATTAAAAGGCTTTAAAAAGATAGTAGGCATAAATGCCTTTTCTTTTACCTGCGAAAGAAAGGGCGATAATTTTTCTCATAGACAGTGGTTTGAGCTGGCAGAAAAACTTTCAAAAAGATATAAAAACTTTTGTTTCGTGCTTTTAAACTATAAATACAACTGCTTACAATACAACATAAATCAAAGCGAAAACTTAAAAGTCTTTGTAAATAATGGCGGTATAGCCTCTCTTACTTCTTTTCAAAAAAGGCTTGATTATCTCATATCCATAGATACTTCAAATGTCCATCTTTGCGATATTTTGCAAGTGCCAAGCTTTGTTTTTATGCCATTAAGAGCTTATAAGGCTTATCAAAATGCTACTTATGGGGGGGGGCTTTTATACCATAGCTTTGTAGTGCCTATTGCGTGGCAAATTTTTTATAAATATTTTATGACAAAATTTGAAAAAGAACTTAATAAAAAATTAAGTATCTTAGAAAAAATTAAGGCTTAGGCATTGATAAAATCTAAATTTATTTAAATTTTATCAAGCCAAAAGTCTTTAAAATATCTTGCTACCTAAATTTTCATTTATAGAATCTGCTAACTCACGCACTTTTTGTGCTGTTTCTTTTGTATTAATAGCAACTGTTGTTGTGTTTTGGTTATTTTGCTCTAAATTTTGCATAGAGGTATTTATTTGCTCTATGCCGTCTGTTTGTTTGCTTATGGAAGATATGGTTTCATCTATGCTTTGAGTTAGCACAGAGATATTTGCTGAAATTTGAGAAAGCGAATTTTGAGTTTTTTCAGCCAAACTTCTCACTTCATCGGCAACCACCGCAAAACCGCGTCCGTGTTCTCCCGCCCTTGCTGCTTCAATAGCCGCATTTAGTGCAAGCAAATTTGTTTGTTCTGCTATGTCTTGTATCACAGATACCACATTTTTAATGCTCTCACTTTGTGCTAAAACATCTTTTGACCTATCATTTATATCTTGTATAGCAGCGTAAATTTGCTCTATATTTTGGGTGTTTTGCTTTAATTCCTCTAAATTTTGCGAGCTAGAATTACTTAAACTTTGAACCTCTTCATTTAAAGTATCAGAATTTTTTTCAAGCTGTTTAGCCATATCATAGGAATTTTTTAGCATACTTTGAATTTCTTTTCCAAGCGAATTTAAACTAAGCTCAAATTCAGCCTTTGCGTCTGGCAAAATCTTTGTGAAATCAAAAATTTTATAAGAATTTATTAGTTTTGAAATTTCATTTAGATTAGAACCTATCTTTGTTTGAAGCTTGTCTAAGGTAGAGTTAAAAAGCGTGATAAGCTCGTTGATCTGTGCGTTTGCTCCATTTTTGATTATCCTTTTTGTAAGATCTCCTTCTTGCACGTCTTTTAAAATTTCTCCTACATTTTTTATGGCTTGGTCATCTTTGTTTATTTGCTCTTGTATTTCTTTTGTATTTTGATTTATCAAAATAGCCATTTTTCCAAATCTATCCTTGCTTTTTATGTCTATATCTTTCACAAAAGAGCTTTCTTTTCTTAAGAATTTAAAGAAATTTTCAAGACCGTTTGCTAGGGTATAAATGGAACTTGCAAAATTTCTAACTATCCAAAAGGCAATAGGAAAGGATACGATTAAATATATAATTATCCCAAATATAGATACTTTTAAAAGCTCTGCATCAAATTTAGAATCTATGTTTTGAGTAGTTTTGTGTATATCATCTACATATACTCCCGTGCCTATAAAAGCATTACTTATGCCTTCAAGTTTTGTTGCGTAAGATATTTTTGGAGTGTCTATAAGCTCATTTTCTACTTTTTTTGGCCAAACATATCTTACAAAACCTCCGCCATTATCAGCTTGTTTTTTAAGCTCCCTTACCAGATAAACTCCGTTGCTATCCTTATGATCGTAAAAATCTTTGCCTATATTTTGCTGGGCATAGTGAGGATAAGCAATGGCTGTGTGTTCTTTATATACAAAAAAATACCCGCTTTCATCATCTTCAAAAGTTACTTTTTGTAACAATTCATTAACAATTCTTTCTTTTTCTTTTTCATCTTGCACGTCTTTTATGCGTGAGTGTATAAGCTTTGCAACTGATTGAGTTTGATTGTAAAGATTCTTTTCTATGCTTATTTCTAGGTTATTTCTCGTAAGAGTATGAACCTCTTTGCTTAGATTGTAGTAAAGCATAAAAATAATAAACACATTAAGTATAAAAAAAGAGATAATTAAAACGAAAAGTTTGTGTTCTAGTTTCATATTTCTAAACATAATAAACTCCTTTGTGTTGGTCTTTATTTATATTATAAAATTTATCATTTTAAAACCGCTTTATTTTTATAAAATTTAAGCATAGTGATTTTTATTGTGTAAATAAGTAACATTTAAACAAAGAAGATTTTATATTTGTTTTTTTATAAAAATTAAAGGTGAAAATATATAAACTAAATAGTATTTTATTAGCGAAGGGAGATTATTATGGCTAATGAATGGATACAGGTTTATGACCCGTTTTCAAATATTTTTGTCTCGGCACTTATAGCATTTTTACCAATACTTTGTTTTTTGTTATGTTTGCTTGTGCTTAAAATGAAAGCGTATGTTGCAGGTTTTGTAACTGTTATCATAGCTTCTGTAGTTGCAGTTTTTGCTTACGGTATGCCTTTTCCTCTTGTGGGAGCGTCTTTCGTGCAAGGTTTTGTTAATGGAATTTGGCCTATAGCTTGGATTATTATAGCTGCTATTTTTCTTTACAAGCTTTCTGTTAAATCTGGCTCTTTTGAGATAATTAGACAAAGTGTTATGTCTATAACTCCGGATCATAGAATTCAAGTTATTTTGATAGGTTTTTGTTTTGGTTCTTTTCTTGAAGGAGCTATTGGTTTTGGAGGACCTGTTGCTATAACTGCTGCCTTGCTCGTTGGTCTTGGACTTAAACCTCTTTATGCGGCTGGACTTTGTTTGATAGCAAATACCGCACCCGTTGCTTTTGGAGCGGTTGGAATTCCGATAATAGCTATGTCAAATTTGGTTGGTGTTGAGCAACTTCAAGTTTCAGCTATGACAGGTCGTATGCTAGTTCCTTTAAGTTTTACTGTTCCATTCTTTATAGTGTTTTTAATGGACGGCTTTAAAGGTTTAAAAGAAACTTTTCCTGCTATCCTTGTGGCTGCTTTAAGTTTCACTCTTACTCAATTTTACAGTTCAAATCACTTAGGAGCGGAACTTCCTGACATTGTTTCTGCAGTTGTATCTCTACTTTGCACCACTATATTTTTAAAATTTTGGTCTCCTAAAAATATATTTAGACTTGATGATGAGAAAGATTTCTCTAACAAAAACAACCTAGATGCTTTTTCTATATTCAAAGCTTGGTTACCTTTTTTACTTTTAATATTATGTATAATCATTTGGACTCAACCTTGGTTTAAAGCTTTCTTTGACAAAGGCGGGATATTTGCTTATACTCAAGTAAAAATTTCTTTCTCAAATTTAGAAGGAGCTATATTAGATCAGAATTTAAAAAATATAGACCTTGGCTTACCTATACATTTTGTTGGTTTTCAAGCAGGAACAGCTATCTTAGTCGCTGCACTTTTAAGCATTTTATTTTTAAGGATAAAAGTAGAGCAAGTAAGCGATAGTTTCTGGGAAACATTAAAAGAAATGTTTATACCTTGTGTTACCATAGGTCTTGTTGTATCTTTTGCTTTTATATCAAAAAATAGCGGAATGAGCACCACTCTTGGTTTGGCATTCGCACAAACAGGTCAAGCATTTGCATTCTTTAGCCCGGTTATTGGCTGGATAGGCGTTTTCTTAACAGGTTCTGATACAAGTTCGAATTTATTATTTGGAACTCTTCAACAAGTTACAGCTAGAGAACTTGGCGTAGGAGAAGCTTTATTTTTAGCAGCAAATTCAGTTGGTGGCGTCGTAGGTAAGATGATAAGCCCTCAAAGTATAGCTATTGCTTGTGCTGCGGTTGGACTTGTTGGACGAGAATCTGACTTGCTTAAATTTACTCTTAAATACTCCATAGGCTTTATAGTTATAATAGCGATTTGGACAGCTGTTATAGCCTTCTTTATACCGGGTATCATACCTGATATTGTGCCTTTACAAAAGGGTTAAGCTATGAAAAAAGTGTATTTTTACGCTACTTGTTTAGGTTCTGCTTGCTTGCAAGAAACTGTTTTAAATGCCATAAAACTTCTACGTCTTTTTGATGTAGAAGTAATTTTTAAAAAAAATCAAACTTGTTGTGCCCAGCCATCTTTTAATACAGGTTATTTTAAGGAAAGCAAAACAGTTGCTATGTATAATGCAGAGCTTTTTGATGAGGATTATCCTATAGTAGTTCCTAGCGGTTCTTGTGCTGGTATGATGAGCCACGATTATTTAGAGCTTTTTAAAGAAGATAAAGATTATGAAAAAATAAAGGCTTTTAGTTCTAGAGTTATAGAGCTTTCCCAGTATCTAAATAATGTTTTAAATGTAAATTTAGAAGATAAAGGAGAGCCTTTAAAGGTAACTTGGCATTCAAACTGCCACGCTTTGAGAGTGCAAAATAGCATAGAATCTTCAAAAGCCCTTATAAACAAGCTTAAAAATGTTGAGCTTGTTTCTTTGGAATTTGAAGAGGAATGTTGCGGCTTTGGCGGAACTTTTTGTGTGAAAGAGCCAGAAATTTCAAATGCTATGGCAAGAGCAAAAATAGATGATATACAAAAAACAGGAGCTAAGGTTGTAGTAAGCGGAGATGGCGGCTGTTTATTAAACATTAGCGGGACTATGAGTAAAATGAATTTGGATATAAAAGGAATTCATCTTTATGATTTCTTGTTTAAAAGATTGAACGGAGAAGCTATATGAGTATGCAAAAAGTTCCACACGAACAAATCGTAAATGAAAAACTAAATGATACTCAAATGAGGCAAAATCTCTCAAACGCTATGCATACACTGCAAAAAAACAGATTAAATGTTATAAAAGATAGATTTGTTGATTGGCAGGGTTTGAGATTTAAGGCTAAAAATGCTAAAAATAATGCCCTTATGAGCTTAAAAGAAAGATTATTAGAATTTGAAGCAAATGCTACTAAAAATGGAATAAACGTGCATTGGGCAAATTCTAGCGATGAGGCTTGCGAGATAATTTATGAGCTAATGATACAAAAAAATATCAAAAAAATCCTCAAAGGCAAATCTATGGCTTCAGAGGAGATAGAGCTTAATCACTATCTTGAGAAAAAAGGCATACAAGCGATAGAGACTGATTTAGGAGAGCTTATACTTCAGCTAAACGGCGAAACTCCGGTTCATATAGTTGTCCCAGCCATACACAAAAATCGTTACGAAATAGGTGAAATTTTTAAAGAAAAACTAAATGTCCCCTTAGAACACGAGATAGAAAAATTAAACTCAATAGCTAGAAAGCATTTAAGAGACGAATTTGAAGGCTTGAAAATGGGGCTTAGCGGAGTAAATTTTGCTATGTCTAAGGAAGGTGCTATTTGGCTTATAGAAAATGAGGGCAATGGTAGAATGTGCACCACTGCACCAGATATACACGTAGCAATATGTGGCATAGAAAAGGTTATGCAAAGCTTTGAAGATGCTGCTACTATGGTTTCTTTGCTTACACCTTCCGCTACAGGACAGTTTATCCCAACTTATAATAATATCATCACAGGACCAAGGAAAAATGGTGATTTAGACGGACCAAAAGAAGTGCATATAGTCTTGTTTAATCATCACAGAAGCGATATGTTGGCAAATGAAGATTATTATGAAGCTTTAAGATGTATAAGATGTGGTGCTTGTATGAATTTTTGTCCAGTTTATGATAAGATAGGAGGGCATACATACCAAACAACGTATCCAGGACCAATAGGAGAGGTAATAAGCCCAAATATTTTCGGTATAGATAATACGGGCGATATATTAAGCTTTTGTTCTCTTTGTGGTAGGTGTTCTGAAGTATGCCCTGTAAAAATTCCTCTTGCTGATTTAATAAGAAAATTAAGAAGAAATAAAATAGGGCAGGGGCAAAATCCTCCTTTAGGTTCTAAGCATTTAAAGCATAGCAAAATGGAAAATTTTGTATTTAAAAATTACGAAAAAATGGCTACTAATGGTGCTTTGTGGAGGTTTTTTCTTTCTAAAACACATATGTTTAATTCTTTATTGCATAGTCTTGCTAATTCCTTGCCTGTGCTTAAGAAATGGAGTAAATTTAAGGATTTGCCTCAAATTAAGATAAATCTTTACAAAGAGCTTGAAAATATGGAAGGGATTAGATATGAGTAGGATAGAAGATATAAGCAAAAAAAGTAAAGATGAAATTCTAAAATCCTTAGACAATGCTTATAGGATAAAAAATTTTCAGCATTCAAACAGCATAGATCCTGTAGAACATATACAAAGTAGCGGTAATGCCATAGAAGAGCTTAAGGCTAAAATGTCGGCTAATAAATACATAGTAGAAGAGAGTTCTAAGGATAGACTAGAAGAAAAAATAAATGAAATAGTCTCTAAGTATGGCTATAAAAAGATGATTTATGGAACAGGCTTGGGCTTAGACTTAGGCAAGATTAATGCTGATGAAAAAATTTGCTTTGATAAAGAAATAGAAAATTTAAGGCAAGATGTTTTTCATAGCGATTTTTCCGTCGTTAATGCTAAATACGGAGTTAGCTCTCACGGCGTTGCTTTGCTTACCTCATCAAAAGAACAACCTAGAATGTTATCTTTAGCCCCTATGCTTTGTATAGTTTTGCTTAAAAAAGAAAATGTGGTAAAAAGTCTTAGCGAGGCTTTAAATTTGGTAAAAAAAGAAAGTGAAATTTTACCAAGCAATATACTTTTCGTAGCAGGACCATCAAGAACAGCGGATATAGAGTTAATAACCGTGTTTGGTGTGCATGGCTCACAACAAGTTCATATAGTGCTTTACTAAAAAAGGCGGATTTTTCCGCCTTAGATTATTCTTTCAAGCTTTTCATATCTATAACATAGCGAAATTTAGCTTTTCCACTTGTTAGATTGTCGTAAGCTTCGTCTATTTGATTTACTGTTATTAATTCTGTTTCAGGGTATATTTTATTTTGTAAAGAAAAGTCAAGCATTTCTTGGGTTTCTTTCATACCACCTATCAATGAACCATAAACCTTTTTATGTGCGTTGAATATAAGTCCGGCTGTTCCTATTTTTGGCTCTACTTCTGTTGGAGGTAGTCCAACTATCCCCATTTCTCCACCTAATTTTAAAAGTTTTAGATACTGTGTTATATCGTAAGGTGTAGGTATTGTAGAAAGTATCATATCAAATCTTTCTTTTACTACCGCAGTATCTGTCGTATCATAAAGCTTTGTTACGCCCATTTGTAAGGCTTCTTTTTCCTTATTTTTGTTTCTAGCAAAAACATAAACTTCAGCCCCCATTTTTATGGCGTATTTTACAGCCATCATTCCAAGCCCACCAAATCCAGCAACAGCTACCTTATCTCCGCTTTTTACTTTGCTAAATTTTAATGGTGCATATGTGGTTATACCAGCACAAAGCAAGGGTGCTACTTTTTCAAGAGGTGCATCTTTAGGAACTGTTACTGCAAAATCTTCGCTTACTACTATATTATTTGAGTATCCACCGTATGTTGGCTCATTGTTATGATGATAATCAAGGCAGTCGTAAGTTGCAACCATACCCTTTTCACAATACTGCTCATTGCTTATTTTGCAAGCTTCGCATTCCCCGCAAGAATTTACCATACAGCCAACTCCAGCATAATCACCAACTTTAAATTTTTTCACCTTTTCACCTACAGCTATGACTTTACCAGCTATTTCGTGTCCGGGAACCATAGGATAAATTCCCTCGTGCCATTCACTTCTAGCTGAGTGTATATCGCTATGACAAATTCCAGCATAAAGAATTTCTATAAGTATATCCCTTTCTCCAAGTGCGTGGCGAGTGAAGTTAAATATCTTAAATTTAGAACTCTTGCTATCTACCGCAAAGCCTGTAGCTGAAATTCTAGCCTTGTTTTTTACTTCTTCTAATTGTTTTTGCACGTGTTCTCCTTTATGTAAATTTAATGTAATTATAAAACATTAGACCTACTATAAGTCAATAGATAAAACAAAAATTATTTACTTTTATAAAGTATAAATTAAGAAAAAAATTAAAGGAAAAGCTATGAAAAGCGTATTGCTTATAAATGGTAGCAAGAAATTTGGCAATAGCGAGGGCAGACTTAGTCAGACCTTACAGCAAGTAGCAAAAGAGACTTTGCAAACTCTTGGGCTAAAAGTTTTAGAAACGTATATTGACAAGGGTTATGAGATAGATTCTGAAGTGCAAAAACTACTAGACTGTGATGCGTGGATATATCAAATGCCCGGCTGGTGGATGGGTGAGCCTTGGATTGTGAAAAAATATATCGATGAGGTATATCTAGCTGCAGCTGGAAAATTCTTCACAAGCGATGGACGACATAGTGATAATCCAACTAAAAATTACGGCACAGGAGGGCTTTTGCAAGATAAAAGATATATGTTTTCTCTCACTTGGAATGCACCGTTAGAAGCTTTCACAGATAAAAATGAGTTTTTTGGTGGTGTGGGTGTAGATGGTGTGTATTTGCATTTGCATAAAGCTCATGAATTTATGGGTATGAAAGCCCTGCCTACATTTATCTGTAATGATGTGGTCAAAAATCCTCAAGTAGAAAAATACAAGGCTGATTATAAGGCACATTTGCAAAAAATGTTTTAAAAGTATATGTATCCCTCTTTAAGAGTTTAAAAAGCACAAAAAATCTTTTAAAGATATTTTGTGCTTAAATAAATAAGCTCTTAAAAGTGGTGGAATGTTAGCCTTTCTAAAAAGCTCTCTGTCTTTTTTTGGGATTTTTTCAGACCTTTCATACAAAAAAAGCAAGGCTTTGTTTTGAATGTAACAAATCCCAAGCTTATGACTTATAACACAGTCTCCTTTTAAAGCCTCTTTTCTTTGTTTTGCACTAAGCACAAAGCCTAATTTTTTCGCATTTTTAGCTATAACAGATTCTTTTATATCGCACAGTAAAATGCCATTAAATTCTTTCTCCTCGCAAGGATATAAATTGTTAATATCTTTTTGCAAATAAGCAAAGGTGTTTTTTACGCCTGTATGAAATTCACTTACAAAAGGTTTTGCAAAATACTTTCTTATTCTGTTTCTAAAATACTTTTCATCATAATTGCTCTCATCTTTAAAAAAAGATATATTTTCTCTTTTTAAAAAATCTAAAATTTCATCTTTGCAAGTATCTAGCATAGGTCTTAATAAAATGTATTGTTTTCTCTTGCTTATATAATTAAAATCGCACAGTTCTAAAAGTCCAGCCCCTTTGCTAAGCTGCATCAAAAACCATTCAAATTTGTCATTTAAATTGTGTGCTAAGATTAAGTTTTCATAAGTATATTTTTCGCAAAGTTCGTCAAAAAAACCATATCTAAAATCTCTAGCATTTTTTTCAAAATTTGAATCAAAAAAGGGCGCTTTCTTGCAAAAAAAATTTTTTGAAAATTTGTTTGCTAATTTCCTAGCTTCAGATTCTTCTATGTCGCTATTTTTCCTTGTGCCGTAATTTACAAATGCTATATCAAAACTAATCCCCTCTTTTTCTAAGAGAAAAAATAAGGCACTTGAATCGCTTCCGTAAGAAAAGGCTAATAAATTCTTTTTGCCTTTCATTTCATCTAAACATATTTTGTTTAACATATCTTTCTTATAGCTCTTGCTAGTAGTTTTTTATCGAAAGTATCTATAATTTCACACTCATACAGCTTCCCACTTTTAAGCTTACCACAAAGACTTTCGTTTATGAGAATTTCTCCGTCTATATCCCTATCCCACCTCATATCTTTTGCACCATAAAAAAAATTACCCTCGCTAGAAACACCATTTACAAAGGCTTTTACTGTTTTGTTGAGTTCTTTTTTAAGGCTTTTTTCTATGCTTTCATCTACTATTTTTTCTATTATTTTAAGCCTTGAATTTATTATTTTAAATGGTATTTGCTCCATTTTAAAAGCGGCTGTGTCCTCTTCTTTAGAATAAGAAAAAATGCTTATCCTATCAAAGTCAAATTTTTTTATAAAATCACACAATTCATCAAAATCCTTATCACTTTCTCCAGGATGTCCTACTATAAAAGCTGTTCTTAAAAAACTATCTTTTGCCTCTCTCATCAAAGACAATATCTCTTTTAATTGTTTTTTGTCAGTATTTCTACGCATTATTTTTAGCATATTATCGCTTATGTGCTGAAGCGGCATATCAAAATAATTTACAAATTTTTTAGAGTTTATTATTTTTTCTACAAGCTTGATGCTAAGCGAATTTGGATAAAGGTATAAAATTCTAGCACAAATTAAATCATCTATTTTTTCCACCTCATCTATAAGCTTTAAAAGCCCATCTTTAAAGCCTTTATCGTAAAGATACGATGAGCTATCTTGAGCTATAAAAGAAATATCAACAAAACCTTTGCTAACAAGTTTTTTAACCTCATCTACCACGCTTTTTATACTTCTTGATTTTAATCTACCTTTAAAGCTAGGTATGGCACAAAAAGCACAGTTTTGATTGCAGCCTTCTGAAATTTTTACAAAAGCGTGAAAATTTGAACCACTTATAATCCTATCGCTATCACCGTTTTGCAGATATGTAGAAGAGGAAAACAAAGAGCTTTTTTTAAGTATCATTTCATCTATCTTATCATAATCTGCAACCCCTGTAAAAACATCAACTTCTGGTAATTCTTTCATAAGTTCATCTTTATATCTTTGTATCAGACAGCCAGTTACTGCTAAAAGTGAATTTTTCTTTCTTAAACTATGAAGCTCTAGTATGGTATTTATGCTTTCTTTCTTTGCACTATTTATAAAACCACAAGTATTTACTATCAAAACATCAGCTTCACTAGGCTCATCGCATAATTCATAATCTTTTAAACGACCAAGCATTATTTCACTATCTACTAAATTTTTATTGCAACCTAGGGAATGTAAGTAAAGTTTTGCCATTTTCATTACTCTTTTTTTGATAAAATAAAATTTTAATTATATCAAAAAAACAATAAAAGGAAAACACAGTGACAGCTTACGTGCATATAGGGACAGGAAAAACTGGTACCAGCACCTTACAGGCATTTTTTGATAAAAATCAAGAAAGTTTAAAGCATAAAAAACTTGTATATCCTAGTTCTAGGCTAGAAGTTCATAAACATGTATTTTTAGATTATATGGTAGTGAGAGAGTGTAAAAAAGCTTTTTAGAAAAGGAAAAATTGATATTAGAATTAAAAAAAGATCTTAGAGAAAATAAAGACAAATCCTTTATTTTTTCAAGTGAAGATGTGTTTTGGTGGCATAAAGATGTAGATAAGACAGCTCTCGCTTTGAAAGAATTTTTCACAGAAGTAGGTTTTGATGATATAAAAATAATCGTATATATAAGATCTCAAGCCGATCTTTTTCT
>NZ_CALUTC010000015.1 GCF_944323605.1 uncultured Campylobacter sp.
TTTGTTCAAATATAATTTTTTGAAAACCTTTTTCCTCCCCCTTTTTTTATAAATGTAAAAAATTTTTTTTCCCCCCCCCCCCCCCCCGTATTTAACTTAATTTTAGAATAAAATTAATTTTTTTTTAAATTTTTTTAAATTTTGTTACTTTAAGAAACAATTTTTTTGCTATGAAAAGTTAGGACTATATAAAACAAGCTTTAAAATGGTATAAATTGATACGGTGAAAAATCAGATTTAGCCTTTTGTGAAAATTTAGATAATAAGCTTAAACTCTTAGAAGAGGAAAATAAAGCACTAGAAAAGAAATTAGAATACCTAGAAAGTATTAAAAAAATAATAAAAACAAGACTCTCACAGTGAAATAAATTCGCTGTGAGGGTAAAACTTTTTAAGAAAGTCCTTTAAAAACACATTTTTTGCTTTCATTATCACATTTTATTATTGCACGAGGGGTAGAATCATTTAGTATTTTTGAGTTTTATAAATCCTCTTCTAAGGCTATTTGCTCCTCAAAGGTTTGACGGCGACGAATAAGCTTTATTTCTCCATTTTCTAAGGCTAATTCACAAACCTTGTTTCTGCTATTATAATTGCTACTCATAGAAAAGCCGTATGCTCCAGCATCTTTTATAAGCATTATTTCGCCTTCTTTTGTCTTTGGTAATATCCTATCTTTTGCGAAAAAATCTCCACTCTCGCAAATTCCACCAACTACATCGCACTTACTTGCTTCTAAGCCTTCGCTGTATGGCAATACTATGTTATGGTAGGCATTGTAAAGGCTAGGACGTATCAAGTCGTTCATAGCTGCATCTACTATAACAAATCTTTTGTATTCTGTTTGTTTTTCGTAAAGCACAGAGCATAAAAGTGTGCCAGAGCGTGCCACTAAGAAACGTCCTGGTTCAAGAAGTATAGTCATATCAAGCCCAGATAAAGATGAAAGAATGCTTTGTGCGTATTCGTATAAATTTAATTCCTTATTGCTCTCATAATCAATCCCAAGTCCTCCGCCAATATCAAAGAATTTAAGCTCTATATCAAGTGCTTTTAATTCTTTTACCAAATTCGCAACTATAGCACTAGCTTCGGCGATAGGCGTTATGTCTAATAACTGCGAGCCTATGTGAAAATGAACTCCGACAGGTTCTAAAAAATCGCTTTTTTTAGCGTATATATACATTTTTTTAGCTTCATTTATCTCTACGCCGAATTTATTTTCGTGCAAACCAGTAGATATGTAAGGGTGGGTTTTTGCATCTACGTTTGGATTTACTCTTATGCTTATACGAGCTTTTAAATTTAGCTCTTTAGCCACTTGTTCTAAGCACAACATTTCGGCACTACTTTCTAAATTTATGTAAAGTATATTTAGTTGCAAGGCTTCTTTTAATTCTTCTTTAGTTTTTGCCACCCCACTAAAAATGATTTTATACGGTTTAGCACCTGCTTTTAAAGCTCTTTTTACCTCATTTATGCTAACACAGTCAAAGCCACTATCCAAATTTACAAGCATTCTAAGTAGGCTTAAATTTGAATTTGCTTTTAAAGCGTAACAAAGTTGAGATTTTCTAGCCTTAAACGCCTCTTTTAGTCTTAAAAACCTTTGCTTTATATCATCAAAATCATAAATATAAAGAGGGCTTTTAAATTCTTCTCTTAGTTTTTTATAGTCCATATTTTATTCCAAAATAGCACCGTTGCTAGCATTGCTAACTAATTTTTGATACATCTTAAGCCACCTTGAGTTTATTTGCTTTTTAGGCATTATGAATTTTTCTTTTCTTTTTTCTATTTCTTCAGCACTTAAACGCACTGATATGCTGTAAGAATCTACATCTATATCTATAATATCACCGTCCTCAAGCAATGCTATAAGCCCACCTTCAGCCGCTTCAGGGCTTATGTGTCCCACGCTTAAACCTCTTGTTGCTCCACTAAAGCGTCCATCTGTTATCAAAGCGACATCAGCACCAAGTCCCATACCCATTATTAAAGAGGTTGGGCTAAGCATTTCTTGCATTCCAGGACCGCCTTTTGGTCCTTCATATCTTATAACGCAAACATCTCCTTTTTTAATCTTGCCTTTCATTATGCCTTTTATAGCTTCGCTTTGCGAGTTAAAACACACAGCCTTTCCACTGAATTTTTTATCTCCAACTATACCAGCAGTTTTTATAACGCAACCCTCTTTTGCTAAATTCCCAAATAAAATAGCAAGCCCACCAACAGAAGAATAAGGATTTTCTACTCGCCTTATAATGCTTTCATCTTTTATATCAGCGTCTTTTATCCTATCTTTTAAGGTCTCGCCGCTTATAGTTAGGGCATTTAAATCAAGCATTTTATTGTCTCTTGTTGAAATTTCTTTTATAACAGCATTTATGCCACCAGCTCTACCTATATCCTCCATAGCAACAGTTGGCAAAGAAGGTGCTATTTTTGCTATGTGAGCTATATTTTTACTAATTTCATTTAGGTTTTTTATATCTAACGCACAACCAGCTTCTCTTGATATGGCAAGCATATGTAAAATTGTATTTGTGCTACCTCCCATAGCCATATCTACCACCATAGCATTATTTATAGAATTTTTGTTTATGATATTTCTTATTTTAAATTTCTCATCAAGTGCTATTTCACAAATTCTTTTTGCTGCCTTTCTTAGCAATTCTTCTCTTTCAGGGCTTTGTGCTAGGATAGTCCCATTGCCACTAAGTGCTATACCCATAGCTTCACAGAGAGTATTCATAGAATTTGCGGTAAACATACCAGAGCAAGAGCCACCACCAGGACAGGCTTTGCATTCTATATCTTTTAATTCATCCTCATCTATTTTTTTAACCTCGTATGCACCAACTGCTTCAAAAACGCTATTTAAAGTGAGCTTTTCTCCTTTTGAGCTAAAGCCAGCTCTCATCGGACCCCCGCTTACAAAGATAGTTGGCACATTTACCCTTAAAGCACCCATAAGCATACCCGGAGTTATTTTATCGCAGTTTGGTATGCAAATAAGTGCATCAAGCTGATGAGCGTTCATAACTGTTTCTATGGAATTTGCGATAAGTTCTCTGCTAGGTAATGAATAAAGCATACCATCGTGTCCCATTGCGATCCCGTCATCAACTCCTATGGTGTTAAATTCAAAAGGCACACAACCGTTTTTACGAATTTCATCTTTTATTATCTTTGCGTATTCGTTTAGATAAAAATGACCGGGAATGATGTCTATATAGCTATTTGCCACTCCTATAAATGGTTTATCAAAGTCTTCATCTTTTAAGCCACAAGCTCTTAATAAAGAGCGATTCGGTGCTTTTAAATAACCTTTTTTTATAACATCACTTCTCATAAATCCTCCTTATCTTTTAAAATACAAAAACAAACTTATACAAATTAAAATACAAACAGGTAGTATAATAGCAAATTCGGGTAATAATACAGAATTTTGTGCTAATCTAACAAGCAAAAAGAAAACTCCCCACACTCCAAGAGTTACTATAAAAAATATAAAACTTAAAAAGGCTAGATTAAAATATCTAGAAATGGTAGGAATAAAACGATATAAAATAAGCATTAAAAAAGGTGCAAAAAACGGCATAATGCTAAGTCTATAAAGTTCTGTTCGTATGGAATTTGTGTTTATATCTTGTTTTGAAAATGTTAAAAAACTTTGCCACGCATCTGTGATAGAATAGCTTTTTTCTGTTGTTGCACTTTCTATAACCTTTGGCTTAAAGTCTTTTAAAGCTTTACTTTCATCAAATTTATTTAATATTAGACCCTGGTTAAAAAGCTCTATTTGTTTAGGCAAGGCTATATTTTCTCCATTTTTTAAAAGCCAAAAATCATCGCTAAAATAAGCATTTTTAGCACTTGTAAGTGAGCTTAGATTGTTTTCATTCATAGTAAAAATTCTTATATTAGAGATGCTATCGTCATTTGGATTAAGTTTTTGTATATAAACAAAATGTTCGTTGTATTTTATAAAAATATCAGAGCTAGTGAGTGCTAAAACGGCATCATTTTTTATATTAGATCTATATTCATCGGCATAGGCAAAGGGTGTAAAATTTAAGGCAAGATAAATGAAACAAAAGAATAAAGCCCATAAAAATGGGTATAGTATCACTAATTTTTTGCTAAGACCTAGTGCGTAAAGGCTTACGAGTTCATTACTTCTTAATATAGACAAAAAGCAAAGTATCATAGCAAATACTAAAGATATAGGCAAAATATAACTTACGGCTGAAAATGATAAAAATACTACATATAAAAAGACTAAATTTGCAGAATTTGGTAAGTCAGAAAAATTTAGTAGCAAGTCTATAGCAACAAAAAAAACGACTAAGGCTATAAATATTATAAAAAAACTTTTTAAGTAATTTTCTGTGATAAAGCGAAAAAATACTGAAAAGCTCATCTACGCCCTTAATGAAAATTTAGATGAAATTTCATTTATATCGCCTTGCAACAATGCAAACAAGGCTTTTTTACAGTGCAGTAATATAGGATTTAACAGCTCTAATTCTGTTTGTGTAAATTTAGACAAAACAAAGTCCTTTACTTTTTCATCTTTGCCTATGCCTATGCGAATTCTTTCATAATCATTTGAGCAGTAAGAGTCTATGCTTTTAAGACCATTGTGTCCTCCAGCACTTCCACCTTTTTTAAAACGCACTGTGCCAAGCTTTAAGTCTATATCATCGTGAATAACTATCAATCTTGTGCAAGAGTAAAAATTTTTAACCGCACTCACACTTTCTCCGCTTAAATTCATAAACGTATGAGGCTTTAATAGCAACAAAGAAGAGCCATATTTATAAAGCTCCCCTTTGAATTTTTTATTTGTTATTTTAACTGTATCTAGCTCTTTTAAAAGTAAATCAAGAAACATAAAACCTACATTATGTCTTGTAAGTTCATATTCTTTACCTATATTTCCAAGCCCTACGACTAAGGTCATCTAGCTTTTTCTACGCCAACTACTGCTATCCTATCAGCATCTACCATAGTTACGCCGTCTGGCACTTTTATATCTCTTATAAGCAAAGCATCACCAACATCAAGTTTGCTAACATCAAGTTCAAAAAAATCAGGCAAATTTTCTGCTGCACACTTTACTTTTACTCTTCTTTTTGACTGTATTAACACGCCTTTATTTTTAAGCCCTATGGCTGTGCCGACTATCTTTATAGGCACCATATATTTTGAAAGCACTCCTTTTTGTGCTACTTTTAGATCCACGTGCTTAAGTTCGCTGGTAACAGGGTCTTTTTGGTAATCCACAACAACCACATTTAAAGTTTGCGACCCAACTTTTACATCAAAGCTTAGTTTTTGCTTTTTTCTAAGCTCTTTTATAAACTCATTTACCTTAAAGGCTGCATTTATGTTTTCTAAGCCTTTGCCGTAGATGTTTGCTATTAGATAACCATCTCTTTTTAAAGCCTTGGAAGCTTTTCTGCCGATACTCTCTCTAACGATACCTTCTAACATCTTTTTCCTTTCTAAAAATAAGGCTAAATTCTATCAAAAATAACTTAGGAAAAGGTAAAATGAATTATTGACTAAATTTTATGCTTAATGATAACGGTATTTTATGTCTAAAATTTCAAAGCATTCGTTTTTATAAAGCCCTTCTTTTTCAAAGGCGTAAAAAAGGATTTTGCATTCATCTTTTGTCGGTTTTCTTGTCTCTATCAAAGTGCCATTTTCATCGTAATTTTGTGTGCTTGCCTCTTGTATGGGATGGGTGTAAATTCTTTGTCTTAAAATTCCGTCTTTATAAAGATAAAGTCCTTGAGAATAGGCTGTTTCATTGATCCAAAAACCCTGTCTTAAGCTATTTTCATCATAGCTTCCTTTTGCAAAAGAAGAGCCGTCATTGCCATTATCTAATCTATAATTCGCCCGAAATTCAAATTCTCCTATGGCTTTTTTATCTTTATATTTTCCTTTATGATAGACATAATAACCATTATCTAATGAAAGAAAAAGAATGAAAAAAATACAAAGAAAAAGAAAAAGAAATGTAAAAAATAGATATTTTAAAAATTTTAATATTATTCTCATCTTATATAAATCTATCCACATATAGTAAAAATGGCATTTTATCTAAGTTTTTTTCTTTTAAAAAATGATAAAGCTCACAAAACTGCTTTTTAGCACATAGCAAGGACAGTTCGTTTTTATCTAAAAAGCTTTTATTTAAATCGATTAGGTATTCATACTCTTGTTCAGATATGGCAAAATTTCTTTGTTCTGGCACTATTAATATAAATTCTTTTTTTAACGTAGGCACACCAGGTTCATAAAGCTCGTATTTTTCAACACTTGGAAAATATAGATAAAGTATGATTGCTATTAAGACGGCAAAAAGTATGCCCAGCTTTTTATTATAAAGCAGATAGGATATCTTCATAAGCTATACAAAACTGCTTTAAACCATCATCAAGTAAAAATTTACTAGCTTCATCAAGCTCATCTTTGCTTATATTTTGAGCTAATTTTTGATGAAGTTCTTCAAGGGAAAGCGGCTTTTTGATCTCTATTTTTTTGCCTTTAAAAGCCTCTATGGCATCAAGTGGAGCTGTGTTTATGCAGTTAGAGAATAAAAGCTCTTTTATATAATAATCTTTTTCTAAATCATCTCCCTTTACGCCCGTGCTTGCAAATAGAGTTTTGATATTTGCCTCATTTTGTGCTTGTATATAGTGGTAAGCAAAGGAAGCAAGGTAAATTCCAAGCTTATTTTTTTCTAATACTCTGTTATTTAGAAGTCTATCATAACGACTTACAAAGACACTAATAACAGCTTTTGGCTCTTTTAAGCCCTTATTTTTTTTACGAAATTCTTTAAGTCCCAAATTTAAAGCTTCAAAGCATTTTATACTTTGTTCATAAGAAAATATCAAGGTAGCATTTACATTGATACCCTCTTTCATTAGCTCATACATAGCCTCATAAGATTCATTTGTAGCCGGGATTTTTATCATAACATTATCTTTGGCTATTTCTGTTCTTAGCCTTTTTGCTTCGCCTATGCTTAGTGCTGTATTGTCGTGCAATCTAGGATCTATTTCTATGCTTATAAAACCTTCGTTGTTAGTAAAATAATTCAAAGACAATTTATCAGCCGCTTTTTTTATATCTTGTATCGCTAAAATTTCGTATTTTTGCTTTGCATTTTTTGTGTTTAATCTCGCAATTCTTTCTTTATATTGCTTGGAATTTAATATAGCATTTTTAAAAATACTAGGATTTGTAGTTGCTCCGTTTATAGTGTTTGAATATATCAAATTTAAAAACTCATTGTCTAAAAAGGAATCTTCTAAGAAATCGCACCAAATGGAAAAATTATTCATTTTATTATATCCTTTATTTTTGTTAAATCTTTTTCATCTACACAGTGAGTGGCATTTTGTCTTAAAATGTCTTTCGCACAAAAGGCTATATTTAACTTACTTTCTTTAAACATAGAAAGATCGTTTGCACCATCACCAACGCAAGCTACTTCATCATCTTTGACTTTTAAAAGAGTTTTTAGCCTTTTTAGCATTTCTCCTTTTGAGTTAGAAAACATCATTTCCCCGCCGACAAAACCACTTAAAATACCATTTTTTTGGTGAAGATAGTTTGCAAAAGCTATATCAAAATTCAATTTGTTTTGAGCCAAATCAACACCCTCGTGAAAACCTCCGCTAAAAACAGCAACTGTGATATTTTTTGATTTAAGGTAAGATATAAGTTCTTTAGCACCATTCATAAGAGGAAAATTTTTGCAATACTCAAGGACATTTTCGTAGGACATACCTTTAAGCAAGGAAACTCTTTTGTTTAAGCTTTCAAAAAAATCAAGCTCACCATTCATAGCCCTAGTAGTTATCTTGCTAACTTCTGACCCAACTCCGTAGTGTGAAGCTAATATATCTATGCTTTCACCGTCCATAAGAGTTGAATCAAAATCAAAAACGCAAAGTTTTATCATTAAAAATCGCGTTTAAGCAAGGCTTCAGCTTTTAGTATAGTAAGTATGTTATTATCTCTTTTTCCTATACCATAAATCATACCTTTATCCCTTACTATTGTTTCAGGTGGCGGATCTATCATACCTTTGTTTATTTTTATAGCTTCTGTTAGCCTATCTATAACAAAGCCTACACAAGAATCAATATCCTTATTTTCATTTTTAAGAACTATGTATCTTGTTTGAGGGTTAAATTTGGTAGTGCCTAAATTAAATAGCCTTGCTAGGTCTATTAAAGGTGTTACTCTACCACGCATATTAAAAACACCTAATACATAGTCAGGCACAGAAGGGACTCTAGTAAAGTCTATAGGCTTGATAATTTCTTGTATATTTAAAATAGGAACAGCATATTCTTCATCGCTAACTACAAAACCTACAAGTTGAACTACTTCATCTTCTGATTGACCTTCCCCGAAAGGCTGTGATATCTGCTCTTTTTGTCTTTGTAAAACTTGACTTAACTTATCACTCATAGCTTTATCCTAACTTTAAATTTTTTCTAACTACATTTTCTAGATATTCTGGAGAATATGGTTTTGTTATATACTCTGTCATACCCACTTCAACGCCTCTTAGTCTATCTGTTTTACTTGTCCTTGACGTAACGGCTATAAGAGGTAAATTTCTATATCTTGAGTATTTTCTAATTTCACCTGCTAGTGTATAACCGTCCATTTTAGGCATTTCTATATCTATTAATATAGCATCAACTTCTTTATCTGATTTAACTATTTCCAAAGCTTCCACGCCATTTGTAGCTTCAAGCATACTAACACCAAGTGGCTCAAGTGCCCTATGCATAAGTGTTCTATCCATTTTAGAATCATCTACTATAAGCACAGTGTAATCGCTTGGTTTCTCTTTGGTTTTCTTGCTTTCTGATTCTATTTGAGCTTTTATATCTACCTTGATATTTTTAGCTAAATTCATCATAGCACCTACATCAACTATGAGTATAACATTTCCATCACCTCTAACGGTAGCACCAGCTATACCCTGTATATTTTGTAGATAATCGCCCATAGATTTTATAACTATTTCCTCTTGTCCTATTAGGTTATCAACTATTATTCCTAATTTTGTTTCTGCTATGCTAACTATAACCACATAAGCTAAATCGCTACTTTCAAATACTTGTTTAACTCCAAATATATCAGAAAGTCTCACTAAGGATAAAACTTCATTTCTAAGTCTAAGAACATTTTTACCCTCTATAGTATAGATACTATCTATAGGCACTCTAACTGTTTCTAAAACACTAGCAAGTGGTATAGCATAAATTTCTTCTTGAGTTCCCACGACTAGAGATTGCATAATAGCAAGAGTTAAAGGAATTTTTAGTTTAAATACAGAGCCTTTACCAATCTCACTATCTATATCTATAATACCGTTTAACTTTTCTATATTTGTTTTAACAACATCCATACCAACACCGCGTCCAGATACATTCGTAACTTTAGCAGCAGTAGAAAAACCCGGTTTAAATATAAGCCCAAAAGCCTCTTTGTCACTCATACTATCAGCTTCTTTTTCTGTGATGAGTTTCTTTTCTAAGGCTTTATTTTTAAGCATAGTGGCATCAAGACCTTTACCATCATCTGTTATTTCTATAACTATATGATTACCTTCATTATAAGCTTTTAATTGTATTATGCCTTTTTCTGGTTTTCCAGCAGCAATTCTAGCAGCAGGCTCTTCAACACCATGATCACAAGAATTTCTAATCATATGCATTATAGGATCGCCTATTTCTTCTACTATAGACTTATCAAGCTCTGTTTCTTCCCCGCTTATTTCTAGCTCTATTTGTTTTCCTAGCTCTCTACTTAAATCTCTAACAACTCTAGGGAATTTGTTAAACACCTTAGCAACAGGCTGCATTCTAGTTTTCATAACAGCAAGTTGAATATCTGTGGTAACTATACTTAGCTGTCCTACTACTTGATTTAATTCTTCTAGGAATTTTTCACCTTCGTATCTTTCCTCAACATCATTGTATATGGTTATAATTCTATTTTTATTAAGAACCAACTCTCCAGCTAAATTCATAAGCTGATCAAGTCTTTTTACATCGACTCTTATTGTTTGCTCCATAGCTGCAGCATTTCCTGTGCCTTGAGCTGGAAGCTTATTTGCAGACGCAGCACCGCTATTAGTCTGTGCTTTATTTGCTGTGCTTGCAGGAGCTGGTTTTGGAGGATTATTTGCTGCTTTTGCTTGTCTTCTAGCTTCATCTTCAGCTTTTCTGACTTTTAGCAATCTTTCTATTTCAGCTTCTACTTCAGCATCGCTTAAGCTATTAACATCTACTTCTTCTGCATTGTTTTCTGGTGCTTTGCTAGGTTCTGGTGCAACAGGCTCTTCTTTTTTAGGTGCGGCAGATTCTGAAGCAGAAGAACTTACATTACCTTTTTCAGAAATTGCTGTTAATTTTGCACAGATAGGATTTATATCCATACCTATACTAGTATCGTTTCCGTTATCTCTGATGCAGTTTAGCAAAGTTTTCATTTTGTCTATAGATTCTAAAACTACATCCATTATGTCAGGAGTGATTTTTAACTCCCCGTGTCTAGCTTTATTCAGCACATCTTCCATATGGTGTGTTAATCTAGTCAAAACATCAAAATTCAAAAAGCTTGAAGATCCTTTTACTGTATGAGCTACACGGAAGATGCTATTTAACAGTTCTAAATCTTCTGGATTTGCCTCAAGCTCTACTAAATCGTGGTCTATTTGATCAACAAGCTCAAAGGCTTCGACCAAAAAGTCCTCAAGTATTTCTTGCATATCTTCCATATCTCTTACCTCTGCTCGTGTTCTTTTATAATTCTAATAATCTCGCTAAAGAATTGATTTGCGTCAAATTTAACCAAATACCCTTCTCCACCAGATTCTTGTATGCCTTTTTCACTCATAAATTCATTTGATAATGATGAGTTAAAAATCAAAGGAATATCTTTAAATACAGGATTTTCTTTAAGTTTTGCTGAAAAGTGAAATCCGTCCATTTTAGGCATTTCTACATCGCTTACTATTATCTTTAAGTGTTTAGATATATCATTGCCATATGTAGAATACATTTCATTTAATTTTTGAAGACCTTCTACTCCATCTCTTGCTTCAACTACAGTTAGTCCTATTTTTTGTAACATTTCTTTAACTCTTCTTCTAGCAGTAGAGCTATCATCAACAGCTAAAGCTATACCACTTAGTTTTTCTAAGTTACCGTAGTCTATTTCTGTTCTAGGAGTATAAATTCCAAGATCCTCTACAACGCCCTCTAAATCAAGTATGAGTAAGACCTCATCATTTTCTATACGAGTAACGCCCGTTATTTTACTTTTATCAAGAGAGCCTTGACCACCTGAAAACGTTGCTGGTTCTATATCTTTCCAGTTTATACGACGAATCCTCTTTGCTTCATGCACTATAAAACCTATGAATATATTGCTAAATTCAGTTATTATAACCCTTGGTTTTAGCATAGCACTTTCTGGTTCTTTGATTTGCATCCATTTAGCAAGATTTACAACAGGAATCACCACTCCACGAAGGTCAAATATACCTTCTATGTAGCTAGGAACTCCGGGTAATTCAGTTAATACAGGAATTTTTATTATCTCTTTTACCTTAGAGACATTAACTCCATAAATTCCCTCATAAACTTTATCTTCCCCTTGCCTAAAGATACGAAAATCAACGAGCTCCATTTCATTTGAGCCAGTTTTTATGATTTTGTTATCTAGCATTTCTTCTCCTGAAAATTTTGAAGACTTAAAATCTACATTTACTTTAAAGCAATTCTACTACAAAAAAACTTTCCTTGTATGCAAAACTATCTAAATTCATATAATATTTACCGTCCTCATTCAATACAAAATTTTGGTGATAATGACCTTCCAAGACCAAGAAATTTTCGCACTTATATTTATCATATCTAGACTTTGCTATATTGCAAAAATCTTTTATCTTATAAAATAAATTTTTATTTAATTGTTTGTTTTTGATCTTTGTGCTTATGAAATTTTTACTAATGCTATCTAAAAAATTTAAAAATAAAAGCAAAAAATGGTATCTAAGGCTTCTTAAAGCAAAGGAAAGTAAGGGTTTTAAAAATATATCTCCGTGTGCTATTTTTACACCTTTTACACCTTTAAATTCAAAACTTTTAAGTTCTTGTTTTAGTGTTTTTTGTGTTATTTTTAAATTTTTTTCACAAGATAAGGTAAGTGCTTGATTTTTTATAGGAAAAATTTTTACCTTTTCAAAAAAATTAGCTAAATTAAAATCGTGATTACCTTCTAAATATAGCACTTCTGTCTTATCGCTTATATCTTCTAAGATTTTTATATAAGGTTTTGCAAAGCTATGCGTGGCTTTGATTTCGTAAATAAGCAAGTCAAAGATATCTCCCATAAGTATGAGTTGAGGGCAGTCTAGCTCACCATTTTTCAAAGCTTCTAAAAGTCTATAAAATCCTCGTCTTTGAGAATTTTCGTGTGCATCAGCTACTATTATAGCTTTATTCTTTAAACTTAAAATTTTAAATCCTCATATTTTATCGATAAAATTTCAAATTCGCACTCACCTTTTGGGAGCTTCACTTTAAAATCATCTCCTTCTTTCTTGCCAAGCATAGCTTTAGCAAGAGGCGAATTTATGGATATATAAGCTTTTTCTAAATCAGCTTCTACCACTCCTACTATAGTGTATTTTTTTTCTTCATCTGTGTCCATATCGCTTATGATAACAGTTGAGCCAAATTTTACAGCATCGTGTTTATAGCTTTTTGGATCTATTACATTTGCTCTTGCTACTAAGTCGCTAAGTTCTGCTATCCTACCCTCTATAAAAGCTTGCTTTTCTCTTGCTGCGTGGTATTCTGCATTTTCTTTCAAGTCCCCGTGACCTCTTGCTATATCTATTTCTTCAACCACCTTTGGACGCTGTTTTGTTTTTAGATCTTCTAGCTCTGCAACTATTTTATCATAACCAAATTTACTCATAGCTTCTTTTTGCATATTATTCCTTCCTTGCTTATTGTTCTAAAAGAATTTTTGCTAAATTTTTAGCACAACCAAAACGTAAATATTCTTTTAAAAATGAAACTTTAGCAAAAAATTCTTTATAATTGTAATTTTTATAAGCTTCATATAATTTTTCTTCATTTACATTTTCTTGTATAAATTCAGGGTGTAAAATTTCATTTTTAGCAAAGTCAAGCATAATATTTGCAAGTCCTATATATTTGAGTTTTACAAAACATTTTGCTATGATATAATCTATCTTTTTAGCTTTGTAAGCTAAGATAAAAGGTGTTCCGATTAAAGCTGCTTGTAAAGTAGCTGTGCCAGAGCAAATAAAGGCGAAATCAGCCTCGTTTAAAGCTAAAATAGCATCATCTTTGATTGTAAATTCGCTTGTATCACCATAAATTTCAAGTTTATTTAGGTTAAATTTAGGTATGGCAAGTATTTTTTCTCCTTGAAATTTTTTTGCTAAGTTTCTAAAAATAGGCATAAGTCTTTTTATTTCACCCCTTCTCGAACCCGGCAAAAACGCTATTTTGTTGTTTTTATTAATGCTAAAATTTTTGAAAAAATTTTCATCTTTTACCGTTTTTATCTCATCTAACAAAGGATGTCCTACATAAATGCTTTTGCTAAAAAATTTATCGTCAAATGGCAGTATGGAGGCTAATATATCAAAGTTTTTTTCTATGATTGGGATACGTCCTTTTTTCCAAGCCCAAACTTGAGGCAGGATATAATAAATTTTTTTTTGTGTAACACCTGCATTGTTTAAAGCCTTTGCTAGCGGTATATTAAAGGCTGGAGAATCTATACATAAAAAGCTTTTAGTATTTGAGTTTAAAGCTAGATTAACAAGCTCTTTTATAGCCTTTTTTGCTTTTATTATTAGTGGCAAAACCTCGATAAATCCCATAGCAGAAAATTCGTGAGAGCTGTATAGAGGCTTACTTTTTAACTCAAATTCCTTACACAAAGCCTCATCATAAATGCCTTCAAGCTCAAAGCTTTGATTTTCTTTTTTTATAGCTAGTAAAATTTCTCTTAAATGTAAATTTGCAGACGGCTCCAAAGCACTCACTAAAAATGTTTTCACTCATAATACCTTTATTTTTATTTTTAATTTTAGCGAATTTTTAGCCTTTTACTTCTTGATAATTTTATTATATGAGACGGTTTTTTTTCGCAAAAATTATCGCCAAGCACTATATTAGCTACTTTTCTAGCCCAAGTTTCATCAAATTTTTTCTTGTGTATATTTGCTGAACTGGAGTAAAAAAAGCCATTTTCCTTTAAAAATTTGCTATGTTTTTCATCATTTACAAGTCTAAAAGAAAAAGAATTTGAAAGTATAAAGCTAGTTTTTTTGGATTTGCGTATCTCATTTTTAAAGGCATTTGGTATTCTTGAAAAATTTTTTATCTCGCTAAGATAAGAAGAGGTTAGCAAACAAGGCGTGTTAAGCTTTCTTTTTTTTATACGGTTTAAATTTTTTACATTTTTACTTAGAAAGCCCACAGTTGTATCTGTTTGCGTTAAGATTATATCATCTTGTGAAAATTTGAATTTCATTTTCTAGCCTTGAAAAATTTTCTTTTATTGATTTTGAGATTATAGAAACATTTTGTGAATTATTAAAATTATGAGTGCTAAATTCGGAAATTTTTTTAACATCTTCACTTATATTTTCTAAATTTTCTCTTGTTTCATCGCTATTTTTTATGATTTTTTGTGTTGTATTAAAATTTTCATTAAATACATTTTCAAAATTACTAATTTGTGTATCAGCGTTTATGGATTTATCTAATAAAATTTGCATACTTTCAGTGGTGTCTTGTATGGCTTCTTTGCTGTTTGAAACCTCTTGAGTTATAGCTTTTACATTTAAATCTATTTGGCTTAATGAATTTTGCGTCGATTCAGCTAATTTTCTAATCTCATCAGCAAGCACAGAAAAACCTCGTCCGTGTTCTCCAGCTCTTGCTGCTTCAATAGCTGCGTTTAAAGCTAAAAGGTTTGTTTGCTCGGCTATGGCTCTTACTGTTTCCACAACCAAGACTATATCATTAGTTTTATTTTGCAAGGAATCAAAACAAGTATTAAGATTTGAATTTTGCTCATAAATATTTTGCACCAAGTCTCTAGTTTCTTTCATAAGCATTTTGATTTCATCTGAAATTTGCTTTAGACTAAACTGTTTTTCTTCGCTTTTTTTAATATCTTGTATAAAGCTTTCTAAAAGATTTATAACAGCATTTGCCCTTATATTTGCTGAATTTACCATTTCTTTTATATCTTTTGAGCAAATTATTAAAAAATGACTTATTTTGTCAAGCCCTTTTATATCACCTTGAGTTTGCTCTGCACTTTGTTTTATGCTAGATACTATTGAGCTAATTTTTGCTTTGAATTTATCAACAAGTTTTAAAATTTTACCGTTTTCAGAGGAGTATTTTGTATTTACTTGTATGTTAGAATTTAAATTCATATTGCTAAGAGCTTTTGAAACAGCCATAGTCATATCAACTCCCCATTTCTTTTCGTCTATATCGTGTATGATAAGTGCTAATGCTAATATATACTGCACTATCTGCCCATAAATGTTATCCGTAAAAAATATGGCATTTGATATTAGTATCACTATGCCTGTTATGTGTATAATTCTCATTCTAGTGTATAAAGATTTTAACATCGCTTTATCCTTACTCTTTTATTTTTATTTACATTTTAATAAAAAAGAGTAAATAAGTCTTATTAATTTTTTTATATTGATGTAAAGTATTTTTATTTTTAACCGATATAGAGATTGAATCTTTTCAAAATATTGCTATCAAGCCTGGTTTTTAAGCCGGGCTTTTTTTATTTAAGTTTAATTTTTCTTGCAATTCCTTTAAAGAAACTACTATAGTAAAGCTCATAACTATAACTAAAGACCAAGAACCCCATTTAGAAAAGCTTACTAAAGCCCAAGAGCCGATTTGATTAGGATAGGTCCAAACCCCTAAAATAGTCCCAAAATTTTCAGCTATCCATATAAAAAATCCAACCAATACAAAACTCACAAGCAAAGGCATTTTTCTTTCTTTATCAAGAGGGGTAAAGCAAATAAAACTGCTACGATAAAAAAACAAAAGCAAAGCAGCTATATAATAACGATAATCACCTATATAATGGTGTGTAAAAAAATTCGCATATATCATAAAAGAAAGTATCAAAGATATATGAATTTTTGGGTGTTTATCTAGCCTCATATCAAAGATTCTATACGCTTGTATTATATATGAGGCAACTGAAGCATACATAAAACCAGAAAAAAGCGGCACTCCATAAATTTTTGTATAAGCAAATTCTGTGTAAGCCCACGAATTTACAACACTTGTTTTAAATGCTTCTAAACAAAAGCCAAGAAAGTGAAATATGCAAATGGCTATTAATTCATTCTTGCTTTCAAGTTTTGAAAAATACATAAAAACTTGCAAAAGAATAGCTATGATTAAAAGCAGGTCGTATCTATAAAGACCAAAAGCTTGATTTGGGACTAAAAGCATAGCTAAAAAAAATGAAAAAGCAAACAAACAGGCTCTTGCTTGTTTTATGCCAAAAAATAAAAATTCTAAAACAAATCTCTTAAAACCATTTACATCATAATGTTTTTTACTCATTAAATATATATCAAATTTATGCAATAAATTCATATTTTCACTTGCCTTGATTTTAAAAATAGCCTTTGTAATTATATAAAAACAAATTATCCGTTACCAAATCGTTTTTTTTTTTTTTGTATGATTTAGTTTCACAATAAATTTTTAAGGACTTTTTATGAGTATTGATACAAAAAAGCTTGTGCTTGAAGTTTTGTCAAATTTGGCTAATGACTATGATATAGATGAATTTAAAACAGCAGATGAAAATACTAAAATTTATACAGGCTTTGGCGGGAAGCTTGATTCTCTTGGTATGGTAAATTTGGTAGCAGAGCTCGAAGATGTTTTAAGCTCTATGCTGGATAAAGAAGTTATACTTGCTGATGATAAGATGATGAGCTCTAGAAATTCTCCACTAAAAGATGTAAAAAGTCTTATAGAGTATGTAGATAAAAAGATAAAAGAACTTTAATGCAGAAAATTATACTTATAACAGGTGCTAGAAAAGGCATAGGAAAATTTTTAGCACAGCATTATCTAGATCAAGGACACATAGTATGTGCGTGTTCTAGAAAAGAGGGTGCGATTAGCCACGAAAATTACAGGCATTTTATGCTTGATGTAAGCGATGAAATGGCTGTTGTTTCTATGCTAAGAAAGATAAGAAAAGAATTTGGCGGCGTTGATGTGCTTATAAATAACGCTGGTATAGCTGCTATGAATCACTGTCTTAGCACACCATACAAAAGTCTTGAAGATGTATTTAAAACAAATGTTTTTGGAACTTTTCTTTTCTTAAGAGAATGTGCTAAGATAATGAGCTTAAACTACAAAAAACAAGAAAAAGCATTTCCTTACAGGATAGTAAATTTTAGCACAGTTGCAACTCCTTTAAGACTTGAAGGAGAGGCTGTTTATGCTGCTTCAAAATCCGCTGTTATAAACTTAACACAAACTTGTGCGAAGGAGTTAGCTCCTTTTGGAATCACTGTAAATGCTATAGGACCTACCCCTATACAAACTGATTTGATAAAAAATATACCTAAGGAAAAGATAGATGATTTGCTTAAAAAACAAGCGATAAAAAGACTTGGAAATTTTGATGATGTTTTAAATGCTATAAATTTTTTCATAGATGAAAAAAGCGAATTTATAACAGGTCAGGTATTATTTTTAGGAGGCGTTTTTGAGTGATTTTGTATCTCCTTTTTTACAAAAAATTGATTTGGTAGATAAAAAAAATCTTGCACTTATTTATGAAGATTTGAGCTTTACTTATGAGGAACTTATAAGGCTTGTAAAAGAGAAAATTTCTTTGCTAAAAGATATAGATAAAAGGTATATTTTAGGAGTTAGAGGCGATTTTGATATAGACAGTATTTCTTTTTTACTAGCTTGTGTTGAGTTAAAAAGGATAGTAGTTCCGTTTATAAAAGATGACAAAATAGATGAAAAGATAAGAGAAGCTGGAATTTACGCACTTTATGAGGATAAAGAGCTGAAATTTTATGAGGAAAATGCAAATTTTAAGCACGATTTTATAAATGAACTCATCAAAAAAGATGAGGCAGGGCTTATACTTTTTTCAAGCGGTAGCACAGGTAAACCAAAGGCTATAGTTCATAGCCTAGATAAATTGCTTTTGCCCTTTTTAGATAAAAAAGCAAAAAAGATGAATATCTTGCTTTTTTTGATGTTTGATCATATAGGCGGACTTAATACCCTTTTTAACTGCTTAAGCCTTGGAGCTTGTGGCGTTGCTATAAAAGATAGAAAAAATGTAGAGCTAATAGCATCTTGCATACAAAAGTATAAAATCGCCCTACTTCCAGCCTCACCATCGCTTTTAAATTTATTTTTACTCTCAAATTTAAAACAAAGATATGATTTAAGCTCACTAAAGCTAATAACTTATGGCACGGAAAAAATGCCAGAAAGTTTGCTAGAAAGGCTAAAGAATGAATTTAAAAAGGTTCGTTTTCATCAAACCTTTGGCACAAGCGAGGTAGGCATAAATCAAACAAAAAGCTATGAAAACTACATAAAGCTTGAAAATGTGGAGTATAAGATAGTAAATGATGAGCTTTTTTTAAAGAGCAAAACCCAAAGTCTTGGCTATCTAAACGCTGATAATGCGGTTTTTGATGAGGATGGGTATTTTGCCACAGGGGATTTGGTGGAGCTTAAGGAAATTAACGGCGAGCAGTATCTAAAGATAATCGGGCGAAGCAAAGAGCTTATCAATGTAGGAGGAGAAAAAGTTCTGCCGCAAGAACTCGAAGCTGTGCTTTTGGAGCTTGATTTCGTGAAAGACTGTCTAGTTTATGGCAAAGCTAATGCCTTAACAGGACAAATGGTCTGCGCTAAGATAGTCTTAAAAGATGAGGAAAAAAGGGATATGTTTGAGTTTAAAAAAGAGATAAAAAGCTTTTTAAAAGCTAAAAAAATAGCTGCTTTTAAAATACCTGCTAAGATTGATTTTGTAGCTGAGCTTAAGATAAGCTCTAGATTTAAAAAGGTAAGAAAATGAAAAAAATTGTCCTGCTTGGGGCTTCGAATTCTTGTATGCCCTTTAGACTAAATTCTGGGCTCTCTAGTGTAGAAGGTGTTGAACTTGTTAATTTATCTATGGGAGCCACTGGATCACTAAGCAAGATGAGAGCAATTTTTCATGAAGAAGAGGTAAAGCATTTACAAAGTGCTGATTTAATAATACTTGAGACAAATATTTGTGATTTTGGTATAGTATATCATACTAAATGGCATACAAGGCAGTATTTTATAAACTTGATACAAGGCTTGTATGAAGAGCTTTATAAGCTAAATACAAAAATTTTAGTCCTGCTTTTACCAAATTCTAATGTGAAAAATAACGAAATAAGTTTAGAAATAGATATAGCAAATATCCATAGTTTTTTTTGTGATAAATATGGCTTTAATTATATAAATGTGCTTAAATACTACCTAGAAAATGATATTAACTACTTTTTTACCCTTTGCACAAAGGATAATAATCATCAACTAAAAAGTATAATGTTTGATCTTGGCTTAAATATAGCTAAAAATTTAGATAGGTTTTTATATCCCAAAAAACTAGACTTAAAAAAGCAAGATATAAAATACAAGCTCTTAAGTCCAAAAGATATGAAGCTTACAAAAGGTGAGCTAAAAGAAAAAAAGATAATTGCTAGTAAACAAAAAGCCTATGTGCTAGATAAAAATACAGCCTTTAAGATAGCAAAAGAGTATAAGGGCTATAAAATTCTAGGTTTTACTTCTTATAATTTTGATAAAAAACTTGATTTGTCCAAATGGTGGCTTTCTTCTAGTATTATCTTTAAAAACAAAGACAAGGAATTTATAGTCTCATCTAATGTTCATTCTTATTTTCAGCCCTTTAAAGATAGCTTTATAATAGATGATGAAACTTATGTATGCTTTAATGAGGATAATAAAAGATTAGATCAAGGAAATTTTCACGAGAAAAATTTTATAGATTATTTTGCACTTGTAGATATTTTATTAGTAAAGGGTGAATTTAAAGCTGATGAGATAGCTTTTAATGAGAATTTTATAAAGACTTCAAAAGAGTATGATTTCTTACACCTATACCCTAATGCTGTTTTTTATAAAGAATTAATCGAGGATTTTTTAAATAATGTTTTTTCTAATGCAAATATAGAGAGCTTAAAACGTATAGTTAATGAGCAAAAGGCTCATTTAGAAAATGAACTTTCAAACTTAAAAAACGAAAATACTTCCTTAAAAGAAAGTCTAAACTCACCAGAACAAAAAGAAAAAATCTTAAATATTAGGTTTTTAGAAGAAAAGGTAAAAAGAAAAGAACTTAAAAATAAGATACTAGAAAAAGATTTAGGCTTTACTCATGAGGATATATTGCAAAGTAAAATTCTAAATCAAAAAGTAAAAGATTTAGAAAAGCTTTTATCAAGCATTCAAAGACCTCAAGCAACTATCTACACAAGTGCAAAGCTTAGGGTGCAAAATCACCTAGCTTATAAACTTGGACAAGCATTAATAGAAAATTCAAAAAGTATAAAAGGTTATATAAGACTGCCTTATGTCTTATCTTATATAAAAGATAAACATAAAAAAGAACAAAAGATATATAATGAAAAGATAAAAGATAATCCTTCTTTAAAATTACCTCCTTTAGAAAGTTATCCTGATTATAAAGATTCTTTAAGAGAAAAGAACTGCATTACATATAAATTAGGAGAAGCTTTGATAGAAAATATGAAACGGGGGGGGGCATTGAAATATATAAGATTTATGAAAGATGTGCGTAGGATAAAAAAAGTTTTTAAAAAAGTTTAAAGTATAAATTAGGGTAGAGGGGAGTTAAAAGAAAGGAAAAGCAAATTAAAGATTTTTGATTAAAAAATTTGACTAGATTTGCTTAATTGCTAGTCCTATATCTGAATTGTCCCTTTTTAAACACCATTGAAAAACCGCCCAAAGAAAAAAGCCACCTGTTTTCTATGGTATTTTTTATGAAAGCTGCCAACTCTCCTGCGAGTCTTTTGCCATAAACTATACCGACTCCGTCAGTATGCCCTATAGAACAAACAGTTCCTCTGTGTTTAAACACAAAAGGCTTTTTAAAATCTTTTCCTTTTAAGGTTTCGCTTAGCATAAGCGCCACAAAATCTCCCATTTGTGCTGAAAGCTGTGCTGTTGGTGCGTGTATGGCGTCTTTTGTAGTAGGGTGCGCACTATCGCCCACAACAAAAATATTTGGATACTCAAAGCATCTTAACTGATAATCAACCTCGATTCTACCTTTTATATTTTTTATATTTGATTTTTCTATTATGTCGCTACCTTTTACTCCGGCACTCCAAAGTATCGTATTTGCTTCTATCTTTCTTGTTTGTCCGTCTTTTTCGACCAATACTCCATCTTTAAAGACCTCTTTTACACTTCCTCCATTTATGATTTCCACTCCGTATTTTTCTAGCTTTTTAGTAGCTTTATCGCTTAGATACTCGTCAAATATAGGCAAAATTCTAGGACTTCTACCTATGCAAGTTATTTTTGGTATGTTTTTATCTATGCCGCATATTAGGCAAAGCTCCTCTATCTGCGATGCTAATTCGGCTGCAAATTCTATACTAGTAAAACCTGTTCCACAAACCGCTATACTTAAATCTTTTGTATCTTTAGTATGTATAAAGTCTTTAAATTTATTTTCTATATTTTTGGTAAGCTTTAAAGCCTCATTTAAAGATGATAGCTTGTAAGCGTATTCTTTTACTCCCGGTGTTCCAAAGCTATTTGGTCTAAAACCTAGTGCTATTACTAATATATCATATTCGTATTTTCCACCATTTCCATAAACACAGTTTGATTCTGGCTCAAGTTTTTTTATCTTATCTTTTACAAATTTCACCTTATCAGCATCTAATACTTTTCTGTAATAAATCCTTGCTTTTCTAGCTGAAAGTGTCCCTACAGCAACCTTATGTAAAAGCGTTGTTTGGTAGTGATAATCGTGCTTGCTAATTAATGTGATTTCTGGCTTATTATCTGTGTTAAAATTTACAAGTCTTTGCAGACCTAAGGCGGTTTTTAAGCCTCCGTATCCTCCTCCTATTATTAAAATTCTAGGATTTTTTGGTAGATTGAGTTTTGGTAATTCTTGTCTTTCATCCTCTTTTTGCATACTTAGCCCTTTATATACTTTACTTTTTTATTAATACAGTGATTTATTATAACTTAAAAAAATATATATTTATATCTAAAATCTAAATTTTACCCATTTTTTATCTTTATTGTTTAGATTTGAAATTCGATAAAAATGTATCAAAAATGTTAAAAACTAAATATTTTAAAAAGGAATTTTTTTAAAGTTTTCTAAAAATCTAAAGCTTTTCACTTCCTTTCAAATGTTTTCTTTATTCTATGTAACTTTACACTTTAAGCTTTATCATTTTTTATTTTAAAGTCTTTTAACTTTAAGTTTTAACCCTTCTTTAAACTCCATCTCTACCTAACTTTATACTTTAAACTTTTTTAAAAACTTTCTTTATCCTACGCACATCTTTCATAAATCTTATATATTTCAATGCCCCCCCCCGTTTCATATTTTCTATCAAAGCTTCTCCTAATTTATATGTAATGCAGTTCTTTTCTCTTAAAGCATCTTTATAATCAGGATAACTTTCTAAAGGAGGAAGTTTTAAAGAAGGATTATCTTTTATCTTTTCATTATATATCTTTTGTTCTTTTTTATGTTTATCTTTTATATAAGATAAAACATAAGGCAGTCTTATATAACCTTTTATACTTTTTGAATTTTCTATTAATGCAAGTCCAAGTTTATAAGCTAAATGATTATGAATTCTAGCTTTTGCTGTGCCAAATTCTTTTGTAAAATTTAAAAGATTGTTAAGTGAAGATATATGTGTTTGACAGTTATGTAAATTATTATAAATTTCACTGACTATATCTGGTTTGCAGGGGTGATACATTTTATTATCAGGTTTTAAAAAAAGCCTATTGTTTAAATCTACGTAATGTGGAGCAAGAGATATATAATGTCCATCATCTGTAAAATTTCTTATTTTAAACCCATATTTTACAGCTTCAGTTGCACACATAAATTCAGGGTGAAGCCATTGCTTATTCCCGTTAAATTGTTGAAATTTTTGTGTCATTTCTTTGTATTTTTCAAAAATATGATTAACAAATCTAGCACTATATCTTTCATTTGAAAATAAGCAACCGTGAAGAAAAACTTTAGAATCATAATATGCCCACTGTGTGTTAGTAATCCAACACCAAGAAGTTTTATCATAGCTTTCTTTTCTAAAATGAGATATGATAAAGTCTGCATCATCTTTTTTATAAAAATCAAAAAAATCCTTGTAGTTTGGAGCATTCAAAAAAACATCATAGTCAAAATACCAATAATAATCATAGCTATCAAAGTATTGTTTTGCTATAAACAGTCCATATGTAACGTTAAACCAAAAATTATATCCCACATCATCAAAATTGTAAAAACCAAGTTCTATATAATCTTGCTGATAAAGCACTAAACACTTTACTTTTGTGCCAAACATTTCAAGCTCTTTAATTTTAGTGCTTTTATCATTTTCTACAGCACCATAAGAGTTATTTATCAAAAGCAAAGTATCTACACCACAATTTTGCATTTTAGCAAATTCGCTTATTATAGCTTCATTTATCTTGTGTGTTCTCATAATAGCCAAAGTTTTTTGCATTTTAAACCTTTATATAAGTCTTATTTGAATTGTATCAAAAAAAAAAAAAACGAAATTTATATTTCTTAAATTTTGCTTTTGCATAAGGACATTTTTAATCAAAATTTAAGAGCAACTCACTTTTTATTTGCCATTTGATATATAAAGGCAAAGACTTCGGCTACAGCCTTATACATACTAGGTGGAATTTCATCTCCGAGATCAAGCTTAGATAAAAGTTCAACTAAGTCCTCATCTTCTTTTATAGGCACGCCGTGTTCCTTTGCTAAGCTTATCATCTTAGCAGCACTTTCTCCTTTGCCTGTTGCTAGAATTTTTGGCGCACTGTTTTTTTCTTTATTATATCCTAGAGCTACGGCTTTTTTTCTCTTTTCTTTAGCCTTTTCTGCCATTTTTAAGCCTTTTTGTCTATACCCATTTCAAAATCATAAGCTCTATTTTTAAGAAGTTCAGAATCAAATTTAGAGCGTATTATATCTCCCACAAAGAAATTTGAACTCAAAAGACCTACTTTACTTAACGCCCTTTTTAATTCGTGTGCGTTTTCATAAATTCTTTTTCTAAAATCTTTATTTTCAGCCATTATGTTTATATCTATGTATTTTTCATTATTTAGCGATATTAACACATCAAGTTCCCCAAGTTGTGCGAAATTTAGTTTTATTTGTGCGAAATATTTATCTTTTTTGCCTCTTTTAAATATTATTTTTGAATCACTTAAATCATCCCAGAAAAAAGGCATATAAGTGTTTATAGAAGAATTTGCTAATGATATTAGTTGATTTATCTCAATCTGTGCTAAAAGCCTATTTGCTTGACTAGCTATGGCTTCATTATCATTTGCTTTTGCCAAATTTGAAACCTGCAAAAGTGTGGATTTTATATCATTTCTTAGCTCATTTGCTATATCGTCATTGTTTTTAACGGTTATTTTTGCTATATCATTTAAAGCTTCTTTTATTTTATTGTCTATATTTTTTATATCTTTTATGTTGATTTTAGCTTCTAAACTTTTTGGTTCAAGCTCCTTAAGGCTTTCATTTACTCTTTTTATAAGCTTGTTTATATCCTGATTTAAATTCTCAAGCTCTTTCATTTGGGTTTTTTCATTAACAAAGATTAAATTTTTAACAGCTTCTTGTTTTATTGTATTTTGATTTAAATTTGTTTCGCTTTGTTGTTTAAAAATTTTATCGTTTTGATTTGTCTTAAGTTCGTTATCTATGTTTTCTTTTTTTATGTTTTCTCTTGGAAGCTGTTTATCATCTTTTATTATTTCCTTACCGTCTTTTATTTGCTCTTTTGTGTTTTTATTATCTTTTACATTATCGTTATTTATATCTTTTTTTAAATCCTTGTCATTTTTTTGTTCTTTTACATCGTTTTTTACTTCGCTTTCAACTTCATTTTCAACTTCATTTTCAACTTCATTTTTTTGCAAATTTTCTTTTTTGCTTTCTGTATCTATATCGCTTTTATTTTCATCTTTTTTTACGTCAATATTATCATCTTGTAAGTTTTCTTCTTTTGTGCTGTGTTTTTCAGTATGTATATCTTCTTGCACGCTTGTTTTATCTGTATTTACATCACTTTTTTTATCAGTATTTTGTTGTTTAACATCTTCATTTTCAATGTTTTTATTTTCAAGATCTTTATTATTTATTTCGCTTTTTGTTTCAGTATTATTATTTTCTTGCACCTTTGTATCTTGTGTTTGAGAAATATTTTTCTCTGTTTCTGTAGAATAGAATGGATTGGAAAGATCTTTAATCTGTGTGTTTGTATTATTAGTAATATTATTGCTTGGGTTGTTTTGAGCTTTATTTGTGTTTTGGTTAGAACTTATTATTTGCTGTGTGTTTTGGTTTGGATTTGTTGTTTTGTTTTGTGTAGGCTCATTTGTTTTGTGCTGTATTATGTTTTGTAAATTTTCTTTAAGCTTAGCAAAGCTTTGCGATAAATTTTTTAAAAAAGATGTATCTTTTAAGGCTAAATTTTCTAGTTTTGAAATTTCTTTTCTAAAACTAGGCTCTAGCTTATCTAGTTTTTTCATAATTTGCGTCGCTACTTGCTCTATCTTTTCTTGTGCTAGACTTGGGTTTTTGCTTATATATTTTTTAAAATTATCAAGAGATGATGAGAGGTTTAAAAGTGCTTTAAATGCACTACTTTTAAGGGTTTCTTGATTTAAATTTTTTTCTGTGCTTATGATATTTTTTAGCTCATCAAGCGAGGTTTTAGGATCTAGATCTTTTGTTGCTAAATTTATTATCTCATTTGCTATCTTATCGCTGCTGACAGATTTTATCGCATTTACTAGGCTGTGAAAGCTTTTTGGTAAATTTTCAGGATTTAGTGCATCTTTTAGCTTTGCTTCAAAAAAAACACCAGAATTTTTAAAAAGCATAGCTAAGTTGCTAGTTTTGGTTTCACTTGCTGGTTTTAAAATTTGTTCTAATTTCTTTAAAACCTCAGTAAATACATCGCTTTTTTGCATTTCATTTGCTAAAAATTTGAGTTCATTGCTAAAATTTGGTGCGAAATTTAATGCTGTTGATTGTTTTATGAAATTTTGGTTAGGGCTTTTTTCGGAATTTAATTGATTTAAAAATTTATTTATCAAGCTTTGAAGCTTTAAATTTAATTCCTTACTATCAAAATTTACGGTTTGTTGATCTGCAAGCTCTGTTTTTGTATTTAAAAGCCCTAAATTTTTCTTTAATGCTAAGGCTAAATCATCTTTTGAGCTAGTTTCATTTTTTTGCGGAGTTTTTATAGAGTCTTTTATATCTGTTTTATTTGTGCTTACATTTATGCTTTGAGTTATTTGGGTATTAATCATCGAAAATCACCATATTTCCAGGATTTCTTTTAAATTTATCGCCTCTTTTTATATTTGGCTTTCCTATTGCAAAAAGTATTAAAAATGCAAGAGAAAATATATAAAACCAAACATAGCCGTTATAGCCAAAAGCTTGCATTAAAAAGCCTATTATCAAAGGAGAAAATAAAGACGATAAATAATAGCAAAATAACACAGCCCTACCAACCTCTACAAGCTGGGTTTTATCCTCTAGCATATCATTAGCTCTAGCTAATGCTAGTGCGTAAAGAGGCGTGAGAGAGCCAAGAAAAAAAGCTAGTATGTATTGAAATGTTATGCTTAAGTTAAAAATTACAAAACAAAGCATTACTACAAATGATATTAAAGCACAAAGTATTATAGTAAATTTGCGTCCCATTTTATCAGAGACTGTTCCTATTAAAAACTGCGATAAAAAACCACCAAATATAACGCAAAGCATAAAATAAGAAACTTCTTTTGCTCCATATCCTTGTAAGAGTATAAAAAGAGAAGACATAGAAAAGAAGCCATTTAAAAGCATACCAGCTATTATGCTTGTTACTATTGCTAGAGGGACTATATTAAAAACTTTTGGTATGGATATTTTACCTTTTTGGCGGTGTTTTGGTTCTTTTATTTTTATCAAATTCAAAGGTAAAGATGAGAACATTATCAAACACGCACTTACTGCAAAAAGGACAGAATTTTCAAATTTAAATCCTATCAATAACACACCTATGCCAAAAGACATATAAAAAACAGTTTCATAAAAACCTAGCACCGTGGATCTAACGGCATTTTTTGCTTTTTCATTCAGCCAAGATTCTATAAGCAGCAATAAAGCACAGTAGCAAAACCCAAGCACAAATCTAAGCAAAGCCCAAAATATGATATTATAGCTTATTGAATGCAGTATGATGCATATGGAAAACATCGCTGTAAAAACCCCAAAAGCTCTTATATGCCCTATGTTAGATATGATTTTATGTGCTGAAATTGTCCCAAATAAAGCACCTAAATAAAAACAAGCATTTACGATACCTATCCCAAAAGCACTCATACCGCTTTCTTTTAGTATTATCCCTACCGAGCTTATTATAAGTGCATTACCTATAAATAAAAAAGACATAGATACAAACAAAGATGACATTGAAAATATCGTTCTTTTAGGACTTGACATATCTCACCCACAACATAAAAATAAAAATAGCAACAGGCATAACTGTAACTCCAAGCAAAAAAGCACTTATATTTAGTAGATTATGCCTATTTAAAATAAAAAATAATAATACCAAAAAAACATAGGATAGCATTTTAAAAATTGCAAAAAACCAAGACAAATGTTTAAGTCTATCCTTAAATCTTATTTTAAAATCGTCATTTATCTCATAAAATTTTATAATTTTTATGTTTTTATTTGTTTTTTTTTCAAAAATTAATCTTTTTATTTTGTTTGCAGGGTTTTTTTTGACTGTTTTAAAAATATTTTTTTGATAGCTATAAAATGATGAAAAAATTATTAAACAAGAGGCTAAAAAAGCAGCTTCAAAGCTTAGTATTGCAGCTTTTCCTTTATATAAAAAAAAACACATCATAATGAAATTTACTAACAATAAAATAAAGAAAAACTGTTTTTTTTCTTGCATATATTTACTTTTTACTTTTATTTTATTATAAAAACTTGAAATTTTTACTAAAGATAGCAAAAAATGCAAGAAAAATTACTGTGTTTTACTAGCCTTTCACCTCGTCTATTGCATTTAGTGCATTTAAAGCTCTAGGATAGCCAATATAAGGTATCAAAGCAGTAACAACTGCTATTAATTTATTTTTATCATTGCCTATGTTTAAATTTCCTTGAATGTGTGCTTTTGTCTGCATTTGTGTATCACCCATAGAAATGAGATATACAAAAGTTGCAAGCTCTCTAAATTTTAGACTCAAACCATTTCTTGTATAGTAATCACCAAAGCAATTAGCACTTAAAAATTCATTAATATGCTTTCTATGATTTGGGGTATTTGCGTAAGATTTTTCTATGGACTCTCCAAAAATAGTCTTTTGTATCTCAAAGCCTTTTTGCCTTCTGTTTTCCATCGTGGTAGTTCCTTGAGTAGTTAAAGGGAGTTTTATGCCTTTTTGCTTAAAAATTTTATTTGTAAGTTCTAAAATATCTGCTATTTTTGCCATACCAACATACGCAGTAGCCTGATATATAACTTCTTTTATGGCGATAGGATTCACTTTAGCATTAATCGCAGCATTTAACATAGCTTCAAATTCTTTGTTTGCAGGTATTGCAATTAAAGAAGCTAAAATCAACAAAAACCTTTCCTTTTCGTCTAAATCAGATTTTTGCCATACTTCATCAAAAGCGAAATTTGCATAGTTTGTAAAGAATTCTAAATCCTCTTTTTCTAACTTACTTGTGCCAAAAAATCTTTGTAAATTTTGCTTTGCTTTTTGTGTTAAGGTATTCATATTTTTTCCTTTATTTGCATGTGTTTTTATAGAATCGTTTATTTTTTTGGATTCTTGAGCGAAAAGATTAGCGTTTAAACTACCAAAAGTTATAGCTGTAAGTAAAATTTTGCTTGAGTGTTGCAAAAAACTTCTACGAGAATCTTTGTTTTCATCCTGCATATTTTTCCCCTTTAAATATTTTTTTTATAATTATAAGAGATGATACTTACTCTAAGTCAAGAATTTTATTTTTAAAAAATGTTTTTATAGTTATAGCTTTTAGGTATAATGTTTTAATGGACTTTTTCTTTGTAGATTATAGGGATCCTATAGCCGGACTTATTGTTCTTGTTGCTTTGGTTTTTGTGGTAGCACTTTCGCATTTTTTTTACAGAATTTTTGCGAATAAAGATGAAAAACAACAGCTTGAAAATTTTGTAAAAAAATTTGAGATAGATTCTTCTCACAAAAATTTGCTTAGAAGTTCTAATTTTGACATTAATACTTTATTATTTTTAGCTTCTGTTTTTACTAAAAGTGGCGAATTTGAGAAAGCAAGTGAAATTTATTTAATAGCACTTGAAAAAACTAAAGATAAAAATCAAAGAGAAAAGATTTTTTTAGACCTTGCAAGGCTTTATTTTAAGGCTGGTTTTTTGGAAAGAAGCAAGGAAAGCTTAATGCAGTGTTTAAGCATTAGGGCTAGAAATAAAGAAGCTTTAAAGCTTTTAAAGACTGTTTTTATAAAATTAAAGCTTTATAATGAAGTTTTAAATATCCTTGAATCTTTATCGGAGTTGGGTGAGGATAGTAAAGATGAGATAAATTTTATCACAATTTTAAATATGCACGAAAAATCCATTCCTAATGAAAAGAAAAATTTTGTAAATTTAGATTACAGCGATGCCAGTAAAAGATTTTTATATCAGTATTATAACATTTATGAAAAGCAAGAATTAATAAATATAATAGACTTGCTTTATTTTAAAAAGGAGCTTGTAGATGATGAAAAATTTGACGAATTCTTTTATGCACTCGGTTTAAAACAGCCAGATGAGAACTATGATTTTAAGGATAAACATTTGAAAATGCTTTATATATTAAAAAAAGCTAAATTTAAAGCCAAGTTAGACTTTTCCTATCTTTGCACCTCTTGCAAGTCTCATATGCCTTTATTTTTTTATCACTGTCCTTTGTGCTATGAATTTGGAAAATGTATGATACTTTATGAAGTGAAAAGTGATGAAGAAGATTGAAATTTATACTGATGGCTCTTGTCTTAACAATCCGGGTTTTGGTGGCTGGGCTTATATACTTTCGTATAAAGGACATACAAAAGAGGGTTTTGGCTCAGAAGCAAATACCACCAACAATAGAATGGAGTTAAAGGCTCTTATCGAAGCTTTAAAAGTCTTAAAAGAACCTTGCGAAATAAGTCTTTTTACAGATTCAGAGCTTTTGGCAAAGAGTGTGAATGAATGGATTTTTAAGTGGATAAAAACAAATTTTAAGGGGAAAAAGAATGTAGATTTATGGCAAGAATACATAAAGCTTTCGCAAATACATAGCATAAAGGCTTTTTGGGTAAAGGCACATAATGGACACAAAGAAAATGAAAGGTGTGATTTTTTAGCTAGAAATGAGGCTTTAAAATTGCAAAATTCTATGGAGTAAAAATGCAAAATTTAGAAAAAAGTATATTATATGAATTTAAGGATAAAGATTTATTAAAACAAGCCTTGACGCATAAAAGTCAAACAGGACATAAGCACAATGAAAGGCTAGAATTTTTAGGAGATGCTGTGCTTGATTTAGTGGTAGCAGAGCTTTTATTTGAAAACTTTAAAGATGTAGCCGAGGGCAAACTATCTAAGTTAAGGGCTGCTTTGGTAAATGAAAAGTCTTTTGCTAAGATAGCAAGCAGCATAGATTTAGGCAAATTTATACTTATGTCATCTTCAGAACAAAGCAATAATGGTCGCAAAAAGCCATCTATACTTTCGGATGCTTTTGAAGCCATTATAGGAGCTATATTTTTAGAATCTGGTTTTAATAAAGCTAAGGAAATTTCACTGTTTTTGATAAGAAAAAATTTTCCAGATATAAGTCTTGATTTGTGTAAGGATTATAAAACAGAACTTCAAGAATATACTCAAGCTAATATGGCACAAACACCACAGTATCTTACTTTAAGGGCTTTTGGACCAGATCACAAGAAAAAATTTGAAGTTTCGCTTGAACTAGACGGAAAAGAATTTGCAAGAGCTATTTCAAGCACAAAAAAAGAAGCACAGCAAATCGCGGCTAAGATTACACTTGAAAAATTAGGATTATTATGAATACTTTTGGTAGCAAATTTAGATTTACAAGTTTTGGAGAAAGTCACGGAAAAGCACTTGGTTGCATTGTAGATGGAGTTCCTGCTGGGATAAAATTTGATTATGATTTTTTACAAAATGAGCTTGATAAAAGAAAACCCGGACAGAATAAATTTAGCACTCAAAGAAAAGAAAGCGATAAGGCAGAGGTTTTAAGTGGAGTATTTGAAGGATACACAACGGGAACACCAATAGCAATAGTTATATTTAATGAAAACCAGCATTCAAAAGATTATGAAAACATAAAAAATATTTTTCGCCCATCGCACGCTGATTTTACATATTTTCATAAATATGGCATAAGAGATTATAGAGGCGGAGGAAGAGCAAGTGCTAGAGAAACTGTTGCTAGAGTAGCAGCAGGGGCGGTGGCTGCTATGTTGCTTAAAGAATTTGATATAGAAATTCATAGCGGAATTTTAGGCATAGGCTCTGTTGTATCTAAGCTTGAAAGCAAAGATTTTGACTTTTCTTTCGCACAAGAAAGTGAAATTTTTTGCCTTGATAGAAATATAGAAGATAAACTAAAAGATGAAATTTTAAATGCTAGAAATGCTAAAGACAGTGTCGGAGCAGTAGTTTTTTCAAGGATAACAAATTCGCCAATAGGACTTGGAGAGCCTCTTTATGATAAATTAGATAGTAAAATATCTTATGCTTTAATGGGTATAAATGCTGTAAAAGCCGTTGAAATAGGAAGTGGCATAAGATCTAGCAAAATGAAAGCTAGTGAGGCTAATGATGCTTTGAGTGAAAAGGGTTTTTTAAGTAATAATGCAGGAGGGATTTTAGGTGGCATTAGCAATGGTGAATTTATAGAGATAAAAACTCATTTCAAGCCCACACCATCTATATTTTTAGAACAAGATAGCATAGATATAAATGGAAAAAATACAAAATGCTTGATAAAAGGCAGACACGATCCTTGTGTAGGAGTTAGAGGAGCTGTAGTATGCACTGCTATGTTGAGATTAGTTATGGCTGATTCTTTACTTTTAAATTTAAGTTCAAATTTAGCAATGATAAAAAAGGCTTATAAAAAATAAAAACTCTTGACTTAGAGTAAGTCTAATGCTTTATAATACCACTAAATTTATGTAAGAGATAATATGATAAAAAGAAGAGATTTTATAAAAAACAGTGCTAAAATCATCGGAGCGAGTTTGATGTTTGGTAATTTTAGCTTAATGGCAAAAACAAATAAAGGAGTAAAAATGGAGTATGTTACTTTACACAATCAAGTTAAAATGCCTATTTTAGGTTATGGCACTTATGCTATAAGAGACAGTAAGACTATATTAAATGCCATAAATTTGGGCTATAGACTTATAGATACCGCACAAATGTATGGAAATGAAAAAGAAGTCGGGGAGGCGGTTAGACTAAGCGGGGTAAAAAGAGAGGAATTTTTTATAGAAACAAAGCTTTCAAGTTCTATGAGCTATGAAGGTGCAAAAAAGGGCATTGAAAGAAGTTTGAAAGATTTAAATCTTGATTATATAGACTTGCTTTTGATACACGAGCCCTACAACTCAAGCAAAGAAATGTATAAAGCTATGGAGGAATTCTATGAAAGAGGCATTTTAAAGTCCATTGGAATTTCTAATTTTACATCATCTGCTTACAAAGAATTTATAAAAACTTGCAATGTTATACCTATGGTAAATCAATGCGAAACACACCCTTTTTATCAGCAAAGCTCGTTGATAGAGACTATGAAGCCATACAAAACAGTTCTTCAGTCTTATTCTCCTTTTGTTAGCGGAAGAGATGGTATTTTTAATAATCAAGTTTTGCAAGAAATAGCTAAAAAGCACAATAAATCAGTAGCCCAAGTAACGCTTAGATTTTTGATTCAGCAAAATATAATAGCCATACCAAAAAGCTCAAAAGCAGAACATATGAAGCAAAATATAGATATATTTTCTTTTGAACTAGATAATAATGATATGTCTAAAATAGCCAAATTAGACAGAAACAAAAGCTCTTTTTCTTGGGGATATTAATTAAAATTTACAAATTTTTATAGCAGAGATAAAACTTTGCTATAAAATTTCTACAACACTTTGAAATTTACTTGCGCTTTTAAATTTTTAATCTATCTTTATTTAAACTTAGTGTGAAATTTACTTTTAAGCCGTTTAAGTTTTTAATTTTTTACTAAATTCATAGAAGCTATAAAATTTAACAAAAAGTTAATAAGATAAAAAATAAATAAATTTAAATTAATTTTAAGCAAATTTAAAAAAAAAAAAAAAGGGGGGGGGGGTAGCATTTTTTTTATTTTTTTTTTTTTTGTTTTTTTTTAAAAATATAAAATTTTTTATTTTTTTTTTTATTTTTTTTTT
>NZ_CALUTC010000016.1 GCF_944323605.1 uncultured Campylobacter sp.
AAAAAAAAAAAAAAATAAAAGTTGAAAACATAGTGTTTTGATAAGGATTGTTAATATTAAAACATTGCTATATAGAGTGTTTTGATAAGAGTTATTAGTATTAAATATGAATATATAGTGTTTTTGCTTTTGTTTTTATTTGATTTATTCTTTCTTTCCCTTTTCGGTTTAGCTTTTAGCAAAGTTTTTGTTTTTAGATTAGTTTGGCAAGGTTTTAGATTTTTTACAGAAAAAAAGATTAAGAGTTTATTTGTTCAGATATTTAGATTTAAATTGTTTTTTTTTTTTTTTTTTGAATTTGTTTTTATTTATAACTTAGACTTAAATTGTTTTATGGGTATAGTCCTAATTGAAACAAAATCCTGCCATAAATCAATTTTTTTTAGATATAGTAATGGGGTAGTGCTTTAAAGAATAATTTTGGATTTTAGATAGGTTTTTGTTAATTTTAGAACACATTATCTTTTTTTTACTCTTTAATTTAGGTTTAAATTTAGTTTGAGCCTTTTTATCCCTATAATTACCATATTTTTTTTCTATTTGTTGGATATTTGTTCTAAAGTATATAAGTTCAACTCCATATCTTCTAATCTTATCACTAGCAAATTCAGTTTTAAGAGGCATAGACAATCCTTTCTTTAATGATCTTTTAGTATTGTAGTTTTTTTAAGCTTTTAAAGTGTTTAAGCTTTCTTGCTATTTAAAAATCATCTCTAAAATATTTAAAGCCTGAATTTATATTTTTTAAATTATTTTCTTTGATGTATTTAAATGTTGCATCTTTTAAATCTTTTGTGTTGCTTTTTGTTTGTTTATCTTGTAAAACTTCTTTTGTTTGTTCTTGTTTGATTATTTTTTCACCTGCTGTGCTTATATTTTCTGTTTCTGTTTTTGTTTCCTTTATGGTATCTTTTTCTTTATATTTTAATTCTAAACGTTGAAGGAGTGTTTTGATTTTTTCTTCTTCATCTATCTTTAAAAAATTTGTTAGTTTTTGATATTCTTTAATTTTAAAATAGCTAAGTTTATCATTTTGAAAATCTTTGTCTAAAATATACATTTTATCTTGCATAAAGCTCTCTATTGTTTTTATATTGCTTTGCATTCTATTTATTAAATTATCATAAATAGTTTTTAAATCTTTTTCTAAGACTATTTTAGAAAAATCACTGCTTTTTAGGTTTTCTAAATTGTATTTTAATTCTTTGTGAGATTTAATAAGTTCATAGCTATTGTTTTGCTTATTTAAAACAGAAGCTACAATTAAAGAAGCTTTGATATTTTCTTTTATGTTTTCATTAAGATGTTCGTTTTTTATTTTTATTTCTTGTTCTAATTCTTTTAAGATTATAGTTTGACTTAATGAAAGTTCTTTTTGATTTTTTGTAAGAAAAGAAAGAATATTTTTCTTGTGATTTAAATTAAAATCATCTAAGTTCTTAAAAAGATTACGATTTTTTTCAATTTTAAAGCTATGCTGTTTTAATTTTATTATTTTATTTCTTAAGGAAGTGATTGTGTTTTGTGTATTTTTAATTTCTAAATTTATTTTCTTTAGTTCTTTTAAAATCTTGTAAGCCTTTTTATGTTTTTCATCGATTGTTTTTAATCTTTCAAGCTCAATAAGTAAAAAATCATTTTTAAAACGATAAAGCTCTTGTAAATCATCACTTAGTTTTTGTGTTTTACTTTCAAGATTATTTATTTTTATTTGATTATTCTTATACATTTTTGCTAATTCTAAATTTAAATTTTTCTTAGTGCCATAATCATATATATTTTTTAAGTCTCTTATTTGCATATCCAAGTTTTTTTCTAATCTACTCTTATTGCAATAATTTAAGCCTTTTAGGTTTAAAGCAAAAGCAAAATCATTTCTTAAATTAGTAAATAAGTCTTTGAATTCTTTTTTGTTTAAGTGTAGTTTTTTATTGTTGAATTTATTATTTTTATTAAGTATGATGTGTATATGTGGGTTGTTTTGATGAGAGTGTAAAACTAAAGCCCATTTATAACCGTAAAAATTCTTTTGCATAGTGTAATTAACAGTTTCTTTTAAAATGTTTTCAATATTTTCATCAGCTATTTCCTTAACACTAAAACACAAATGCCAGACTTCTTTTGAATTTTTTTTATTAGAAAAATCTTTTTCCCAATCACTCATAATCTCATTTAAACTTTTTTCTTCTAAATTATCATCAAGCACAAAATCATCTTTTGAGTTTCTAATGATATAAGAAAGAGCATTTTTACAGCCATTTTTATCTAAATTATTTAAGTTTTTTACAAGCACTTGTTTGCTTTGATTATTATTTAAAGCAGAATAATTTTTAAAGAAATTATCATTAAGTTCATAATTAAAAAATCTCTTTGCTTTTTTAATTCTTGTATCTACTTCTTTTTTGTAAATTTTCTTTGTTTTTTTAGCAAAGATAGATTCGTAATTAAAAAATAAAGATTCCTCAATTTCTTTTTTGCTTCTTTTTCTAAAAAACATACTCAACTTTCATTTTTATTATTTTAATTTTAATCTTACAGAAAAATATTTTTTTAGTCAAAAAAATGGGTATATTAATTTTAGCTTAGGTATTTATGCAGGATACGCAAAAATATACCCATTTTTGCAGAAAAAAGCCTACAAAAAGCCTAAACTAAGGGCTTTTTATGTAGATTTTTTGCTTTTTGCAAAAAATAAAAAAATAGTTTTTAAAAATTAAGTGGATTTTTTGTGTATTTTTTTAAAAGAAAAAGTGAAAATATTTTAAAAGAAAATGTAAAAAATAGTTTAAAAGCAAGGTAATGTTTTTTAAAAGAAAAGGTGTTAAAAAATAAAGAAAATGTATAAAAAAAAAGTGTTTATCATACTTGCTTTTTACAAGAATTATTTTTTATTTTTTTCTTTATTTTTTTATGTTTTATTGTATAATAGAGATTGCAATAAATATAAATAAAGAGTAAAAATGAACCAAGCAAGACAATATGAATATGTAACAGATAGACTTAAAGAATTAGTTATAGCTTATGTAAATGAAAATACAGAGGAGAATTTATTAAAAATTGCTAACGAAATACAAAAAGAAAATTTTTTAGAAACTAAAAAACTTATAGACTTAGCTATAGTGGAAATTAAAAAAGAGCTTGAAAAAATGTCTGATAAATTTGTTAGCAAAGATTATTTAGACGCAAAATTAGAAGCTTTAGAATATAAGATTGATAATAAATTAGAATCTTTGGAACATAAGATTGATAATAAATTAGAATCTTTGGAACATAATGTTGATAAGAAAATAAATGAACTTGTAATGGATAACAAAAGCATAAAAAAAGATATTAAATATTATGCTTTTGTAATAATAGCTTTAATGATTATATTGCAACCAAAGGTAATAGATTTTATAAGTAATGTATTTTCTGTATCTAAGTGATACAAGCTCACAAAAAAGAAAATTTTATTTAAACCATACGAAACTTCTTTTAAAAGAAAGAGTAAAAACAGATTAAAAATAAGGCAATATTTTTTAAAAGGAAAAGTGTTAAAATAAAAGATTTAGAGAATAAAAATCTTATGGACTTAATAAACTCTTTTATAGATTCTTTTTTTTCATCAGCCCTTGTTCTTTTTTATTTATTCTTAATTAATACTACATTGTTTATAGTCCAGAAAAATATTTTAAAAAAAAATGCAAAGTCTTTTAAAAGAAAAGTTGAATTGTTTGTATAAAAAATTAAAATTTTTCAAAAAATTTTTATACATTTTTCAAAAAACTTATATAAATTTATATGCTTATTAATAATTTTTATTATTTATGCAAAAATTTAAAGAAAAAAATCAAATCCTTTCAAAGACCTATTATAACTTTATTTGAAAGAGGTTTAAAAAATAAAATAATTTTTTTTTCCTATTATAACTTTTTTGGGACGGAATTTTTTTAAAAAAATATACCCATTTTTAAAAAAAAGTTATACTTATTTTCATGCTTCAAAGAATGTCGATTTTTTACAAAGCAAATTTTTCTTAAGGTTCATTTAAGAAATTAAACTATGGAGAAATAGGAATTCTTTATCAAATTTTCCCTAAAAAGTTATATATGAAAATTTTTTTCAAAATGCTAAACTTCCGCAATTTTTTTAAAGGATAAAAATATGAAAAAAATCAAAAATATTTTTAATTCTAGTTTAGCTTTATTTTTAAGCTTACCTGTTTTTGTTTTTGGTGCTAATGGAGGCAATCCTTTATCTACCTTAAAAGGCAATATAGATACAGAAATTGACAACACGTTTAAAACGGTTATGGGTATTATGAATACCGTTTCTGTTACCATAGCAGTTGCTTGGTTTATTCTTTGTTTAATCCTTTGGAAGTTTGCACCTGAAAGAGGTAAGGAACATCTAAAAACTTTACTTACAGTTGGGGTTATTATAGGTCTAGTTTATGGAGTTACTACGGCCTATATGTAAGAGGATTTAATGATACAAACAGATTGTTATAGAGACATTACAAAAAAACAAAAGATTAAGGGTTTAAGCTTACCTTCTTGGCTAATGCTTATTGGCTTATCTTTTGTTTGTTGGTTTGTCCTTGTTTTATGGGTTATTTTGGTAGCACCTATTTTATACATATTCTTTTTTACTTTGGAATATTTTGATGAGGATATTTATCAAATAATCTCGAAACGAACAAAAATTAAATCAAGTAAATATTATGCGTGAAAGGTAAAAATGTTTTTTATTTTTGGATTTTTATTAGGTTTTATTTTAGCTTCTTATCTTTTTTACAACAAAGTTGCTTTTGTAATTAAGGCTTATGAATTTGTAGAAGTGCAAATTAAAAATATTTTAAATAAGAAAAAAGCTAAAGATGAAAAGCCTAAATAATCTCTTTACTTCTTTATTCTCTAAGAAGAATAAAAATAAGAATGCTAAGTTAAATAAAGATGAGCTTATTCAAAAAAGTATTGATTTTTTGAATAAAAACTTAGCAAAAACAGAGGGTATTTTAAAAAGCACTCAACCTAAGGTTTTTTCTATGGCTGAAGAAAGTAACATAGCTTGTAAATATAATGATTTTTTGCTTTGCACAAAAGATGGAAACCTAGTTTTAGGAATAAAACTTAATGGCTATTCTTACGCCGCTTCTAATGAAGAGGAAGAATTAAGCTTAGCTATGCTTAGAAATCAGTTTTTTATCCGTTTAAAAGATGATATAGAACTTAACATAATAATCAAAAAAGAAAAAGTAAATATTTCAAATGATAGTAGCACAGTTAAAAATCCTTATGCAAAAGAGATTATAGATAAGTGGGATACAAGAGCAAGTGCCTTTAAGCTTTTTTATTATTTAATCGTATCTACCAAATCAAAAAATCTAACAGGACTTTTTGAAACAGTAAAAGAAAAAAGCACACAAGAAAAGATACAAAAAGAGGAAAAAGAACAAGCAAAAGTTAAATTTCATTTAAAAGAGAGGATTTTAGATGAAATTAGAATCAATATTTTTAATGATTTAGCTATGTTTGAGCCTAATATGCTAAGTAGCAATGATTTAATTAATATATTTGCTAACTATGCAAATGCAAATAATGTAAATATAAGCCATTCTTTTGGATTATTAACAGATTCTTATTTAAGCTCTGATGTTGAATTTAAAAAAGATTATATGATATTTGAAAGAAATGATAGTAAAACAATATATCAAAGATTTTTGTCTGTTAAATCCTATGAAACAGATAATATAAGCTCTTTGATAAACACTTCTATTTTAAGAGAAAATAGCGAATTTTTAATCTTTATACATTGTGAAGCCTTAGGTAAAGAAAAGGCTATTAAGAAGATTAAAGATACTATACTAACCGCACAAGATATAGTAAGAGATGAACTACTAAATTTAATGGAGCTTGTTAAGGCAGACCGTGAAAGCTTGATTTTAGTTTCTTATTCTGTGTTAATAGGAGCTGAAAGCTTAGAAGAGCTTAATGATAAAACAAATTTAATTAAAGGCTTACTTGAAAATCAATCTTTAAATATAGTTAAAGAAACATTAAATCAAAAGCCTCTTTTCTTTTCTTTTTTTCCAAGTAGAGGCAACCTAAATGTAAGAGTAAGAGCCTTACAAGCTAAAAATCTATCTACAATAGTAAGTTTTGAAAATGATATTTTAGGATTTAAGAAAAATTCATGGGGAGATAAACCTGTAACTATATTTAAACATTTAAGCGGTAGCCCATTTTTGTTTAATTTTCACGAAAGTGAAGATGAAAACGCCTTAGGGCATACCTTAATTATAGGTGGAACTGGAGCTGGTAAAACAACTCTAACACAATTTTTAATGCTTAATCTTTTCAGATACGACATTAATATTTTTGCAATGGATAAATTAAGGGGTATGTGTAATTTTGCAACTTATTTAGGTTGTGAATACCACGATTTAGATGAAAACGAAGAGGGTGGTTTAAGTGGGTTTAAATTAAATCCTTTTTCTTTAGAAGATAGCAGAGAAAATAACTTATTCTTAGTTTCTTGGCTTTGTAAAATGGCGGGTATAGAACAAGGCAAAGATTTTGAGCTTGAGGGCATAGTTGAAAAGGCTTTAATATCTTTAAGAAATATAGAAAAACACAATAAAAACACCTTTGAACATTTTTATAATGCTTTGACTAAACCTAACGAAGGGGACGTTAATATAAGGTTTAAAAGCTTTAGAAAATCTTTATTTGATAATGAAGAAGATGCTTTGAACTTTGATAAACAATTATCTATATTAAATATGGACGCAATTATTAAAAATGAAAGATTAGCAGGACTAAGTGCTTTGTATATCTTTCATAAGATTAAAAATATTTCTAAAAAATCAGGCAAGGGTTTTTTTATCTTTATAGATGAGTTAAAAGACTATCTTAACGATGAAACTATGAGAAAAAACATACTTGAATCTATCTTAGAAGTTAGAAAACTAAATGGTGTTGTTACTATGGGAGTGCAAAACCTTGATTTTTTTGATGGAGTTTCAAGCTCAAATTCATTCTTAAGCAATATGGCTAATTATATTATATTTCCTACAAGCAATGAAAAGACACTCGAAGAATTAGAAGCAAAAATCAATCTAAGTGGAAGTGAGCTTGATTTTCTAAGAAAAACACCTAAGGAATCAAGAAAGGTTTTATTTAAACAACAAAACATAAATAAAAGTGCAATCTTAGATGTGAATTTTGCAAGACTAGGAGAGCATTTAAGAGTATTTTCATCAAATTCAAGCGATGTAAAACTCTTAAAAGACTTGAAAACTAAATATCCAAATGAATATAGACAAAGATATTTAAAAAAATTAAAGGATTAAAGATGAAAAAAATATTTTTAACTTTTTTAATAGGTTTTTTATGTGTAGCGTGTAGCACAAAAAGACAAATTGATTATACAAGCCCTTGTGCCTGTTATGAGATAGAAAAAATAACAAAATTTAAAGGTTGATTATGGCTTTAAAAGATGATGAGTTTAAAAAAGACGCTAATTTTTTGTTTTCTTTAGAAAGAAATATAAAGCAGTATATGTTTGTATTAAACATAGTCTTTGCGTTGATTATAATTTTTTTAATTATTCTTTTAATCATTTTACTACCCTTAAAAGAGAAAAAACCTTATTTAGTGTTTTTTTCTGATACTCAAAGTAATTTTGTAAGGGTAGAACCAGCTAATATTGATATAAGAGCTGATGAAGCTTTGCTTAAAGGCATAATTAGCTCTTATGTTTTAAAAAGAGAAACAATAAATAGAATTGATGACGTGCAAAGATATGAAGAGATAAGAATGCAAAGCTCGTCTAAGGTATGGACTACCTTTAATGCTTTGGTGGCTCAAACCAATTCTATTTATTCAACAACAGGTATTTATAGAGAAATTAAAATCATTAATTCATCTATTTTAAGTGCAAATGTAGCTACTGTGGATTTTGTGGCAAGGGTAATTAGTGATTCAAGTGGAGAGCAAAGTTATAAAAGATATAGAGCCTCTTTACAATATGATTTTAAAAACCAAGAGCTTAATTTTGATTCCTTACCTAAAAATCCAACAGGTTTTACGGTAAGTGAATACGCATTAACTGAAATAGATTTACAAGGCGTTATACCTGAAAATAAGGAAACAAAATGAAAACACATATATTAAAACTAATATTTTTAAGCTTTATTTTTAGCTTTTCTTTTTCAGCAACACAGCAAGAAATAGAACAAGCAAGACAAATGGCACAAGCTTTATCGGGTATGAATACACAAACACAAAACAATAATAATTCACGAGGTGAAAGTATTTTTATGACAAAGGATTCTACTAAAAATGATTTTGTAGGCTCATCTATAAGATTACAAAACCCTAACAATCCTCAAAATGTAGATTATAGCTCTTATCCTAATATGCAACAAACATCAAGTAGCGGTGGTGGTGCTGAGTTAAGTGATGAACAAATTGCCTTACTTAAAAGTGCGGCTAGAAACAAAAACTTAAGAGCCTTACAAAAGAATTTCTTAAATAAAAAATATACAGGTTATGAAAATACTAGTAAATACAATTTTGAAACAGATAGAACAAGAAAGATAAGAACCAGATTTGCTATGGCTACTACTCTTATCTTTTCTTCTCAAGTAGAAAGTTATGTTATAGGTGATAGCACAGGTTTTTTAGTGAATGAAATGCCAAATTTAAAGAATGCTTTAGCGATAAAACCTATGCTAATTGGAATTGATACAAGCTTGACAGTTTTTACAAAAGATAAAAAACTTCATACCTTTTACATATATTCTACTGATTATAAGAGTAAGGAAAACCCAAATTTAGTTATTTATGTAGAAGATGAAGAATCAAGAAATTTTGAAGAGGCACAAAAAGAAAAACTAAAAGACTTTTTAGTTATTAAAGAAGGTATTAATCAGCTCTTAGTCAAAAAAGATGAAATATACGATAGATATAAACAAAAAGCAACTAGAAAAAATGCTTTTTTAATGGCGGAAGAGATTTTTAATGATAAGCAATATACTTATTTTAAATACACAAAAGAAAGAATGCCACAACTTCCAACTATCTTTGTAGTGGTGGATAGACAAGATAGCCCTATAGAAACTAGAGTTATTGGAGATTATCTAATAGTAGAGACAACAGCTAAACAATTTACTATAAGAACAGGAGATTCTTATGTTTGTGTAGAAAGATTAGAGCCACAAAAACTTAACCCAGATGAGATAATAGAAAAAACTAATGATGAAAATGTAAATACAGATATAAACGAATTGTTTAAGCAAGTAGAACCTAAAACACAGTATCAAATCATCTCAAAAGAAAATGAATACAAAAACGAAGCAAGAGACTGGGCAAAACCAAAAAGTAGGTTAAAAATATGAAAAACAGAATTTATTTAAGCATTGTAGTTTGTTTATTATTAAGTGATTTTTCTTTTGCAAATAATAAAACAAAAGAAATTAAGAAGTATGATGAGCTAATAGAATTTAACGCAGATAAAAAGGATTTAAATTATCTATTTGAAAATTCTGATATGAAATTTCCACTTGATGATTATATCTATAAAGGAGGACTTAAAAAGCCTCATCAAAACGTAGGGGAAATTTTTAGACAAGAAAATAAGAGCGAAAAAAGCCTAGATGAATATGCAAAGGAAGCTGAAGCTAAGCTAAGAGAGCAAATTCAAAAAGAATTACTAGCAAAAAGTGGTAATAGAAAAGGTAATATTATGCTTGATTCTAATGGTAATGTTATCTTAGATTGCAATAACAATCCTATGTATGAAAATATTATGTATGATAGTAAGAACTGTCCTTTAACAGATAAGGACGGCAACCCTATGTATAAAGACCTTTTATACGATGAAAATGGAAACTTAATACTTGATGAAAATGGAAACCCTATATTAAAAAATGACCCTGTAAAAGGCAGGGTATTGCTTGATAAAAATGGCAATCCTTTGCTTGATTGTAAAGGTAATCCTATGTATGAAAATGTCTTTTATGATAAAGAAAAATGTCCTATCTTAGATGAGAATGGTAATCCTTTATTAAAAGACGACCCTGTAAAAGGAAAAATCTTACTTGATGAAAATGGAAATCCCTTACTAGATGCAGAGGGTAATCCTAAATACGAAAATATAATGTATGATAAAGATAATAAGCCTATAAGGGATAAAAATGGCAATGTTTTAATCAAAGATGAAAAAGGTAATTTATTACTAGATAAAAATGGAAAGCCTCTTTTAGATAAAGAGGGAAATCCTATGTATGAAAACGTCTTATATGATAAAGACGGAAAACCTATAAGAGATAAAAATGGCAATTTAATACTTAAAGAAGATTCTGTAAAAGGAAAAATCTTACTTGATGAAAACGGAAACCCTTTGCTTGATTGTAAAGGTCAGCCTATGTATGAAAATATTTTATATGATAGTGCAAATTGTCCTGTTTTAGACGAAAATGGCAATCTAGTAACAAAAGATAATCCAAGAGCAGATGAACTCTTAAAAAAGGCAAATATAGCAAGAGACCCTGACAAATATATACAAGAGGAAGTTAAAAAGGCTTTAGCTTCTCAAAGCACCCCACAAAATACAAATCAAGTTTATGGAAACGGACATTTAAGTGGTGGCGGTGCTTCTTATATGGCAGGAAGACATATTAATTCTATTATAAGAGATTCTATCTTAGCAGATAGAGGCACTACGCCTACGGCTTTTTCTAATCCAGATTCAAGATATGGAGCTTCATCTTTTTCTAATCAAAAGAATGTAGATGAGGCAACAAACGAGCATAAATTATATAGAACAATCAGAGCGGGTAAGATGATACCAGCTATATTAACAACAGCTATATCATCAGATATAGAGGGAATGGTAAGTGCTCAAGTAGAACAAGATATATATGCTTCAATGGGAAGAGCCGTTTTAATACCTAGAGGCTCTAAAGTTATAGGAACATATAAAAATGATAACAAAATAGGACAAGATAGACTTGCTATTTCTTGGAGAGAGATAATAACACCACAAGGAGTTAATATCTTATTAACTAACGCTATTACAGCTGATAATATGGGTATGACAGGTGCAAAAGGTTCTGTTAATAACAAATATCTAGAAAGATACGGTATAGGTTATGGTTTATCTACAGTATCAAATGTTTTACTACTAGCTTTATCAGCTCAAGCAGGTAACAACGTATATACTAATCAAATATACGAACAAAGTAATTCAGACGTAAGCACCATAGTGCAAGATATTATAGAACAACAAAAAGAATTACAGCCTACAATAGAAATTAAACAAGGAAGTAGAATTTATATAGTGCCATCAGCTCATATTTGGTTCCCTATACCTAAAAACGGTGAAGTTATGGCTGAATATTTTATGGATTGAAAAATGAAAAGACTTTTAAAAAAGGAAAAATAAAAAATGAACGAAAACAAAGAAAAAAGAGGGATTTATAATGTAACTTTCAATGAAAAAGAAAGTATCTTTATTGAAATTGAAAGCATAGAAAGAAACATTTTAGGTTTTATAAAAGATGCAGTTTTAATTTATAGCAAAGGCTATCACAATATAAAAAAAGATAAGGGATTTGGTGCAAAACATATTAAATTGCATTTAGAAGAAAGTAGTAACGGATATATAAATATCAATGAATTACTTAACATAGGAAAATCTTTAAGAGAGTATATAAATAATTTTCAAGAGCCATTTTTAGATAAAGAGGGTAACAAAGAAAGAAAGGTATATGAATGGCAAGATGAAAAGGGAATAAGATTTAGAGTTGTAAGTGGTATGTTTGAAAGGGAGGGTCTCCCGAAAACGCCACTATCCCCTTTCAATGATACCATTGTAACCTTTTATTCTGACAGAAACCTTAAAGAAAGAATGCTTTTTAAAAATCCTAAAGTAATTTTATTTTATGAAAGCAAAGAATTAAATAAACAACTTGAAAATCTTTTAAAACAAAGAAATAAGAATAAAGAAATAAATACTCTTTTAAAAGAAATGAAAGCCAAGAACATAAAAACAAATAAAGAAAATGAAAAAAGTCTAAAAAGCTTAAATCAACTTAGTAGATAAACAAGGATATGAAATATGATTAAAAGATATTGTAATGAGAGATTATGGATAGGAGCTAAAAAATGAATAATAATAATGCTATGTGTTTTTATAAACTAAATGAGTATTACAAATATCTAAGAAAATTGAAAAAGGATTTATTAAAAGAAATACAAAAACAAGAAAATATGCTCGAAAATAATAGTTCAAAAACAAAAGAAACTATAAAAAATGACCTGTTATATAAATATATAGCTTTAAATGTAATAACTATAAGAGAAAGTAAAGATAATCCTTTTACAAGAATACAAAGAGCAGATTTTAATGAAGTTTTTCCTGAAGAAAAAGATATTTTTGAATTTTTAGAAAAGCTTATAAGATTAAGTTATTTACAAAGCTACGATGAGATTTTACCCTATGAATTAGAATTTTTTAAACTTAAAAAATAAGAAAGGATAGAAAATGGCAAATACAATCGAAAGTATAGAGCAAAGGTTTAATCAATTAAACCTAAATAAAAAGGCAAATCTAAAAGAAAGAATTTTAAACAAGTTAAGCGAACAAGCAAGAAAAGAGTTAAAAGAACTAAGCTTACTTGATAAGAAATATAAAAGTTGTGAGAAAAAGCTAAATGCTACTTTAAACAATATTGAAAACATAGATGAATATTTAGCCAAGAAAGAAAACAATGCAAAATAATCCTGTTTTAGCACATAAATTAAGAGTATTAGAACCATATCTTAATATGAAAGCAAATGAGCTTATTATCAATAATGTAAAAGAAATATATATTGATAAGGGAACTAGCTGGGAATATATACAAGATGAAAGGCTTGATATACAGTTTTTAGATGATTTTTTAACTCAACTTGCAACAAGAAGAGGACAAAGATTTAATGAAAAATATTGTCATCTATCTTGTGAGTTGCCACAACCTTTTGCAAGATATAGAGTTCAAGCTCAACATAAATCATCACTTTTTGATTCTGAAGTTTGTATTTGTATAAGAATACCTAGTAAAACAAAGTTTCAAATAGAAAATTTTGAACTATCTAAAAGAGTTTTAGAAAATGGCTGGACTTATGAAAAGATAAAAGCCTTAATAAGAGCAAAGAAAAATATCTTAGTAAGCGGTGGAACAGGAAGTGGTAAAACATCTTTTTTAAATACCTTGATACAAGAGATTGAAAGCGATTCAAGGGTAGTTAGTATTGAAGATTCTAAGGAGCTTGATTTATCACATATTAAAAATAAAACCCAACTTGCAGTGCCTAAAGAAGAAAGCGAAATTTATTCTTATCAAAGTGCTATTAACAATGCTTTAAGACTTAGACCCGATAGACTATTTTTAGGTGAAATTGATATTAGAAACACCTTTACCTTTTTAAGAGTGAATAACACAGGACACGCAGGAAGTTTAAGCACACTTCACGCAAATAGTCCAAGTGATGCTATTAAGGCTATATTTACAAATATTATCATAGGTGGCTCTTTACAGAATCCAGATAGAACTATGTTAATGGAATTAATCACAACCGCAATTGATTACATAATACAAATCACAAGGGATTCAAATAAAAGAATAATAACAGATGTCTTATATCTAAAAGCCTTTTACGAAGCAAATAAATCTAGGATACAAATATGAGAAATGGAATATCAATATTTTTAAATGAAAAAGAAAAAAAGCTTTTAAAAGCAAAAAGCACTGAATTAGGATTAACACAGTCATCTTACATAAGAGAGTTAATCAACAATATAGATTATATAAAGGAAAGAAAGGCTTTAAATTCTTTTATAAGCTTAAATCAAGACCTTTTAAAAGAGCTTAATAAGATAGGAATTAACATTAATCAAATAGCCTTTAGCTTAAATACGGGCATTAAACAAGATTCAAAGAGCATTAAAGACGAAATAAAAGAGCTTAAACATTTACTAAAAAGCTTTAATGATTTTTATACTGAAAATCTAGGAGTAAAAATAATCAAAAGAAAGGGGTTTAGAAAATGAGTGCAGAAAACGGAAAAACACCAGCTAAAGAATGGATTAAAAGGTTTATTTATGCAATTATTGCAGGAATAATAATATATTTTATAGCTATAAAATTAATCTTTTCACCTGATTTTTCACAATTATTTTTTGTTGGAAAAAACATAATCTTAAACTTAGGAACACCATATTTAAAATTTAAGGCTTATTTATGCTTATTATATGGTTTAACACCTCTTATAATGATATTTTTATGGTGGCTCTTTTATAAGCCAATAGCTAATGAAAGTTATGGTAATGCTGAATTTGCAAAACTAGAAGAAGATAAAGAGGGCGAAGTTTGGAAAAAGATGAACCTAAACAAAGAAACAGGACTTATGTTAGGTTGCTTTATAAAAACAAATCCTTTTACTAAAAAAGAAGAAAGAACCTTTATAAGAGCAACAAGCCCCTTAGCTTGTTTGATAGTTGCACCTCCTGGAACAGGTAAAACCGCAAGTATTGCTTTACCAAATCTATATTCTTTACCAAATTCTGTAGTTGTATTTGATATTAAGGGAGAGCTATACGAAAAGAGTGCTGGTTATAGACAAAAACATTTTAACAATAAAATACTTTTGTTTTCTCCTTTTTCAGATGAAAACACTATGTTTTTTAATCCTTTTGATGAGAGTGTAATAAAGGATATGAATTTTTCTCAAATGAAAAAATTAGCAGAACAAATAGCAGGAACTATTTTTGTAGGAGAAAAAGGCAAGGAAAACGACCACTGGATAGTAAGTGCTAAGACTATGTTTGTGTATTTTGCATTATATAATATGCAAAAGAAAGGCTATACAAATTTAGCAGAACTTAGCCAAGCTCCTAAAAAAGATTATTATGATGAATTAGTAGGCGAATTTAAGGCTATGTGCCAAAAAGAAGACCCTGATGAAGAAAAAATGATAAAAGACCCAGAGGCAGATACCCTAAAGGCTTTCTTTTACCAAGCAAGTCAAGATAATGATATAGATGAACTTGTTAGAAATCAATTTAGAGCTTACACAGTATCAGCAGAACAAGAATTTGCAAGTATAAAATCAACCTTTGATACCTATATGAAAGTCTTTTCAGACCCTCAAGTTGCAAAAGCAGTTTCAAAAATGAATTTCACATATGAGGATTTAAGAGAGAAAAAAATATCTATGTATATAGTTATACAAACAGCAGATATGGATATATTAGCACCTCTTGTAAGGATACTAGCAGAAAGCTTATTTAAAAATCTGATGATGAAAGAAAATGCAGACCCTAACAAATTTATATATTTTATACTTGATGAGTTTGTTAGATTTGGAAAAATGCCATTTTTACTTGAAGCCCCAGCTCTTTGTAGAAGCTATGGACTTATACCTATATACATTACACAGTCTTACGAACAAATCAAAAAATATTATGGTGATGATGATATGAAAATTATCAAGGCTAATGTGGGCTATCAGGTAATTTTTAGAATGAATAGCCCTGAAGATGCAAAGGTTTTAAGTGAGATGATAGGAGATTATACAAGAAAGAAAACTTCAAGGAGCAAAGGAAATTTAGACCTAATTAAAAGCAATGATTCTGTATCAAATGAGGGCTATAAACTTGTAACCGTGCAAGATATATTAAGCAATCCAATAGACCAAATTTACATCTTAATAGGAGGCTTTTTTAATAGACCTATTAAGGCTAAGGTTAATTTTTGGTTTAAAAACCCTGATTGGCAAGGTGCAGATAAGATTAAGGTAGATGAGAACAAAGAAGAGGAAAAAAATAAAGATGAATCTAAACAGGAAAATGAAGAAAAAGAAAATGAAATACAAGATGATACTAAAAAAGATAAAAAGGAAGCTAATGAAGAATCTGAAGAAAACAAGAACGAAGATGAAAAAGAAAACCCTACACAAAAAACAGAAAAACCTTTTTTTAGAGCCTATCCAGATAAGGAACAATAAAAGAGCTTAGTTTCTAAGCTCATATAAGAATTAAAAGAAATAATTTTTATATGAGTTTAAAAACTCAAACACCCAAAAGAAAGGATTTTTCTATGGAAAATATTAACGAGGAAGAACTTGATTTAATGAAAAAAAACATTGAATCAATGGACGAGGAAGAGTTTAATGCTGTATTTAAAAGGAATATAAGCCTTGAAGAAGCACAAAGCTCAACAATAGATGTTTATCCAGACCCAAATATACCTATTGATGTATATACACAGTGGGTAAATGAAGGACTAGAGGATACAGAATTTGGTGGCTAACACCAACGGGAAAGCCTAGAAGCTTATACCCTAGAAATATATTACAAAGGATTAAAAATGGCAAAGAAAAAAGAAGAAGCAAAAGTTTTAGAAATTCCTTATATAGATTGGGAAAATAAAACCAACGCCCAAAGAGAAGCCTCTATAAATAGCTATCACGCAAGTATTATAGTAAAAACTTCAAAAATGGCTAGAGAGGAAAACAAACCTGAAATGGCGTTTTGGAATAAGAATATGAGTAAAGAAGAAATCAATAATTCTATTCCTTATAACGCTAAAACGGGACAGCCATATACAAATGTAAGCGATGTAATACTTCGTTGCGTGCAAAAGCTTAACAACTACAAAGAGCCAACTTTCATAACTATGAATGAAGCAAATCTTTTAGGTGGAAAGCTTAAAAAAGCACTAGATGAAAACGGAAAAGAAATGCTTACTAAAAACGGTAAAACTGCTTACGTGCAAGGTGTGAAAATACCTTACATAGAAAAAGGAGAATGGAAAAACAAGCTTGATGATAAAGGAAATGTTATACAAACACAGGCTAAAGATAAAGATGGCAATTTAAAATTCGATGAAAAAGGTCTTCCTATAATGAGAGATGTTAAAGAATTTGTGCCTTTTAAAGAACCTATGATTGAAACTATAACACTTTATCACACTTCACAGTTTGAAGGACTTGATAAATCAAAGTTAAAAGAAAGAGATTTAAGCAAGATTGAAAGAAGGGCTGAATATTTTCAAAAAAACCCTGAAGCTTTGCAAAAACCTGAAAGAATAACTTCTTTTGGATTAAATGCAAACCTAGCTCAAAACCTTTCTAACTTTGTAAAAGCAGTAAAAAGTGGAGTTGATTTTGTAAAAACACAAACACAAAGTCTAAATAGAGAAGCTAAGAAAGAACTAGCTTACACTCGTTAATTAAAAGCCCATAGGAATCTCTATGGGTGTTATTTTTTTAAAGTTTTAAATGAGGAAAAATAAAAAAAATGAATGAAAACAAAGAAAAAAGAGGAATTTATAATGTGAGTTTTAATGAGAAAAACTCTACACCTATAAATACAGAATTAGAACTTATTGAAAATGCAGTGATTGACTATGTAATTCATTATATTAAAGGTTGGCATAACACAAAAAGAGATAAAGGTAGAGGTGCAGAACACATCAAACTACACTTAGAAGAAAATTCTCAAGGACAAATAACAATAGAAGAGCTTTTAAATTTAGGTAATTATGTAAGAAAATATTTGAAAGAATTTAAAGAGCCGTTTATAGAAAATGAAAACAAAGACGGAAGAGTATATGAATGGGAGAATGAAAAAGGTATTAGATTTAGAATAGCAACTGATAAAATCAAAGGGGAGGGTCTCATTCCGCCACTATCCCCCTCTGATGAAATAATTATAACCTTTTATTCTGACAGAAACCTTAAAGAAAGAATGCTTTTTAAAAATCCTAAAGTAGCTTTGTTTTATGAAAGCAAAGAATTAAATAAACAACTTGAAAATCTTTTAAAACAAAGAAATAAGAATAAAGAAATAAATATTCTTTTAAAAGAAATGAAAAATAAAAATATAAAGCTTAATAAAGAAAATCAAACAAAGTTAAAAAACTTAAATCAACTTAGTAGATGAAAGGATAGAAAATGAGTGTGATTATTATAGAAAGTCCAAACAAAAAGGACAAGATAGAAAAGATAAGTGGTTTTTCTACTTACGCGACTATAGGACATTTTAAGGATTTACCTAATTCTTATTATATAGATTGGAATAACTATGCACCAAATTTTGAGTTTAAAAGCGAAGAAGCTAAGAAAAGAATGAATTTTATCTTTTCACAGTGTAAAGATAAAGATGTTTTTATAGCAACAGACCCAGATAGAGAGGGCTATGCAATAGGTTATATGTTTTTCTTAGCAATTAAAAATATAGCCAAATCTGTAAAAAGAGCAGAATTTCACGAAATAACTGAAAATGGTATTAAAAAAGGACTTGCTAATGCTATTGACTTTACTAAAAGCAATTTTTATGAATTTGAAGCTTTTAAGGCTAGAGCAGTTGGAGATAAATTAGTAGGCTTTATATTAAGCCCTAAATATATAAGGCTTTTGCAAGATAAAAATGTAAGCATAGGTAGAGTGCAAACCCCAGCTTTAAACCTAATAGTTTCAAAAGAAAAAGAAATAAATGAGTTTAATAAATTAAGTGATGATGAAAAAACAAGCTATAAATTAAAGGCTCTTTGCAAATGTGATGACAAAGAATTTCACATAGAAAGTGAAAGAATATGTAAAGATAAAAAAGAGCTTGATGAGTTTTTAGACTTTTTAAAAGATAGTAAAAATGCTCTGCTTGAAAACATAGAAGAAAAAGAAATTAAAAAAGCACCACCTAAACCTTTTAGAACTTCTCAACTTCAACAAAAAGCTAATCAGGTTTATGGTTTTTCAAGTGATGAAACTATGCTTTTAGCTCAACAACTCTTTGAAAGAGGACTTATAACATATACAAGAACAGATTCTAATGCTTTAAGTATAGAATTTATAGAAGAAGTTAAAAATCTATTCCAAGATGAAAGCTGGTATGAAAGAAGAGAATATAAAGCAGGAAAACAAAGCCAAGCAGAGGCACACGAAGCTATAAGAATAACACATACTCATTATTTTAAAGAAATAAATGATGTTATAGAAAAAGCAAATAATGAAATTAAGGAAAACACTAAAAAACTAGGTAAAAACCACTTAAAACTTTATACGCTTATATATTTAAATTCTATTCTTTCACAAGCAAAAGATAAGATAAGTATAAATAAAAGCTTTAATTTTAAAATAGGAGTAAGCCCATTTAAAATTTCTATTTCAAAAACTATATATAAAGGCTATGAAGATGTCTTTAAGGATAGTGAGATTAATCTTAATGATGAAGAGGAAAAAAATGAAAAAGAAGACATTAACTTAGATTTTTTAAATGAAAATTCTAAAATAGAAATACTTTCTTATGAGAGCAAGGAGGTTAAAAAACAAGCTCCAAGTAGATACAAAGAAAGTTCTTTTATATCCTTGCTTGAAAAAGAAGGTATAGGAAGACCAAGCACTTATGCTTCTTTTTTACCTACCTTGCTTAAAAGGCAGTATGTAGAGCTTGTAAAAAAAGGTAAAAATAACGAAATAATACCTACTAAAAAAGGTATAGAAATTGTAGAACTTCTTTTAGAAAATGATGAATGGATTACTAAAAGCGAATACACAAAAACAATGGAAGACGTTTTAGAATCTATTTCAAAGAATGAATTAAAATACTTAGACTTTGTAAAACCTCTACATCAAAAGCTAAATTTCATAAATACAGATGAAAACGATAAAACGCCTAGCCAAAAACAAATAGATTTTTTAGAAAAGCTATGTAAAGAACAAGGCAAAGAAGTGCCAAGTGAAGCTTTAAAAGATTATACCCTTTATCAAAAAACTATAAATGAGCTTAAAAAAACAGCACCTAAAAAAGCACCTAGTGAAAAACAAATAAAACTAGCACAAGATTTAGCACAAAAAAATAATTTAGAACTGCCAAAAGACTACGATAAGAATATCAGCATTTGTAGCAATTTTATAGATAGTGTTTTTAAAAAGAAATAAACAAAGATAGGACATAAAAATGAAAAATTTTATATTAGAAAAGATTAAAAGACAAAAAGAAATTTTTGAAAAAACTGCTTTGCAAAAAGAGCTTTACAATAAAAGTGATTTAATCTTAAAAAACACTAGAGAGGATATTTTAAGCCTTAAACAAAAAATATTAAAAGAGGCTAATGCTACCTTTAAGAAAGAGGCACAAAGTCTAATTAAAAAGGCTATTAAAGATATGCAAAAACTTGCAAAGCAAGATGAGCAAAGATATGAAATTTTTAAAAAATATGAAAAAGATTTTTTAAAACAGTTAAATACAAATCTTATCTAAAGAAAGGAGTTTATATGAAAAGATTAAAAGATTAAATAAAAAGTCTAAATTAAAAAACAAAAAAAATATTAGAAAGGATAAAAAAATGAATAAAGTTACTCTATATGGATTTTTAGGAAGAGATTTTGAATTAAGTAAAACAAACAGCGGAAAAACAGTTGCTAAAAATTCTTTAGCCATAACAAAAAGGTGGATTAATTCAAATAACAATAAAGAGGAGCATACAGACTGGATACCTATAACATTATTTGATAAAAGTGCTGAAAACGCCAACACCTTTTTTAAAAAAGGAGATAGATTTTTATGTGAGGGCGAAATAAATACCTATACTTATACTGATGATGAAACAAATGAAAAAAAGTATGGTTTTTCAGTTATAGTAAGGAATTTTCATTTTACAAAGAGTAAAGATGAAAGCACAAATAATAATGTAAAAGAAATACAAACAGACTTAAAAGAAAGCGAACTTCCTAATAATGAAGAATTAAATCAGGCAAGTAAGCAAAGCTTAGAAGCTGTGTTTTAAGAAAAAAACTCTAATAAGTTTTATCTTATTAGAGTTTAAAAATAAAGAAAAAGGATAAAAAATGATAAATGAATGGATTTCAAACTTAGATGCTTTTAGTGCGTGGGTTTTACTTTTTTTATTGTCTGTATCTTTTTACTTTTTTACAAAGCTCTTTAAAGATAAAGAAGAAAAAGCAAAAAAAGATTTTAAAGATACAAAAAAGGAATAAAGATGAAAATTTTAAAAACCTTATCCCTTTTTATCATATTTGCTATAAGCTTAAATGCTAGCAATAATGCTTTTGTAAAAGCAGGACAAGCTTATAAAATTAATCCTAAACTTTTATGGGCTATTGCTTATAAAGAAAGTAGATTTAATACATTAGCTATTAATAAGGCTAATAAAAATAAAACTTATGATATAGGAATTATGCAAATAAATTCATCTCATCTTAAATGGCTTAAAAGAGATTATGGAATAAGTGAAAAAGACCTTTTCACAAAACCAAAGATTAATATTTATGTAGGTGCATTAATACTTAGAAAATGTTTTGATAAGCACGGAGCTAATATTAATGGACTTACTTGTTATAACGGCAAAATTAAAGACAATCCTTATGGTAAAGATGTTTTAGCTATCTTAGAAAAACAAGAAAAAAAGATTTTAAAGCAAAGAATCGCAAAAACATTATTAACAAGAAATAAAAAAGACTTTGTAAGAGTTTTAAACAAATAAAGATAAAAAAGGATAAAGCTTTGATAGGAGTTTTAGCTAATTTCTTAAAAGCCTTAGATATAGATAAAAAAGACTATGAAAAAGCTTTACAAGATAGAGATAAAAAAGCTAAAGAAAATATACAAGAATGTTTTATAGAACTTAAAGAGGAGGAAAATGTGTATAAGATAGACAAAGAAGTTGTAATAGTAGCTTATGATGAAAAGACAAATGAGCCTATTAAAGAAGAAATTACAAAAGAACAAGTGCCTATTTCAAAGACTATGGCAAAAAGTAAAATTACAAGATTAAGGATAGGATAATGGATAAAGTTCAATCAGCAGGTATAATTCAAAATGTTTATAATACCTTAATTCAAGTAAGTGCTCAAGTAACAGGGAAAATGGACGCTTCTATATTTTCTGCTATGCAATCTATATTTTTTAATTCCTTAGCCTTTTCTTTAGTAGGCATTATACTTGTGTTTTGGTTATTTAACCATATGAAAGCAGGTTTTAGTAGAGATGATTTATTTAAGGGTGGAGTATGGCTTATATATCTTTGCTGTATATATGCAATTATGACTTCTTTTTCAGCATATTCAGAGTTTAAGTCTTTATTTTTAATACCACAACATATTATGAAAGCTTGTATAGGTTCTTTTGCAGGAACTTCTGACGCAGGAGCTATGTTAGATAGGACTTTTTCTGAGGTTTATGATGTGTATTGGGCAGCACAAGCATACGGTGCTGATATATTTGCAGATCAAAATTGGATTTTTGATGACCCAGATTTTCTTCAAAATGCAGTCGCTTATATAGCAATAGGTGTTTGGTGGATAACAATTGGATTTTATCTTTTAATCATCATTGGTATTTTTATTATGCAAATAGCCTCTAATTTTGCTTTAAGTATCTTTGGTTGTTTAGCCCCTATGCTTATTTGGTTATTATTAATCCCACAAACAAGAGGATATTTCTTTTCTTGGCTTAAAAATTATATAGCTATTTCTTTTTATATTCCTATGACTATGCTACCTCTTTTGCTTATAAATAAGGGGCAAAATTATATGGATTTAACATATATTACTTTGTGGGAAAACACACTTTCTCAATTTTCTATGTCTATGGTTTTAGGTATATTAGCAATATATCTTTTATTTAAGATACCAGAATGGATAAATATAATACTAGGAACACAAGAAAGTGGAGCAGGTTTTACAGCACAAGCGACACAATCAATGATGACAGGTGCAACACAAGGAATAGTAACAGGAGCTTCAATGGGAGCAAACACTGTATTAAAAGGTGCTAAAACAGGACTAAATTCAGCAAGATTTACTAAAGGTGTATATGACGGTCTAAAAGGAAATGCTATGCCACTTAATTCAAGTGATTCAAGGAAAAAAGGAGCAAATATAGGAACAGGTGTGAGAGGTTTAGCAAGTAATGGATTTAACATCGTATCAAGTTTTTATAATGGTAGAAAATAATTTAAAAGGATAAAAAATGAATAGAAGAGCTTTTTCTTTATTAAAAAGAATACTTAATTCAAAAGGTATTTCTTTTTCTTTAATTATAGCTATGCTTGTATTTTTTGCTAGTTCTTATTCAGGTTTTTCAAATTCTTATCTTAAAGATATATTTGAGATAAAACCTAAAAAAGAGATTTATGCTAAGGTAATAAAAGTAAGCGACGGAGATACTATACACTTACTTGATGAGAACAATACTAAGTATAAAATAAGATTACAAGGTATAGACACACCAGAAAATAAGCAAGAATACGGGCAAGAAGCAAAAAACTTTTTATCATCTATGATAAAAGATAAAGCAGTAAAAGCTGTTATAGAAGATAAGGATAAGTATGATAGATTTGTAGCTACCATATATCTTAATAAAATGGATATTAATAGAGCAATGGTAGCTAATGGTTACGCACACGCTTATAGAGACTTTAGCACTAAATATATAAAAGAGGAAGTAAATGCTAGAAAGAATAGATTAGGATTGTGGCAAAGCGATAATGTTAAAAATCCTAGTGATTTTAGAAAAGAAAATAATTAAAGGATAGAAATGCTAAATATATAATTATTTAAAATATTTATATTATATTTTAAATAATTTAAAATTATAAAAAATAATTTATAGTTATTTAAAATAATAATTAATAATTTACAATAATAAAATATAGTTTTTTATAATTTAAAAATATATATATTTAAATATCTACATATAAAATTTTTTAATCCGTTTAGAGCTATGGGTATATTTTACTGTATAATATACCCAATGAAATACATTAAAAAGGATTGTAATATGAAAAAATTAGTATTAAGCTCTTTGCTTTTAGGTGCTTTATTTGTAGGTTGTGGTAGCAATGATGATAAATTTGAATCTCAAGCTGGTAGAATGGACGAACAAGCTTTACAGTTTGTAAAAGAAAAATTTCCTAATGGGATAGCATATAAAACTTATAAGAAAATAAAACCAGACAAAGGAAAAGATATTACAGTTACTGAAGTTTTACGTTGGATAGATATACCTAAAAATATTAAAGAAACTAGTGGATATCAATATAGATTTGTAATAAAAGATGAAAATGGTAATGTATTAGAAGATATTTTTCCTGTAGAGTGTTCCATTAAAGAAAATAAATGTAAACCTTTTTAATATTCAATAAGGATTGTAATATGAAAAAATTAGTATTAAGCTCTTTGCTTTTAGGTGCTTTTTTTGTAGGTTGTGGTAGCAATGATGATAAATTTGAATCTCAAGCTGGTAGAATGGACGAACAAGCTTTACAGTTTGTAAAAGAAAAATTTCCTAATGGGATAGCATATAAATCTTATAGCAATTTTAAACGAGACAAAGGAAAAGATATTACAGTTACTACAATTTTACGTTATGCAGATGTAGCTAAAGGTATTAAAGAAACTGCTGGATATAAATATCAATTTATAATAAAAGATGAAAATGGCAATGTATTAAAAGATTATTTTTATGTGGAGTGCTACATTAAAGAAAATAAATGTGAATAAGATAAATATCTAATTTTTAATCCTCACAGTGAATTTATTTCACTGTGATAGTCTGGTTTTTATTATTTTTTTAATGCTTTCTAGGTATTCTAACTTCTTTTCTAGTGCTTTATTTTCTTCTTCTAAGAGTTTAAGTTTATTATCCAAATTTTCATATAGTGCTAAATCTGATTTTTCACCGTATCTTTGAGATAATTTATACCATTTTAAAGCTTGTTTTATATATTTTGGATAATTTTCATTTCTGTTCCAAATCACTATAGTTTGAGTGGATATATTAAGCAAATTTGCTAAATCTGCATAAGTTTTTAATCCACATTCTTTTAGTAGATTATCAAATTCTTGTTTTGTCATATATTTATCTTCTTTTTTTTAAAATTTCCACTATTTCTAACACATTCTGCACTAAAACTTTTTGTTTTTCTTCAATAGCGATAAACCTTTTTTCTACAACTTCAGATATTGTAACTTCTAGCAATTCTTCAAGATTTTCTAACGATTCCTCTAAAGAATTAATTTTTTCTTTCATAGCCTCTATTTCATCTTGCATATTCACACCTTTTTATTTTTATTATAGCATATTTTCTTTTATTTTTGTTATTTTTTTTGTTTTTTAATGTTTATTGTTCGACAAGCCTTAAGGTCTTGTCTCATAAGTTTTTAAGCCTAAGGTCTTAAAAACAAAGCTAAAGCCACAAGGTCTTTAGCTTAAGATAAGCGGGGATACCCCGCAACGCCCCACAATATTACTAAGTATAAGCACCTAAAGGAGCTTATAAAAGGGAGGGAATGTTAATATTTTGTGTATTTTTTTTTGTTTTTTTTGTTTTTTCTATTGACTTATATTATTTTTTTTGGTATAATTATAGTAATAAAAAAGAAAGGAAAAAAAGATGAGTTTGAATTTAAGAGGATTTGACATTAAAAGAGTTAGGGAATCAGTGGGGTTGATTGAAAGTTTTTTGATAGAGAAAAAGGCTTTTTGTGATGATGAATTTAACGTTATAAGTGAAGAGAGTTTTTGGGAGATTGCAAGGCAAAGCGAACTTTTACCAGATTTTGAGGAGATTTATATAAATGAAGTTTTTAAAAGATTTGCAAGTTATTTGGATAGCATAGGCATAAATTTAGACAATGATTATTTATTTTCAAAGAAATATGATGAGGATTTTAAACCTTTAAAAGTTTTTTGGTTAATAAATGATAAGGAGGAAAGAGAAATAAGCAAAGAAGAATTTAAAGACGTTAAAGAGCTTGATGAATATTTAAAAACAATCTTGTAAGGTTTTAAGCCTTACAAGAAATGAATATAAATTAATATAAAACAAGGAGAAAAATATGGAAGTAGAATTTTATTTAGGAGATGCTGGCTATCAAACTTTAGAGTTTGAAGCTAAAGAAGTGATGTTTTGTAAGGCAAAGGATATTTTAGAACTTTATAAGAACTTAGAAGAAGTTGAAAAAAGAAAAATAATAGTTGCTAATGGAACAGATATAAAAGAAGCAATAAAAGAAGTTTTGCTTTCTTTAGATGTAAATGAAGCAAACAAAATAGCAAAGCAATTAAGTGAGGAGTTTTTAAGCTTAGATGGATGGCATAGTAGGCTTAAGGCTATTAACAAATAAGAAAGGATAGAAAATGAAAACAAAAACACTTTTTACAAAGAACAAGAGTTTAAATAAGGTTATAGATTCTTTAAAAACAAATCTTAGAACAAAGGATAAGGTGATCAATCACTTATCCACACAAAACACTGAATTAAAAACACAGTTAAAAGAGCTTTTATTTAAGCTTGATAACACTTTAAAGAGTGTTAAAAATACTTATAGATAAGAAAGGAAAGAAAATGAGAAGATTAAGTAAATTTGATAAGGCTTGGAATAAAGAAAGTAAAAGGCAAGAAAGATTAAAACTTGCTATTGCTAATAAAAAATTCATATATAACGCAGATTATATAGAACTTTTATTAAGAGAAATCAATAAATACAGCAAAACACCTTTTAATATAGCTTATTCAATGCTAAAAAGCTATGATAGTGAGGAAAAAGAACATATTGTTTTTAAAGGTTATGGGCTTTTTGATAAAAATACAAAGATTATAAGAAAGATAAATTGCACGAAAATAAAATATAAAGAGCTTATACAAGCACTTTTTACAATCTTATATGAAGTTAAAAGGACATATTTTAAAGCAAGTCTGCCTAGAGCTAAGAAACTCAAAGAATATATAGCTCTAAAGGCAAAACATAAAAAAGAAAGTAAAGAATTTTAATGCATTACAGCTTAAAAAAATCTTTTAAGCTGTAACAAATCTTAATAAAAAGACAAAGAAGAATTTTGCGATAAGACAAAAACAAAAAAAACTCTTTGCATAATATAAAAATTTAAACACAAAAAACGATATAGCAAAAAACATTTAAAAGGAAGTGAAATGAAAAAAGTAAAAACACAGTGTTTAATTCAATCTTTTTTAAAAGAAAAGAGCTTTTTAAAATATGAAACTATAAAACAATACAAAACATCTTTAAGACACATAGAAAGCTTTTTTAAAATGTATAAGATTGTTTATATTGCAGATTTTAAAAGAGAACATAGCATTGATTTTGTGAATTATTTAAAAGCTAAAAATAATAATAACGTAACTATAAGGCAAAAGATTAAGGTTTTAAAATCTCTTTTAAGATATGCTTTAGATTTAGGATTTATTGAAAAATTAGACTTTGCTAAGGTAGTTTTAAAAGATAGTTTAGAGGAATTAGAAAAAAAAGAATTAAGGACATTTGATTTAAAAGAAATTGAACTGCTTATTAAAAATGCTAAGAGTGAATTAAAATCTTATTTAATGATAGCATTTTTCACAGGAGCAAGAACAGGGGAATTATTAGGACTTAAAAAAGGGGATATTGATTTTTTAGATAAAAAGATTGCTATTAAAAGAAGTCTTTCACAAAGAAATATCCTAGACACACCCAAAAATCAATCATCTTTTAGAAAGATGGACATGTTACCTATAATAGAAAAAGAATTAAAAAAGATTTGCAAAAATAAAAAAGATGATGAGTTTTTATTTACAATAAAAAGAGCTAGGTTAGGAAGAGAATTCAAAAAATTACAAAAGAATTTAAATATATGCCATTTAAGAAGGCTATATGATACTAGGCATTCTTTTGCTAGTGTTATGTTAAGCAAAGGTGAGGAAGCTATGTGGGTTTCAAGGGTAATGTTGGGACATTCTGACTTAAATACTACTTTTAAATATTATGCTAAGTATTTACCTAAGAATGTAACAAATAGAGCTTTGTTTTTGAATGAGTTAGAATTAGCTTAATTCTTTACGAACAACATAAATCAACATAATCCAAAGTAAAAAATAAAGCATTAAAAAGGGAATTTGCATAATAAGTGGTAAAGATATAAAAAAATCAAAGGAATTAAATAAAGAAAGCTTTGCTAAGATAAAAGATGTTAATAAACCAATACCAGAAAATATAGAACCTATTAAAAGCACAAATACGATTAAAATTTTTCTTTTGTATAGCGTATCCTTATCTTTCAAGCGAATTTCCTTTTGTGATTTGAGCTAAAACAAGAGCCTTTAAGCTATCTTTGCTTATATAGTTTTGAATTTTAGGTTCTATTAGTTTTAAGATTTTTTGTGAAAATTTTAATTCTTTGTGTTTTGAGAGTTTTTTATACTCATTTATCTTTAAAATGAAATTGTTTTTTAAAGAGTTTTCCAACTCATCTATAGAAAAGTTTTTATTTAGTCTTAAAAACTTAGACACTAATAAATCATCATTAAAATCCTTTAAGATAGGTTTTAAGTCTGTTATTTTTTCTTTTAGAGTTTCTTTTATACTTTTACTAAAGCTTAAACCTCTTTCATCATTATCAAAACCTAGTATAAAATTTGCATTTTTAATATTATTTTTTAAATAATTTAAGCTTTCTTTGTGAGAATTTGTATAAGTGCCATTTGTAGAACACAATAAACTTTCATTTGGATTTAAGCTTTTTAATTCAAGCAAAGATAAGCTATCTATTATGGATTCGCTTATGATTATATTTTTAATATCATTCATTTTTGAAGTTGTTGTTTTTAATAATTCTAAGCCTTTTTTGCCATAGCATATTTGTTTTATAGCTTTTTTTAAAACTACTCCGTCTTTATCTTTTTTCATAGGAGTTTTAAGATAAGTCATATAGCCGCTTTGAGTTAAAATTTCTACATCTTTTATTTTTTTAATAGTATAAGTAGGAATGCAGATGTTATAGAATTTATCTTGTTTGATTAAAGTAGAAAAATCATTTAAAATTTCTTTGTCAATCAGTCTTTTGCTTACAAAATAAGAATTTTCATCTAGTATTTTTAAGGTTTTAAAGTCTTCTAACACTTTATTATCATTATTTATTTCTTTTGTATCTGTTAGATTGTGTTTAAGCTCTTTTGTATCTACTTTATTATTTAGCAAATCTTTTAGTTTTAAGCCTCTATTCTTACAAAAAGAATATATATTACCTCTATCATTAGTATCGTTTGGATTAAAGTATAGATAGTGTCCGTTACTTAATCTTGTAATAACAATAGTATCACTATCATTTGACATAGTGATTGAATTTCTAGTGCTTTTTTCTTTTTTAATATCATAACCATTTTTTAATAATATTTCATCAAAGGGCATTGAAAGCTCTTTATTGTTATATGTTTTACTCATTACAATTTCCAAAAAGCTTATATTTCTTTTTCTTATTTTTAGACTTTTTATCTATTCTCTTTTCCATAGATTCATAATAATCTAAATATTTTACTTCTTTGGTATTCACTAAGTCTTTAATCTTAGGTTCAATTTTAAGTTCATCATCGCTAAAGAGACTTATTTCTTTTTCATTATTCATTTGTGTATTTCCTTTAAAATGTAAAATGTAAAGCAATAACCTTACTTTTAGGGTTTGTTTTATCTTTTTTGATTTTTTGATAAGACAGATTTATAAGATTTGGTATTGTTTGAAGCTCATCTATAATAGGGTTAAGTATTCTCTGTTCTAATACTCCTAGATTTTTATATGCATTTAAATCTAAAGAAAGATAAAAATAAAAATCCTTTAAGTCAATATAAAAACTACCTTTATATATGAATTGTACCAACAATATATATAGCATTTTTGAATATTTGCGTTTAAGACTTAAAAAGGTTTTTAACAAAAAAGAACTATAAAAACCATTTTTAAAATTATTTAAAATATCAAAAAAGACATCATTTAATAAAAATATTAAACGACCTTCTTTTTCATTTAATTCTATTTTTGAAAAAACAGAACAATAGGTGTAGTTTCTATTGCTATTGTTATCTATGGCTTTATTTATAAAATATATGTTTATAGCTTTATCTGTGAAGTTTTTAAATTCAGTAAAAAATTCTTTTTTGCTATATCTTTTTTTAGAGTTAATTAGTTTTAAAAGAAATTTGTAGTCTATATCTACTAAAACACTTCCTTTTTCTTTTAATAAGCAACAAATACTTATGAAAAAATCAAAGTCTATAGAATTAAAATTAGGAAAGACAAAATTGTAAAAAGAATTTTTATAAGAAACAATTAAATTATCATCAATCTTTTCTATGTCTTTTTTATTAAAAAATAAGGTGCTTGATTCTTTGGGTAATTTTTCTTTGGATAAATCCACATAAAAGTCCATTTTTCAGCCTTTTCAAAGCTTTGCTTATAAAACAAAATGAAAAGTTACCTTATGTTTTATCTTATATAAAAGATAAACATAAAAAAGAACAAAAGATATATAATGAAAAGATAAAAGATAATCCTTCTTTAAAATTTCCTCCTTTAGAAAGTTATCCTGATTATAAAGATTCTTTAAGAGAAAAGAACTGCATTACATATAAACTTGGTGAAGCCTTGATAGAAAATATGAAACGGGGGGGGG
>NZ_CALUTC010000017.1 GCF_944323605.1 uncultured Campylobacter sp.
TATTAGATCTTGTTCTAAATTTAAAAGTTTTAAAGTTGTTTCTTTGTGTTCTATGGAGGATATATAAGAGCTGTGTTTTTGTTCCAGGATTTTATTTTGTTCTTTTAGCTCATTTGTAGTGTTTTCAAGTATTCTTACCTTCGTATTATACATATGAGATAAATAAAGCTCTATAAATTCTTTATAAATTTCAACTGGTGGGGTTAGATATGTGAAATCAAGTTCTTTTAAAAGCTTTACTTCATCATAAAGCTTAAATTTTTTATCATCTTCATTTATTTGTGCTAGAAAAAAGTAAGATAAACCGCAATGCTTGATGTTATTTTGCAATACGTCTTCTTTTTTTTATTAAATAAGCACCCTCACTTCGTGCTAAATTTTCTTTGTTAAAATACATAAAACTATTTTCATCTATGATAAAGCTATCATTTAAACTATGAAAAAGATAAAAGCTGCTTTTTATCTTTTTTATGATTTTTTTCTCTTTATTTTCTACAATAAAACTTGCATACGCAGTATTATCTATATTTTCAAAAAAATTACAAAGTGCAATACCCATAAGCTGAAAATTTTTAAATTTTTCACTAAATTTAAGCTTCATATCAAAATCAAGCTTATAAATGTATTCTTCAAAAAGTGAATTTGCAAGCTTTTTACTTTCTAGTTTTTCTTTAAAAAGTTCTGGTGCAGTAGTGATTAAAAATTTACTCTTTGTTTCTTCTTTGTGAGTGTGAAAGTGAAATTTATGCATATTTTTTATGATAGTTTTTCCTAAAAAAAGCTGCTTTTTATCTTTTTTATGATTTTTTTCTCTTTATTTTCTACAATAAAACTTGCATACGCAGTATTATCTATATTTTCAAAAAAATTACAAAGTGCAATACCCATAAGCTGAAAATTTTTAAATTTTTCACTAAATTTAAGCTTCATATCAAAATCAAGCTTATAAATGTATTCTTCAAAAAGTGAATTTGCAAGCTTTTTACTTTCTAGTTTTTCTTTAAAAAGTTCTGGTGCAGTAGTGATTAAAAATTTACTCTTTGTTTCTTCTTTGTGAGTGTGAAAGTGAAATTTATGCATATTTTTTATGATAGTTTTTCCTAAAATACGCATTATGCCTTCGGGTTGATGAACTCTATCTATTTGTGTGAAAAATGGCAATATATCAAATTTATTATAATAAGTTTGCATATCTATGAAGTTAAAGCCAAAGTGATTTATCTTTTGCCTTAAAAAATTTTCTATTATATCTCGTCTTTCTATATAATCTTTATCCCCTGTTTCTCGTGCCATAAATGGCAAGATAAGAAATAAAATTTTACTTTTAAAACAAGATAATTTTTTAAAAAGAATATTCATATAAAGGGCTATATTTTCAAAATCTATAGTGTAGTAAAGCATATCATAATCATTTACATTTGTTTCTATTATTATCAACTCTGCATCATAAAATTTTTCCTCATTTTTAATGATAGCAAATATTTTATGTAAGGAATCATTTGCTCCTAAGTATATTTTTAAGTCATTTTATCAAAAAAAAAAAAAACGAAATTTTAAAATTTTTTTAAGCATAGTTAGAGTTTTAAAATTTATAAAAGCCTAAAGCCCGAGGGCTTTAGTGCTTAATTATTTAAAAAGCTTGTCTAAAAGTTTATTTACTTTTTCTCCGCCTTTGTCTTTTAGAAGCTTATCTGCTGCTGATTTTAAGGCAGAGCCTAAATCTATGCTTATGCTAGGATTGCTAGTAGTGCCTTTTATGCTACCTTTAAAAGTCGCCTTATCAACTCCTATGCTAAAAGGCATATTTAAAGCTCCGCTACTTGTATTTACAACGCCATTATCTATACCTATATTTACTCTAGGTGATTTTAGATTTACTGTTAAATTTACTGCATTTTTGCTAAGCTTAGCCGTAGCTTTTGCGTCATTAAAAGAATCTTTAGAAAAATCACTTTTTGTCAAAGTTTCAGCTGTTTTTATAATCCCAACGCTTTTTAATTTTCCATTGTTAAGATTAGCATTTGCCACTCCGCTCGAGCTTAAGAGATTGTAACTTAGATCAACATTAGCTTTTCCTTCATAGTAATCAGGCAAATCAAGACTTTGCATCATAGTAGAAAAATCCACTCCAGAAATATCCGCTTTTAAATCATTGTTGTTAAGTGTGGCTTTTAATGTGCCTCCAAATAAATTTGAGCTATTTACTGTAGCACCTATGGCTTTATCCATAGTTACTGTGCCTTCAAATTTAGCCTTACCTTTAAATTTTTTATCAGCTAAAAATCCAAGTCTTGATAAGTCAAATACATCAAAAACATAGTTTGAATTTAATTTGACATTGTTTATATCAAATTCGCCTTTAAAGCTATCAAGATTTGCTAAATCACTTTTTATAAAAGCGTCAAAATTTGTGATACTATTTTTGATGTTTCCATTTAAGTTAAATTCATATTTCGCATTCGCAGGAAAATTTTTCGCAAGCATTTGGCTAAGTGCTTTTTGTCCGAATGTCCCACTAGCTTTTGCCTCATAGTTTCCATTAAGTTTTGTAAAATCAAGAGAACTTAAATGTGCCTTTGCATTTAAAGCCCCGTTTATGTAAGAAGGTTGTCCCGCTAATGCTAGGGCTTTTGATAGCTCTATATTATCTATTTTTACATCTAGCACTTTTCCGTCAGACTGTGCATTTATTTTACCACCAGCTAAGTCTATATTTGCATTTAATTCATTTATAACAGAGCCAGTTAGTCTAGCTTTAGCATCGGCTAAGACGGTTCCACTCATATCTTTTTGGAATTTAGATAAATCATCTACCTTAGCATTTGTTTCTATGCTAAATTCTCCATTTGCAAGCTTATAATACCCGCTTGCCTTTGTTATTTTAGCAATATTTGAATCTAAATTTGCATTGTAGTTTATCTGCTCTTTATCCCCAGTTGCTTTTGCATTTAATACTAAATCAACATTGCTTAAAGTCGCTGCGGCTATATTTGTGCCATTTATTTTTGCATTTAATTCTTTTAGAGCTGAATTTAACACATCAAAACTAAGATTTCCATCCAATACTACCTTACCTGCTAACTTTGTTTTAGTTATGCTTTCTAGCTGTGCTAAATCTTTTAAATTTAGATTAAAATCACTATTTAGCTCTTGCACACTTAAATCAAAGGCTGTTTCTTTTGCTATAAAATTCATATAAGAATTTGCAATCTGTGTGTTAGCTAAGATTTTATCACCCGCTATAACAGCTTTTACATCGGCATTGAGTTCTGAATTTTTTGGCAAACTTATATTAAAATCTTTTTGCACTAACTCATAGTTGATAGACTTATTATAAATATTAATGAGTGCATTACCTGAAAGTTTTTGTTCTTTTGTAAAAATATCAGCATTTACATTCACTACACCTTGGGCATATTTAGGCTTAGATACAAATTCTAAGGCATCTTCTATCTTTATCCCATTTGCATTTAAATTTACAATAGCAGGAGCAAAGCTGATTATATTCGCATCTAGCTCTACGTTAGAGCCAAACAAATACCCTCTACCACTTGCATTAAAATCAAAAGCAGAGCCAAACACAGAGCCACCAAAGCTTAGATTGTCTTTGCTATTTAAATTGTTTTTGTTTAGATATTCTTGATTTAGTTTTAATAAATAATCTATATCAAAACCTAAGCTAAATAGACTCAAGTTTCCATCTACAATAAATTTAGCCATATTAGCTATGTCAATTTCTGTGTTAATCTTACTAAAACCTAGCTCAAATTTACTTACATTTATATCCATTCCACTTATAGAACGAATTTGAGATTGTATTATTGAGGCTACCATTTTATTGCCAACAGATGTAAATAACACTATATACAAGGCTATAAATAGCACCACGATTATCCCTAAAATCCAATACAGAATCTTTTTCATTCTAAACCTTTCATATTTTTTATTATAAAACTTTAGTCTATTAAGCTAAAGTTTTATAAATATTTTTACTTAAAGTATTGACAAAATTCATTTTGTCTGGTATAATTTCCTTCAAACTCAAGCCAAGAGTTTTGATTTTTTAATAAAATTTTAAAAACCCAATTTTTTAGAAAGGAAGTCAAAAATGAATTTTCAACCTTTAGGAAAACGAGTTTTAGTTAAACGTGTTGAAGAGACTAAAACTACAGCTTCTGGCATAATTATACCAGATAATGCCAAAGAAAAACCTTTAACAGGAAAAATTGTAGCCGTTAGTAAAGAACTTAGCGAAGTTAAAGAAGGAGATACTGTTTTATTTGCTAAATATGGCGGAACAGAAGTTAAGTTAGATTCAGATGAATACTTAGTTCTAAATATAGATGATGTTTTAGGTATAGTTAAATAAAATTTAAGGAAGTGGAATATGGCAAAAGAAATATTTTTTTCAGATGAAGCAAGAAATAAACTTTATGAAGGTGTCAAAAAGCTAAATGACGCTGTTAAAGTTACTATGGGACCAAGAGGACGCAATGTCCTTATACAAAAAAGTTTTGGCGCACCTAGCATTACAAAAGATGGTGTTAGTGTGGCTAAAGAAGTTGAATTAAAAGAATCTTTAGAAAATATGGGTGCTTCTTTGGTAAGAGAGGTTGCTAGCAAAACAGCTGATCAAGCTGGAGATGGGACTACTACAGCTACCGTTCTAGCTCACGCTATTTTTAAGGAAGGGCTTAGAAATATAACAGCTGGAGCTAATCCTATACAAGTAAAAAGAGGTATGGATAAGGCGTGTGAAGCTATAATAAACGAGCTAAAAAATCTTGCAAGAGAAGTAAAAGATAAAAAAGAGATAGCTCAAGTTGCCACAATATCCGCAAATTCTGACGAAAAAATAGGTGCTTTAATAGCTGACGCTATGGAAAAGGTTGGAAAAGACGGAGTTATAACAGTTGAAGAAGCTAAATCCATAAACGATGAATTAAATGTTGTCGAGGGTATGCAATTTGACAGAGGATATTTAAGCCCTTATTTTATCACTAATGCTGATAAAATGACTGTTGAGCTTTCAAATCCTTATATATTATTGTTTGATAAGAAAATTACAAATTTAAAAGATTTATTACCTATTTTAGAGCAAATTCAAAAAACAGGAAAACCTCTTTTAATCATAGCAGAGGATATAGAAGGAGAGGCTTTAGCTACTTTGGTTGTAAATAAATTAAGAGGTGTTTTAAATATTTCTGCAGTTAAGGCTCCAGGTTTTGGTGATAGACGAAAGGCTATGTTGGAGGATATAGCTATTTTAACAGGCGGAGAAGTTATAGCTGAAGAGCTTGGCAGGACTTTAGAAAGTGCTACTATAGATGATTTGGGACAGGCTTCAAGCGTTATCATAGATAAAGATAATACAACTATAGTAAATGGTGCTGGAGAAAAAGCTAATATAGACGCTAGAGTAAATCAAATAAAAGCTCAAATAGCTGAAACTACAAGTGATTATGACAGAGAAAAATTACAAGAGAGATTAGCTAAGCTTAGTGGAGGCGTTGCTTTAATAAAAGTTGGTGCAGCTACTGAAACTGAAATGAAAGAAAAGAAAGATAGAGTAGATGACGCTTTAAGTGCAACTAAGGCTGCCGTTGAAGAAGGTATAGTTATAGGCGGTGGAGCTGCTTTAATAAAAGCAAAAACTAAGATAAAATTAAATTTAAGCGGAGATGAAGCAATTGGTGCTGCTATAGTTGAAAGAGCATTAAGAGCACCTTTAAGACAGATAGCTGAAAACGCTGGTTTTGATGCTGGAGTGGTTGTTAATCAAGTCGAAGCATCTAGCGATGCAAATTTAGGCTTTGATGCTGCAAAGGGCGAATATGTAGATATGATAAAAGAAGGTATTATAGATCCTGTAAAAGTTGAAAGAATCGCTCTTTTAAACGCTGTATCAGTTGCTAGTATGTTACTTACCACAGAAGCAACAATAAGCGAAATAAAAGAAGATAAACCTGCTATGCCAGATATGGGTGGTATGGGAGGAATGGGTGGTATGGGCGGAATGATGTAAGCCCTTATAATCACCTTAGGCAAGGTTAAATTCCTTGCCTATGTCTTAATGTGTATCTTTTTCACAGTTTTTTTAATTTTCTCACATTTTTAATGTAAATTTTTTAAATATTATGCTAAAATCTAATATCTGTAATAAAAGAATATAATTTGTAGGATAGTTATGAAAGATATATTTTTATTTAGCTCTTTGATTGATCCAAGCCACGGTTTTTCTTATTTTTTTCATTTAGCTATAGTTGTTGTTTTGTCCCTTATAGTCGCTAAATTGGCTACTAGATCTATGCAGCTCGTGCCTAGAGGTATGCAGAATTTAGCAGAAGCCTTTTTGGACGGCATTGTAAGTATGGGTAAAGATACTATGGGAAGTGAAGCTGCGGCTAGAAAATATTTGCCATTAGTAGCTACCATAGGATTTATAGTATTTTTTAGTAATATAATAGGCATTATACCGGGCTTTCACGCTCCTACAGCCTCTTTAAACTTACCAGCTTCTTTGGCTATTATAGTTTTTTTGTATTATCACTTTGAAGGTATTAGAATTCAAGGTTTTGTAAAATATTTTGCTCATTTTATGGGTCCTGTCCCAGCAATAGCTCCTCTTATGTTTCCTATAGAGATAGTATCTCATATATCTCGTATTATATCCTTATCTTTTCGTTTGTTTGGTAATATAAAAGGGGACGATTTATTTTTAGCTGTTGTATTGTCTCTAGCACCTTGGGTAGCACCTTTACCGGCTTTTGTTTTACTTACTTTTATGGCCTTTTTACAGTCTTTTATATTTATGATACTTACTTATGTTTATCTAGCTGGTGCAACTGTTGTTGAGGAAGGTCATTGATATATCTGCTAGAATTTCTTAAAGGTGCTTCTTGGGCTTTTTTGCTATTTGGAGCACTTTATTCTTTTAATGCATATGAAAATTCTATATTTTATACCTGTCTTGGAGCAATTCCGGGATTTTTTATGCTTATGATATCATTTTTGTTGTTGGAAAATTATGAATTAAAAGAAAGGTTAAAACTTAAGGAAAAATAGATGTTTGAAGTAGTTATAGGACTTGAAGTTCATACACAACTTAATACAAAGAGTAAAATTTTTTGTTCTTGTAAAACTTCTTTTGGAGAGGAAGCAAATACAAATGTTTGTCCGACTTGTCTTGCTTTACCGGGAGCTTTGCCGGTGTTAAATAAAGAAGCCGTTGTTAAAGCTGTGTCTTTTGGGAAGGCTATAAATGCAAAGATAAATGAAAAGAGTATTTTTAATAGGAAGAATTATTTTTACCCTGATTTACCAAAGGCATATCAAATTTCTCAATTTGATGTCCCAATCGTTGAGAATGGAGAGCTTTTTATATTTGTTAATGGAGAGGAAAAACGTATAGGCATAACCAGGGCACATTTAGAAGAAGATGCTGGAAAAAATATACACGAAGGTAAAATTTCAAAAGTAGATTTAAACCGTGCCGGAACTCCTTTGCTTGAGATAGTCAGTGAGCCGGATTTAAGAAACAGTGATGAGGCTGTGGCTTATCTTAAAAAATTGCACTCTATAATACGTTTTTTAGATATATCAGATGCTAATATGCAAGAAGGCTCTTTTCGTTGCGACGTAAATGTCAGCATTCGCCCTAAAGGAGATGATAAATTTTATACTAGGGTAGAGATTAAAAACTTAAATTCATTTCGTTTTATTCAAAAAGCTATTGATTATGAGGTGCAAAGACAGAGTGAAGCTTGGCAAGATGGAAGTTATGAAAAAGAGGTGATACAAGAAACCAGACTTTTTGATACGGTTAATTTGCTTACTAAAAGTATGAGAGGAAAAGAGGACAGTGCGGAATATAGGTATTTTCCAGATCCTGATTTGCTTCCTGTTGTTTTGCAAAAAGAAATGCTTGATGTAAAATTGCCAGAACTCCCAGACGAAAAAAGACATAGATATGTAAAAGAACTTGGCATAAAAGAAGCTGACGCAGAGCTTTTAACATCATCTTTGGAGATGGCTAGATTTTTTGAAAAATTGATTAGCAAAAAGCTAAATCCAAAACTTTGTGTTACTTGGTTAAATACAGAATTAATGGGACTTTTAAAGGCTGATTATAGTATAGAAAATTCTCCAGTTAGTGCCGATAAATTAGCCTCTTTGATATCTAGGATAGAGGATAATACAATCAGTGCAAAAGCCGCGAAAGATATACTAGCCTTTATTTTTGAAAATTCAGATACAGAAGTCGATGATGCCATAGATAAATTAGGTTTAAGACAAGTTAGTGATGATTCTGCCATAGAAAAAGTTGTTGATGAGGTTTTGACAAAAAATTCTGACAAGGTTGATGAGTATAAAAGCGGTAAAGATAAACTCTTTGGTTTTTTTGTTGGTCAGGTTATGAAAGAAGGCAAAGGTGCTTTTAATCCTGCTAAGGTAAATGAAATTTTAAAAACAAAGCTTGGGTAATGAGTATTGCTGTTATAGGAGCTGGAAAATGGGGCTCTGCACTTTATCATTCGCTTAGCAAAAATAACCGCTGTTATATAAGCTCTTTGAAAAAACGAGATATAGAAAATTTTATTAGCATTGATGAAGCTTTAGATAATGAATTTTTAGTATTTGCATTAAGCACTCAAGGGTTATTTGAATGGCTAAAATCAAATTTTAAAAATAAAGGACAAAAGATTTTGCTTGCTTCAAAAGGAGTTGATTACGCAAATCTTAAATTTTTAGATGAAATTTTATTAAATTTCATCTCCAAAGAACAGTTATGCGTTTTAAGCGGACCATCTTTTGCTGCTGAAGTTATGCAAGATTTGCCTTGTGCTTTGGTTTTTAGTGCTTTTGATGAGAATTTGTCTAAAGAATTTTCATCTTTTTTTCCAGATTATATAAAAACATATATTAGTTGCGATGTAAAAGGTGCTGAAATTTGTGGAGCATATAAAAATGTAATAGCAATAGCAAGTGGCATAAGCGACGGTTTGAAACTTGGTAACAATGCAAGAGCTTCCTTGATAGCAAGAGGTCTTGTTGAGATGCATCGTTTTGGCAAAGCTTTTGGAGCTAAAGATGAAACTTTTTTAGGTTTAAGCGGTGCAGGAGACCTTTTTTTAAGTGCTTCTTCCTCTCTTTCTAGAAATTATAGAGTAGGTTTTATGTTGGCACAAGGTAAAAACTTAGATGAAATTTTACTTGAATTAAAAGAAGTAGCAGAAGGAGTAGTTACGGCTTTTGCTATAGATAAAATATCCGAGAAAAACAACATATACACCCCTATAGCAAGAGAACTTTCTTTGATACTACGCGGAAAAGATGTCAAGCTTTCTTTAAAAGACTTGTTAAGGCAAAACAAATGCTAATAAAAAATGCACGAATTTACGGCGAAGACTTAAAAGATATTAGAATAGAAAATGGTGTTATAACAGAAATAGCTTCTAATTTAGAATCAGATGAAGTTTTTGATGCGAAATCCTTACTCGCCTTGCCCTCATTTGTTGATTTAAATGTGAATTTCAAAAATGATAGTTTTAGCATAGAAAATTTAAAACTTTTGGAAAATGAGTGTTTGCGAGGTGGTTTTTGCTCTGTTTTATTACGCGATAAGATGAATTACGATGAGCACAGTTTTGAACTTTTTGCAGATAAACTTAAAACTCTTACTTGCAGGATATTTGCCTCTGTTTCGATCTTAAATGATGATAAAAAAATTAAAAATATTTCAAGTCTTGCTGATAACGGTGCTAAAGCTTTAGAGCTTTTAAGCTCATCTAAAGCCAATCACATAAAACAAGCTATGTTGTATTCTATAATGAAAGATATTCCCGTATTTACAGCCTGTTATGATGATGATTTTGATGATGGTGGAGTGATGAATGACGGGCAACTTAGTTTCTCGTTAGGGCTTTGTGGCATAAGTGAAATTTGCGAACTAAGTGAAGTCGCAAAAATGAAAGAAATAGCTAAATTTTACAAAACTAAAGTTATATTTGAGAATTTAAGCTTAGCTAAATCCTTAGAAATTTTAGATAAAGATAATTTAAAGCTTGTAAGTATACATAATCTAACAAAAGATGAAAGTGCTTGTGAAAATTTTAACACTTATGCAAAACTAATGCCACCACTTCGTAAAAAAAGTGATGTTTTGTCATTAAGACAAGCCTTAAAAGAAGGTCGTATAACTTTTTTAAGCTCATTCCATAGTCCAAAATCTCTACACTTAAAAGACTTAGCATTTGATGAAGCGGCTTTTGGTGTGCATAGTCTAAATGAATATTTAAGCATTTGTAATACCTTTTTTATAAAAGAGAAATTGCTTTCTTGGCGAGAGCTTTGCACTTATACAAGTCTTAACCCAGCCAAAATTCTTGGCTTAAATTGTGGAGAAATAGCAGTTAATAAAGAGGCGAATTTAATACTTGTAGATGAGAATGAAAGCATACAAAATATTCAAAATCCATTATATGCAAATGATAAGCTTTTTGCTTGTATAAAACATCATTTTATACAAGGTAATTTGGTATTATAATACTATAGTTTTTTTATTTTAAGGAGATTTTTATGCAGGATTTTGGAATTTTAATTTTACGTTTTAATGTTGGAATTTTAATGCTACTTCACGGTCTACAAAAGATAAGCAGTGGTATAGACGGTGTAAAGGATAGTGTCTCTTCTTTTTCATTGCCTGAATTTATAGCATATGGAGTTTATATAGGAGAGTTTGTAGCACCTGTTTTAATAATACTTGGCATTTTGACTAGACTTTCTGCCTTAGCTGTATTTTGCACTATGTGTTTTGCTTCTTTTGTTGTTTTGGGCGGAAATTTTGAGGGCTATTTATCTTTAAATCAGTACGGTGGCTGGATAGTTGAGCTTCAAGCTTTGTATGCCTTTGCTTCTTTAGCACTCATATTTCTAGGTGCTGGTAAGTTTTCTTTATATAATAAATTTTAAATACAAAGGCTTAAAAAAGCCTTTGTATAACCGAAATTTATAAGTTTTTTCATATTCCTTTTTATACTAGCTTTGTGTCCTTAGACTTTTGTATATAAAGCTTTCATAAAAATTTATTTTTTTTAAATAACTTGACTAATACCTACTATCATCTTTTATAATAAACATAAATTTATTAAGGAGAAAAAATGCAGAATAAAACTCGTAGGGATTTTTTACGCTTTTCAAGTAAAACAGCATTATTTAGCATTATTATGGGGTCAAATATGCTTTATTCCAATGAAAATTTCAAAAATAAGGGAAAAAATATGAATACACAAAGCCTTCCATTTAGAATTTTAGGAAAAGATAACTATGGGCTTAAAGTATCTGCACTTGGACTTGGTTGTATGGGTATGAGTGCAAATCACGGTGTTCCACCGCCAGAAAAAGATATGATAAAACTACTGCACGAAGCTTTCGAGCTTGGAGTGAGCTATTTTGATACTGCTGAAATTTATGGACCACATACAAATGAAATTTTGCTTGGTAAAGCATTTAAAGATAGACGTGATAAAGTTGTTATTGGGACTAAATTCGGACTTTATTATCCTTTTGGCAAACAACAACAAGATTCTAGTAAAAAATCTATTTTTAGAGCAGTTGATGCAAGTTTAAAGAGACTAAATACAGACTATATAGATCTTTATACACAGCACAGAGTAGATACTGATGTTGATATTGAAGAAGTTGCTGATACTATGAATGAGCTCATAAAAATGGGTAAGATTAGGCACTACGGTTTGAGCGAAGCCGGAGCAAAGACTATAAGAAAAGCACATAAAATTTGTCGCATTACATCTATACAAAGTCACTATTCTATGATGATGAGAGAAGTTGAAGATAATGAAGTTTTAAAAACTTGCGAAGAGATTGGTATAGGTTTTACAGCATATTCACCTTTAGAAAGAGGATTTTTGGGCGGACTTATGAATGAAAACACCACCTTTCACCCAAAACTTGATATGAGGGCTTCTTTTCCAAGATTTAGCAAAGAAGCTTTAAAGGCTAATCAGACATTTATAAATTATGTTAGAGATTTAGCAAAAAGTAAAAAAGTTGACGGTAAAGATGCTACAACGGCTCAAATTGCACTAGCTTGGCTTTTATCTCAAAAAGATTTTATAATGCCAATTCCAGAAACTACTAAAATAACGCACTTAAAGCAAAATTTAGGGGCTTTAAAAATTTCATTCAGCAAAGAAGAATTACAAGAGATAGATAAAAAGATAAGGACTATAAAAATACTGGGAGAACGTTATCCTGTAGGTTCAGATCAAGCAAAGAGTGTTGGTTTGTAGTTTCTTTAATTTGTTTTTTAAATGGCTAACTTGGAATTTAACTAAAATACAAATCTAAATCCAAGAGAGCCATTTATAGTCATAAGACCGTTATCGTATGCTTGAGACATAACTGTAGCACTTAAATCAAAACTGTCACTAAGCGGTAAATTCGCTCCAGCAAATACATTGCCAAAAAACTCACCCTCGTTTTCATAAATAATTTTTGTGCCTCCCATATTTATCTCATAGCTTTTCTTGCCAAAAACAGGTTGTCCCTTAACACCTTCTAAGGCTATAAAAAACGATCCGCCATTATCCGTGTTTTTTCTATATTCTAAGCCAAAAGCTCCATATAAACTTGTAAAATTATTTAAACTTCTTGTTATAGGCAATGAACCACCGCTTTCTTTGTATTCTGGCATATGATGATACGTAGCAAATAAACCGATATAAGGCTTTAAGCTGTGTCCATTTATAAACTGTGCTCTATAACCAAGCCTTGTTTGCAAACCTAAGTTGTGAGTATCGTAAGATGCTGTATTTGGTGTTAGTCCAGCAAAAGTTCTTTCATACTCATTTTTAGAATTTGAATAATACCCTAAAATATCAAATTCAACTGAAAAAGGAAGATGAGTTCTTGAATACAAGCCCACATTATAGTTATATCCATCAAGATTCATATCATCAGCTTGCATAGATCTTTTACTTATAGAGGCATAAAATCCACCAAAAAATGTATCTTTTATTTCCTTATCATAACCAAAATTTACTCCATAATCAGAGGCATTGCTATTTTCATAGTGAGAATATCCAGCAAGTGCATTCACGTAGATATTGTCGCTACTTTCTATATTTTCAAAATAAGGAACTCTTAAATAATCACTCGTTAAAGACGCGTATCTTTGCTTTATATTAAGAGCATATTTGCTTCTATGGCTATGTGCTATACGACCTAGCATATTGTGGTGCATTACAGAGCCTTGATATGTTCTTTGCTCTACTTTCATACTGTCAAATTGATTTTTTACGGTTTGTGCTGCTTGTTTAAGAGCACCCTCACTGTCTGTTAGTTTATCTTTTAATACATCATAAATGGCATTGTATATAGGATCAGAATTTGGCGGTGTTGTTGGGGGATTTGGATTTCCACCCGGGTTTCCGCCTGTATTTCCGTCGCCAGGATTCCCGCCAGGGTTTCCACCTCCAGGATTTCCGCCGGGTTGTGTTCCTGGACCTTGTGTGCTAGAGTCAGGGTAATTTGGGTTTGAAGGATCATTTGCATCGTTAAAAACTAAAAAGTATTTATCTCCTATTTTTACTATATTTGTTGTGTATTGTGATAAAACAGAACCATTTGAGCCAAGGACTGTTACTGCACCTTCTTTTAAATTTCCACTTACTGATGGGCTTTGTAGTATTATATAAGACATATCATCGTTTTTTAATAAAGCCCCTGCTAGTTTAAAGGTTACAGTTCCGTTAAATGTGGCACTGTTTGTAGCGTTTATAAAGCCAAAGCCGCTATCATTTCCTATGAAATTCATATTAGCAGAGCTATCCAAAAAAAATGAATTTGTATGTATGCTAGAAGTTCCTGTAAGGGATATATCGCTTCTATAAGCTGAAAAAGAGCCGCCTACTCTTAGTGTTGCATCTTTTAAATCCACGGTTGATTTATAAGGAGTCCCTGTCCCGCTTAGCTTATCTCCTTGCGAATCGCTTATGAAATTTCCGCCTACTATTATTTCACTTCCACCACTTGCATTTAAAATTCCTATGCCGCCATAATCCGTATATAAAGAACTATCATTTTTGCCATTTTCTAAATTTCCATCTACTTTAAATGTGCCTCCTTTTATTTCAAAAAGAGCTTCTGTTCTTTGTCCGTTTGGAACAGGATTTATAAAGCCTGAATTGTAAAAAGAGCCTGTTATGGTCGTGCTACCGCTATCTTGCAATATATAACCTGCATTTGTTGGATTACCATAACTTTGTTTGTTGTGATTATATAAAGAACCTTTTATATTAAGATTGCCACCATTATTTCTTATACTAGCAGTATTTCCTGTAGATTGATTTCTAAATATATTTATTTTTTCTATGTTTATTGTGCCACCGTTTGATACTACAATGCTTCCAGCTTGATTATCTAGCATATTTGCATTGTTAAGAGTGAGTGTGCCACCGTTTACATTTATTACTCCTCTTAAAATCATACCGTTATTAGTATTTAAATTCCAAATTAAATTTGAGTTTTTGTTTATAGTAATGGTATTTCCGGATTCGTGATAATATGCCATATCTGATATACTACTATCGCTTTCAAGTGTAATTGTAGATGAGCCAGAAGCGGTAGAATATGTAAAATTCGTGTTTTTTTGATATCCAAAATTGTTTCCATAATTTGTGCTTGGATCTTTTTTTAATATAACCTTAACATTATCTTTATCATTTAGATTTGCTGTCCTTTCTTCTATATAACCTTCCCAAGAATTTTTTAAAGCAAAAGAAGCACTGTATAAAAGTATCAAAAAAAATAAAGCTTTTTTCACGGTTATAAGGTCTCCAAAAAATAAAATAGTATTTTTGTAAAATATTATATAACAAAATTGTTTAAAATTGATAATCTTTGCTTGACAAATTATAATATATGTCTTAGCTAATAAAGGGTTTGTTAGAAAGAATATATATATTATAAGTGCTAGTAAAAAGAAAAGCACTGGATAGATGTAAGCTTGTTTTTAAAATAAACTCAAAAAAGGGGATTTAGCTTTTTATAAAATAATCCCCATCAAAACTTACCATAGAATATTTTCTATCACAGCCTATGCTTTCTTTTAATTCATCTATGCTTAAAAATATCAAGCTATCAGCTCCAACAAAATCTCTTACCTCATCTGCGTTTTTATTGTGCGATATTAGTTCCTCAAAAGTTGGAGTATCTATGCCGTATAGGTCTGGAAATTTTATTTCAGGACAGGCTATAGCCAAATGTATGCTATTAGCACCAGCACTTCTTAAAAGTGATATTATTTTTTTAGATGTAGTCCCACGAACTATGCTATCATCTATTACTACTATATCCTTTCCTTTTAAAACCTTTGACATAGGATTAAGCTTTAATTTTACCTTAAAATTTCTAAGCTCTTGTGTTGGCTCTATGAAGGTTCTTCCTATGTAGTGATTCCTAACGATAGCCATTTCTAATGGTATATTTAAAAACTGTGAAAAACCTATAGCAGCACTTACTCCACTATCTGGCACAGGGACTACAAAATCTATTTTTTCTTTGAATTTTCTAGCCAAGGTTTCGCCCATTTTTTTACGCACTTCATATACGCTTTTGCCTTCTATTATGCTATCTGGTCTTGAAAAATATACATATTCAAAGGCACAGATTCTAGGCTCTGGTTTAAAAAGCTCTATGCTTTCGTAGTTTTCATACCCGCTTTTAAAGACAAGCATTTCTCCCGGTTTTACATCTCTTATAAATTCTGCTTCTATTAAATCAAAGGCACAGCTTTCACTGGCTACTATGTATCCACCATCTTTTAACCTTCCCAAAGAAAGTGGTCTAACCCCATATCTATCTCTTATAACAAATAATTCATCTTTAGAGGATAGTATAAAGCAATATGCACCAACGCAGTCTCGCAAACTTTCTATGATTCTTTCTTTTAGGCTTTCTTTTTTGCTTCTTGCTATTAGGTGGATTAGATTTTCTGTATCCATATTTGAGTTAAATATCGCACCTTCTTTTATAAGCTTATCTCTAACCTCATCTTTATTTACCAAATTTCCATTATGCACTAGACTTATATCACCTAAAACACAGGTAGCACTTATGGGTTGAGCATCATTTATAGATGAATTTCCAGCTGTTGAGTATCTATTATGCCCTATGGCTATAGATCCTTGCAATTTTTTAAGGACCTTTTCATTAAAAACTTGATTTACCTCACCTTTTGATTTTATTGTTTGAATTTTTTTTGAATCGCTAACACTTATACCTGTAGCTTCTTGTCCTCTATGTTGCATAGCAAAAAGAGCGTAATATGCATAAACAGAGGCTGAATTTGAATTTATGATTCCTACTACTGCACACATTTAAAGTCCTAACATATCATTTATACTGTAAAATCCGGCTTCTTTTTTGTTTAGCCATTTTGCTATCTTTATAGCCCCATTTGCAAAAGTCGCTCTTGATGTTGCATTATGGCTTAGTTCTAAAAATTCACCATCCGCATAAAATCCTACAGTATGTTTTCCTACTATATCACCACCTCTTAAGCTTAATACAGAAATTTCATCTTTTTTTCTGGCTTCTTTTCTATCTGTTATCATAACCTTTTCAAGTTCTAGTCTTTTAGCCTTAGCAACTGCTTGTGCCAAACTCAATGCCGTCCCGCTTGGAGCATCTTTTTTGTGTCTGTGGTGCATTTCTAAAATTTCTATATCAAAATCATTTAGCATAGTAGCCGCTTTTTGTGCTAGATAGCTTAAAACAGCTATTCCTAAAGATGTATTAGATGCGTAAAAAATAGGCATTTTTTTAGCAAGCTCTTTCATAGTGTCAAATTCCACATCAAGACCGGTAGTGCCTATAAGTAATGCTTTTGGGCTAGTTTTTGCAAATTCTAACAAAGAAGAAGTGCCTTGTTTTGAAGAAAAATCTATGATAAGATCACTATCTTTAAAAAAGCTTTCAAAGCCTAAATTTTTATCAAAGCAAGTTGATATAAAAGCTTCTTTATCGTCTTTTATGCAATCTTTTATCTGAAGACCCATTCTACCATTTGCACCGAAAAGTCCTATTTTTATCATAATTAGCCTTTTGTGTAAAAAGGTAAATTCTAACATTTATTTTTAAATTTTAATATTAAAGTTTTTAAATATTATGATAAGCTTATAATATAATGAAGGAACTTGATTATGTTTATGAATTTGAAGGTAAGCACTAAACTAATTGTCCTTGTTTTGATACCAAGTTTTGATACTAATCATAACCCTAAAGTTTTGAATTTTCAAAAACAGCAAAAACCATAGGCGAAAATGTGGAAAGTTCGCTATATCAAAACATAAAACAAAGTGAGCTTACTATGCAAAAAATAGTTTTAGTTCAAGAAATATTAAACAAAAATTCAAATTTAATATTAAGCATAACTGACGGGATACAAGAAAACGCTAAAGAGCAAGAAGAAATAGCTAGATATGGCAAATTTAAACAACAAAGCACAGAACGTAAAAGGGATTTTAACAAGCATTTCAGATATAGCAGTTCAAACAAATTTACTTGCACTAAATGCAGCTATTGAAGCAGCAAGAGCTGGAGAACACGGGAGAAGTTTTGCTGTTGTTGCTGATGAGGTTAGATCCTTAGCTGAAAAAACGCAAGATTCCTTGAGTGATATAAATATAACCATAAAATAATATAACGCAGTCTATAGATAATATAAATAATCAAATAACAGAAAGCGCCTATAGATTTTTCGAATTTGCTACTAATTCAAGCAAGATGAGGGAGGATATATTAGAGGTGTCAAATAATGTGAAAGATGTAAGCTATGTCGCACAAAACTGTAAAAACCTCAAATGAACTTAGTGAAAATACCAAAAAAATGCTTGATAATAACAATATTTTAGACAAGAATTTGCAAAGTATTCAAACAGAGATGAATAATATATCAAACTATTTCAAAAGAGCTTGATGCCTAAAGCTTTAGAGCTTAAAAGGAAAATAGATATATTTTCCTTTTAGTTAGGCTAGTCACTAGCTTCATTAGCAAGTTTTTCTCTATGCCACTCGCCTATGCTCATATCTTCTAAAAGAATATGCTCTAGCAACCATTTTTGCACTACTATGTATAATTTTTCCTTTAAATCATTAGTAGTTTTAATGGTTTTTACTATTTTTACCATTTCTTCTGTTATATGCTTATGTGCTACTCTATGGTATTCTAATTGAGGATAGCCTATTTCTTGCATATAACCCTCTTCGTGACTAAAATGATCTTTCATATAGTTAAAAAGCTCAGTTAGCATAGCTTTTATCTCATCTTGAGTTACATTTTCGCCAGCTGTTTTTTCTATCTTCAAAGCTATTTCAAAAAGCTTTTTGTGTTGAGAGTCTATTTGCTCGTTACCTATACAGTATTTTTCGTCCCAAGATGGTATAACCTTTGGCATAAACCCCCCCCCCCCTTTTTTTTTTTTTTTTTTTTTTTTAATATTTTTTTTTTTTAATTTTTTATTATTTTTTTTTTTTTTTTTTTTTCCTTTTTTTTTTTTTATTATTTTTTATCCAATTATATTTTTTTTTTTGGGTTTACCCCCCCCCCCCCTTTTTTTTTTTTTTTTCTAAACACAAATTTTACACATTATACGCCAAGAAAGCTTATATTCACTTTACAAGCGATGATATACTTTTAAAATTATCTCCCCTAGCTTCTACCATAAGACCAAATAAAAAAGTTTCTACATTTATAACCTTAACACCACTTTGTCTAATAAATTTTAAGGCATTTTCGTGATTTTGCACGGTTCTTGAGCTCATAGCGTCCTCTACCGCATACATATCATAACCAAGCTCTAAACCCTGAATCAGACTTTGTAACATACAAACATGGCTTTCTATTCCAAAAAGTATAATTTTTTTGCAAGAGATTTGCTTTATTATTTGTGCTATGTTATCATCATTGAAAATAGAAAAAGAAATTTTTTCAAGGCATAAGCACTGAATTTTATCATCATCTTTGTTAAAATCTTCAAATTTATCTATCTTGCAAAATTCTATTTCGCTGTGTGTATGACCTAGACCTTTTGGATACTGTTCTGTAACTATAGTTTTTATATTAAATAATCTACTCGCTTCTAAAAGAGTATTTGAATTTTTTAAAAGAACACCCTTATTTTGCATAACAGAAAAAAGTTTTTCTTGTATATCTACGCAAACTAGCAAACACTCATTTGCTTCAAATAAAGCCTTTTTTTGCATTGGTAAATCCTTTTTTTATTTATTATAGCTAAAAAAACGATTTTTATAAAGTTATTTATTTAAATTTTCACTTAAAAAATTTCTAAATTCTTTTATCCTTTCTATCATAATAGGGCTTAATCTCAAAAGAACATGAGTGTTATCATATAATAGAATTTGCCCATTTTTGTAAGCATTGGTGTTTTTTAACACCTCGTTTTGTGTTATTAATTCTTTTATGTCTCTTGCACCTATGCCTATTATTATAAGATCCGGATTTTGTTTTAGTATAAACTCAGAGCTTATAATAGGTCTTTGAATTTCACTTTTCATACTCAAGTTTTTTATACCAAGTCCCCTTAAAATATCCGCTATTAAAGAATTATCTGTAAATGCCATTAAAGGAGAGCTTGAAAAAAGAAAAATAGCACTTTTGTTAAAACTATCTTTTTTAAATTCTTGCATATCTTTTTCGAATTTTACTATCAAATCATCTGCTTCCTTTGTTTTATTTAAAATTTCTCCTATTTTTTTTATGTTTGTTTTCATATCTGAAAGTTCATTTGCTTCTAAAAACATAGTTTTTATGCCAAGTTTTTCTAAACTATCCTGCAAATTTAAAGAATACTGGCTAAGTATTACTAAGCTTGGTTTAAGAGAGAAAATTTTTTCTAATGAAGGGTTTGAAAAAGTTCCGACAGAATTTAGTTTTTTTGTTTTATCTTCTGGATAGATATTTGAGTGCTGCAAAGATGCTATACCTACTATCTCATCACCGCCCCCTAAAAGATATATGATTTCTATACTTGCTGGATCTAGCACTACAAGTCTTTGTTTTGCGTAAATAAAGCTAGATATTAAAAGTAAAATAACTAATGGTTTTTTCATAATTTCTCCTTTAAAGCTAAAATATATGGTTTATCATCTCTGTATATGAGTTCACATTTAAGATTATAAACTTCTTTTAGAATTTCTTTTGTAAAAAGCTCTTTGGCACTTCCTTTATAAAGCATTTTTCCTTCTTTTAAGAATAATATTTTATTGCAAAATAAAGAAGCTAAATTTAAATCATGTAGCACACATATCACAGTCAAGCCTTTCTCTTTTACAAATTTTTCACATATTCCTAAAGCTTGCACACAGTAGTTTAAATCTAGAGCTGAAGTTGGTTCATCTAAAATTAAAATTTTAGGCTTTTTTAGCAAAGCACGAGCTAAAAGCACTCTTTGAAATTCACCACCACTTAGTGAAAATGCTGTTCTTTGCAAAAGTTTTTCAATACCAAAAACCTTAGCCTTTGATATAACATCTTCTATATCTTCATCACTGTAAGATGAAAAAGAGTATTTTAGCTCAAGATATTTTCCCATTAACAGTATATCTATAACCTTTAGAGGTGTGTTAAGTCCAGAGCTTTGCGGAACAAAGCCTATGAGTTTTGCGTATTCTTTGATAGTGTAGTCTTTCAAATTTTTTCCTAGCACAAAAATTTCTCCCTTATAAGCACTTAAACTTTTTATAAGTATTTTTAACATTGTGCTTTTTCCACTACCGTTTGGACCTAAAATTCCAAAAAAATCACCATATTCTACTTCAAAGTTAAGATCTTCTAAGATAGTTTTATCGTAAGCAAAATTTACTTTTTTAAATTCTATCAATCTATTCTCCTTATTTTTAATGCTAAACACAAGAATATAGGTGCACCTATTAAAGATGTTATTATGCCTATAGGAATTTCTACAGGAGCCAATGCAAATCTTGCAAAAGTATCGCAAACAAGTAAAAACAAGCCTCCAAACAGTGTACAAAGCGGTAAAATTTTAGTGTTATCATAATCCCTTATAATAACTCTTACCATATGCGGAATGATAAGCCCGACAAAGGCTATAAGTCCTGTAAATGCTACACCAAATGAAACTGCTATTGATGAAACTACTAAAAGTATTTTTTTAAGCTTTTTTGAATTTACTCCCATACTCAAGGCTTCATCATCTGTGCTTAATATAATATTTAACTCATTTCTATGAAAATAAAAAATACCTAAGCACAAACACAAAGCAAAAGCTAATAAAGCTACTCTAAGATAAGATACTATCCCAAGATAACCCATTAGAAAGGCTGTTATTTTAAAGGATTGTTCTCCTATAATATAGCTTAAAAAAGAGCTTATGCTACCCAAAAAAGTAGCTACTGATATCCCTATTACAAGCAATGTGGAAAGAGAAGCATTAGAAGCTATCCTAAATATAAGTAAAGAGAAGGCACAGGAGCATAAAAAGCCCAAAATTCCGTAGTAAAAATCAGACATACCAAGCATATAGGCTAGGGTAGCTCCAAAAGCTGCTGTTGAAGCTATACCTATGATATATGGATCTGCTATTGGATTTGAAAAGACTGTTTGAGTTATAGTGCCAGAACTTGCTAAAAGCATACCAACTAATATAGCCATTAAAACTCTAGGCAATCTTATATCTATTATTATTTGATAATATAAATCATTTGAAAAAATTTCCATAGGATTTATAACTTCATCACCAATGCAAATAGCTAAGAAAAACATAACAAAATAAGCTAAAACAGTAAAAACACTAAACATAAATAATCTAGTTCTAAACATGAAAATCCTAATATTTATACTTAAACTGCAAATAATAAGATCTACCGTTTCCAGGTAAATACTGATCAGAGATTGAATTTTGATAAGTATAATACTTTTTATCAAATAAATTTTTTATACCTGCTAAGACTTGCAAATTGTCGTATTTAAAGGTAGCACCCAAGTCTGTTAAGAAATAATCCCTAATCCAAGCATTGCCTACCATTTTGCCAGTGCTGTCATTTACTGAACCACTATCCTTTGATCTTGAAAAATAAGTCAAATTAACAAAGCTTGACAAATATTTATTAAAGCTAAAGTCTACGCTAGCTGTGCTTTTTACGCGAGAAACATAAGGTATTAGTTTTCCTTTGTTTATACCACCTGATATTTTTGCATCTATATAACTTAAGCTTTGCTTTGTTACTAATCTATCATCTATAAAGCTTTGTTCTAAAATTACTTCGGCACCATAACGTCTGGTTTTATCTATGTTGTAGTAGTGCCAAAATGAACCACCTGTTGCATGTGGATTTCCAAGGTATGAAATTTCATCCTTGCTTTGTGTGTAGAAAAAGTTGATTTGCCATTTGTGAAAATCCCACCAAAAGTCTTTTATACCAAGTTCGTAAGTTTGGTATTTTTCAGGAACTAAATTTGATGTATAGTAGTTTCCTCCCGCACTAGGTGCATTTTTACTTACCAACTGTGCTGGGGTTGGGCTAATAAAAGAGCTTTCAAATTTCAAATACACAGAGCCTGTATCAGAAAATTTTACATTAGGTGTTATTTCAAAAGCATAGTTTAAAGTATCTTTATCCTCTATTGTGAAAGGTGAGCTTTCAAATGTATCCGGAGCTCCGGGATTACTAAAATCCATGTTATTTATATAAAGCCTATCTCCTTTATATTTTGCATACTCCATTCTAGCTCCACCTGATAAATAAAAAAAATCATTAAACGAGTGAGAATCAAGCAAGAATACAGAATGGCTTTGCTTGTTTAAATTTACTGTTGTATCCATATGATGTGAGAATATAGGAATAGAGTAATACGTTATACTTTTTCTTTTTGCATCATGATTTAAAAAGTCATAGCCAAAAACTAAATAAGAATTATCCAAATAATCAAACTTAGCCTTTAAATTCACACCGGATAGTATATCCTCAAATCCAGATCCATCTTGATAGGCATTTGTACCACCCATACTAGTTACATCTTTTTCATATCTTATTTCTTGATATTGATAAAAAGCTTTAGCCATAAATTCAAACTGATCACTAAATTTATGTGAAAAATCAAGGCTTACTTCTGGTCTTGTTATGTTTGTTATATTATCCCCGCTTCCTTTTTGTCTAGGATCAGATTCTATTTGTTCCTTGGTAAGATATCCTGTTGAGGTGTTTTTTGTATCAAAATACGATAAACTTAAGCCAAGTTTTGAAGCCTCATCGTTAAAATCAAACAAAGCCTTAGCATTTGCGTAAAAACCTTTTTGAGAATAACCATCTTGAAAACCCTGTTCATTAAAACCTTTTATATCAAAATTTAATGATAGATTTTCATTTATATTTTTGTCTATACCTAGATCTATATCTCCAAACATACCTCTTTTATCATATCCACCTCCATTTAAGGCGACTTCAAATCCATCTTGTTTTTCTTTTTTTGTGATGATGTTTATCACCCCCCCCCGTGTGCCGTTTCCATACAAAACCGAACCGCCTCCGGGTATTATCTCTATCCTTTCTACTGTTGATAAATTTATACCATCAAGCGGAGTTACACCGTGGGAATTATCTAAAACATTTATAGGTCTACCATCTACCATAACCTTTACTGATACATTTGATTTACTACCTTGCCCTCTCATGTCTATATTTCTTCCAAGCCCAAAATTTACAAAGGATATACCTGATACTCTTTCAAGTGCTTGTTCTAAAGATATATATCCTTTATCTTGCAAATCTTTTGAACTAATTACTATAACATTTCTTAAGTTACTATCTGCATCTTGTTCAAAACCACTTGCTGAGATAACTGTTTCTCCTAGATTGTAACTAACAGTTTGATTTTGATCGGCAAATAAGCCCGATGATAAAAGAGCTAAAAATGCCATTTTAGACAATCTCATAGAATCTCCTTAAAAAAATATTTAAAAAATATAATAATAATGATATATATTATTAATAAAATTGAAAGTGAAAATTTATAATAATAATTATTAAAATTAAATAAATTTAATATAAATTATTAAAAAACTTGTATATATGGTATTTTATTTGCAATTTTTCAAATTTTAAGAATCTTTTAATATGATAAATATTATTATTTTTTTGCAAATTTTTTTATAAAGGAAATACGAATGAATTTTGAATCTGTTATATCTCATATGAATGAACATCATAAGGATAGTCTTATTGATTTATGTAAAAAGTTTGGTGGCATTGAAAAAGCAGAAAATGTAAAGCTTGTGAGTGTTGATTTTGAAGGCTTAGATATAGTTTGTAATGCTAAAAATATAAGAATTGAATTTCCAAGAAAGGCTGATGAAAATAGCTTAAAAGACATTATCATAGAGCTTTGTAAAAGTGCTAAATCAAGCTCAAACACAGATGAGATAAAAAGCGAGATTAATTCCTTTATGCTTTCTTTTAATTCTGTTTGTTTAGCTACTTTAAATAAAGATGGCGAAGTTACTTGCTCTTATGCACCTTTTGTTAGCACAGAATTTGGAAATTTTATCTATATAAGTGAAGTGAGTGAGCATTTTGATAATATCAAAGCAAATCCAAATAACATCGAGCTTATGTTTTTAGAAGATGAATGCAAGGCAGCTTCTGTCATACTTAGAAAAAGACTTCGTTATAAAAGCAATGCTTCTTTCTTAGAAAGAGGAGAGCTTTTTGATAAAATTTATGATGAATTTGAAAGACAAACGGGCGGTGCTGGCGGCATAAAAACTATACGCACTATGCTTGATTTTCATCTTGTTAGACTTGATTTTGGCAAGGGACGCTTTGTGAAAGGTTTTGGACAAGCTTATGATATAGATAAGGATAAGATAAGCCACGCAACAGCTGGAGCAAGAGGAAATCCTCATAAATTTCCTCACAAATAAGATTAGACTAAGGTCTAATCTTAAAATTTCTTTTTATTTACATCCTCCATTAAATCATTTGCCATTTCATTTACTTCTTTTGTAACATCATTTGTATTATTAGCAATACCAACATTTTCTCTTGTAACAGATTCAAGAGAGCTTATAGCCTCATTAATCTGTGAAATTCCTTCAGTTTGCTCTTTTATAGAAACTGCCATATCATTTATGCTTTGCACGAGTAAATTTGATGAGCTTTCTATCTCTGTTAGAGATTTACTAGTTTTTTCTGCAAGTTGTCTTACTTCATCAGCAACTACAGCAAAGCCTCTGCCGTGTTCTCCAGCTCTTGCTGCTTCAATAGCTGCATTTAGTGCAAGTAAATTTGTCTGATCTGCTATATCTTTTATGATTGTAATCACTGATTTTATCTCATCTGTTTGTTGTATAACCTGTGTAGTTCTATCAGAAACATTATGCATAGAAGAGGTGATTTGCTCTATAGCCGCAGCACTTTGCTCTAAAGAATTTGCTTGCATATTTGAGCCATCAGTTAGCTTTTGCATAAGTTCGCTTAATGAGGATAATTTAGATGAAAGAGTTTGGGCAAATGAAGCAGATGTGTTTAGCATTTTTCTTATCTCATCTCCGAGTGTATTTGTAACAAGTTCAACTCGTCCTCGTGCATTATCTATATCGGTTGTAAAATCAAGCTTAGTATAAGAGTTAAACACTCTTTCTATCTCGTTAATATTTGCACCTATTTTATCTTGCATAGTTTGAAGCATTTTATTTAAGACCTGTCTTAACTCCTCTAATTTTGGATTATAAGGCACTTCAGTTATTCTAGCTGTTAAATCTCCACTTTCTATCTTTTTAACAACATCAACACTTTGTTTTACTGCCGCTGAATCTTTGTCAATGCCCGTTTGAGTTAATCTTATACTTCTATTTATTTCAACCGCCATTTTTCCAAGCTCATCATCAGCGGTAGGTTTTAAATCGGCAGGACATTTGTTGCTTTCATAATTAAGGCATTTGAAAAAAGCTTGCAAATGATTTAAAACGTTATTTAATCTTATAGATATATTCTTTTTCATATAGTAAGATACAAATAAAATAATCACAAGCAAGGAAGTGATGATAGATATAATAACTGTTCTTTGCATATCATTAACAACGGCATTTATTGATTCTGTGGGTGCTAAAACACCAGAAGTCCAATAAATACCCGTATTATGTCCTACTTCAAAAGTGCTTATAGCCATTTTAGATTCAAATCCTTGTAAAGATTGATAGTCATAAGTTCCATCTTGTCTATTTCTAATATGTTCTGCTATTTTAACAGTGTATTCGTGACTATTTGTTTCTAAAAGTCCTTTGGCTAAGGTTTCTCTATTTGGATGAACACCCATAATTAAGTTATGAGATAATAAAACTCTATAATCACCCTTAAAGACTGATAATTCAGGGTCTAAAATAGTTTTTTGTAAAAGCTCCATATCTATTAGCATTCCAATGGCTCCTATTAAATCTCCTTTTTGATTTTTAATAGGAAAAGATATAGCAGCTTCTAAAATATTGCTTCCGTCAAAATTTATAAAAGTTGGGTCTCCTACGCTTACTTTGCCAGTATTCATCACATCTTGCACTGTTTTAGCATTTACCATATTTTCATCTGCTTGTAAAATTTCTATACCACCTTCTTTATCTGTTTGAGAATCTTTTATAAGCAACATAAATTCGCCATTAGCAAGCCTATTTCTAGGATCAAGTATAGCATCGCCTTTATAAGCACTATCTTTTATATAAACATAAGCGGCTAAAGCCCAATTAGAAGAATCAAGCATAGCTATAGCTGAATTTATCATAGACCTTTGATTAAAGTCGGAAGGATTATTAATATTTCTTTGTATATCAAGCTGAGAGGAAGCTATGGTAGCATATAGCTCATTAAGATAGCCAGAAGCACGTCCTTCAATTTCTCTTGAAACAGAATTTAAAAGTTCTATCGAGGACTTTTCTTGCTCTTGCGTTACCTTGCTTAATACAAAATAAGACATCACACCCATACAAACCAAAACCACAAAAACTATATTTATAATAGCCTTTGTGCCAATACTAAGTTTTGAAAACATTTATTCTCCCCCTTATTTTATAAATGTTAAAAACTAATTTTAACTCCAGACCTCCCCCCCCCCCCCACCCACCTGCATGATATTGTATAGACTCTTAATA
>NZ_CALUTC010000018.1 GCF_944323605.1 uncultured Campylobacter sp.
GAGTTTGCTTGAGCTTTAGAGCCATCTGTTAGTTTTTGCATAGATTCTTTTAATTCATCTGCTCTGGTTGAGAGTTTATTTGCATAGGAGGCTGAGGTTTTTAGCATTTTTCTTATTTCATCTCCTAAGGTATTTGTTACTACTTCGACCCTTCCCTTAGCATTTTTAATCTCTGTTGAAAAGTCAAGTTTTACAAAGCTATCAAAGACTCTGTTTAATTCTGGTAAGTCATTTCCTATTGCTGTTGATAATAAATCTAAGAGTTGATTTACTGAATCCTTTAATGAATTTAGTTGAGGGTTTGATCCTTGTAAGGTAATTCTTCTAGTTGCGTGTCCTCCTCTTGTGTGATTTATCACATCAAGGGCTTCTTTTACTAAATTTGAATCTTTTTCTAAGGCTCTTTGAGTGTTTTTAGCATTCTCATTTATCATTAAACCAATCTTGCCTAATTCATCTTGAGCCTTTATCTTTATAGGTTCTATGTTATTTACTTCGTGGTTTATGTATTTGAATAATCTTTCGAGGGCTTGGACGATGGTTGGAAGACGAGAAGATACTGTAAGTCTAACTAAAAACCAAATGGCTGCTAAAACTATGATCAAAGCTATGACCGAAGTTAGCATAAACACTACCAGCAAGGAATTTAAATCCTTTAGTATGGACTTTGTTGGAGCTGCTATTAACATCATCCAAGATGAATCAGCACCGTATATAGTGAAAGGATATATTGATAAATATGTATCCACGCCATTTGTAGCCTTATACTCAAAAATTCCTTTTTCATTTTTGTCTAAAGCTTGTATGGCCTTGGCGTTTGCATCTTTGTCAAGTAAATCTTGAAGCTTTTTTAACTCTCTATCTTGCATTTGATGAAAGGCTATAGTTCCGTCTTGATAAAGCAAGGCTCTCATCTCACCCTCGAAATTTAAGACCTTAGGATCTGTGATGAATTTTTTCGCAACTGTAAAATCAAATACAGCTCCTAAAACCCCTACAAATCTTCCGCCCTGTCCATACACTGGGTAAGCAAAGGAAATTCCTATAAAATTACGGTCTGAAAAAGACATAGCCCTTGGCTCGCCAATCACTACATGATCGATCTTTTGGCCATTTTTAGCACTGTTAATAATATCTTGAACGGAAGTAAAATTTACTACACTGTCATTAGCTTGAGCTGGTGTAGATGTGCCTGAACCGCTTGTATCCTCAAAAAACATTACAGTTTCGCCGCTTTGTGTTTGAAACAAAGGATTTGTTTTTAAGTGTTCTGGTGCATTTGGGATATAAAAGAAGGCATAAGCTGTGTAAGGCGAAGAAAGTGCAAGTGATGATACTATATCGTCTATCCTATCTGCTGATACATTATTTATATGATTTGCCTTAAATATATTATTTAAAGTGTTGGAAGTGTTTTTTGATAAGGATGAAATTTCATGAAACATACCTTCCATGTAGTGACCGTAATTCTCAGACTGACTTGAAACTATAGCTTCAGCATTGCTTCGCATACTTTTACTCATCTGTGTGCTAAGTATCAAAGTAAGCGAAACCAAGGCTATAAACACCACAAAACCTATGGAAAACATTATTTTTGAACCAATACTTAAACGAGAAAACATCTTAAAATCCTTTTATTTATTTTTAGTTTAAAATTCTTAAAAACGCACCATTGTATTGTAAAAAATATTAATATTAAGTAAAATTTTTATTTTTATTGTTTTTTTGTAACTTTTGCACATTTTTAAAATAAAAACTCAAGTATAGTATTTTTTTGCCGATATAGCTAGAAATATTAAGGAGAATTAAGTAATGCAAGTTGATGTAAGCAAAAATCAAGGCTTTGCTTTTTCATACACTACAAGTAGCGGTAAGAGTTTATCTTTTGCTATGTTTGATAAAGCCGAAGCTTCTATAAGTAAAGATGAATCAAGTTCTAGCCTTAGCTTGAAAAGAGAGTATGGGTATTCTTTTTCCTATGAAGGTTCAAAGCTAACAGATGAAGATCTAGCTGAAATAAAAAATGCTATGAAAGAAGTAGCACCGCAAATAGATGAATTTTTACAAAATTCAAAGGTTTCACAGATGAATCCAAAAGAAATTATTAGCTCTGCTATGAGTATAGCCAACTTGCTACCAAGTTCAAGCGATGAAAACAAAATGAATGCTACGCTTGATTCCTTGGCAGATAAAATATCAGAACTCTTAAATAAGAACAAAAGCCCTATTTTAGCTGAAAATGAGAATATGCTAAAAGCTAGCAAAGATTTATTTGATGAAGTTATGCAAATTATGAGAGATAAGATAAAACAAGCCAAAGAATCAGAAGAAAAAGACTTAAATTCCTTAAATCTTTATGCTTGATTTATATATGTTTATCTTGTATAATCATCTAAAAATTTGAGGTCTTTATATGAATTCGCTTGATATGCTTACTGATATGTTGCTTTTGCAGCAAAGATTAAATGATGAGACTAATGGAATAGGCTGGGAATCTGGTTACACAAAAGATGGAAAACTTATAAATTTTAGAAGATGTATTTATATGGAATGTGCCGAGCTTGTGGATTCTTTTTCTTGGAAACATTGGAAAAATATAGACAAAAAGCCTGATTGGAAAAATATACATATAGAAATAGTCGATATATGGCATTTTATATTAAGCTTAATCTTAGAAGAATACAAGAAAAAAAATACAAGCAACAAAGCCACTATAGCAATAGACATAAACTCGGTATCCGTTTTTAGAGACTTTTGTGGCGATACACATAGCCCTAAGGATAGCGATATTTACGATATATTAAATGATATAGAGCTTATTATACATAAATGTAGCGGTTTGGAATTTAATGTATTAGAGCTTTTTAATGCATACTTTTTGCTTTCTATTAAATGTGGGATAAACTTAGAAAAACTTTACAAGCTTTATATAGGCAAAAATGTTTTAAATAAATTTAGGCAAGACAATGGCTACAAAGATGGAAGCTATATAAAAATTTGGAACGGCAAAGAAGACAATGAGGTCTTAAATGAGCTTTTAGATAAGAATGGAAATTTTGATTATCTTTATGAAAATTTAGAAAAAATTTATAGGTCCTTGTGATGGAAATTTTAAAGCTTAGTTTAAGAGATTTTTTTTCTAAAGAGGGATTAAAGCTAACTTTTTTTCCTTTTATCTTTGCATTTTTGGTTTTTGTTGTTTCTTTATTTTTATTTTATGAGGATGTTTTTACTTATTTTTCCTCTTTTATTTCTGAATCAAAATCAAGTTTTTTATCTTGGCTTTATAGCTTCTCTTTTGTGCAAATTTTAAATAATGTATTTGCTTTTTTAGTATCTTTTGTTTTGTTTAATGCCGTAGCTATTGCTGTAGCACTTTTGATAGTGGGCTTTTTAACACCTTTTGTGGTAAAATTTGTAAATTCTAAGCATTATACTTACGAGGCAAAAGAATCTGTTTCTATGTTTAAAATATTTGCTATATTATTTACTGTTTTTTTTAAATTTGCTTTAATATTTATATTATCTTTATTTTTGATCTTTGTTCCTTTTGTAGGTATATTTTTGCTTCATCTAAGCCTTTATTATCTCTTTCACAAATGTTTGATAATAGATGTTTTTAGCACTGTTTTATCTAAAGATGAGTTTTTAAAATTTTATAAACATAAGCCTTTGGTTTTTTATTTTAGCACCTTGTGTTTTTATTTGCTTTCTTTATTGCCGATCTTAGGTATTTTTTTGCAAGTGTTTTTTGTGATATTTTTATCTCATCTTTTGTATCAAAAAATTTTAAAATTAAGTGTTAAGCATTGAAAATGCACTGTTTATTAAACAGTGCAAAAAAATTATTTCAAGGCATTAAACACTTCATCGCTCATAGCTTTTAAAGATATTAAGCCTCCACCTCCGGCTAGATACCAAAGTTCAGGGTCTAGATAGATTATTTTACCATTTTGTGCAGCTTTTGTTTTAGCGATTAAAGGATTATCAAGTGCCGCTGCGGCTGTCTCTTTGTTTTTTGCTATTACATTTCTATCTACTACAAACAAATAATCAGGATTTACTTTTAAAATATACTCAGAATCCGCTCTATTGCCGTGTGTGCCTATCTTTAAATTAGTATCAGCCGGGCTTAAACCAAATAAATCATAAAGCACACCAAAGCGAGAATTTGGTCCAAAAACTGAAATTCTATTTGCGTTTGTAAGTATCACTAAGGCTGTCTTGCTCTTATCAACTGAAGTTTTTTGGCTTTCAATGTCTTTTAAAAGATTTTCGACTGTTTCATAGGCACTATCTGTTGATAAACCGTCACCGTGGCTATGCCCTAAGTCTCCGTAAAGTGAAGCGATAGCCACAACATTAGCTCTAAAACTTTCTACAAAATTTGTATTATCAAGTCCAACAAAAACAGTTGGTGCTATATCATTTAGTTTTTCATAAAATTTAGCTTGTCTGCCTGAAATTAAGATTAAATCCGGCTTTAAAGCACTCAAAGCTTCAAAATCAATTTCAACAACAGAGCCAACACTTTGTTTTGTATTGTATTTTTCAAGATATTTAGGTAGAGTTTTTGCAGGAACGCCAACTATCTTATCTCCTAAGCCCAAAGCTTCAAAGGTATCAATAGCTCCTATGTCAAAACTTACCACCTTTTGTGGATTTCTTTGAACTTCTGCCACACCCATTGAGTGTTTTAACTCGATTCTATCTCCAAAACTAGTCCATTCAATAGGAATGATAGTTACATTTGTGCCTGTTACTTTGCTAGCAGAGCTTTGTTCGCTTGAATTTAGTTCAGAACTTGAATTTGTGTCTGTGTTTGTATTGCTTTTATTTTCGCTAGAGCAAGCGATAAAAGCAAAAACTGAAAAAATTGATATGAAAAGTATCTTTTTCATAATATCCTCCTTGTAAAATTAATCAAAATAAAAACAGATTTTTTTGCCTTTTATGTCGTGTATGCTTATATCCATATCAAAAACATCTTTTAAAATTTCCTCTTTTATAAGCTCTTTGCTTTCTTTATGATATAAAATTTCACCATTTCTCATAGCTACTATCTCATCAGAATGCACGGAAGCAAAATTTATATCGTGTAAGACTAAGATAATGGACTTATTAAAATCATTTGCTAGTGATTTTAAAATTTTCATAATCTGCAAAGAATGCTTCATATCTAGGTTATTAAGTGGTTCATCAAGAAAGATGTAATCTGTATCTTGAGCTATAACCATAGCTATATAAGCTCTTTGTCTTTGACCACCACTTAGAGAATCCAAAAATCTATCTTGCAAATCTTCAAGATCCATATAAGCTATAGCTTCTTTTATCTTTTCTTCATCTTTGGAATTTAATTTTCCTTGAGAGTAAGGAAAGCGTCCAAAACCGACCAATTCTTTTACTCTAAGTCTTATGTTTATATTGTTTTGCTGTTTCAGTATAGAAATTTTCTGTGCTAATTCATTGTTTTTATACTTATTTATATCAAGCCCATCTATAATCACAGAACCACTATCCGCCTTTATTAAACGACTTGCTATTCCAAGAGCTGTGCTTTTTCCAGCCCCATTTGCACCTATTAGCGAAGTAATTTTGTGTTTTTTAAATGAAGTTGATATGTTGTTAAGAACTGTTTTTTGTTCGTATTTTTTATAAATATTTTTTAATTCTATCATAAACGGTTTCCTTTAAGAACTAGGTATATAAAATAAATTCCACCTATAAAATTTATGACTACACTTATGGTTGTGTTAAAAGCAAATACCTTAGAAACTATATAAATCCCACCAAGCAATGTTATAATACTTATCAAAGATGAAGCAAGTAGCAAAACATTATGTTTATAGGTTTTAAAAAGCTCATAACTTATATTTGCTACTAGTAATCCCAAAAAACTTATAGGTCCTACTAAAGCCGTGCTTATAGATGTTAAAATAGCTATTACTATTATAAAACTCTTTACTAAATTATCATAATCAAGCCCCAAATTTATAGATATATCCTTGCCTAAAGCTAAAATATCTAAATATTTAAATTTAAAATATATGTATATAAACACCACAAACACAAGTAAGGTAGCTAGACTTAAAATTTCAAAATGCACATTATTAAAAGAAGCAAACATTCTACCTTGCACTATCATAAATTCATCAGGATCTATTAAGGCTTCAAAAAATAGACTTAAAGATGAAAAGAATGTGCCAAAAATAAAACCAAGCAATAAAATAAAATATAAAGACCTACCGCCCTTAAATAAAATTTTATAAAAAAATATAGAAAAAATCACCATACAAACAAGGCATAATAAAAAATTAAGCTTTTCATTATATACGCTTAAGTGCATAGATCCTAAGACAAAAATCAATAAAGTTTGAACAAAGATATATAAAGAATCAAGCCCTATTATGCTAGGCGTTAGGATTTTGTTGTTTGTTATGCTTTGAAATATTACTGTTGAAACCGCTATGCAAATTCCTACTATAATTACTGCTAAAACTGTAATACCTCTTTGAGTTAAAATATATTCATTCAGGTTGCTATTAAAGGTAAACATATAACACAAAATACAAAGTAAAGTAAGAAATATAAGCACCAAAAATTTATTACGCATATTCTTTCTTTCTTAAAAGTAGTAATATAAATACAAAAGAGCCTATAACCCCTACGGTAAGTCCTATTGGAATTTCAAAAGGATAGATTACAAGCCTTGAAAATATATCACAAATTAGCAAAAACACTGCTCCAAGAAGTGCTATATTTATGATATTTTTTCTTATATTATCTCCTTTGTATATAGATATGATATTTGGTATAATCAGCCCTAAAAATGGTAAAATACCAACTGTTAAAACTATGATAGAAGTAATTATAGCTACTATTATAAGCCCTAAATTTAATATAAATCTATATGAAACACCTAAATTTAAAGCTATATCCTCTCCCATACCCGCTATTGTTATCTTGTTTGCATATATATATGCTAACACGAGCAAAGGTAAAGATATATATATAAGCTCATAACTTCCTTGCATTACATTTGAAAAATTACCTTGAAGCCAAATTTGAACATTTTGTATTAAATTTAATTGATAAGCAAAAAATGTCGTAATAGAATTTATTATACCGCCAAACATAAGCCCTATCAAAGGCACAAAAATTATATCTTTTAGTCTTATTTTTCTTATAATTTGCAAAAACACAAAAGAACCTAAAATAGCGAAAATAGATGAAATTATAACTTGATTCAAAAAAGATGCTGTCCCAAAAAAAATCATAGTAAAAAGTATGCCAAGCTTAACGCAATCCATAGTCCCAGCCGTTGTAGGTGATACGAATTTATTTTGTGTAAGCTGCTGCATTATAAGTCCGCAAATACTTAAACTTGCTCCAGCTATTATAATGCTTATAGTTCTTGGTATTCTAGATATTATAAATACATCTTGATTTATACCATTTAGCAAGGAAAAAAAAGATATATCAGTTACGCCTACAAACAACGAGGCAAAGGCTAGTATAAGCATTGATACTGATAAAAAATAAAAAGAAAATATAAAATTCAACTTCTACCTTGATTTAATTTTAATAATAATTTTCAAAGTATATATTATATTTTCTATTTGCTTAAAGCTTTATAAAATCTCTCTTTGCCCTTTTGAGTCTGGTTGGCTTAAAAAACCTGCATCGCTCAACTGTTCTATTATATTTGCAGCACGGTTATATCCTATCTTAAGTCTCCTTTGTAGATAGGAAATGCTAGTTTTTCTGTCCTCTAGTATTACTGCTTTTGCTTCTTCAAAAAGCTCATCAGTTTCGCCTAAAGTTTGTATGCTTTCTGTGTTAGAGCTTTGAGTATCTTTTAGAAAATGTTCATCATATATAACGTCTTGTTGAGCCTTTAAAAATTCAACTATCTTTTCTATCTCGCTTTCACTCGCAAAAGGTGCGTGAAGTCTTACTAGATTATTGCTAGAAGGTGGTGTAAATAAACAGTCTCCGCGTCCAAGCAAGCTTTCAGCTCCAACAGTATCTAAAATCACTTTAGAATCGATTTTTTGACCCACCTTATAAGCTAATCTAGAAGGCAAATTCGCTTTTATAAGCCCTGTAACTACATCAACTGAAGGTCTTTGGGTCGCAACGATAAGATGAATTCCACTAGCTCTAGCCATTTGTGCTAGTCTAGCTATGTAAAATTCCACATCCTTACCCGCACTCATCATCAAATCCGCTAACTCGTCTATTATCACAACTATAAAAGGAAGCTCCTCGTTTCCTAGCTCTTTCATTTTTTCGTTGTAGTTTTCTATATTTTTTGTTTTTGCTTCAGCCATTAATTTATATCTTCTTTCCATTTCCGCGACCATATTAGAAAGGGCTATTATGGCTTTTTTTGGCTCTGTTATTACGGGAGTAAGAAGATGAGGTATATCGTTGTAAATGCTAAATTCAAGCATTTTTGGATCTATCATCATTAGCTTTAAATTTTTTGGACTATTTCTATATAATAATGATAAAAGCATAGAATTTATACCCACGCTTTTACCGCTTCCGGTTGTTCCGGCTATTAAAAGATGAGGTAGCTTTTTTAAATCAGTTACAAAAGCGTTTCCAACTATATCCTTGCCTAAAGCCATTGTAAGAGGGCTTTTTGCTGTTGTGAAAGCCTTGCTTTGTAGTATTTCTTTTAGATATATGGTCTGAATTTGATCGTTTGGAACTTCTATCCCAACCACATCTTTTCCCGGTATAGGTGCTTGTATGCGTATAGAAGTGGCTTTTAATGCCATTGCTAAATCATCTTGTAAATTTAAAATTCTACTAACCTTAACATCAGCACTCGGGCGAAATTCAAAAGTCGTTACCACTGGTCCTGTGTAAGTGCTTATAACATCACCGCCTATTTTAAATCTTCTTAGCTTTTCTAGTAAATCGTAAATTTTTTTATCTATTTCTTGTTCATTTACCTCAAAATTTGAATTAAGCGGATTTGCTAAAAAATCAAGAGGAGGCAAAGTAAAATCTTTCGGCTTTGCTAACTCCCCTTTTTCAATCTCATTTAAAAGCTCTGTATTGCTACTAAGTTCTTTTTTTATAGTAAAATTTTTTGAAATATGCTCTGTATTTTTCTTGAAAAAATCTTTGGATATATCGGGCTTTAACGCCTCTTTTACCTCCTCAACAAAAGGTATCGGCTCTTTTTGCGAATGCAAATCTTTCTTATCTGTTTCAAGCTCCTCCACAATAGGCATAAATTCGCTTTCAAATACACTTTTTTTATCTTCTTGCTTTTTTTCATCTACAGTGAAAGCTAAAATTTGCTCTTCCTCGCTTTTGGTATTTTTTTCATCTTCAAAAACTTCATCGTTTTTGACTTGCTTTCTTAGATAGCTTGGCTCCTCATAGTTTAGTCTTTTTGCTAAATTTAATTTTATTTCATCTATTTTTTTTGGTTTTAAAAATTTGGTTGGCACATATACTTCTTGCTTTTTAGTGTTGTTTATATACTCGTCTATTTCTGCACTTGCCTTTAGGACAAAATTTTTAAGCTCCTCATTTTGTGTATCAAAATTTTTATCATCTTCTAAATTTATTTGTGTTTCTTGCGTTTCAAGCTCTTTTTCTTCTTCTCTGTCTTGCTCTTTTGTATCTATGCTTTTATCATCTTGCTCTTGTATTTCTTCTATGATGACTAATTTTTGATTTCTATTTTCGACTATATTTGTTGTATGGCTTTGTTTATTTTCATTTAAAATTTTATTTTCTTCTTGTTTATTTAGAATTTTTTCAAAAGAATCTTCTTTTGTTTCTTCTTGTTTGTTTGTATTTTGTGTTTCTTTTATTTTTCCTGCAAAAATTTTATCTAGGAAAGTTTTAAATTTAAGCTCTATCTTTTCAAGGAATTCAAAAGAAATTTTCACACCAAGCACTATTTCAAAAAATCTAGGCATAAGCACAACGCAAGAAAGAAGTAAGCTTAAAAGGCTTAAAATTCCACTTCCTACTCTGCCAAAAATTGCACCAATTACAGTATAAAGAATTTCAGGGACATAGCCTGCGTTTTTGCTAAGTATGCCAAATAATATCATAAGCGATACAAAGGCTACAATCAAGGCATTGATTTCTCTTGTTTTTACCTTGTCTAGCTCATAGCCTCTTTTGTAAAATAAATAATTTAAAAATAAACATAAAAATGGATATATCTTTGCAAAATCTCCAAATATAAAGAGGTTAAATTCGCCCAGAAAAGATAAAAAAACCCCCAAAAAATTTGGCATTATAGATACTAAAGCCAACAAAAATATAAAAATACTAGATGCTATAAAAATTATTTCTTTTTTTATGGTCTATCCTTTTTTAAAAGGCTAATTATAGCTAATTTTACATAAATTTCAATGATAAAAGCTTTAGTTTAGAATGTTTTTATATAATTTTATGCAAAAAAGAGGAAAAAGTATATGGATTTTTTTGATGAAATGCTAAACAAAAGCCCAAGAGAAAAATTTATAGAAATAGTGCAAAATGCTCCTTCTGGTGCCATAGAAAAAGCCTTTGATGATTTTTTAAGCGAACATATAGCTATGTTTGAATTGCTTGAAAAAAATGGCTTAAGCGAAGATGATTTGCTAAATTTTAAGCTAGAACATAGTGCAAAGATCGATGAATTAAAAGATGATTATTTTATCGGTCTTACAGCTAAAATTTTGGGGCAGGAATGATATTTAGGTTAAGTCTTTTTTTAGCCCTTGTTAGCTTTTCTTTCGCCGCACAAGCTACTTTTGAACACAAATATGAATTTACTCTGAAAAAAGATGAAAGAGCAAGTGTAGAGGTTACCGAACTTGCAAATAGCAAGGTGCAAAATTTTGATTTTTATTGGACCTTGTTTGATACAAATAAAATAGTCATTCACTCGAAATTTCGTAAATACCCAAGGCAGTTTGTATTGTCTATGAAAAGGAATTTAAATTGGGCTACACAAACCCTTATACCAGATTATACAAACCCTCACATAGATAAAGCAAGACTTATACTTGAGTTTAGTAATTTTCAAGGCAAGGAAGCTAAGTTAACGGTTTATATAGAAGATAAGGAAGCTAGGCTTATGGTTAGATTCTTAGACCCTAGAAAACCAGAGACTTTCACACCTACTGAAGAAGCAAATAATCAAAATAACTAAGTAAGGTAAGATAGTGCAAAAAATAGACGAAATTATACAAGGTTTTTTAAGAGATTTAAACTGCGATATTGTTTTAAATATGTCAAAGTCTATAAAAACCGGCAAGAAATTGCGTTCCAAGCTTATATTAAGCATAAGCGGAGAAAATGAAGAATCATACAAACTTTGTGCGATCATAGAGCTTATACATCTTGCTTCTTTGCTTCACGATGATATAGTAGATGATGCAAAATTAAGAAGAGGTGCAAGGTCTGTAAATTCTGAATTTGGCACAAAAAATGCCTTAATGCTAGGCGATATATTTTACTCAAAAGCTTTTAGTGAGCTTGTAGGCTTTGGTAAAAAAATATCACAGTTAATAGCTGATTCTGTATCAAAGCTTGCTATTGGAGAGCTTATGGATATTGAACTTTCTAAGAATTTTAATGCTGATAAGTCCTTGTATTTAGATATGATTTACAACAAAACCGCAGTTTTGATAGAAGCAAGTGCAAGGAGTGCAGCTATTTTAGCTTCATTAGATGATCTTAGTTTTAGAGAGTATGGTAAAAATTTGGGATTAGCTTTTCAAATGATAGATGATATATTGGATATAAGCTCTGATGAAAAAACTTTGGGTAAAGCAGCTATGAGCGATTTTAAGGAAGGTAAAAGCACATTGCCATATATTTATCTTTATGAGGCTTTAGATGATAAAAATATTCTTTTAGATTTTTTTAAAAAAGACCTTAATGACATAGAAAAAAAGTCTTTGTTAGATGAATTTAACAAACACGGTATTTTAGAAAAAAGCAAAAAAGAAGCTCTTAGTTACGGTAATAAAGCTTTAAAAGCCATAGAAAAATACAACAATAAAAAACTAAATGATATTATAGAAAATATGATAAATAGGAGTTTTTAATGCATTATGTTTGTGTTAGTTGGACACATAAAAATACAGATTTAGCTGTAAGGGAAAAGTTAGCCCTTATAGATGATTCTAAAAAAAATCTCCTTAAAAATCTCCTTTTAGATAAAAATATATTAGAATGTATGTTATTAAGCACCTGTAACAGAGTTGAATTCTTTATATATGCCTTAGATTCTTCACTTGCTTGCAGACAAACCGTAGCATTAATGTCAAAATTTTGTGATATTAATGAGGCAAATTTATCTCAAAGAGCTGACTTTTTTGAGGACAGTTCAGCTATACATCATTTATTTTCTGTAGCCTCATCTCTTGATAGTTTAGTAATTGGTGAAACCCAGATAGCAGGACAATTAAAAGAAAGCTTTTCTTTTTCTATCGAAAATAATTTTTGTGCTAAGAATTTATCAAGAGCCTTACATTTTGCTTTTAAGTGCGGTGCAAAGATAAGAACACAAACAGAAATTTCTAAAAATCCTGTTTCTGTAGCTTCAGTAGCGGTAACAAAGGCAAAAGAATTTTCAAATTTAGAAAATAAAAAAGTGCTTGTATTAGGTGCAGGTCAAATGAGTGAGCTTCTTTGCAAGCATTTGCTTAATACAAACTCAGATATAACAGTGCTTAGCAGAAATTATGAAAAATCAAAAAATTTAGCCTTGGCTTTAGGTGTTAAAAATGAAGACATTAGCAAATTAAAAGAGCTTGTAAATAGTTTTGAGCTTATATTTTGTGCTACAAATTCTAAAGAGCCAGTTATAACAGATGATATTATAGAGCAAAGGGATTTTGTAAGGTATTTTTTTGATATAGCAGTGCCAAGAGATGTTGATATAAAGGAAAATGATAAGATTAAAGTTTTTTTCGTAGATGATTTGCAAGATGTGGTTAATAAAAATTTAGCCTTAAGGGAAAGCGAGGCTCACAGTGCCTACTCTATAATAGGAAAAATGACTATGGAGTTTTTCAGATATTTAGATGATTTAGAATTAAACCCTATTATAAAAGATTTAAGACTTATTGCTAAGGACTGTGCACAAAGAGAATTGCAAAAAGCCATAAAAAAAGGTTATTTAAAAAATTCAGACAAAGAAGAAGCTAGAAAACTTATACATCAAGTTTTTAAAGCGTTTTTACATACACCTACTATGAAACTAAAACACTTAGAAGGAAAGGTGCAAAGCGATACAGTCGCAAATGCTATGCGTTATGTTTTTGCACTTGATAAGGAAGTGCAAGGTTTAGATGAGTATAAATGCGAATACGCAGCGGAGAACAAAAATGAGATTTAAAAATTTTTATGCACCAAGCACAAAACAAGCACCAAAAGACGCTACTTTGCCAAGCCATATATTTTTATTAAGAGGCGGTTTTATCGAGCAAATAGGTGCTGGGCTTTATAATTTTTTGCCTCTTGGCAAAAGGGTATTAGACAAAATTTATTCAGTCGTAAAAGAAGAGATGGATAAATCAGGCTCCTTGCAAACGGACTTAAGTTTTGTTACACCCGCATACTTATGGAAAGAAAGTAAGCGTTACGAAAATTTTGGCAAAGAGCTTTTGCGTTTTAAGGACAGAAAAGAAAATGACTTTGTTTTAGGTCCAACGCACGAAGAAGCTATGCTTAGCATAGTTAAAAACAAAATCACAAGCTACAAACAACTACCATTAAATTTATATCAAATAGGCTTAAAATTCAGAGATGAAGCAAGACCTAGATTTGGTTTGCTAAGATGTAGAGAATTTGTTATGAAAGACGCTTATAGCTTTCACGCTAACACAGATGATTTAGACCGTGAATTTGAGCTTATGGATAAAACTTATAGAAGTATTTTTACAAGACTTGGGCTTGATTTTAGAGTCGTAGATGCTGATAGTGGAGCTATCGGCGGTAGTGGCTCAAAAGAATTTATGGTTTTAGCTGAAAATGGAGAAGACGATATTATAACCTGCACGGCTTGTGATTACGCTGCAAATGTTGAGGTTGCAAGTAGGGCTAAAAAAACTTGCGATAAGGAAAGACCAGAGGCTGATTATAGTGCTAAATTTTACACACCAGATGTGAAAACTATAAAAGGTGTGGCTGATTTTTTTAAGGTAGATGAATTTTACACTATAAAAGCTGTTGTTAAAAAAGCCATATATGAAGATAAGGAAAAATTGGTGCTTTTTTTACTTAGGGGTTGCGATGAGCTTCAAGAAAAAAAGGCTATAAATGCTTGCAATGCCTTAGAGCTAAGCGATGCAAGCGAAGAAGAGCTTATAAATGCCGGGCTTACACCGGGTTTTATAGGCTTTATAAATCTTAAAAAAGATGTGGAATTTTACATAGACAAAGAGCTTGAAAATGAAACACAGATGATAATGGGAGCAAATGAAAAAGATTATCACTTGGTAGGAATTTCTGTAGTAAATTTAAATAAAGATAGATTCAAGGATTTAGTTACAGTAAAAGAGGGAGATTGTTGTAAAAACTGCGGTTCTAAGCTAAAACAAAGCAAGGGCATAGAAGTAGGGCATATTTTTAAACTAGGTCAAAAATACTCATCTGCTATGAATGCTACCTTTTTAGATGAAAATGGTAAGGCAAATCCTTTTTATATGGGGTGTTACGGCATAGGAGTAAGTAGGCTTGTGGCTGTTGCTGTAGAGGCGATGCACGATGAAAAAGGTTGTATTTGGGATAAAAAACTAGCACCCTTTGTTTGCGATATTATCATTTCAAATTTAAAAGATGAAAAAGCTGTAAGCTATGCAAATGAGCTTTATGAAAAACTCAAAAAAGAAGGCTTTGATGCTCTTTTAGATGATAGAGATGAAAGATTTGGAGTAAAGATAAATGATTTCGAGCTTATGGGTTTTCCTTACGCTGTTGTTCTTGGCAAAGGCTTGGAAAAAGGCGAAGTAGAGCTTATAGAAAGAAAAAATTTAAATAAAAACATTGTAAAAAGCACCGAGCTTTTTGAAATTTTAAGGGAAAAACTTGTATAGAGTATCTTTTTTAGGCTTTTTTTTGATAGAGCTTTTGGCTTCACTGTGTTTTATATTAGTTTTTGGTCTTAGTACCTTTTTAATACTTGTGATACTTAGTATCTTTGTTGGAATTTTACTTTTGGCTATTTTTTGGAAAAATATGCTTGAGTTTCAGCTTTTAGCCCCAAGAGAGCTTTTTGCGAATTTTTCTTATGTTATAGCTGCTTTTTTATTTATCGTTCCGGGAATTTTAAGCACATTTTTTGCTGTTTGCATACTTATTTTCGCTCTTGTTTTTAGAAATAAAAAGCAAGAAAACAATTTCTATGAAAGCAAAGATTATGATGATGATGAAATCATAGATGTTGAAATTATCGAGGATAGCAAAAGATGAAAGAAAGCATTATAAAAAAGATTTGTTATAAAGACTAATAGCAAGGAAATTTTTATGGATAAAATAATCATAGCTACAAGAAAATCAGCCCTAGCTATGTGGCAAAGTGAGTATATAAAAAATATCCTTGAAAAGACACACGGCGTAGAAGTTGTTTTGCAAGGCTTTAAGACGAAAGGAGATGTGCTTTTGGATTCTCCTTTAGCAAAGATAGGAGGCAAGGGGCTTTTTACTAAAGAATTAGAAGAAAGTATGTTAAGAGGCGAGGCACATATAGCAGTGCATAGTTTAAAAGACGTGCCAACTTTCTTTCCAAGTGGTTTGAAACTAGCAGCTATTACAAAAAGAGAAGATGTTAGAGACTGTTTTTTGAGTATGAAATATAAAAATTTATACGAGTTGCCACAAGGTGCAAAGGTAGGCACCACAAGTCTTAGACGCCAAATGCAACTTTTGCTTTTAAGAAAAGATTTAAAGCTTATATCTTTAAGAGGCAATGTAAATTCAAGATTAGAAAAACTAAAAAATGAAGAATTTGATGCTATTATCCTAGCAAAAGCAGGTATTAATAGACTAAACTTAGAAAAAGAGGTAAATTTTACCTATGCTTTTTCAAAAGATGAAATGATACCAGCAGCTTCTCAAGGTGCTTTAGGTATAGAAAGTATTGAAAATAGTGAGCTTGAAGCAGTATTATCCTGTTTAAATGATGAAAATTCTTTTATGGAAACATATATAGAAAGAGATTTTATAAAAGCTCTAGAAGGTGGCTGTCAAGTCCCAATAGGTATAAACGCAGAGTTACAAGGTGAGCAAATCAAAATAAGAGCGGTTTTAGGCTTACCAAATGCTAGTGAAATTTTAAAAGAAGAGCAGCTTGTATCAAAAAATTTATATAAACAAGCAGGATTTTTACTAGCACAAAAGATGATACAAAATGGTGCAAAAGAGCTTTTAAATAGAGCTTTAAAGATGATTTAGGGGATATTATGCGTGAATTTATAGAGCTTTTAGAGAAAAATGACTTATTAACCGTTATAGAACAAGAGCTAGATACAGAGCTTGAGATAGCACATTTAGCCTATATTGAAGCTAAAAAAAAAGATGGCAAGGCTTTGCTTTTTACAAATGTTGTAAATAAAAAAGAAAAAGTAAAATACAATTTCCCAGTTCTTATGAATACCTTTTGTAGCGAAAAAGCTTTAAATTTAGCTTTTACGAGAGATTATGAGGAAGTAGCGGCTGAAATTTCTAGTCTTTTAAAAATGCATATACCTACATCTTTTTCAGCCAAGCTTGATTTTTTCAAAAAACTTTTTAGCTTAAAATCCGTCCCGCCAAAGAGACTTAAAAAAAAGGGCGAATTTGAGTATCAAAGCCTATCCTCTTTAAAAGAGCTTCCCATACTTAAAACTTGGGAAGATGACGCGGATAAATTTATAACTATGGGGCAGGTTTATACTCAAAGTTTGGATAAAACGCAAAACAATCTAGGAATGTATCGTTTGCAAGTAAAGTCAGACAACGAGCTTTTAATGCATTGGCAAATTCACAAAGACGCTACGCATTTTTACCACGAGTATAAAAAAGCAGGACAGAAAATGCCAGTTAGCATAGCCATAGGAGGAGACCCGCTTTATATATGGTGTTCTCAAGCACCTTTACCAAAGGGAATTTTCGAGCTTTTGCTTTATGGTTTCATAAAAAAAGAAAATGCTAACTTAGTTCAATGTCAAAATGGCATCTTTGTCCCATATAATAGCGATATAGTGATAGAAGGCTTTGTAGATATTGATGAAATGGCACTTGAAGGACCTTTTGGAGACCATACAGGTTTTTATACCCCAAAAGAACCATTTCCAGTCATGAAAATCACCTCCATAAAGGCTAAAAAAGACGCTATATATCAAGCGACTGTGGTTGGAAAGCCACCTTTAGAGGATAAAATAATGGCTCTTGGCACGGAAAGAGTGTTTTTACCACTTTTACAAACTAGTGCTCCGGATTTGCTTGATTATAATATGCCTGAAAATGGAGTCTTTCATAATCTCATCTTAGCCAAGATAAATACAAATTATCCAGCTCAAGCACAGCAGCTAATGCACGCTTTTTGGGGAGTTGGACAGATGAGTTTTGTAAAACACGCTATTTTTGTAGATAAGGACGCACCAAATTTAAAAGACTATGATAAGCTAATACCTTATATGCTAAACCGTTTTGATACAAAAAAACTTTTTATAAGCGAAGGCATTTGCGATCAGCTAGATCATGCTTCACCAAATTCTTGTTATGGTGGCAAAGCTGGACTTGATCTTACAGATGAAAATTTAAATCAAAGAAAACTAGAACTTTTAGATGATGATGATTTAAGCGAAATTTTTAAAAGCAAATTTTCTTTTCTTGCTTTAAAACAGTTTTACAAAGATACTTCAAGCCCTATAACTTGTATAATCCTTGATAAAAAACAAAATGTAAAAAAGATTTTTGGGGATCTAAAAGACTTTAACAAGCATTTTAGAATTTTAGTATTTTTAGATAAAGAAAATAAACTAGAAAATCCTTATATGCTTATTTGGCGTGTGGTAAATAATATAGATTCTAAAAGAGACTTTTATATAAATGCAGATACCATAGCCATAAATGCGTGCGCTAAAGATGAAAGTGATTCTTATGAAAGGCAGTGGCCAAAGCAAACAGACTGTTCAAAATCTGTCCTAAAAGAGCTTATAAAAAGGGGTATATTAAAAGAAGATAAAGAGCTTTTTAACAAATTTGAACTATGCGGTGAAGATTTTTAACAAAAAACAAATTTTTTTTTAAAAAAAGGTATAAAGTTTTTTTTATTCTTTACGATATAGCTAGTAACAAAGCAAAGGAAGCTTTGAATTTAAATTAAAAGGATTTATCATGGGTTATCGTATTAACACCAATGTTTCCGCATTAAATGCGCTTAACACTTCTACTATCAACACAAGGAATTTAAATACTTCCTTAGAAAGACTTTCATCAGGTCTTAGAATCAACTCTGCTAAAGATGATGCGTCAGGTTTGGCTATAGCTGACCAACTTAAAACTCAAGCTTCTACATTAGGTCAAGCTATAAACAATGGTAACGATGCAAACAGCATACTTCAAACTGCTGATAAGGCTATGGATGAGCAAATAAAAATCCTTGATGCTATTAAAACAAAAGCTACTCAAGCAGCTCAAGATGGTCAAAGCACAAAGACAAGAAATATGCTTCAAGCTGATATTAACAGACTTATAGAAGAGCTTGATAATATAGCCAACACTACATCTTTCAACGGAAAGCAACTTCTAAGTGGTGGTTTTGTGAATCAAGAATTCCAAATCGGTGTTAGCTCAAACCAAACTGTAAAAGCTAGCATAGGTTCAACTCAAAGCTCAAAGATAGGTGTTACTCGCTTTGAAACAGGTCAAAATGTTATGCAAAGTGGAACAGCTACACTTACTATAAACAACTATGATGGTGTAAATGACTTTACTTTCCAAAGTGTAGTTATATCTACTTCAGTTGGAACAGGTCTTGGAGCCTTAGCTGAGGAAATAAACAGAGTTACTGATAGAACAGGTGTTAGAGCTGTTGCTAATGTTCAAACTACTGGTTCAAGAGCTATAAGTGCTGGTGAAACAGGCGAAGACTTTGCTATAAATGGCGTTGTAATAGGTAAAATTTCTTATCAAGATGGTGATAAAAATGGTGCTTTAGTAAATGCCATAAATGCTAAAAAAGACACCACAGGTGTTGAAGCTGCTAGAGGTGCAAATGGTGAGCTTATACTTACTTCAAACAGTGGTCGTGGTATAGTTATCACAGGAGATATGGGAACAGGAACAGGTATAGCTTTAAATATGAGAGAAAACTATGGTCGTTTATCTTTGATCAAAAATGACGGTTCTGATATTTCTGTAAGCGGAACAGGCTTTGGTTTTGACAATGATAAACTTGTTACTCAAGCTTCTGTTTCCTTAAGAGAAACTCAAGGAAGACTAAGCCAATTTATAGCTGATGCTATGGGCTTTAATGCAAATGAAAAACTAGCTTCTATCACTATAGGCGTTTCTAGTATGACTGTTCTTGCCGGAACTGGTAGAAGCACTGAAACACAGTATTTGTTTTCAAACCTTGGTCCTGGTATGTCTACGTTTGGTGTTGGTCAAGTTGCTGCTTCAGATGCTGCTGCTGTTGTAGGTAATGTTATAGATATAGGACCTGGGCTTGGAAATGTATCTAATCTAGGTTTATCAGCTCTTCAAGCAGGTTATAGCCTTGTAGCTAATGCCTTATCTGCTGCAAGATTCTCTGCTGTTTATGATATGGTCCTTTCTGCTGTTTCAGCTGTTGTTGGAGACTTGCTAATAGGAAGTGGAACTAATGGTTTATCAGCATTATTCTCTGCTAACAACCTAGGCTTAGCTCACCAAGAAAGAACTGATGGTATAGGTGATGAGCAAACAGCTGGTGTTACTACACTACAAGGTGCGATGGCAGTTATGGACGTTGCTGAAACTGCGATAGCTAACCTTGACACTATCCGTGCTGATATCGGTTCTGTTCAACAACAAATAGAAAAAACTTTGAATAACATAAGCGTTACTCAAGTGAATCTAAAAGCTGCTGAATCAACCATAAGAGATGTTGATTTTGCTTCTGAAAGTGCAAACTACTCTAAGAGCAATATCCTAGCTCAAAGTGGTGCTTACGCTCTAGCACAAGCAAATGCTTCTCAACAAAATGTCTTAAGACTTTTACAATAGTCTTAACTAAAGCTAGTTTGGTATCCACCAAACTAGCCTTCCCCCCCCCCCCTTTCTTTCTTTTTTCTATCGTGTATGGATTAGTCCTTCAAACTCTTCACTGTCACATTTGATTTCTCGTCTTTTTT
>NZ_CALUTC010000019.1 GCF_944323605.1 uncultured Campylobacter sp.
AGTTTATGAGTGTTTTTTTAAGAAGTGAAAGTTGAAATTATATACAAATAAGCTTAAAAAGAGATTAAGGGGTGGGGGTTAAACAGCTTAATTATGCTACGTGGTAAAATTTCATACTCTAGTCTATGAATTTCTTTTTCAAAATCTTCGTATTTCATATTTTCTTCTTTTTGAAACGCCATTTGTGCTATGATTTTTCCACCATCAAGTTCTTCATTCACAAAATGAACAGTTACCCCAGCCACTTTCATACCGCTATCAAAACTTTCTCGTATAGCATTTGCTCCTTTAAAAAGAGGCAAAAGTGAGGGATGTAAATTTATAGCCTTTATATTTTTCGTAAAAACAGGACCTAAAATTCTCATAAAACCTGCTAAAATAGTTAAATCAGCAGAGCTTTTTTGAATTTCTTTTACTAAAGCTTTATCAAATTCATCTCTATTTTTAAAATTTTTATGCTCTACAACAACAGTTTCAAGACCAAATTTTAAGGCTCTTTGTATGCCAAAAGCTTCTTTTTTGTTGGATAGGCAAAGCACAACTTCATAATCATTGCCGCCTATGGTTTTTTTATGAAATTTATTTAGTATATTTTCTAGATTGCTTCCATTTCCACTAAAAAGCACTGCAAGTTTTATAAGCATTTTAGACCCTTTATGAGCTTAATCGCATCAAAGCTATTTTTGTTAAATTTGTATTTTTTTGCCACCAAGGCATGTGCTAAAACAGCATTTTTTGCAGCTTTTAAAGCAGGAAATCCAAAAGCCATTAAAGCAGATACCATACCGGCTAAAACATCACCACTTCCGCCTTTTGCTAAACTTTCATTTCCTAAATTCACTACAAAAAGCGTATCTTTTTGAATGATTATAGTGTTTGCACCTTTTAGCACTAAAACGCAGTTAATGTGTCGGCATAATTCTCTAGCATAAAAGAATCTATCTTTAAAAAGGCTTTCTATACTAATATCAATACCCAAGGCTATCTTATAAAGCCTTATAAATTCTTTTGGGTGTGGCGTTAAAACAACGTCATCTCTTTTTAAGTGAGGATATATGTCTTTGCTTAAAAAACAGTTCGCATCAAGCACCAAAGGTTTTGTAAAGGAGAGTTCGCTTTTTAAAAAACTCAAGTCTTCAAGTCCCATACCTACGCAAAAAACCTTGGCTTTTTCATCTGGTTCTTGTTTGCACATAATAAGAGGTGAAAAGCTATCTTTACCAAGCAAAGATACAAGCCCAGCTCCAAAATTTAAAGCGGCTAAGGCTGCTAATGAACCAGCACTTTTGCTACCAAGAACACAAACATATCCGTAATCTCCTTTATTTGAAACCTTTTTTCTTTTTATAAGCTTTAAATCTTTTTGTTCAAGCAAAAAAGCATTGTTTTTTGTAGCAAATTTTTTATGACTTAAGCCAAGTTTTGATATTTTTATTTCTCCAACAAAGCTTTTTGCGAAATCCTCAAGTAAAATTTCTTTTAACACCCCCATACAAACTGTGATGTCTGCTTTAAAGCAAGGCTTAAAACCTAAATTTGTGGGTATATCACAGGCTATTTTTATGGCTTTGCTTTTATTTACCTTTTCTAAAATTTCACTTGTTTTTTTATCTACGCTTTTATTTAAACCGCTGCCAAAAATACAGTCTATTATTATGTCAAACTTACTGAAATTTGGCTCTTTGTCTAAGAATTTAAAACCGTAATTTAGCAAAATCTTTTCTTGTTTTTTAAAAAGCTCACTTTCTTTAAAGCCTAATTTATAAGCCTTACATTTTTTTATTTGTCTAATGGCTACCAAACCATCAGCAGCGTTATTTCCTCCACCAAGCAAAAATAAAATTTTAACTTTTTTCTTATTGAGTTTTTTAGCCTCTTTTTTTACGGTTTTTGCTAAATTTAAACCAGCATTTTCCATAAGCAAAATTTCATCAAGCCCGTTTTGTATGGCTTTAATATCAAGTTCTTTAGAATTTTTATATATATTTTTCATCAAAACTACTCACTCTTCGTTATTATACTGTAAAGCTATTTGCTTACTTGTCTTTGCACCTAAATCTTTTAGCTTTTCAAATTTTACACTCAAATTTCCTCTGCCACTAATTAGTTTATTTTCTAAATTTTCTAAGTTGTTCTGTAGTGCATCTGCACTAGCTCTTAGCTTCTTAAAATCCTGAGTAAAAGAAACAAATTTATCATAAAATAAACCAAGCTCATCGAAAGCTTTTAATATATTTTCATTGCTTTGTATATGCCTCCAAGAAATATTTATAGTATTTAAAGCCATAAAAAGAGTATGAGGGCTTGTAAGGTAAATTTTTTTAGTGTAGGCATACTGATATATATTTGGCATAGCACTTAAGGCTAAATCTAGTATGTTTTGGTAGGGCAAAAAAAGCAAGACAAAATCATAAGTATATGCATTGTAAGCATTGTAAGGCTTTTTGCTTAACTCGTCTATCCTGTCTTTTAAATTTTTCGCCACGCTTAAGGCTAAATCCTCGCTATTTTCTTCAAGGCTAAAATCATTTGGCAAAGCAAATTTGGAGTCTATGATGATATTTTTATTTCTATCCAAAAAAACTACTGCATCTATGTAATAATCTTTTCCTTCTTTTTTAAAATGAACCTGTGTTTTATATTGCTCTTCTTCTTTTAATCCACTTGCTCTTAATACCGATTGTAGTTGTAGTTCTGCGAAATTTCCTCTTACCTTTTTATCGCCTTTTAAAATTTGAGCTAGTTTTTGTGCGTCATCGGCTATTTTTTGACTGTAAGAAAACATATTTTTAATGCTTGTTTGAAGGCTTATTTCGTTTTGGGATAGTCTTTCATTGTAAGCTTTTATCTTTTCATTTATAGGTTTAAAAATATCATTTAATATCTTTTTTGAACCCTCATTTAAAAGATTGTAATTTGCACTTAATAGGCTTGAGGATTGGTTTTGATAATTTTTTTGTAATTCTTCTTTTAAATTTTTTAAATTTTGACTATGCTCTTCTTTTAAAATTCTCACAAGCTCATTTTGCTCTTGTTTGTTTTCTTCTTTAAGTCTTTCTAAGGCGTCTTTACTTTCTTTTAAAGCTAGTTTTAGGCTTAAATTTTCATTTTTTGCTATATTATACTTAAGTAAAAAATAGTTTAAAAGCACAAAAAATACAGCTAATAAAGCATACAAAATTTCATTCACTGTCTTATCCTAAAAGAAAGAGATTCTAAAATATGTTTCTTTTCTATCTTTGTGCTACTGTCTAAATCAGCACAGGTTCTTGCAACTTTTAAGACCTTATTTATAGATCTTTGTGATAATTTAAATCTAGCAAGAGCGGTATCTAAAACACTGTGTGCCTCATCATTTAACAAACAAAGTTTTTGCAAATCCTCGTCTTTTAGTTTGGCATTAAATTCTTTTTGTCCTCTTTGTTTTTGAAAGATAAAACCCTTTAAAACCATTTCATAAGCTTCTTTTGATGAAATACTTGCTTTATCATCTTTATCAATCTCGTCCATTGCTACATACAAGTCTATCCTATCTAATATGGGTTGAGAAATTTTTTGCTTATACCTTTTTATCTCGAGCTCATTGCACTTACAAGCAATGGTGCTTGAAAACAAATTTCCGCACGGACAAGGATTTTGTGCTGCTACGAAAATAAATTTTGTATCATAAACAACTTTAGAATTTACTCTTGAAACTAAGATTTTATTGTCTTCTAAAGGCTCTCTTAAGCTTTCTATGACGGTTTTACTAAAATGTGGAAATTCATCAAAAAAAAGCACTCCGCCATTTGCTAAAGCAAGCTCTCCTATTTTAGCCGACTTTGCACCGCCTCCAAAAATACTAGCCTTTGTGCTAGTGTGATGAGGATTTCTAAAAGCTCTTATGCTTGAAAATTCAGTATCTTTGGAATTTAAAGACTGATACGCACTAGCACTTAAAACTTCATCTAAACTTTGTGGAGGCATTATATAAACAAGTCTTTTAGCACACATACTCTTTCCGCTTCCTGCAGAACCCTCGAACAATATATTATGCATACCAAGAGCAGATATTATACAAGCTCGTTTTGCTTTTTCCTGACCTTTTACATCTTTAAAGTCGTATTCGAAGTTAAAATTTTGCACGAATTTTTCATCGTTTATAACAAGGGCTTTTTCGAAAAGTGGATGAATGCTAGAAATTCTAAATTTATCATAATTTTTTTGAGAAAAAAACTCCACAGCCTCATCTAAATTTTCAACTGCAAAAAGCTCTATATTAGGTATCATAGCAGCTTTTTGAGCCAAAGCTTTTGGGATTAAAATTTTAGCATTTTTGAATTTTGTTGATAAAAACAAGAGCAAAGAAAAAAGCTCATTTGTGCTTTTTACAAGACCGTCAAGTCCAAGCTCTCCAAATACAAAAAAATCATCAAGATTTTCTTTTTGAAGTATTATCAAAATAGCGATAGCAAGGTCAAAATGAGAGCCTGACTTAGGTATGCCAGAAGGGCTTAAATTTATTGTGATTTTTTGTGCTGGAAAGGAAAAGTTTTTGCTTACTAAGGTAGCTCTGATACGCTCTGTGCTTTCTTTTATAGATGTGCTTGCTAATCCTACTATATTAAATCCGGGCAAGCCTCTTGTGAAAGTGCTTTCTACGTCTATGATATTTAATTCATCTGAAAAACTAGCACATCTTAACTTTGTCATCTCGTTCTTTTGCTAGATTTTTGTGCTTTTTTAAATTCCTTATCAAATTTTTGTCTCTTTGAGTAAGAAAGTCTTTCTATAAACAGCTTTCCATTTAAATGATCAAATTCGTGCTGAATCACAACAGCTAAAAAATCCTTGGCTTCTAGTTCTTTTTCCTTGCCGTATCTGTCCTGATATTTCACATAGACATTTTTGTTTCTTTGCACTTCCTCAAAAAAGCCCGGTATGCTAAGACAGCCTTCTGTAAATATAATTTTTTCATCGTCCATAAATTCTATTTTTGGATTTATAATCTCAAACAAATCTTCTTTTCTTTGCTCTTCGTCTTCATTTGGTATATTTGCTAAAAAAATTCTTAAAGGCACTCCAACCTGTATAGCCGCAAGCCCGACACCTTGACCTAAGATCATAGTTTCATACATATTATCAAGCAAGGTATGCAAAGAAGAATCAAAGTCTTGCACCTCTTTTGAAACATAAAAAAGTTTTTTATTTGGATACGTTACTATATCTAGATTCAAAGCCAACCTTTTATTAATCCACTATAGCAAAATTTTCTTTATCTTTGCTAGTTTTTGCCATAGCTCTTATAAGTCTTTCTATGAATTTATCGGTATTAGCATCATCTTTTATCATACCAACAGCCATTTCTAAATTCATATCAATCTCAGAGCCGCCCAGAAAAAATGTAGTATTATACGCTGATTCTAGCAGAGTTTCTGCCTTTTTTTGAGCGTTTTGCATATTAGTATGCCTTAACACTATAGCAAAGATTCCATTATCATAATATGCCATAACATCTCCACTATCTAACAATTTGCTTAGTGTTTTTGTGATATTTTTTTGCAGTATCAATCTATCTTTTTGTTCGCTTATATTATTCAGCAAAGCATCTTTTATCTTAAATAAGATCAGTGAATTTTGGTAATTATATTTAGCATATCCATCTTTACTTTTTTCTATCAGGTCGAGCAAAAATTTTTTATTGTATGTTTCATAAGTTGGGTCAAAATCACTCTTTTGTTCTATTGACTTACAACTATCTAAAATATTTTCAAAATGTGCTTTTATGTCATAAGAATACTTCTTAAGTACGGAATCAAATCTTTCTATATCAACACTTAAGTCTGAAAGTATATTTTTTATAGACAGTTCAGAAGAATTTATAGATAATTCAGACATCTTTTTTTGCAAAACCCCTTCCATAACACCTGTATTTTTATAAACCATAGCTATATCTTGCATAAGTAAAGAAAGTTCTGCGAAAGCCTTTTTAACAGTTTTTTCTATAAAAACTTGCTTACTATCCTCCACATCTTCAAAATTCATCATTTCGCTAATTTTTTTTCTAAATGTCATAGTGCTTTGTTCGTGAAGTAGTTTAATAAAATAAATTTTATAATTTTCAGGTATAGGAGGGACATTATCTTTTATAAGCTGATCTATAACTGATCTAGAGAATTTTTCAAGCTCTCCTCCACTTATCTTTTGTAGTTTCTGACCCTCTCCAAAACCGCCTACATCATTCGATCTACCGAAGTCTGATAGTAAATCTTTATCGTCCATTTTAAGCCTTATTTAAAACTTTTTTGTAAAACCTTGTCTATGACGCCATACTCTTTAGCCTCATCAGCACTCATAAAAAAATCTCTATCACTATCTTTTTGAATTTTAGCTAATTTTTGTCCAGTATTTTTAGCCAAAATTTCACTTAAAATTTTCTTTAATCTAAGTATTTCTTTTGCTTGAATTTCTATATCACTTGCTTGACCTCTAGCACCACCTAATGGCTGGTGTATCATTATGCGAGAATTTGGCAAAGCAAATCTTTTTCCCTTTTGACCACAGCTTAACAAAAACGCTCCCATAGACGCAGCTTGACCTATACAGATAGTGCAAACATCGGGTTTTATGTAGTTCATAGTATCATAAATGCTAAAACCGCTTGTTACTACTCCTCCGGGAGAATTTATATAAAGATATATATCTTTTTGCGGATCTTCAGCCTCTAAAAAAAGAAGCTGGGCTACGATTGAAGAAGCTACATTGTCATCTATTTCACCAGAAAGCATCACTATCCTATCTTTTAAGAGCCTAGAATATATATCGTAACTTCTTTCTCCTCTACTTGTTCTTTCTATAACATAAGGGATAAACATTATTTGTCCTCCGCTTTTTTACTTTCTTTTTCCTTAGAGCTAAATATATCATTGAATAATTTTTCCTCTAGCAAAGACATCTTTACAACAGGTAAAATTCCCTGTTGTTTATAGCTTTCTAGTAGTTTTTGAGGATCGCTTCCGTATCTGTAAGCTTCAAAATAAACGGCTTGTATAACTTCTTGATCATTTACAAAGATATTTCTTAATCTAGCTAACTCGTCTATTATAAATGTTAGTTTTACACTTTTCACGGCTTCTTTTCTAAAACTCTCTCTTTTTTCTTTGTATTTGCTTTCATCTGTTTTAAAGCTTTCAAGTTCTTCCTTTGTGTATGTGCTAATAGCATTTCTAAATTGCACATCAATTTCTTGTTCTAAAATTCCTTTTGGTATATCAAAATCATATTTTTCAAGCAAAGCATCTGCTAATTTCACTTTTAATTCATCATTTATAAGCTTATAAAGTTTTTCATTTTTTATCTGCTCTTTAAGCTTGTTATCTAACATTTCTTCGCTTGGTTCTTTTTCATTAGGTAAAATTTTCTTAAGCAAATCATCATCTAAATTTGGAAATTTAAGCTCCATTATATCATGTAGTTTAATCTTAAAAACAGCGTCTTTTCCAGCCAAATTAGCAGAAGCATAATCATCAGGAAATTTCACTTTAATATCTCTTTGTTCCCCCTTTTTCATACCCAACATACCGTCTTCAAAACCCGGTATAAACTGTTTTGAACCTATTTCCAAAGTGTAGTTTTCAGCCTTGCCACCGTCAAAAGCTTTATCATCTACAAAACCTTCAAAATCAAATTTAGCAAAATCTTTCTCTTTAAGCTCTCTATCTTCCTTTATAGATTCTGTTTTTGCAAAATTCTTAAGTAGGTTTTCTTTTTTTTCATCTATTTCTTTTTTAGTAACTCTTGGAGTTTGATAACTTGGTATAAGCTCCTCGTATCCATCTAGCTTTAATTCAGGCTTAAAAGAAAGTATAAGCTCTCCTTGAAGTCCCTCATCTTTTCTTTCAACTTTTTCAAAATATGGTTCTCCGACAAGATCTTTTGCCTCTTTTTTGCTATCTTTTAAAGCTTTTGTGATACTTTCTTTTATCAAGGCTTGCTCTGCATCTTGTTTTAACTCTTTTTCATATCTTTTTATAACGGCACTAACAGGCACTTTGCCAACTCTAAAACCGTCCATTTTCATCGTTTTAGCCGCTTTTAAAGCCAGTTTTTCTACCTCTTGTTTTATATCTGAAGAGCTGATATCAACAGTTACTTGGGTATTAACTGTATCTAATGCTTTAGCCTTTATTTCCATATATCTTTCCTTAAAAAATTTTAAAATAAAAGCTATACTATACCAAATTTTTACTAATTACTTGCATAAAAATTCAAGTTATTTATGTTAAAATCTATTTTTTAATACGATTTGGAGAAGAAATGCAAGAACAATTTGAAAAAAATGTTAAAGATATACTTGAACTCATAGGGGAAAATCCACAAAGAGATGGGCTTTTAAAAACTCCTACTCGCGTTTTTAAATCCTTTCAATACCTAACTAGTGGATACAAACAAGATCCAAAAGAAATTCTAAATGACGCTTTATTTGATAGTTCTAATAATGAAATGGTTTTAGTTAGAGATATAGAATTTTACAGCCTTTGCGAACATCACATTTTACCCTTTTTTGGAAGAGCACATATAGCTTACATACCAGATAAAAAGGTGGTTGGCTTAAGCAAAATACCTCGCTTGGTTGAAATTTACGCAAGAAGATTACAAATACAAGAACAACTTACAGAACAAATAGCAGATGCTATGATGAAATATGTCGGAGCAAAGGGAGTTGGAGTTGTGATTGAAGCAAGACACATGTGCATAGAAATGCGTGGAGTGCAAAAAGCAAATTCTACTACCTCAACTTCTGCACTAAGAGGTTATTTTTTAAAAAATGAAAAAACAAGAAAAGAATTTTTTTCTTTAATAAACTCAAGCAAACAGGTTAGGTTTTAATGAGTTTAGATAGTCTTAAAAAAAAGCTTGGCACACAGAATTTAAGCTCTTTATTTGGAGAAATCACAAAAATTTCTGCCACAAACATAGAAATTAAAGGCTTAAAAACAAGTGTGGGAGACATAGTAAGGCTTGTTTCAAACGATAATGAAAATTTACAAACCCTAGCTATGGTGGTTGAGGTTAAAGAAAATTTAAGCTATCTAAGCCCTTTTTCTTTCATAGAGGGCTTTAAGATAAAGGACAAGGCTTTTTTAAGTGATGCTGGTATGCAAATAGGCGTAGGAGATGAGCTTTTAGGCAGGGTGGTTGATCCTTTTATGCGTCCAAAAGACGGCAAGGCTCCCATAGAGCCTAGCAAATTTATGCCCATAATGAGAGCGCCCATTGACGCTATGAAAAGAGGGCTTATAGAGGAAGTTTTTCCCGTAGGAGTAAAGACTATAGACGCACTTTTAACCTGCGGAGTCGGACAAAAACTTGGAATTTTTGCAGGAAGTGGGGTCGGAAAATCAACCCTTATGGGTATGATAGTTAAAAACTCAAAAGCCCCTGTAAAAGTAGTCGCTCTAATAGGCGAAAGAGGTAGGGAAATCCCTGAATTCATACAAAAAAACTTAGGCGGAAAGCTAGATGATACCGTTATCATAGTAGCTACAAGTGATGATTCTGCTTTGATGAGAAAATACGGCGCCTTTTGTGCTATGAGTGTGGCGGAGTATTTTAAAGAACAAGGCAAAGATGTGCTTTTTATAATGGATAGCGTAACTAGATTTGCTATGGCACAAAGAGAGATAGGACTAGCTCTTGGTGAACCACCTACCACAAAGGGCTACCCGCCAAGTGTTTTATCTCTCTTGCCTCAGTTAATGGAAAGAACAGGAAAAGAAGAGGGCAAAGGCACTATAACCGCCTTTTTTACAGTGCTTGTTGATGGCGATGATATGAGCGATCCTATAGCTGACCAAAGCCGTTCTATTTTAGACGGGCATATAGTTTTAAGTAGAGAGTTAACGGATTTTGGAATTTATCCACCTATAAATATACAAAATTCAGCCTCTCGTGTGATGAATGACATTATAAGCGATGAGCACAGGCACTTAGCTAGGAAATTTAAAAGGCTAAATTCTTTGCTAAAAGAAAATGAGGTTTTACTACGCATAGGTGCTTATCAAAAAGGAAGTGATAAGGAACTTGATATGGCTATAGCAAAAAAAGATTTTATGCAAGAGTTTTTAAGTCAAAATCCAGATGAAAGCTTTTCTTTTGAGACAAGCTTAGAGCTTTTAAAAAATATAGAAACTATAGCCACAAGCCAAGTGCAAATAAATCCTAACTTAGCAAAATAAAGGAAAAATTATGACTTCTTTAAAAGAGCGAAAACAAGAGATAAAAGATAAGATAAATGCGTATTATGAGGACGGAATTTTAGAAAAGGAAAATGCTTATTTTTTACTAAAGCTTTTAGATAAATGTGAAAGCGTAGATGAGGTTTTAAAACTTAGCGCTTTGGGTATGAACTTAAAACGCACCGGCTTTCATTTTGATAAGAGATTAGAGAAAATGGATAATACCATAAAGTATTTTAAAAAAAATCACAATCTTTCCTTTTCAACGGGGGGGGGGGGGATTACCCATAAGCTCATCATAGGCGATAATTATCCCGCACTTTTAAATCTTCTCATAAGCTATAAAAACAAAATCAAAGTCATCTACATAGACCCACCTTATGGCAAAGATGATATGGGCGAATTTGCTAAGACGAATTATGATAATGCCATAACAAGGGATAATCTTTTATCAATGCTTTATCCAAGACTACAACTAGCTAGAGAGCTTTTAAAAGATGATGGCGTTATCTTTTGTAGCATAGATGATAGAAACCAAGCCTATGTTAAGTGCCTCTTTGATGAGGTTTTTGGGGAGAGGAATTTTATTTTTTGTGCCCCAAGAGTTATAAAAAAAGGAGGTAAAAGCACATCAACTATACAAAAAAATCATGATTATGTATTAGCTTATTCAAAAAATATAGAATGTATGGAAAATTTCTCACTTGATGAAAGAGATGAAAGTGATTTTAATCTTGAAGATGAATTTGTGGAAACGAGAGGAAGGTATAAATTAACCCAAACGTTGGATTATAGTTCATTGCAATATTCAACAAATATGGATTTTGAAATAGAAATAAATGAAAAAATTTTTTATGCTGGTGGTAGCAAAGAAAAGTATTTAGAAAGATTAAGTGGTAAGCACGGAAAAACCGATTGGGTATGGAGATGGTCAAAATCTGCTGTGGAATGGGGAATTAAAAATGGATTTGTGGTAGTCAAAGGAAACAGAATCTACACAAAGACATATTTAAAATGTGAAAAAGTAAATGGCAAGAATGAAATAAAATATTTTGAAAATGGAAAAGGAAAAGCATATACTACATTATCCCTTTTGGACAATGAAAATTCAAATGACAATGGTAAAAAAGAATTGGATAGTATTTTAGCTGAAGGAAATTTAAATGCACCATTTAAAAATCCTAAACCCTCAAAATTAATTAAGACTCTTATTAAGTTTTCTACAAATCTGAATCTAGAATCTAACAATATGAATTCTGCGGTAAGTCATGGTTTTAAAGGAGGAAGCGAGTTAGTAAGCCCAAATGACCGAGCCGATAACGCAGAATCCTACAACGAAGAAGCGAAGCAATCGCCATTTTTAGCCCAAAAGACAAGCCTACAAGAAGCTGATATTGTGCTAGACTTTTTCGCTGGCTCTGGCACTACCGCCCATGCTGTAATGGAGCTAAACCGTGAGGACGGAGGCAAAAGACAGTTTATCCTTGTAACAAATAATGAAACAAACGAGTTAAATCCAAATGGCATAGCCACAGATGTAACTTCTAAAAGGTTAAAAAGGATAATGAGTGGAGAATGCTATGATGGGAGCAAAAATTTCAAATGGCTTGAGAAAAATAAACCTTATGGTGATAATTTAGAAGTTTTAGATATAGCAGAAATAGCCTCAAATAACAAAAAGATCTTTGATGAAATAGATGAAAAGCTTTATGGTAAAGAATTTAAAGATATTCATCAAAAGATAGAATGGGTTTGTGAGGAGTTTGAGCTAACTTGCAAAAAGCTAGAATCTAAAGGGAACAAAAAATGAAGCAAGAGATACTAGAGATTCAAGACAGAGCGGTAAGTGAGCTTTTGTATTTAGCTAAAAGTGGAAAAAGTAGCATTTCTTTAAAAGCACCCACAGGTTCTGGTAAAACTCATATAATGGCAAGGCTTATGAATGAAATGCTAAAAGAAAATGAGAATCTAGTCTTTCTTGTCTCTACTATCTCAAAGGGTAGGTTAGCAAGTCAAAACTATGAAAGATTCAATGAGTTTTCTTTGAAATTTACAAGGCTAAAACCCTTTTATATCAGTAGCGAAAAAGATGCAAAAAATAAAGAATATAGCATACACATAGACACAAGCTTTAATGTCTTTGTCTTGCCTAGCGCACAATACACAAAGACAAGCAAGATTAATAAAGAAAAAAGCCTTTTGATTTTCTTGCAAAGATGTAAAGAGGAAAGTAAAAAAGTGATTTTACTAAGAGATGAGAGCCACATAGCAACAAATAACCTAAATGAGCTTAGTTCTTACTTTTCTCAAACGATACATTTTTCTGCTACGCCAAAAGATGATAAATACGATGTAAAGATAGATGAAAAAGAAGCAGAAAGAGCAAATCTTATAAAAACTGTGGAGTATATAGATGAAAAAGAGGAGTTAGAAAAAGGCTTAAATAGAGCTTTAGATAAATTTAAAAGCATACAAAACTTTTATTTCAAAGAGGGCATAAGACCAGCATTTATCATACAAATTTCAAATAAAGACTTTGGCAAAAATGAGATGAAAGAAATAAAACAAATCTTAGAAAAACAGGGGCTTAGGTGGGTTTGCTTTGTCGAAAAAGAAAAAGACTATGAAAGCAATACAAGACTAGAAAAGCTAAAAAATAAATCCCTTTGGCAAAACTATGTGAAAGAAAATGATTCTTTTATCGATGTTATTATCTTTAAAATGGTCATAACAGAAGGTTTTGATATACCTAGAGCTTGTATGCTCTATCAAGTAAGGGATACAAACTCAAAGCAACTTGATGAGCAGGTTATAGGTAGGGTGAGGCGAAATCCTTGCTTAAAAAGATTTGAATACCTAGACAAAGAAACACAAGAAATTTTTTCTAAGGCATATATCTATGGTATAAAACCTATGGAAAAGAGTAAAAAACGCATAAGACTAAAGGGTGAGATACATAAGAATTTATTTGAAAATGAGATTATCAAAGAATTTGGCAAATTTGAAATCATAGTGCTAAAAGAAATCCATATGGGCGACATAGACATAAGAGATTGCTTAAAGAATCTAAAAGAATATGATAGTGAAAGTATTTTTGAAAAATACAAAAAACTACAAAAAGTAAGTGAAGTTGTAAAAAGAAAGCAAAAAGAATTTGTAAAAACTTATGAGGATTGGTTTTTGTTTTCTCAGAATCTAAAAGCTATACAAGATAAGCTTAACTCTGTGGTAGAGGACTATGAAAAATACGCACAAATAGAAAAAGTGGAGTTAAGGGAGGATATTTATAGCTTTTATGATAGTAGGGGCGAGAGTGTTTGGCTGGATAATTGGATTTGGAGTGATAGCAAAGAGGAGGAATTTAGCTTTGATAGTGAAGCGGAGAAAGAATTTTGCAAAATTTTATATACATTATGCGAAAAATCTTGCAAGAAGATTAGCATAAATGGTAAAGAAATCTATCTCTTTGGTAAAAATTTCATAGATAAGTCAAATGTGAAATTTGATTATTATCATTTACGCAAACGCACGAGTTATCCTGATTTTATTTTTAAAGATATAAAAAATAAAATCCATATCTTTGAAGTAAAAAGCGTAAATCAAAGCAAAAGCTTTGCCCTAGATGATGAGGAATATAAAGAAAAGATTGAAAAACTTAAAAAGGCTTACACTTTTGCGAGTAAGAAAACGGGTTATATTTTTTATTTGCCTGTGAAAAATGGTGATGATTGGTCTATATGGCGATGTGAAAATGGTAAGGTTGATGAAGAGGCTAAAAGAATGAATAAGGCTATGTTTGCGGAGTATATGAATGGTGGAGCATAGCGGGCTCGAACCGCTGACCCCAACGCTGCCAGCGTTGTGCTCTCCCAGCTGAGCTAATGCCCCAAAATCAAAGACTATAATTATAACTAAAATAACTTGCTTTTACATTAAAATTTGCACAAAAGAGCTAAAAAACAAAATAATTATCCAAAAAATACACCTGCTTTTTACCGATTCTTGTCTTTTTTAATATAAAATTTATTTTTTTTGTGTTATTTTTCTAAAAGAGATAAAAAAAATCTTAATTATTTTAGAAAGGAATGATTTGAAAGTATATTTAGATAATAATGCTACCACTAGGCTTGATGATAACGCTTATGAGCTTATGTTACCATTTTTTAAAGACATATATGGAAATCCAAACAGCCTTCATCAGTGGGGTTCAGCAACTCATCCTGCATTAAAAGAAGCTATGGATAAACTGTATGAAGGGCTTGGGGCAAGTGAGCTTGATGATATTATCATAACTTCCTGTGCTACTGAAAGCATTAACTGGGTTATGAAAAGCATTTATTTTGACAGAATTTTAAACAAGGATAGAAATGAAGTAATCATTTCAAGTGTAGAACACCCTGCGGTTATAGCTTCTGCAAGATTCTTAAAAGAATTTGGAGTAAAGCTTATAGAATTGCCCGTAAATGAAGAAGGTCTTTCCACCGTTGATGATTTAAAAGCGGTAATAAGCGATAAAACAGCCTTAGTAAGTGTTATGTGGGCAAATAATGAAACGGGTATGATTTTTGATATAGAAAAAATGGCTGACGTAGCTCACGAATATGGGGCATTATTTCATACAGACGCTACACAAGCGGTTGGTAAGATAAAGGTGAATTTCTTTGATAGCGGGGTTGATTTAGCATCTTTTTCAGCACATAAATTTCACGGTCCAAAAGGAGTTGGTGGGCTTTATATAAGAAAAGGCATAGAGCTTAGCCCTCTTTTGCACGGTGGAGAACATATGGCAGGACGTAGAAGTGGCACACTTAATGTTGCTTTCATAGTGGCTATGGCTGAAGCTTTAAGAGTGGCTAATACTATGCTAAATTTTGAAGATTCTCACATAAGAAGACTAAGAGACAAACTTGAAGACGCTATTCTAAAAATACCAGATACATCTGTGGTAGGCGATAGAGCAAGGAGAGTTCCAAACACTATTTTAGCAAGTATAAAAGGTGTTGAAGGAGAAGCTATGCTTTGGGATTTAAATAAAAATGGCATAGCAGCTAGCACTGGTTCGGCCTGTGCTAGTGAAGATTTAGAAAGCAATCCTATAATGGAAGCTATAGGAGCAGAAAATGATTTAGCACATACTGCTCTAAGACTTTCTCTATCGAGGTTTAACACAGAAGAAGAGATTGACTACACTATAGAGCAAGTTGTAAAAGCTGCAAAAAGACTTAGAGCTATTTCTAGCACTTATGCTTACAATCCGAATAATTATAAATAAAAGGAAAAAATATGGGAAAAAATAATTTAATAGGCGGATCTATTTGGGATGAATACTCTCAAAAAGTACAAGATAGAATGAATAATCCTAAACATATGGGAGAATTCACAGAAGAAGATGCTAAAAAAAGAAATGCAAAGCTTATAGTGGCTGATTTTGGGGCTGAAAGCTGTGGAGATGCTGTAAGGCTCTACTGGCTTGTAGATGAAAAAAACGATACCATAATAGATGCAAAATTTAAAAGCTTTGGATGTGGCACTGCCATAGCTAGTTCTGATACTATGGTAGATCTTTGCATAGGAAAAAAGGTTGATGAAGCCGTTAAGATAACAAATTTAGATGTTGAATTTGCTATGAGAGACAATCCTGAAACTCCAGCTGTTCCACCTCAAAAAATGCACTGTTCTGTTATGGCTTATGATGTTATCAAACAAGCTGCAGCACAATATAAAGGCGTATCTCCTGAAAGCTTTGAAGATCAAATAATGGTATGCGAATGTGCTAGAGTAAGCCTTGGGACTATAAAAGATGTTATAAGATTAAACGATCTTCATACAGTTGAAGAGATAACACAATACACAAAAGCTGGTGCTTTCTGTAAATCCTGCATCAAGCCCGGAGGACACGAGGCTAGAGAATATTATCTAGTAGATATATTAGCACAAACTAGAGCAGAGATGGATAGAGAAAGACTAAAAGAAGCCGCAAAAGATGATCTTGCTTTTGATGATATGACCTTAGTTAAACAGATAAAAGCTGTTGAATCTGTGCTAGATAGCGATGTTAGACCTATGTTGCACCACGATGGTGGAGATTTAGAGGTCATAGATATACAAAAAGGCGAAAATGGAATTTTAGATGTATATATAAGATACCTAGGAGCTTGTAGTGGCTGTTCTAGCGGAAGCGGTGCTACTCTTTATGCTATAGAAAATATCCTACAAGAAGAGCTTAGTCCAAACCTACGCGTTCTTCCTGTATGATGCTTATTTTGCCTTGCTTGATTATTTAAAGGTATTAAGCTTTGATGATAATTCCTTTGCGGAATCTAGCAAGGTATTTGATATAGAGCTTACTTCTAAAGATAGCTCTTTAACAGAAGTTGAAATATCTTCAACTTTTTTTATATTTTCCTCTAATTGCTTCATCTTTTCTTTAGCCTCATCTCCCTTTTTTTGCATATTGTAGGTAGAATCGGTAATCTGCTCTAGCTTTTGTAAAGAATCTAGTATTTCCTCTTGTAAATCATTGGTTTTTTGTGATGTTTGAGCCATAGATTCGTGTATTGTTTGCATAAGTTCAGTGTTTTGATTGATTTGTGAAGTTATGCTTTGAACTGTTGAATTTATATCTACCAAAGAATTATCAGTTTTCTCAGCCAAATTTCTAACCTCATCGGCAACTACAGCGAAGCCTCGTCCGTATTCTCCTGCACGTGCTGCTTCGATAGCGGCATTTAGTGCAAGTAAATTTGTTTGTTCTGCTATGTCTTTTATGGAATTTGTCATCTGTATTATATTATCCGCACTTTGCTTTAAAGATTGCATACTATCTGTTATATCTTGCTCTTTATGAGTATTTTCTGCTACCAATACCAAAAGCTCTTTTAATGTGCTATCTACTTTTGACATAACATTTTTCATTTCATTCATACTTTCTATGCTTTTAAGCCCTAATTCCGAGCTTAAATTTATATGATTGCCAAGCACTAGTGAATTTTCCTTTATAATTTGCATTTCTTGATAAGAATGCATAGAATTTTGCTCTAGATTTTGTGCGTTTTTTTGCAATAACTCTGATGATTTATATCCTTGTTCTGCGTTGTCTATAGCTTGTAAGATTGATTTTTGCACCAAGGCTATAAAGGAATTTATATAAGAAGCAGATTTTGCAAGCTCACTTTTCAAGGATATATTTAATCTAGACCTTAAATTTGCTTCATTTGAAACCAAATTTGAACTCAATTCTTCAAGCTGCTTGATAGGTATTAAGACCCTTTTTACAGTTATAAATATAAAACCTGCCAAAAGCAAAACAGTAAAGGCGAAAACAAATATAGAGCTATAAAATTTATTTTGGCTTGTAACGCTTATATGATCTTGATTTTCTTTTAAGGATTCTTTTAAAAGAGTGGATAAAACATCATTTTGATAATACTTAGAATTCTCTTGCATAACGGCTACTTGCTTGATTATCATCTGATAATGTTGCAAAAATATGGCTAATATATCATCATTTGTATTTTGTATATCTTTTATATATTTTTCTAAGAGTTTTAAGGTGTCTTTTTGCAATATATCTTGAGTGCCTATTATGGATAGTGCGTTTATTATCGAATTTGTAACTGTTTTTTGATTATTTTCGCTTTTTGAATAATTCCCAGCTAGTTCAAAAAGATAAATTTTTGAATTTAAGGCTATTGAATTTGCAGACTTGAATCTTTCTAGCTGCCAAATTTTATCATTAAAAACTTCAAAGCTTTTATTTATATCTATATCGTTTTTATATAAATCCAAAAATATGCCTTCCATTTCCTTGCTTATCTTAACACTTTGATCATAATTTATGCTTTGAAAGGCTGATGAAAAGACAGAATTTAACTCGCTATTTAAAAGCTCTAATCTTTGAAGTTTTCCCATAGTATATTCGCTTTGTTTTTGATGTTCGTAGTTATCAAACATAAAAAACAACATTAAAAAAACTAAAAAAATTACAACAAAAGCCATACCGATAAATAAGCTTAAAAAGGAGAATTTTTTATTTTGTTTGCTCATTGTATTCTCCTGTTAAAGTTTTTAAAAAGGCTGTAATATCATTTATAGTATCTTCTTCTAAAAATTTACCAAGCTGATAATACGCCATAAACTGCACCGCCTGTTCTAATGCTGGCATAGTGCCATCGTGAAAATACGGTGCAGTCTTTTCAACATTTCTTAAACTAGGCACTTTAAATACCATTTTATCTTCTTCTCTTTTTGTCCTATCAAAAAGACCTAGTAATTCTTGATTTGGATACTGTATAAAAATTCCAAATTTTTGATACATATTGCCGCCTACATTTACTCCGTGATGACAAGATGTGCAACCATTTGAAACAAAGGCTGCGTAGCCTCTTTTTGCTTGTTCGCTTATGGCGTTTTCATCGCCTCTTAAATATCTATCAAATGGAGAATTTGGAGTGATAAGTGTTTTTTCAAATTCAGCTATAGCATCTGCTATATTATCAAAAGTTATTTCTCCATAAAGCTTGTCAAAATCCTTTTTATAATCGTTATTATCTTTAACCTTTTGCACCACTTCAGATTCATTTAATCCGTGTTCTATAGGATTTAAAAGCGGTCCTTTTGCCTGTTCTTTTAAGTCCTTTGCTCTACCGTCCCAAAACTGAACAAAATTAAATACGGCATTAAAGCTGGAAGGAGAGTTAAATACACCTTGTGCGTTATTTACGCCCGGCGAGGTCATTTTATTATCCACGCCATAATTATCTATCAAGTGGCAAGTATTACAAGAAATTGTCCCATCTTTTGATAAAGATTTATCCATATATAGCTTTTTTCCAAGCAAAGCTTTTTCCTTATCAAATTCTATGCTCTGCGGTATAGGGCTTATTAATTCGTTTGCTATACAAATATTAAATGCTAACAAAAACACAAATATCTTTTTCAATGCTTTTCCTTAAATTTATTTTTTATATATTATCAAAATAATTTAAATATGAAAATAAATTTTTAATATTTTTGATATATAAAATATATTTTTATTGATATTGTTTTATCAAAAATCACAGTAAAACATATATCAATTTTAACAAAAAAAAAAGGGGGGGGGGGGGGGGATTTTATTTTAAATTTTTTTTTTATTAATTACTTTTTTGTTTTTCCGTTTTTTTATTTTTTT
>NZ_CALUTC010000020.1 GCF_944323605.1 uncultured Campylobacter sp.
TTTTCTAGCAAATTTCATCACCTCTTTAAGTGTAGGAGGTATTTTAGCAAGTGGAGGCTATATAGTGTTAAATATTGCCTTGCTTGTGGCTGCGTTTGTATTTTTTGTGCTTATTTTTAAATGTAAATAAATGCTTTTACGAGCTTTTTGTGCAGGTTATTAAGGAAAAATCACATTTATAATAATTCTAACCGTTATTTTTTAATATGCTAGGGTTTATAATACTTCATTTAATAAAATTATATGGAAATTTCCTAGTTAATATTATATCTCATATTTAATATTACAAATATTCATTATATATTCTGACTTATTTCTCACAGCTGTCTTTCTAACGCCTGTCTTATAAGCCCCAAGCAATAAGCAATATCTTGTGCTGATTCTATGCTTACCTCCACATCACCATTGCCCCACGAGCCGATATTAGCAACATTTCTAGCCATTCTTTTTTCATCTATTAACTCATTAAATGGGATATTAAGATAGAGCTTTAGCTTACTCTTTTGTGGAACAATATCTACAATATTTGTTTCTAACTTATAAGCAATATATAGTTTTGTATAAGATTGTGTAATGTTTTCATCAAGAGCTACAATATCTTTATGTAATGCTTTGAAAATTTCTTTTGTTGTTTGGCTAAAGTTATAATTTTCTAGACTATATTCCTTTTTGCTTTTATTTTGCATCTCTTGTTTATAAGAATCTAGTAGTGCTTGTTCTAGTGTCGGCATAGCCCAGATTTCTAAAGCCTTATTGGCTAAATCCTCTGCTCTTTTTTCTATTGTTTCTTGATTCCATGTCTGCAAATCTCTAAGCCCATCATTTAGCTTAAGCGGACTTTGCTTAAAACCTCCTTGCATATCTCTTTTTTCTTTGAAAGGCTTATCTTTGTATTCCGAGTTATAGCCTGTAAGCGTTAAATTACCCAGTGTATGCAGATATTTTTCTTGAATTTCTTTATAGTTTTCTCCTAAATCCCTTTGCCATTCTTTTGAGAGATTAGGATTTTGCGGCATTATATGTTCTATGGTGTATTCATTGGTTGAGATTTTTTCTTTGCGTTTATAGTTTTCTAATCTTGTAAGCAAATAACTTTTTTTGCTAAAATGATAGATATTCTTGTCTTCTAAAGCATTTTTAATTCTTCATTGCTTGGGAATCTTGTGTAAGACTTCAAAAGCAAAAAGTGTGCTTTCACGCTTTGGAGATAAGCATTTTTATCAATAAATTTTGCAAAAGAAGCAAAGGTTTTGTTTAAAGAATTTGTAGGAATCTCACATATCGCACGTCTAAAGATATAGCTTTCTATAAGAGATACAATTTCTTTGAAATTATCTTTAGAAAGCTTATCGGTAGCATAATCCTCATAAAGTGTTAGAAGCAAAGGATATGTTGTATCATTTTGTAATTCCAATAAATTACAAAAGACATTTTTAAGTTCACAATCTTGCTCTTTCTTTAAAGCTATAGCACAAAAATATTCACAATATTTTTTCATATCTTGCAATAATATTTCTATTTCTATATTGTTATCTTGATGATATTCTTTAAAGGATTCATACACTTTATTAATATTGGGAATGTCTCCAGTTTTAATAGTGAGATAATGCCTCACAAAAGCATTAAACATTCTTTCATAGTTTTCTTGTCCAAAATCCTGCTCCATAGCATACCAATATTTTTCATAAAGCCTTGTTTGTAATTTTGGCTCCAAGCCCATTAAAATGTAATTGCGAATTAAATCTGCTTGTGATAAATCTTTGCCCGTTGAATTCATAGATTCAAAAATAAGTTGCGGATTATCTTTATCTCTCTCTAAAGACACACAGACAATCATAAGTTTTTCTATGCCCCTACATACAACTTCTAGTTTTCTGTCGTCATCTTGCAGTTTTTGAAGCTCTTGTTGGAAAAAATGAAAATTTTCTTGTATTTTTATTGAAGCTTCCTTTGGGGGTATTTTATCTTTATCCACAAGGGCAATAAGTGTGTCTTTATCGTTTTCTGATAATACAAGTCTATATTGTTTTTCTCCTACTTCATCGCTATTAATAAGATAACGATTATGTATTTTTTTGTAAGAAAACTTTTCTAAAATCTCCCTATTCTCCAAACAATCTCTTAATGCTATCAAGAGCAAGGTGATGGTTGTCAGTCTTTGTTGGCCATCAATCACAAGCAAACTATTGTTTGTCCCATACACGCCATCAGCAACATAAACAATTGAACCTATAAAATGGGCATATCTCTTGCTTTCTCCCACCTTTAAAATATCTTCCCACAACTGCTTACAATGTCTTATATCCCAGCTATACATTCTTTGATACACAGGGATTACAAATTGAAGATCCTCAGACTGTCCTATAAGTTTTAAGAGTTTTGTTGCCTTTGCTTCCATAATGTAGCCTTCCTTTATTATATTATTTCTCTCTCAACTCCGTGACGTTATAGCATATTCGATTTCTCGCAATTATACATTAAATTTACTTACAAGACTTAAGAATTTTTATCCTGCTTCAAATGTAATATTAAGAATTTTGTTATAATCTTATAATTATTATTAAGGAAAATCAATGCAGATTCCCTCAAGGTTTAGCATAGCCATTCATATATGTCTGTGTGTGGAGTTTTTTAACCAAGATTCTGAATTTAATAAACACAGAGATAAAAAACACTGCAAAAAAGTAACTGGCGAGGCTTTAGCCGAATCTGTGGGTGTCAATAGTGTCATAGTGCGTAATATCCTAGCTCTCCTAAAAAATGCGGGGCTTGTATCTATCTTTCGCGGGAGTAAGGGAGCAAAGTTAGCTAAAAATGCTAAAGATATAAGCCTTTTAGATATTTTTTATGCGGTAGAATCTACGCCTAAAAATAAAGATTTTCTAAAAAGCGAGGCGAAATCTAAAGAGGGCATACACAAAGAAAGCGTTTATACCCAAGAGAAAACAGGCTATACGCTTTTTAGATTTCATACTAATCCCAATTTGCTCTGTCCTTTGGGTAAAAATATCCATAGCCTTTTAGATTCTCATTTTATAAAGGCTCAAAGGGTGCTAGAAGAGTATCTTGCAAGCGTGAAACTTAGCGATTTGCTAAAAAAATTACAAAAATAAAAAGCATAATTACGATATGCAAAACAAAAAATAAAACTAATCCCCTTTTATCTTTTTTTAGTTCTTATATTTTATTCTATTTCGCCTCTATCCTCATATATCTTAATAAAATTCTTTAGCTATCGCCTTGCCAAGCCATTTACCCGCACCAACTATCATCGCTGTTTTTTACCTTTAAATTTTTATTTTGCTTCTTAAAGCTACTGTAACAAAGCCTAGCACAAGTAGCACACACGCACTTAGAGCTATCATTTTCAGATTTATCATATCAGCGACATAGCCACAAATGATAGCCCCAAGACTAAGTCCTATGTTTGCTACGGATAAAAAGATGCCATTTGCGAATTCAGCTTGTTTAGGGAAAGGGTGTGTGATGATGAAATGCACAGCATTATTCATAAGTCCAGCTAAAATTCCAAGTATGAAAATAAGCACACTTAAAAGCAAAGCATTTTGTGCCTCTACAAAGATAGCCACATAGAGTAAAGAAAGAACTGTTATGCTAAGCAGTAGGCTTTTGTTAGAATTCTCGCTTAAAGCTTTACCAGCAAGTATGTTTCCTATGATGTTTGTACCACCATAAATAGCTAGTATTATGGATATATAAGTGAAATTTAGCTCTGTTACCTTATGCAAAAAGTCAGACAAATATCCATAAAAACCAAAGATTGCCGCTTGTATAATGATGACTGCTACTATGCTTAACCAAAGCAAAGGACTTTTTAAAATGCTAACTTGCTCTTGTAAATGTGGTTTTTCTCCCTTACCTGTGTTTTTCACAAAGAAAAATGTTAAGATAAAGCATAAACTTGTTAGCAAACAAAAGAAAGCTTGTGAAGCTTGATAAGAGAAATTCCCACCAAGAAAGCTTCCCATAGGCACACCCAAAACCATACCTGCTGAAACACCAGCAAAGACTTTAGCTACTTCTTTAGGTGCGTCTTTGGGATTTAGAGCGGATTTTGCAGCGATAGCAAGGGCAAGAGCGGTGTAAATAGGATGAAAAATTCCCATTATACCGCGTAACACTAAAAGTTGCCAAAAGCTAGTAACAAATATAGCTAAAAATGACGCTATGCTAAATACCGCAAGACAAAAAAGCATAAGATTTTTTTGATTAAATCCTGCACAAAGTAGTGGTACAATAGGAGCACAAAGGGTTATCATAAGGGCAAAGATACTCACCACCCAGCCCGCATCGGCAGCAGATATGCTAAAATAAGTTTGTAAAATCGGGATAAGTCCCATAGCCCCTAATTCGGTGCTAAGAATGGCAAAAACCCCAAAGCTTAAAATTCCTATCAAAAGTCCATGATTAGTCTTGATAGATTCAGTATCAAAAGATGTTGTTTGCACGTATTCTCCTTTATAAATTTCACAATCTCTGGCTCTGCGTGGTTAAAAAGCTTTTCTTACTATACTGCCTCGCCATTGATGATTTTCTTACCATCTATAATCCACTGTGTATGCTTAGAATCTTGTGGATTAAAAAAGAAGCTCTTTCTCTCATCAAGCCCCGCAATCTGACATATCATCAGTATCTAACTTAAAGTCAAAGACATTAAAATTTTCACGCATTCGCTCTTTATGTGTAGTCTTTGGGATTGCTGGGATTTTTCTCTCGATAAGCCACCGCAAAATCACTTGTGCAGGAGTTTTACCATATTTTGCCCCAATGTTTTTAAGGATTGCATTGCTAAAAATCCCATTTTGCCCTTCAGCGAAACTCGCCCAAGAAGCTACTTGCACGCCCAAATCTGCATTGAGTTTTTGGGTATGGTGCTTTTGATAAAATGGGTGAAGTTCTATTTGGTTTATGCTTGGCTTTATGGCATTATGCAGACAAAAATCTGTGATTCTATCAGGCATAAAGTTACTTACTCCAAGTGCTTTTATCCTACCTTCATTATAGAATCTACCTAAGCTCCGCCACGCCCCATACACATCGCCATAAGGCATATGCAAAAGATATAAATCAATATACTCTAAATCAAGGTTATTTAAAGACTTTTCAAAGCCTCTCTTTGCTCCCTCCTCGCTCATATCACTTATCAACTTTGTAGTGATAAATAGTTCCTCTCGCTTTATGCCACTTGCTTTTATTGCCAAACCTACTTCTTTTTCATTATTATATGCTGCGGCAGTATCGATATGGCGGTATCCTACCTCTAAAGCTTGTTCAACACATCGCTGCGTATCTTTTGGCTCTATTTGGAATGTCCCAAAGCCAAGTATCGGCATTTTTACGCCCTTATGCAAAGTGATTGTTTGCATGATTTATCCTTTATAAATAGCTAATTTTTCTCTCAAAATGAGATAAAAATAAAATTATAAAAGATGAGAGCTAGTCTAAGTCAAGGGAAGTAGTAAAAAATTTGCATCATTTTTTGGATAATCTACAAAGAATTAGCTACGCATACAAAAAAATCTTTTGTTTATTATCATTTAAGTGAGAGCCTATTTTGTGTTTTACAAGAGGGCTATACTTATGTGAAATTACATGGCATAGCTTTCTAGCATCTTTTCGGTGTATAGCACATGTAATATATCTTGCCTAAAAAAGCATAGCGTGATGAGATTAAAGGTAATAGCACTTAGCCTTTAGTCTATTTTTGATTGTTTTATCCTTGATTATTTCAAATATCTTGGCTTTTGAATGTCTTGTAAAATCTATTTAGAGATTTTTAGCAAAAAATTCTTTCAATCTTTCGTATATCTCCTCATTTCGCTTTTCTATATCCTCTTTTAGCCAATCATCTTTTGGATAGTTTGCTAATTCTTTAGCCTCTAAAAATTTAGAATCTTTATACTTTTCTTTCTTTTTACCAAAGTAGCCATTACCTGCTTCTATATTAATCTTTTTCTCAATGAGTATTTTATTGCCGATTTGTTCTAAATATTTCTTTGCATCTTCTTTATTCCAATCATTGTAATTTGTGTTTTGCCACTTTTGTGGGAATATATGCTCAATTTCTCCTTTTATTACACTTTGATTTTTCTTATTATGATTCCATTCCCATTCCTGCTTATTATCATAAATCAAAACATAAATGCTCAAAATAAAACGAATCTGTTTGGGTAAAGCCTTTGTTGAAAAATCAAGAAAATACTCAAGTTTTGGCATAGCAAGATTTGGGATATTTAATGAAGACTCAAAAATTTTATCTTTTTTGTTTTTTATGTTTATATTTGCTTTCATAAAACCCCAAAAAAGCCCAGCATTACCGCCTTTTCCATAGATAAGACCTATGGCGCAGTAGCTGAGTATTTGCGGTAAAACCTCATCAAAAATATTGCTATCAATAGGATTTTTCTCTGGCTTATACTCATAAAAACACATACTAAGAACCATTTGCCATAATCTATTTTGAAAAATGCTTAAAATATCAAAATATTTTTGTGCCTCATAGCTCATATACTCTTTTGGATTAGACCAAAAATTTGCTAGTTCTTTTATATTATCTAAGGTTTCATCTTTTACTAGCATATCATCATTTGCACCAAAATTAACTTTTTTGCTTTTAGAATTTGCTTTATCTTTTTTAGTAAAAAACTCTAGTGGGCTTGGTATCACTGTATCTACCTCATTGTGTAGAGCTCTTATTATGTGTTCGTATTGCGTGAATAAAAACCCCATATTTTCATTTTTAAGATAAGGGGAATTTGCTATTTGCGTTTCGAGGTTTTTCCATTCTTTTGCAAATATATCTCTTTGCTCTTTATTTTCTTTGCTTTGATAGATAAGTCCCTTAAAAATATCTGATACGCTTAAAGACACACCTCTATTATTTAAGGTATTAAAAATTCTTAAAGCATTTTCTTGTCCATCGCACTCAATAGGAAGCACTATGCAATCACGCAAAAGACATAAACAAAAATCAAACCAACTTGTTGGTTGTTCTTTAGCCAATTCATCTATTTTCTTTACAAAAAAGAGATAATTTTTTTCATAATTAGATTTAGATTTTTTAATAATATCATCGATTTTTTCCTTATCGTATTCATAAGAATCGCTAAGGATTTTTTCTAAAAGTTCATTATCAGAATCTATTGCCACATCGCTTTTTAAGTGTGGCTTAGAATAGTCTATATCGCCATTTAGTTGATTAATATCCCAAAGACAAGATGAAAGGTGATTGAGTAAGAAAGGAATATTATTTGATTTTTGGCTAAGAGCTTTTTCATATAAAGCCCTAATAAAAAGACTTAAAGTAGTTGTCCTTTGTTGTCCATCAATGATGTTTTGTTTGTTATTTTCTTTAAAAACTACGACAGAGCCCAAAAAGTAATCTTCATTTTCCTCTTCTTTATTTATAAAAAAGGAGTATATATCATCATATAACTGTTCGCATTCATCCTCACTCCATACATATGTTCTTTGATACATGGGAATTAAAAATTTATTTTTTGAAAGATATTCTAAAACGCTTTTTCGATCGGTTTTCATCTCTGCCATAATTAGTTCCTTATATTGACAACATCTAACATTATACCATTTTTATAAATTAGAGTAAAGATAGATCACCATAAGACAAAGTGGCGTTAAGATAGATTCTAAGGTCATATAAAGCCTGTTCATTCAGTGGGCTTATTTATATTTTCAATAGATGCAATATCTAAGGAAAAACTAGAATACTAAAATTCAAAAAGAGCTAAAAATTGAAAAGGATAAAATCATGGAAAATTAAATAATAACCAAAACAAAAAAAGCAAGTTTTTTATAGAATGTCAAGACAAAATCAAACATTATTAACGAGACAATGAAATTAGTTATTGTTAGAATTTTTATAAAATATCCTTGGCTTGAGAGCAGCTCTCATCTTTTATACTTTCATTTGAGAATCTAAAAATGCTTTTTATGCAAGTATTATGGGCAAAAGAGTGTATGCGTTAATTTGTAAGAGATTCTTATCAAGCTAGACAATGATAAAAATTAATTAAATGAAAACATTAAAATAAATGTTTTAATCATTTTATTAATCGTCCTGATTTTAGTTGTAAAAAACTAAAATCAGAAACTAATTTATAAAGCTTAGAGAATTTTATAAATACCCAGCTTAGTTTGAGCTTAAAAACATCAAATACCTTAAGGGCTTAGCTGGGTAGCCCTTTATTTTAAGCATTATCACAAGTAAAAATAAATATATTTTATTGATGTTTAAGGACTACTAGAGGCTTTAAGCTCTTTAGGAGGTCAAAGATGATAGAACTTATTGCCTTTGTAATAGTTTTAATCGTCTTAGTTTTAGCCTTAAAAAGCTAAAACAAGACTAAAATTTTAAAATCTTAGTTCGAATTTTATTATTGCCCTGCTTAGTCTAAACTTAAACATTACAATTTTTTTAAAGCCTCTTTGCAGGGTAGAGGCTTTACATATTTTTTTCTTGTGATTACTTTTCAAGCTCTTGCATATTGTCTTTACTTTTATTTAAGTCTTGTAAAATTTTGCTTGATTTTGGAGTGAAAGTGCTTTTATAGCTTTTATTTTTGCTTGTTTTTTCTATTTCCTCTATTATTCTTTATTATCTTCTCTTAAGGCTTCTAGGTATTCTTTTCTTGTGTATTGTAAGGCATTTTCTCCTGTTAATGAAATACACAGAGATATAAATGCGGCTAATAATATCTTAGAGCGTGGATTAAAGTCGTTTGGGTTAGGAATTAGCCTATTAGACTATAAACAAAAAGCCTTTCTTATTAGCTGAGATTGCTTGGCTTTAGTTAGGAAGCTCCTACTTCTTTAAGTAGGAGTGGTTCACCTAAGATAAAATCTACCTTATCTCCCCTACTATCTCCATCATTTCGTTCTCGTATTCTTGTATCTGTTCTTTCAAGACTTTTAAGCTCGTTATGTTCTCTGTGTTTTTGATTAACTTCTTGTCCAAGTCTTCTTTCTTCAAATAAACTAAGTCCAATATCTTGTCTATCTTTTCTACTGACTTGTTGTAGTGTATCTCTTCCACTTCCTGTGCTACTTTGTCTATCATCTGTGAAATCGTTTGTTCTACTTGATACTGTATTTCCATAGCTATATCCTCTTTCTCTAACCAATCCTCCTCTTGCATCTCCTCTCTGATTGATTTGTCGAACTGAGGAGTGTATAGGGGTGGTTCCACTACTAGATAGTGCAAAGGATCTATCTGTGCTTCCTGCAGTATCTCCATTGCTGTAATTCCTTGTGCTAGTTGTTCTTTGGCTATCTTGCTCTTTAGTATCTTTTGTTCCATCTTCGCTTGTGGTTGAACTAAACAAAGAAGATCTGAAGGATCTAAGATTGCTAAGGTCTTTGGATAGTGATAAATCCAACGTTCTATTATTTTCAGCTCGTAAGGCTCCACTTTCTTGTCTATATACCACTGCATTAGTATCCTGTAAGTTATTGTGTTTAGGTTCTTCTCTAGGTATGCTAAGTCCGGTGTCATTTTCTATCCTTTCTTTCTTGCCTTGTGTTATTTCCAAATTCGGCTGCAAGTCTCCAAACTCATCTACTACAAATAATAGCAAATCATCATCTTTTGATTTTGCCATTTTTTCCTCCTAAGCAATTTTGAAACACCCCTTTTGCTTAGTAAATGATAGTATATATCATTTATCTTAATCATTTTTTAAAAGAGTGTTATTTGTTTAAATCCTTTAGTATAGGATTACCTTTTTTATCTGCTAAACACATAAAGTTACAACCCTCTTTATACCTAGAACATCCAAAGAAAAAGCCCTTTATTCCTTTTCTTTTTATTAAAAATCCATCGCAGTTTAAACATTTTATTTTCGCTGTTTCACTTAGTGCAAAGCCTTGTTTTTTGATTTTTTCTATCTCTGTGCTAACCGTTTTATAAACACTATTTAAAAAATCCTCCTTAGTAGCCTTTCCTAGCTCTATTGCTTTTTGATACTCAAACCATAATGCAGTCATATCAGGATTTGCTAATAAAGAGCCTACAGCTTTTATAAGCTCTTTTCCTTTTTGTGTTGATTTTATGTTTTGTTTGCTGCTAATCTCTATGTAAGATTGCTTTACAAGCTTTTCTATCATCTCGCTTCTTGTAGCTGGTGTGCCTATGCCTCCGCTTTCTCCTTTTTTATCCTTGTCTTTTTCAAGTAGCAGCTTTTTAATCCTTTCATCTTTAACATATTTAGCAACTGAATTTAAGTCCTTTAGTAAGCTACTCATTGTATATCTTGGTTTAGGTTTTGTTTGTAATTCTTTTATGTTTATTTGCTCTATATTTGCTAAGTCATTATCATTAAGTTTAGATATATCAAAATCAGCTTCTTTTTCCCCATCTGTATCAACCTTGCTAAAAAATTTACTAAAACCTGCCTTTGTTGTTTTATTTACATTTGTAAGAAATTCATACTCATCTATTTTGAATTTTAAAGAATGGCTTGTGTATTCTCTTGGCTCGTAAAACTGCATTAAAAATCTTTTACAAATTAGAGTGTAAATATCTTTTTCCTCTTGGCTAAGATTTGTTAAATTTAGTCTTGTGTTTGTGGGTATGATTGCATAATGTGCACTTAATTTACTATCGTCAAAAGCCTTTGATTTTATGCTTAAATTTGCATTTTCTTGTCCTATATCCTCTTTGAAATTTTCTTTTAAGCTATCTATTATCTTGTCTGCTTCCTTGTAGATATTTTCAGGTATATACTGACAATCAGAGCGGTTGTAAGAAATAGCTTTGTGTTTTTCTCTTAAGCTTTGTGTTATCTCTAGTGTTTTTTTAGCCGAAAAGCCAAAGATCTTACTTGCTTCGCTTTGTAAGATTAAGAGATTATAAGGCAGAGGCGGGTATTCTTTTTTATTTTGTGAGCTTAGATAAAGCCTTGCTTTCTTATCCTCACAATATTTTTTAATCTTATTTGCCAAATTTATATCAAGTATTTTTTCCTCTGTTTTTAGCGTGGTATTTATGTTTATATCTTTTATATTAAAGATAGCATTTATGGTGTAGTAAGTAATGCTTTTATGTGTATCGTTTTCGAAGTCTCTTTGCACTATAAGTCCTAAAATAGGAGTTTGCACCCTACCTACTGATATTAGCTCATTTGTATTAGTTTTTTCTCTATTTGCTATGGTGTAAGCTCTTGTTAGATTAAGTCCCACTATCCAATCAGCAAAGCTTCTAGCAAAACCTCTCTCACTCATAGCTTTAAATTCAGCATTTGGACGCATTTTAGCTATTTCTTGTTTTATTGCTTGTGGAGTAATATCATTTATCAAGCAACGCATAATTGGCTTTGTAGTCTTTGAGTAAAGTAAAATTTCATCAATTAAAATTTGTCCCTCATCATCAGCATCGCCGCAGTGGATTATCTCTTTTATATTTTTATCATTTATTAAATTTACTATGATTTTTAGCTGCTTTTCTTTGTCTTTAATGGGCTTGTGCTTGAAATCTTTAATGATGATAGGCAGACTTTCAAAGCTCCATTTTTTGTATTTTTCATCATATTCGTGAGGCTCTAGTAGCTCCATTATATGTCCAAAAGCCCAAGTTATAATGTCATCTCCTCTTTGCATATAGCCGCAGTTTTTGTTTAAATTTTTATTATACTCGCCGCTTAAAGCCTCTGCGATAGCCTTTGCTAAGTCAGGTTTTTCAGCTATAAATAAACGCATTTGCTATCTTTTCATTATCTTTAAATAATCTTGAAATATTTAAACATATCTAAACAATATCTTTTAATCATATTTCAATATCCTTATTTAAATTCTTAGTCTTTTCATTATCTTTGATTTTTTTACTAACTTCTTTAAGCTTAGCTCTAAACTCATCTAGCTCTTGTTCTCTTGATTTTGCTTGACTTTCATTCTTTGAATTTGTTAGAATATTTTCATTAGCCGATGAAAGTGCATTTGCACCAGATGATTTATCATTACCGCCCATCCAAGCTTGACTTGGAGTGTGGAGAGAGAGGACGGCTCCACCATCGGCTACTTTATTTAATAGTCTTTTAAAATTTCTCTTATTTTGCTTGTTTGCTTGAAAAATTATGCTTATTCCGTCGTCGTTGCGTATACCTATATCTGCCATTTTCTTTTCTTGCACAGATATTTCTTTTTTTGCTACTATGTAATCATTATTATTTTTAGCCTTTGGATTTTTCATAATCAAATCAGGCTCTTTAACAACTTCTTCTATAATTTTTGATACCTCTTTAATATCTTTAAACATTTCAGGGTGTCTTTTAAATAAAAGTTCTGTTCTCTTGATTTTGCTTGACTTTTATAAGTTGAATTTGTTAGAATGTTTTCATTAGTCGATGAAATGTTCTTTTGAACCAGTCGTCCGTCAAGACTTTGGGCTTGAGTGTAGGAGGTGTGGGCGTCCCTACCATCGACTAATACTTCTTTTTTAGCCATTGATTTCAAATTTTTTAATCTCTTTTCATTTGCATGAAAAATTTTACTTATGTTTTCATCTTTACGAATTCCTACCTCTCCCATTTTCTCATCGTTAAGTTTTTTTCCTACTATATAGTCTTTTTCACTTCTAGGACTTGGGTTATTAATGATTATATCAGGCTCACTAACAACCTTATCTATAAGTTCTTTAACTTCTTTAATATCTTTAAACATTTCAGGGTGTCTTTTAAATAATAATTCTAAATCAGCAATAGCTTCTTTATCTTGCAAAAGCTCTGTTAATTTTTCGCAAAGTTTAAAGATTTCAAGACTTTTTTCACTCATATCTTAACCTTATTTTTAAATAATTTTTCACTATCTAAACAATATTTAAATATATTTAAACAATATCTTTTAATCATATTTCAATATCCTTATTTAAATTCTTAGTCTTTTCATCATATTAAGCACTATTTCTTGCATTACCTAAAAGTTTTTTAAAGCCACTTACTACGCCTTTTTTGACTCCATATCCAGCTAAACCTGAAAGCCCACCTAGTTTTTCAGCTTTTGCAGCAGAGCCTGATAAAACTCCTAAACCAGCCTTACCTGTGCTTTTGCTTACTGAACCACTTACTTTACCTACACTTGAAGACATAGAATTTAAGGCACTTGAACCTGCACTATCTATTGACACATTAGCAAGATTTTTAGCTAGTTCTTTTATAACCGAGATACAAGCTATTAAAATTCCTCCTATTAAAATGGTTTGCATAATCTGTATAAAGAAATTGCTAGTTTCTTGTGTGCTACCGTATAGGGCATTTAGATTATTGATTAAAAAGTCTATGAAACAAGTCATAAAGATAAGTAGAAATATATTTGATATAAACATATTACACCACTGCACAAAGACATTTCTAGTGCTTTGATACATAAAACAAAAAAGAGCTAAAGGTAGGGCTATGATTAAGAAAGTATTTGTTATAGAGGCTGAAATTATGGTAAATGCAAAGGTTATAATAACTGCAAGAAAAGAGGCTATCATAAAAAAACATATAAAAATAGCTTGTATAGTTCCTGTTATTCCACCATAACTTTTCCAAACCTTATTTAAAGTATCTAAGAAAGAGCCTGTAACACCATCAAGCCTAGAGTAAAATTGTGTTCCTCCCCCAGCCCAAGCATATATAGCATCAAGAGCTGATATAGCAGCACTTAACCAACCATTTATATTTAAAACAAAGGTAAGTATGAAAAGCTTTCTAGCTATATCCCAAATAAGCTCTCTTACAGGATCTTGAGAACGTCCTGCTAGGGTTTCGTAGCCTTTATACATAATACCTAACGTTACTAATATAGCAAAAACGGCTTGGAGTTGTATAAATTTTTCATTTAATGAGGCATTTTGTATAGTTGTAAATATGCTTTCTACTATGCCTCCTATGGTTTGAAAAAAAGTTACATTCATTTTTAGCCTATTTGATTAAATTAGCCTTTCTAAAATATGAGGCTGTATCGTAGTCTGTGTTTAAGTCCTTTATAGTTTGTTGAAACCTTTGTTCTTCTTTAATCCTTCTTTGTCTTTCATATTGAGTATTTTGAAATTGTATGTTTGAGTAAATTAGCTGAATTTTTGTGCCTTCAGCACTTATGGCATTAGCTATATCTTGGCTTTCTTTTATATCTTTTGATTGTCTTAGCCTTGTTTCTAGGTCGTTTAAATTTCTGCTTATTTGAGAAAATTGTTCTTGTGCTTCATTTATATCTTGTTCTTGTTTTGCATAAGTTAGCATATCAATCATACAGAATTTTTTTCTTTGTTCGTCTTGTATTAAGGCACAATTATCAAATATAGTATATTTTTTATAAGAATCTCCTAGCTTGTCTATGAAAGACTCGGGATTGCTTAAAAGGTTATCATTAAAATCTTTCATATTGGAGTAAGACCGACCATAATCAGAATAAATTTGTCTAAGATCATTTAGCGAGGACACAGAGCTTTTTACCCCTGTTAAGCTATTAAGCTCATCTTTGTAAAATTCTAATTGCTTTGAATGATGAGCTACTGTTTCAGCCCATCTACTCGCTTCTTTTAGCCATTCTGCTTCACAGGGATACCAGCAGAATTTGAAAAAGTTACCAGTAAAGAAAAAGCTAGTAGGGATTTTTTTATGTTTTTCATTTTTTCACTCTTTAATAAAATTAACTTTTAAATTTTTTACCTTGTTTAACTTTTCTTGTGCCTTTCCTACCTCATACTGAAGTATAAATTCCTTTTTGTTTCCCCAGTCATTAATGTCCATTTTTACAGAAAAGTCATAAGGAGGTAATTTTGTTGCCAATATGGACATAAGATCTTCTATGTATTTATTCGGTGAATAAAAACCTCGTTTGCGAATTTGTGGTAGTATCTCACTTACTATCCAACGTCTAAAGGATTTAGCTTGGGATTTATTAATACGCATTAATATAAAATAAAGCTCAGCTTCATTGATGAATATAAAGTTTTGCATTCCTCCACTAGTTTTTAAAGGAGTGAGAAAAAATCTCCCCCCTTTTTCAAACTCCTTATTTATCATATTTTTAATGTCAGTTATTCTTTTAATTTCCAAAGCATTGCATATATCTCTAAGACAAAAAAGCGGATTTTCGAAATCCCCTATAATTCTTATTGTTCCAAAATTTTTATTTTCAAAAACCTTAACTACTTCATTTTTTTCTTGCATTTTGTCTCCTATCCATAAAACATATATCACTTTTAATAGCCTAAAATGGCATATTTTCACTTTCTATATCTATAAAATCTAGGTTGATTTTATCTTCTTGTGTGCTTTGAGTAGGATTTTCTTTGTTTTGTGAAATGTTTTTATTGTCTTTGCTTGAATTTACCCAATAAAACTTATGAACTATGACAGATAAAGAACTTCTATTATTTCCGTCCTTATCTGTATATGTGCTTGATACTAACTCCCCGCTACAAGCAAATAAAGAGCCTTTTGGAAAGTGTAAATAAGCAGTTTCTGCTGTCTTGCCAAATATGGCTATGGGTATCCAAGAAGTTTGTGTTTCTTCATTGCCTTTTGAGTTTTTGAATTTTTTGCTAATGGCTAAAGAATTTCTAGCGTAGCATTTATTTTCTCCTGTGTATGCTACTTCAAAGTCTTTACCTAAGTAACCTATTAAATTAACACTATTCATTATATATGCCCCCTTAAGCTGATTTATATATATCTTTTAAGCTTTTAATCTTTTCGTCTAAGCTTTTATTCTCATCTTTAAAAATTTTTTCTATGGTATCTATGTAAGCAGAGTCTGTTGATAAAATCATCAAATTTTCCTTGCCTAAAGAGCTTAAATCAAGTGTGCAAATCACCTTTTCATCTTGTCTTTTAACTAAAAATTGTCTTTTTGCTGGTTGGAAATTCTTAATTATTTCATACTCATCTTCACTTAAATTTAGCCCATTTACATAGTCATCGTGTTTTGCTATAGGATTTGGTAAAAAGATCTTTGTGGCTGATTGTTCTATCAAGGTTTTTGCTATGCTTAGCTTTAAAAAGTCCTCAACGCTTTGTGTGGCTAATCTTAAGAAGCCGTTTTGTTTTCTTATAGTTTTAAATTTATTTTTTACCTCATTTGCTACTACCTCATTTTCAAGCCACTTCCAAGCTTCATCTATATCTATAACAAGCCTTCTTCCATCAGCTAAAGACATTACACGCCAAAGAATAAAGTAGCTAAGTATAGAGCTTACATCGCTATCATCTAAAAATTCACTTCCGTCTATACCAAATACTTGTATTTCATCAGGAAAGTCTAAAATATCGTATTCATTGTCAAAAACCCAGCCAAATTGCTTACCTCTTTTAAAGGCTAGTAGTCTTGATTTTAAGGAGTTGTTGTCGTTTATATCCTCTGTTATGTTTTCTAAGAGTAAAGAGATGGGGAATTTACGCTCACTCATTTCAAACTGAGTCATTATAAAATCCACAGCATCGCTTAACTTTTTTTCTTCTTTGGTGTTTAATACCTCTTTATTTCTAGTAACTAAAAGCTTAACTAGGCTTTTTAACTGCCTTATATTTTCTTGTGTAGCCTCTACCATAAAGGGATTAAAGCCCGTAGGCTTACCGTTTTCTATACTTATGTATCTACCTCCAGCACATAAGATATTGCCTAAAGAACCTTTGTCCTTATCTAGAAATACCGCAGTGAATTTTTTCTTTTCATCAGGTATAGAGCTAGAAAAAGTGCTTTTATCTGCGTATTTAAGCATTTGATTAAAGGTAAAATTCATAAATACCGTTTTACCACCTCCACTTTGCCCTAAGACAAGGGTATTTGCTAAAAGATTTTTTGAAAAATCATCTTTATCTTTACCACTACTTTGATGGAAATTTAGATAATATGGGCTTTGATTTGGAGTTTTTAGCATAGTTACTGCTTCTCCCCAGCAGTTTTTATCTCTCTTGCCTGTATCAAAATTGTGCAAAGCTATTAAAGAACTATAATTAATACTTGAAAGCAAATTCACACGAGGTCTTATAGCAAAATTACAAGGTATAGATGAAAAATAAGCACTAGCTAAAGCTATGTTAGCAATACTTGCCATAAAACCAAGCTCATTAAGCTTTGTTATAACCTCATTTGTATCGTTTTTGCATTTATCTACATCATCAGCATAGATATTTATCTCAAAATGATAATGCCCAAAAGAAATATCCCCACTAGCTAAAGAATCAAGGGCTATATCTAAGTCTAATACTTGAGATATAGCATCGTCTTCTGTTGAAACGAGTTGTTTTCTTTGTTTGCTTAAAGCTGACTTTGCATCTATAGTAGCCATAGGCTGATAGCTTTGAGTTATGCTATACTCTACCTTAAGATACATTAGTATATCTAATATACCAGCGAAGGTAGCATTAGTATAGTCTTTTATCTCTATCACTCTTACGAAGCGTTTTGTATCGTCACTGTAATTAAGCTGAAGCATATCGTAAGAAAAATACATAGAATTAAGAGAGCCTGTTAAATACTCATAAATAGGAGTTTTTAAAACTCTAACTGCCTTAAATTTACCACCTAGTAAGAAATTGTAAAATTCAAGCTGTTTGGAATAAATATTACCCTCTTTTTCATATGTGGAAAGTCTTTTTGCATTAAAGCTTTTTAAATTTGACTCAAGTCTTAATAAATACTCTGTAAATTTTTGCAAATATGTTTTTAACTCATTTTGCTTTTTTTCAAGTGAAGAGCTTTCAAAAGTCTTTTTTTGTAATCTTGTAATCGGAGAAAAAATGATAGTTAAAAACATAGAATTCTTATACAAACTCCCTTTTTTAAAGGCTTTATAATAAGCCTCATCTATATCTTTTAGATAAGGATTTTTAAAGTTAGATACAAAGTTATCATCTATGCTGTGCCTTACATTATGAAAGTAAAAGCTTATAGGTTCGTTAGCAAAAGACTTAAAAAGCATATTTAAGGCTTCATTTTTAAAGTCTAAATCCACATCACTCTCACACTCAAAAGAAATTCCCTCTATCTCGTAAGTAGAACAAAGTAAATAATCTTTTGTAAGAACTATGCCATCTCCTATGATGGAGCTAAATGGGATAAGTTTTTCAAAATTTACTTCACTATTTAAAGCAAAAAGGCTAAGTTTCGGGATATTTGTTTTTATATAGTTTTTATGCTTTGAATAAGACATAGCTTGAAAGGATTTTATGCCGTGAAATTTCTTTGATAAAGGATTTGTAAGAAATCTTAACTTTAAAAAATATAGTCTAAATATAAAATTATCTTGCTTAGTCATTTGTTTCATAAGCACATATAAGGGTATGTAAAACAAAATAAGGTAAAAAAGCTGTGTAGATATAGTGATAAAAATCGTAATACCTAAAGAAAAGAATAATGGAATTATAGGAACTCCAAAGAGCATAGCAGGACGAGTTAAGCCTTTAAATAAAGCTTGTGTTTGCATATTTATCTACATTATTGTCATATCCAAAAAACTTACCCTGTATATTGCTGTTACCCTCTGCATAAAGATAAAAAGCATTTGAGTTCATAAAGGCTGTTAAAAGCCCTCCTTTGCTTATTTTACCGTCGCTATCTTTATATACATTTTTATCTAATTTTGCTATAAGTTTATCAAATATGCTATCTTCGTTTATATCATTAAATTTTAATGGATTCATCTCTAAAGTTGAAAAGCTAAGATATGCACCGTCTGTTGAGTTCTTGTCAAAAAGTGATATATACTCTTCTTTGCTGTATTTTTTTGTAATATTTAAATTTTTATCTACGCTATAAGCATATGCAAAATCTTTTAAGTCTTCATTTGAAAAACTTCCTTTGTTCTGTATAAGCTGTGAAAATACCTTATAAGCATTGCCTATACTTTTTGCAAAGTCTATTTCATTATAAAAAGAAAGCATATAACCAGCCCTATTTACCTCTTCTTCCTTTTTAAATGCTAAAGCATCCTCTGCATAAATTTTAAAATCCTTAGGCAGTCCTGCTGCTTCATTAAAATCACTTGTAAAAAAGCCCTCACTATCTACACCATAACCTAA
>NZ_CALUTC010000021.1 GCF_944323605.1 uncultured Campylobacter sp.
CTTAAAAGCCCAGAATTTGCTCCACAATAAACGCAAACTAATTTATCAACCCCCCCCCCCCCCCGTAACATATTATAAAAAATGTCATAATATTTTTTTGGCACTTTAGCATTTGCTAGCAATAAATTTAATCTACCAAGCCCTTTTTCATCGCATATAGCAGCTTGTATTAGCTTAAGCTTTTCATCTATGCCATTAAATAAATTAAAATCTAAATTTTGTTTAAAATTCGCAATAATTTCTGCTAAATTTACCTCTACACTTTTATCTTGCTGATGATTTTCAAGTTGGTATTCTAGTTTATCGAGTGCATTTTTAAGTTTTTTAATATCTGTTAAATCAAGCATTTTTTATCCTTATATGTTAGCATAACGATTAACTTTCATCATAGAAAAAGCACGCAGTAGTTCTTGTATGCCATCATCTATGCTAACATCTGCACTCCAGCCAGTTGCTTCTAGTTTGGCATTTGAGACTAGATAGTCTCTTTTATCTGGATCTTCACCTATACTTGCTGAATGTATATAAAAGTTAGGAACATATTTTTTTATAGTTTCGGCTAACTGTCTTTTGGTTAAATTAGCTGAAGAAAGACCCATATTATAAGCTTCTCCTTTCATTTTGTCATAGTTTTCTATGCCATGTATGAAGCCTTTTACTACGTCTCTTACGTGTATATAATTTCTTCTAAAATGTTCTTCAAAAAGCACTATAAATTTATCTTTATAGGCTCTGTATGTAAAATCATTTACAAGCAAATCAAGCCTCATTCTAGGTGAGACGCCAAATACTGTTGCCAAACGAAAAGTTACACAATTTCCTTTATCAAGCAAATAGTTTTCAGCTTCTACCTTGTCAAAACCATATTGGGATATAGGTTTTAGTGGGCTATTTTCATCACACATAGCATCTTTATCACCTATACCATAACCACTATTAGTATTTGGATATATGAAAATTTGAGATTTGCTTGCTAAGTCGCTTATCATTTTTACAGCTTCATAATTAAACATTCTAGCAAGTCTTGAGCTTTTTTTACAAAGTGGAGCACCTACTAATGCAGCTAAAGGTATGATGACATCAGCCTTTGCTACTTCTTTTTTTTACTTTATCCTTATCTAATGCATCTCCATTAATAAAATTGAAATTTTTATAAGAAGCACAATAATTTAGTGAGTTTTGATTAAAAAATAAATTATCAAGAACGCTTACTTCATACCCATTTTCTAGCAACTTAGGACACAAAACAGAACCGATATAACCAGCACCGCCGGTTATAAAAATTTTTTTAGACATTTTTTTCCTTTAAATCGAGTCCTATCGATTTAAAGGAATTCTGCCTTTCTTTATCTCATCTCTCCAGTGATTAAGCAAATCTTTAAACATCTTTCTAGCCGGAATCTCTGGTTTCCAATCGATAAAACTCTTTATTTTTGTATTATCAAACATTTGGTAATCAGCGTCAATAGGACGAAGTCTATTTTCATCAACTTGAATCGTAATGCCCCCTCCCATTTGAGAATATGAGAGTAATATTTCTATTACTTCAGGTAGCTTAAATGCTTCCTCTCCAGCGATATTAAAAGCTTCTCCATAAGGCACATTTCCTTTTTCACTTTCTAGTGAAAGTAGATAATATGCTCTTACAGCATCTCTACAATCTTGAAAAGTTCTTACGCTTGAAAGATTTCCAACCTTAATAACTGGTTCTTGCAAACCAGCTTCAATAAGTGCGATTTGCTTGGCTACTGTGCTTTCAAAAAATACATCACTTCTTCTTGGTCCGCTATGTGTTCCCATTCTAGTAACGAAAGTTTTTATATCATAAGCCTCACCGTAAAATCTCCCTAGATAGTCCGTGCCGATTTTACTTATACTGTAAGGACTTGCACCGTGAAATGGCGTTTCTTCATTTAGTTTTACGCCCACTTTGGCTCTACCATAAACCTCACTAGAGCTACATACATGAACTACTGGATTATAGCCGTCTTTTTGCTTTAAGGCTCTTATATTTTCTAGCAAATTTGCTGTGCCGATGATATTTGTTTGAAGTGTTTCGATAGGAATATTAAAAGAAGTTTTAGGAAAAGATTGTGCGGCTAGATGAAAGATAAAATCAGGTCTTTTACTTTCAAAAAGTTTTTGTAAGCTTGAATAATCATTTAAATCCGCATAAAATACACTAATTCTATCTTTTTTGTTGATTCTGTCGCTTAGGTGATAAATATTGTCCATTGGCTCTTGCCATCTCATCATACCAATAACTTCATAATCTGTGTTTTCCAGCAAAAAGTCTGCCATTTGCGAACCGACTTGCCCTGTAAAGCCTGTTATAAGAGCTTTTTTCATAATAATTCCTTAAGATTTACAGCAAAATTTTTTACGCATAATTATACGTATTTTTTATAAAATTATTATTAATTACTGCAAAGTAGTATCTGCGGTAAATAATTAAATTTATGATAAAAATTATTTATAAATTTTTGCTTTTTATGGCTTTTGCAAGATCTATTGATCTTTTAATGCAAACGTCCATATTATAATATTCCCATTCTCCAAAACGACCATGACTTATAAATCCTCCTTCTCCATACTGATTTAGATAAGATATACATTTTTCTTTTGATTTAGAGTAATTTAAATCAAAAAATATATAAGCATGTTCTGTAACATTATAATCAAGAGGTTTTTTTAAAAAAGGTATTTTTTTAGCATCTTTGATCATTTCATCATAAGAAACATTACCTATTGCTTCTGTTGAACAAGAATTTCCATTTGGTCTTAAAAAAGAACCTATATTTGAAATTCTATGGCATTTTATTTTTGAATCAGGAATGTAAGTCCAAGTCATATCTAGACTTGAATCTGTTTCCCAAAAAACAGTTGTAACTCTGTTAAATTTAAGCTTTTTAAAGTCTTGATTTATGGTGTCATCACATTTTAAAATATTTGGGATTAGATCAAGAGGACTTGTATTTACAATCAAATCAAAGCTTTTTTCTCCATTTATAATCCATTTTGATCTATTTTTTTCTATGTTTTCAACTTTATACTGTGTTTTAATATTTAATCCTTTGGCTAGACTTTCTAAGAAAGTATTTTGGTTATTGCTTTTTGGGTAATAAAATGTAGTATGGGGCATATGATCTTCTGCCTTTGATATTAGGGATTTGAAAAAACTTTCTTTTGTAGGAACTGGCAATTTCATTTGTTTTTCATCTTTAATCCATACATTATCCATATTTTTAGGATTTGTTCCCCAAATTTTTGTATTGTATGGTATGAAATACTCTTGCGATAAGATTTCGCCAAAATGATTTATAAACCATTCTTCTAAATTAGAACCCTTTTCATAACTTGCTGCAAACATTTGTTTGGTTATTTCAAATGCCAATTTAGAATCCAATTTATCTATTTCTCTTATGGAAAATTCTATAGGGTAGGGCAAAAAATTATCTTTAAATAAAACTAAAGCTTTTCTTTGTATTAGATTAAATTTATCATACGGCATAATTTTGTTAAAAACAAAATCTTTAACATCATTATATATAGAATTAAAACAATGCCCACCATTTACGTGATAAGGCATAGAATTTATTTCTTTTGTTCTAGCTATACCACCTACAAAAACTTCTTTTTCTAAAATCTCAACTTCAAAATCATCTTTTAATAGTTGAGCTAGAGACATTCCGGAAATTCCGGCTCCTATAATACCTATTTTCATTCATTATCCTTTCTGTTTTTCTTTAAATTCTTTTTTTAATTTTTTGGCTTCAAAGTAAAATTTTATATAGCCACCTTTATACCACTCTTTATCCGCTTTCATCAAAGCAAGTCCTAGTTTATATGTAATACATTCTTTTTCTTTTAAAGCATCTTTATAATCAGGATAAGTATCTAAAGGAGGAAGTTTTAAGTTTATATTTTCTTTTATCTTTTCTTTATATATCTTTTGTTCTTTTTTATGTTTATCTTTTATATAAGATAAAACATAAGGCAGTCTTATATAGCCTTTTATACTTTTTGAATTTTCTATTAATGCACTCCCTAGTTTATAAGCTAAATGAGAGTGAATTCTAGCTTTAGCTGAATTTGCTTGTATTAAATTGCTCAAATTTAATAATTCGATAAATAAATTTATAAATCTTATATTATTTGTCTCATAAACAATAACTCTGCTCATAATTTCTACAGCTTTTGCATTATTTTTGTATACTTTTTGATAAATTTTAGATGCAACATAAGATATATATGGAAAATTATGCAATGAAGCACAATCTAAATACTTGTTGTGAATTTTGCTATAATATTCATAAGACCAAAGTGTTTTGCTATAAATGCCATAAAACACCTCTTCAAATTCTTCAAATTTGTTTGCCAAGATTATATTTTTTAAATTATTTTCAACTTCATTAGGTTCATTTATTTTAAAATAACAATCATTAAGCGCTATTATATACCCGTAGTTATTAGGATTATGTTCTAAAGCTTTCTTCAAAAAAGATATAGATTCGCTTATATCTTTGTTTAACTGTGTTGAAAAATCATAAAGACGGTAATATGAATAAGCCTTATATAAATTATTCAAATTAACATAGTCGATATTTTTTAAAATGATATTATAAAGTTCATCGGTGTTATATGACTGAAAGTAAGTTACCAGTGTCTCTTTACCGGAAATCAATGCGGCTAATCTTGAAAAATTAGAATAACCACTTGAATAAATCTGTGAAGCTTTTGCTATACAGTTCAAATCAAAAAACACTCTATCTTCCTTAGAGTATTTTTTTTGCAACAATGAATCTATTGTATTTATTATAATTGTTGGATTTATTTCATTTACACATTCTATAAGCTTTTCATTAGCTTTTAAATCTTGTCCGAACAGAACTATTTTTTTATTTTTATTTCCCATACTAATTGCTATCTCCAAAGCTACTTCATATGGAAAATGGTGAAGATTAGCCCATAAAAATGGAACTTGGTTGTATTTTGTGTATATATGTTCTCCACCTCTCATATGTATCGCTATAAAATCTCCAAGTTTGTACGATATATATTCAACATCTTTTATTATTTCATAATATTTTTTACTCCATATGATATCATTTACATATATATTTTTAATTTCCTTTAAAACCTCATTTTTGTCAAGTCCTTTAAAAATTTCATATGGAATAATAACTTCGCTATATAGTATTTGTTTATATTTTTTTAGTTCTTGTAGCGTTAAGTTCTCTTTAAAATTTCTGCCATAACAGCAATTGTCAATAACGTGGTGTTTTTTTATGAAAGACTCATGAAATATATTTTCGACACTTTCTGTATAAAAAGCACTAGCAATATCTATACCCTTATCCATATTACTTTTAATAGAGTCATTACCACTAATCCAATGAAAATAAAAATTATAATTTAATTTTTTAGATATCCATAGAGCACATATTACTGATATTAGTCTGCAACCAAATGCATCCGGTCTAGCAGAAAAAATGTAAGGTTCTTTCTTATTCATTGCTTACACTCGCTTTTCATAGTCTTTTTATATCCTAGCCCAAGATACAATCTCCAAGGATTTTTTAAAAAAAATTGTCCTAATTTATATGTATTTGTTTTTTTAAGTTGTAAGGCTTTGTAAAAATCTGCGTAGCCATCTATCGCGGGCAATTTAAGTGCAGGATTTGCTCTACATATAGCTTTAAATATAAATCTATCCATTTTATGAGTTAAGATAATACTGCTTACCTTTAAAGGTAGAATCATCCTTTTAAAAAAAGTATCAGCATTAATAATAGCTTTGCCTATCTTATAGGAAAGATGATTTTTTACTCTATCTACAGCATATTCATATATAAGTGTTTTAGAAAAATCATTACTTAAAATGCAGGATAAAAAGTGCTTTTCATATTCTTGTAAATACTTATACGTCATATTTTCTTTGTGAAAATCCTTAAAAAATTTCACCAAATTATCAAAAAATAAAGGTTTTAAATCATCTTGTATTCTGTAGTAAAAGCGAAACAAAGGAGATATAGCGTGAGAGTAAAACTCTTCCTTTATATCATCAAATACACCTAAAGAAATTAATCTTTGTTTTGAGTATTCGCATTGCTCTATCATCTTAAAAAGACTTTTATCTGTTTTATTCATAGAGGCTTGATTACATTCTTCAAGCCTATAGTGATATAATCTTTTTTTAACAGCACTTATACTTTTGGCTAACATTAGAGCTTCCATCATAAAAGGAAAATCTTGATAAGAAGCTCCTTTACTTTCTTGAAATCTTAAGTTGCTTACAAAATCTTTTTTATATAAAGAAGCCCATATAGATGAATGATATATAAGCAATTTTTTACATTCATTTATCTTAAAAGCACTGTCTTTAGTACATTTATCTAATTCAAAATCAGCTCTTCTTTGCTTATATGGAATACTTTTTTTCTTCGCTTTAGAATTGTATTTGTAAAACATACACTTAACTAAGTCGCTACCACTTTCCACTGCTTTGTTATACAACTCCTCATACATATTGCTTTCTATCCAATCATCAGATTCTACAAAACCTATATATTCTCCTTTAGCTATATCAAGTCCTGTATTATAAGCAGCACCCAAACCTTTGTTTTCTTTATGAATAACTATTATTCTTTTATCCTTACTAGCATATTCATCACATATACTAGGACAAGAATCAGTAGAACCATCATCTACTAATATTATTTCTATATCTTTTAAAGTTTGATTTACTATACTATCAAGACACTGTCTTAAATATTTTTCTACATTGTATATGGGAACTATTATTGAAACTTTTGGAGAAATATTATTTTCTATCTTTTCTTCATTTGCTTTAGTATTTATTAACTCATTTATATTGTTTTTATCTTTCATTATTTATAAACCTTTCTTATATTCACTTTTTTTAAAGTTCTTTTTTGCGTTTTATTTCTTTTTTAAATCTTTACTAATCTTTTCATTTTTCTTTTTTAATTTTTTGCCAACATTCTTTTTCAAGTTTCAGGCATTTAAATTCAAACTCTTGATGTTATTACTCTCTTTAAATTCCTTTCCAAATTTACCTTCCAAGCTCTTCAAATACCCAAATATTCAGCTTCTAAGTTAATTCTTTCATTTTTTCATTTTGTATTGAAAATGGCTGTTTTCAAACTTTTTATGTGGGTTTAAGTTTTGTTTAAGAAGGGCTGGGGGTTAGGATTTGTTTTTATGTATGATTAAGTAAGAATTTATCCACAAATTAAAGCTCTTAATTATCCTTTTTTTAGAATATGAAAAGAGTTTAAAAACTTGTTTTTTTTTTTTTTTTGAATTTTAGGTAAAAAAATGAAAAAAAATGTAGTATAATTTTGACTAGTGGTTATCATAAAAACGGGATATTTTGATCCCTTTGCCTATTTCGGTAAGGGTTAGATATATTAAAGATTATAACTTTTTAACAAAAATATTTAAAAAAGTTTGAAAACAGCCATTTTCAATACAAAAGCAGATAAATTATAAAATTCCTTGTGAATCGAGGATATAGATATTTAAAAGATTAAAAAGCATGGTTTATGAAGGTGCAACCTTTATGTCTCTTTTCTAAACTATACTTTGGTGTGTGGATTTTGATGTATTTTTAAACTTTATTGAATTTTGACATCTTAATTTTATAAATTATTATCAAGATAAGGAATTTTTATGTCCAATGAATTAAACCAACCTTTAATATCAGTAGTTATGCCTTGCTATAATAGACAAAAGTATGTAGCTACAGCAATTGAATCTATATTAAATCAAACCTATGCTAATTTTGAATTTATCATATTAGATAATTATTCTACAGATAATACATACGAGATAGTTAAAGAATATGCCAAAAAAGATAAGAGAATCATAGCCTTACAAAATGAAAAAAACAAGGGTTTTGTGTATTCGCATAATAAATTATTTTCTTTAGCAAAAGGTAAGTATATAGCTCTTATGCATGATGATGATATATCTTTGCCTCAAAGATTTGAAAAGCAAGTAGCTTATATGGAGAAAAATGAAGATATAACACTGCTTGGGACACTTATAGAGAGTTTTCCTGTAAAAGGTAATGACTGGGTTGTATCAGCTGATGCAGAGCTTATGTCTTTATTGCTACATTTTCATAATCCTATAGCTCAATCAACTAATATGATAAGAGCTGAATTTATAAAAAATAACAATATAAAATTTTTAGAGGACTACAATTATGTTCTTGATTATAAATTTTATATGCAAATTTTAGAATGCGGTGGAAAGATAACAAATTTAGACGAGGTATTACTTTTATATCGCTTTGATAATGATTCATACAGCTCAAAACCAGAAACGCAAAAAAAGCAAAATATCGGTGCAAGGACTGTAAGAATAGAAAATTTACAACGATTTTTTAATGAAGAAGAGATTGAAGATATATTAGAAAAAATAGATTCTTATGCCTTGCACCGAGATAGTATTAAATCTAAAGATCTTTATAACTTGCTACTTCTTATGAAAGAAAGGGACGTAAAAAATATTATAAGTAAAAAGGCTTACGATGAGGCTATTAAACTTTATGTGGGCGAAAAAAGCCTTATAAATATTTTCTTTACCATAAACAATGACTACACACAACACCTTTGTGTGCTTTTAGCCTCTATACTTAAAAACTCAACTCCACTTGATGATTTTCATTTTTATATTTTAAATGATGGAAGTTTAAGCGAATACAATAAAAGTTATATACAAAGTTTAAAAAAAAGTGTTGATTTTGTAAAAGTGAATTTTAGTGTTGATTTTGTAAAAGTGAATGATAAAAGGGTGTTAGAGTTGAATTTGAGCTCGAATCCTGAAATGCAGCATACCTCAAAAGAGGTTTATTTTAGATATATACTTCCTAATGTAAATGAAAATATAGATAGATTAATCTACTTAGATGTGGATTGCATAGTTGAGGATAGCTTAAACAAATTTTATAACTCAGATTTTAAAGGAAAGTATGTAGGCGTAGTGGATGATGGCAACTATAACTCATATAAATACTATAAAAAATCTTTTGATGTAGAACACCCTTTTAATGCAGGTGTTTTGTTAGTAAATGCAAAAAAATGGCGAGAGGAGCGTGTAATTGATAAGCTACTTTTTAACACAAAGGTTTTTACTCTATCTGAAATGATAATGTATCAAGATCAAGATGTTTTAAATCACGCATTTAAAGATGAATGTATTAAGTTAAATCCAAAATTTAATGTTCAATTCTCAACCTTGACAAATAATACAAATGAAACAAGCTACAATCATATCGACCTACATTTCGCAAATTTAAACCCTGTAATAATACACTATACAGGCGTTGGCAAACCTTGGGATGAACGTGGAGTTTATAATCCACTTTGGAAAAGATATTGGCATTACATAAAATATACTCCATATAGTTTTTTATTGGAAAGCAGATATAAAGAGCTTTTTGCAAAATCTTTAGTAAATCTTTATGGAGCAGCTGATAGGACTAAAAGGCACTTATCTTATAGACTTGGAGAAGTTTTGTTAAAAACTAGATCTTTATCATCAGCTTTTTCTTTGTTTTCTAGGCTTAGAAAAGCTGTTAAAGCTTATAAAAGTGATAAAGTAGCCTATAATACTATGGTAAAAATATATCCGGACTTAAAATTAACAAAGCTAGAAAACTATAGCGACTATCAAGAATCTTTAAAGGTAAAAAAACAGCTAACTTACAAGCTAGGAGAACTTTTAATAAAACACCCTTTTACTTTTTTATTTAGAGTAAGTAAGGTTTATAAAGAGTGGAAGAAGGAGAAAACAAATGAATTCAAATAAACATATACATACTTTTTTTAATATAAATAGTAAATATACATATATAGCTTCTATTTGTATTAGTTCTATACTGAGTAATTTAAGTAAAGATTATAAGATATCTTTTTATATATTAAGTAAAGATTTAAAAGAAGAAGATAAAGAAAAACTACAGTCATTAAAACATATAAAAGACTATGATATAGAATTTATAGATGTAGATGAAAGTGTATTTACAAAAAAGATAGAATCATCTCAAGCTCATGTATCTTTTGAGGCAAATTATAAATTTTTACTATCTTCTTTAAAGCCAAATTTAGACAAATGTATATATTTAGATGCAGATTTGATAGCTACAGGAGATTTAGCAGAACTTTGGGAAGTGGATATAGATGAGTATTATATGGCTGGGGTTATAGAAGAATGCAAAACAAAAAGTTTAATCTATCACAGACAAAATAGACTCAATATAAAGAAAAAGAATAATTATGTAAATACAGGCGTAATGCTTTGTAATCTTAAAAAATGGCGTGAAGATGATATAGAAAAAAAGTTTTTTAAAACCTATCTTAGCAATGAAGGTTTGTTACTTTTTCCAGATAAAGATACTATAAATATAGTTTTGCAAGATAGGATAAAGCCTCTTGATAAGAAATACAACTGTCTTATAAACAATATAAAAGAAAATAAAAAAGACGTAAAAAATGCACTTAAAAATTCAATTATTATACATTATTCTGGAGAAACTAAACCATGGCTTTACAACATAAAATATAAAAACGATATTTGGTTTTCTTATGCTAAAAAATTGCCTTTTTATGATGAGTTTATGTATAAATATACAAAGCTCATAGATAAAGAGTGTTTAGGAAATGATAAAGAAATATTTAAAAATCTATATGATTTAAAGCCTACTTTTGACAAAAACTATGTTAGCTTGTGTTGTGTGTTTGATGATAATTATGTTCCTTATTTTTCGGTATTATTAAGATCGATTATAGATAACTCAGATACAAACACGAATTATGATATAGTCATACTTCATAACAATAATATAAACACAGTTCATATGAAAAAACTTCTATCTATGATAAGTGATTTGAATAATTTTTCAATAAGATTTGTAGATATTTATTTATTTGCAAATATTGTAGATTTTAGTAAGTATTTGCTACATCATTGGAAAGCTGAGACATATTTTAGGTTTTTTATACCAAAACTATTTAAAAACTATGAAAAAACACTTTATATAGATGCAGATACCATTGTCCTAAAAGATTTAAAAGACTTGTTTGATACAAACTTAGAGGATAAATTTTTAGGTGTAATACAAGATACTATAATTACTGGACATATCAAAAATTTTGATTTTGTCTTAGACGTGGATATAAATGAATATATATCAAACAAATTAGGATTAAAAGATAAAGCTAAGTATTTTGGTGGTGGAGTTTTACTTTTTAATATAAAAAAATGCAGTAGTGTGGACTTTTTAGGGCTTTGTTTAGAAAAGTTAAGAGAGTTAAAAAAGCCTATTATGGTTGATCAATGTGTATTAAATTCCTTATTTGCAGATAAGACTAAAATTTTACATACTAAATATAATCTATATCAATGCGAAGTTTATTTTAAAAACTTACACACTTTTCTCCCCAAAGATGTTTATGATATGTATGAAGAAGCAAAAAAAGATCCGGTCATAATTCACTATGAATTTACAGAAAAGCCGTGGACTTCTATTTTTATAGAAAAAGCAGATATATGGTGGTCATACGCTAGAAAGACACCTTTTTATGAGGAAATTTTATATAAAAATTTAAGTAATCCTCTTAAAGATGGAGCAAAAAAACAAATTCAATCTCATTTATCATATAGACTAGGACAAGAAATTTTATCTATAAAAAATAATAAAGCTAAGATTTTTATTTTACCTTTTAGCTTACCTTGTATATATCTAATGCACTTTATATCAAAGATGTTAAATTCTTTACTAGCATTTTCTAATGCTAGTATAAGACCTGAACCTTTACATAACTACTACTCTGATTATAAAGAAGCCTTAAAGATAAAAAATAATCAACTTACTTACAGACTAGGAAATTTACTTGTAAAACATCCTTTTACTTTTTTATTTAGAGTAAGTAAAGTATATAAAGAGTGGAAGAGGGAGAAAAAGTGCTAAATAATGAAAAAGAAATATGCTATATATTAGAAATAGACGAATCTTAAAGAATCGCTTTCCTATCAGCTAGACAAGTCTTGATAAAAGCATATAAAAAACAAATGGGGCTGACCTTATCAAATTCCCATTTGAGGCATATAGCATAGTTAAAAAATTTAAGGATAAAAAATTAAAACAATAAAGGAGTTTTATGTATTTTTGCGAAAGAGAGACAAGTTTTATATGGAAAAAAAATGATTTAGAAGAAGTAAATGTATATATAAATAAACAATATTCTTTTATAGATATAAAAATAAGCGAAGAGCATGATATAGAATGTTTAAAAATAATATTTAATACAGAAGTTAATGACAAAGACATAGAAATTATATCTTTTGAATATCTTGATGATACGAATTTTAATCGAATAGATAAAAAATGCTTCCTAGCAGATGAAAAAAACGAACTTGTATTGCATTTAAATGAGGAGTACAAAACCACCAATTTTAAACTGCATTATCCTAATATAAAAAACATAACAAATATTCAAGCCTTTAAAAGAAAATATAAGGGTATATTAATTGCTAGTAGAATTGATGCATTTGGAGCCAGAATGCATGCTCTTATAACAGCGATGTATTTAGCTAAGAAAACTGGCTTTAAATTTGGTTTTACTTGGGGTAAATTAGATCTCCCTGGTGGATGTTTAGTGGATACTCAAGAAGAAATTTTTGAAGAATCTTTTTTAGAAGAACATTCATATAATAAAAAAGGTATGTTACATTCAGAATTATTTACATTTAAAAGTTTTGATGAATTATATCAAAAGCCATATGAAAAATATTATGGATATGTAATAGGAAATGGTTGGTTTATCAATAGTACTGTTTTGAAAGACTTAGACGAAAAAGATTATTTTGAAAATATCCCTAAAATTTTCAAGGAATTTCCTTTTAAAGAAAAATACAAAAATATAATGAAATATATAGACGAAAAAATGCAAAAAATAGGAGATTTTATAGCTATACATATAAGAAATGGAGATGGAGTATATGAACAGTACCTTAGAGAATTTTGCTTTGATCCTATTGTATTCTCAAGAAACTTTCCAGTAGAAATAGTATGTCATTTCATAGAAAAAAACATAAAAGAGAATAAAAAAATTATTTTATTCTCTCCAGATAAAGATACGGTTTCAATTATTAAAAAATACTTTAGTGCAAAACTCCCTAAAGATACCTTGTTTAGCTCCGAAGATTTTTATACAGAAAATTTAAATGAAATGCAAAAAGTATTTTTTGACAATTATTTATTATCAAAATCTTCTATACTAATATATACTGCAATCTCTGGATATGCTTCTCTTGCTATACATGTTGGAAAGATAAAAGCAATAAATTTTTATAATTATTTCACATCTAAAGAAAATTGCGACGCTATAAAATATTACTTCGATAGAATTATGACTCACCCTCTGCAAAAAGCGGCATCTTGTGTTATTTATTTTAACTTATTAAATCAGCTTAATGCTTCCATTACAGAAAAACTTGATGTATTAAACAAAGCTTTGTGTTATGATTATGCCAATTCTGCTTATAGGATAATGATAGTTGATACACTCATAAAATATCTTGAAATTCAAAGAGCTGATAGATACCTAAAGATAGTTTTAACTGAAAGAAAAGAAGAATTTTTATCTATTTTACTTCGTAAATTATATGGTAAAATACTGACTTACGAAAAAACTTTTGATCAATACCTCAATGCTGCCTCTCCAAAATACCCTTATATAAGCTATATAGCGGCTAAAATAGCTTTGTTTCAAAACAATACAAATAAAGCTTTAAAATTTATAGAATACTCCTTGCAGGCCGAAAATAATAATGAAGAGTTCATATCCTTATACAAAGATATAAAAAAATCTCTAGGACAAAATGTAGATAATCTACCTTTGCCTTTTAAATACATTTCTCAAAATTTAAATTTGTTGCCTCCTGTAAGTGAGCTGGATATAAGACTAAAAGAACAAGACTTAATAAATAAAAAACTAAATACAAAAAAACTATACAAAGAATTAAATATAAAAGAAGATGTATTTATGCCTAGAATA
>NZ_CALUTC010000022.1 GCF_944323605.1 uncultured Campylobacter sp.
AATATTTTCTAATATAGCTTCAGTAAATATTTCTAATCCTTTCTATAAAAAAAGATTTGTAGATTTAGAGGTTTAAGTTTAAATTCTATAAAATATCCTTATGAGATACAAAGTTGAACTAGCAAGCTTTTTGCTTTTATGCCTAGACTTTTTAGCATTATTATACGGTGTTAGCACCTTAAGCATAAGCGAGGATGAGGCTAAAATTTTCTTTTCAGACGAGAAAACTGCACTATGGTATTTGTTGCAAAGCTTTGTTTATCTTTTTGGACAAAATGATTTAGCACTAAGAACTCCTATACTTTTGCTTCATTTTTTGTCTTGTATTTTACTTTTTATCTTAGCTTTAAAACTTACAAAAAATAAAAAAGACGCATTTTTTTCTCTGCTTTTATTTGTCTTACTACCTGGAACCGTAGCTAGTGCTCTCATAGTCAATGAAGCCTCTTTGGTTATATTTATATCCTTGCTTATACTTTGTGCTTATGAATATAAACGAAAAATACTTTTTTACATTTTCTTTATACTTGCTCTTTTTATAGATAAGTCTTTTTTGATCTTATTTTTAGCCTTTTTCTTTTTTTCACTTTATAAAAAGGATTATTTGCTTTTTTGGCTATCTTTGCTTTTATTTTCTCTTTCTTTTTCTTTTTATGGTTTTGATACGAGTGGCAGACCTTATGGATTCTTTTTAGATACTTTAGGAATATTTGCTGCGTGTTTTTCTCCCTTAGTTTTTGTGTATTTTTTTTATGTTATTTATAGGTTGTTTTTAAAAGAAGATAAACCTTTGCTCTGGTTTATAATGTCAGTTACTTTTATATTCTGTTCTTTATTGTCAATAAGGCAAAAAGTTTATTTAGATGATTTTCTACCTTTTTGCGTTATTAGCACGCCTTTACTTGTAAGCACTTTTATGTCATCTTATAGGGTTAGACTGCCTAAATTTCGCTTAAAATACAATGTGCTTATACAATGTGCCTTTATATTTTTATTGCTTTTTTATCTGGTGCTTATATTTAATCCCTTGCTTTACTCATATCTTAAAAATCCTAGCAGACATTTTGCATACAATTACCACGGTGCAAAAGAACTAGCACTAGAGCTTAAAAAACACGGTATTTACGCTATAAAAACAAATAAAGCTATGCAGCTTAGGTTAAAATTTTATGGAATTTCGTCTAATTCAAAACTACTGCTACAAAAAAGCACTAAAAGAGGCGATATAGTGCTTTCATTTGGTCCATTAAAAGAATACTACAGGATAAAATATCCATAATGAAAAAAGCATTTTCTATCTTAGAGCTTACCTTTGTTGTATTAATCATCTCACTTATTCTATCTATAGCCAAATTTCAACCAAAAAATGATAATAGAATTTTTCTTGCAGCAGAACAAATCTTAAATGACTTAAACTATGTAAGAAGTATAGCTTTAATGCAAAATTCATTTAGAAATTCAGATTTTATCCTAGCTACAAAAGACGAGTGGTTTAAAGCTAGGTGGCAACTTTATTTTATAAGATCAAAATCAGCTACAAACAACGAACAAACTTACACAATATTTTTAGATAAAAATGGAGACGGTAATGCAAATATAGGAAAAACAAATATAAATCTAGATAGAGAAATAGCACTTAATATACTAAATTCAAATAAACTTATGAATTCTGGTCAAAGCGGGGTTATAAGCAAAGATGATGAAAGAGCATCTAAAAATTTCAACATAGAAAAAAGCTATGGAGTAAATTCCATAAAATTTGTAGGCTCTTGTTCATCATATACTAGAATAATTTTTGATGAAAACGGTAGGCTTTATTCGCCGCTAAGGACATCTAAAAGAAAATTTGATAAGATACTCATTAATAAAGATGAAGACTGTATTATAAAACTAACAAACACAAATTCTCAAAATGTTTGTATAATTATAGACAAATTAAGCGGGTATGCTTATATACCAGAATTTAAAGACGAATTTACACAGCTTATAAAAACTAAATCTTCTTTAAAAACTTGCTCATCGCTATAAATATTATTTTAGTGTGTTACTTTTATTATTAGCACTTAAATTTTTTACGAAACATTTTATGCAAATTATTAACTATACATTTACAAATTTATTAAATTTAAGAAAAAATAAAAGAAAATAAGTTTAAAATGTCAATATTTATTAAAACTTCAAGGAGAAGCGATGCACCCAAGTAATGCATTAAATTACGATTATACGGTTGCTAAATATTTTATGGTCGCTACCATTATATTCGGTATAGTTGGTATGGCTATAGGGACTCTGATAGCGTTTCAAATGGCGTATCCGGATCTTAATTATTTAGCTGGCGAGTATGGCACCTTTTCTAGACTTAGACCTCTTCATACTTCAGGTGTGATTTTTGGTTTTATGCTTTCTGGTATTTGGGCTAGTTGGTATTACATAGGACAAAGAGTTCTAAAGGTTAGTATGGCTGAATCTGGCTTTTTAATGTTTGTTGGAAGACTGCATTTTTGGCTTTATATTTTATTAATGGTTATAGCCGTTGTAACTCTTTTTGCCGGTGTTTCTACTTCAAAAGAATATGCAGAGCTTGAATGGCCTTTAGATATTATAGTTGTTTTAGTTTGGGTTTTATGGGGAGTTAGCATTTTTGGACTCATTGGAATCCGCCGAGAAAAAACACTTTATATATCTATATGGTATTTTATAGCTACTTTTCTTGGTGTTGCTATGCTTTACTTGTTTAACAATATGGCTGTGCCTACAAAATTTGTAAGTGGTATGGGTGATTGGTGGCATAGTGTTTCTATGTATGCTGGGACAAATGATGCACTAGTGCAATGGTGGTATGGACATAATGCGGTTGCATTTGTATTCACGGTTGCAATAATCGCTCAAATTTATTATTTTCTACCAAAAGAAAGCGGTCAGCCTATATTCTCTTACAAACTTTCATTATTCTCATTCTGGGGATTAATGTTTGTTTATCTTTGGGCTGGAGGTCACCACCTTATTTATTCAACCGTTCCTGATTGGATGCAAACTATGGGTTCAGTTTTCTCTGTAGTTCTTATCTTACCTTCTTGGGGTTCTGCTATCAACATACTTCTAACTATGAAAGGGGAATGGGAACAAGTAAGAGAAAGTCCTTTGATTAAATTTATGATACTTGCATCGACTTTTTATATGTTCTCTACATTAGAAGGTCCTATTTTATCTATAAAATCAGTAAATGCCTTGGCTCACTTTACAGATTGGATACCAGGACACGTGCATGATGGAACACTTGGCTGGGTAGGTTTTATGACTATGGCTGCACTATATCATATGACACCTAGAATTTTTAAAAGAGAGCTTTATAGCAAATCCTTAATGGAAGCACAATTTTGGATACAAACTACAGGTATAGTGCTTTATTTTTCATCTATGTGGATAGCAGGTATCACACAAGGTATGATGTGGAGAGCTACTGATGAGTATGGAAATCTTCTATACAGCTTCATAGATACTGTTGATGCTATAATTCCTTATTATTGGATTAGAGCTATAGGTGGCTTACTATATCTTGTAGGTTTCTTTATGTTCACTTATAATATTTATAAATCAGTCGTTGCTGGTAGAAAACTTGACAAAGAACCTAGCAATGCTTCGCCTATGGCAGCTTAAGGAGGAAAAATGTTTAGTTGGTTAGAGAAAAATCCATTCTTTTTTGCTGTGGCGGTTTTTGTAGTCATAGCTTATGCTGGTGTGATAGAAGTTTTGCCTAGCTTTGCTGATAATGCTAGACCTGTTGAAAGCAAAAAACCTTACACAGTTTTGCAACTTGCTGGTCGTCATATATATATACAAGAAAGCTGTAATGCTTGTCATTCGCAGCTAATACGTCCTTTTAAATCAGAAACTGATAGATATGGTATGTATTCTGTAAGTGGCGAATTTGCGTATGATAGACCTTTTCTTTGGGGTTCAAAAAGAACAGGACCTGATTTAGCTCGTGTAGGAAACTATAAAACTCCTGACTGGCACGAGAATCATATGTGGGATCCAACTTCCGTTGTTCCTACCTCTATAATGCCTGCATACAAACATATGTTTAGCAAAAATGCAGATATTGAAACAGCTTATGCTGAAGCTGTAACAGTTAAAAAGGTATTTAGTGTGCCTTACGATATAGAAGGTTCAACTAAGCTTGGATCTTGGGAAGAAGCACAAGCTGATGTAAAGGCTGAAGCAGAAGCTATAGTTTCTCAAATGAAAAATGAGGAAGTAAAAGCTGCTTTTGAAAGAGGCGAGATTAAAGAAATAGTAGCCTTGATAGCTTATTTACAAAGTTTAAAGTAAGAAAATATGGAAAGTATCGCTAAATTTCTGAATTCTATAAGCAGGGAGGAATGGGCTACATTTCAAGGATATGGCTTTTTCTTCCTTGTGCTTTTTTTAGTGATAGTTCTTTATGCTTATTGGTTTCATCTATACAGAAGAGAAAAATTGGGCGAAAGGAATTATGAAAAATATGCCGATTTAGCTCTAAAAGATGATATTAATGATACAGTCTTAGAAAAGAAATAAGGAGAAGAAGCTATGCAATGGCTAAATTTAGAAGATAACATAAATCTTTTATCTTTAATCGGTGCTATTCTCATTATACTTATAACCTTAGTGGTTGTTGGTAGAATGTTTAAGCAGATGAAAGAGAAAAAAGGAGAAGCTGCACTCGCTGATCACGAGTGGGATAATATAAAAGAATACACAAATCCTTTGCCTATTGGCTGGGCTGTGATATTTTTTATAACTATAGTTTGGGCTATTTGGTATTTTTTATGGGGATATCCTTTAAATTCGTATTCACAAATAGGCGAATACAATAAAGAAGTGCAAAACCATAATGCGAAATTCCAAGAGAAATTCCAAAATTTATCTAAAGAAGATATAGTAAAAATGGGGCAGAATTTATTTCTAGTTCAATGCTCTACTTGTCATGGTATAACAGCTGATGGGATAGACGGCAAGGCTCAAAATTTAAATATATGGGGTTCTGAAGAAGGTATAGTAGATGCTCTTAAAAAAGGTTCTAAAGGTATGAACTATCTTATGGGAGAAATGTTACCTGCAACAGAATTAGGTGTAGCTGAAGAAGATATACCAGCGGTTGCTGCATATGTAGCCAAGGAAATATCAGCTATTAAGAAAACAGCTAATGAAAATTTAGTAGCTCGTGGTAAGGAAGTTTTTGCTACTTGTGTAACTTGCCACGGAGAAGATGGCACTGGAGTTATGGATGGTCAAGTTATGGCTCCTGATTTAACAAAATATGGTTCAGCCGATTTTGTAGTGGAAGTATTAAATAAAGGAAAAACAGGTGCTATAGGTGCTATGCCATCTTTTAACAATGGTCTTTTAAATGATATTCAAAAACAAGCTGTTGGAGAATACATAATATCTCTTTCAAGGGGTGAATGATGGAAAATACTAATAGATGCGTCTTTTCTTTATCTGGGGTTACTGGTATGCTAATAGCTACAGTTTTGCTGATAGCTATACTTGTAGGACTTACCATTTGGGGTGTTAAGGCACAAAACGAAGTAATGCAAAACCCTTATACACTAGAAAATGCTTTAGGTATTAAGGAATTTGGATCAAGTAGAGATGAACATGTAATAATAAAGGGTGCAAAATGAGCAAGACTTTAGAATATCTAATATTAGCAGGTTTGATTGTATCGGCTGTAGTTTGTGCTTGGGCAGTTTTAACTGCGAATCATCTTACCATAGGCTAATGAAAGCACTTTTTAAAGGCGGCATTCTTGCTGCCTTTTTGTTTATATCTTTCTCTCAATGCAATGTTATACTAAATGAAAATAATACCCTAAATCCTATGCTTGTTTCAAAGCTTAATGAAATAGGTAGTGAATTGTTGGATAAAACCGGCATTTATGTAGCTTTAGCACTAGGAGATGAAACCAGTTTTGAAGAGATTGAAAAAAAGCAAGATGAGTTAAACAAACCGTATGTATTACTCGCCCTATCAAAAAGCTCACACAAGGTTGATATACTAGCAAGTAAAGAGGCACTAGCTTTCTTTGATAAAGATGAGGTGCTAAACACTTTTATAATACCTATATTAGGTTCTCCAAAAGGAAAAGATATATACAATGCTTCTATGTTAAATGGTTATGCTGAAATAGCTGATCAAATAGCTTCGTATTTTAATATAAAGCTTGAAAGCTCCATAGGAAGTGCAAATAGAGACACCTTAAATTTAATGAGAATTTTAATCTATGGTTTTATATGTTTTGCTATATTATTTTATGTGCAAAGAAAAATAAAAAGGAAAAAAAGTGCAAAGCAAAAATAAAACCTTTTGGCCTTATGGTATATTAATATCTATATTTGCTATAGTTTGTGCTTGTATAGCAACTATAATATTTTCTACAAATTACCCAGTTTATGAAGATGAATTTTATTTTGATAAATATCAGAATGTAAAATATAATTACGAAGAAATAGAAAAAAAACAAGAAAATTTCAGTAAAAATTACACTCTCTCATACGAAAATCCAAAATACAGCTTCAAAGATAAAAAAGATAGACTAGTGTTTATGCCAGAAAACAATATGAATTTTAAACTACTTTGTTTGGTCAATAAATGCACAAATCTTAAACAAGCAAAGATAACCGCTCTTTTAACAAGACCTCACACAAGCGATGAAAATGCCAACTTACAAGCCGTTTTTATAGATGATAATAGCTTTTATGTAGAATTAAAAGATCTTAGCAAAGGCAGATGGCAACTAAAGCTAAAAATAGAATTAGATGATGACAATGTAGGGTTTTTTAACTTTGATTTAAACACACAAAAAACAGATGTCTAAGATAATAATCTTTCCTACAAACAGAAAGGTAAGAGAATACTACCTAAAACTTGAAAACAGCTTGACCTTTGATAAAATACTTTGTGTAGAGGATTTTTTCTTAAATTTACTATACGAACCGTCTAATAAAATAAAAGCTAGTGAATATGAAAGCTCTATTATTATGCATATAGCTTGTGAGAAGACTCACAAAAGCAAAGAGCTTAAAATAAATGAAAATTTTTTTACCTTTTTAAAAAACAAAGAATACCTTTTTTCTTTTTTTAAAGAATTATCGCTAGAAAGAAAAAAGATTTCTGATCTTATGTGTAGGGATTATTACGCACAGTATGATGAGCATTTAGAAATTTTGGACGAGCTTTTAAAAAACTATCTAGCATTGTTAGAGGAAAAAGGATTATACGATGATATATCTCTGCCTCTTTCGTATGATATAGATTATAAATTCTTAGATGCTTATGATGAAATTTGTTTTGAACTTGGTGGATTTTTATCCACTTTTGAACTAGAAGTCTTAGAAAAAATTTCCAAACACAAAAAACTAATAATAAGCTTTGACACGAGCAAATTTAACATATCGTATTTACAAGAGCTTAGTTTTCTTAAAAATTGTGAATTAAAAATTTCATATCATTATGAGGTAGATTTTTTTGATAAAAAAATCCTAATAAAAGAAAAAATAAAAGAAAACAATCTACAAATAAAATGCCAAGCCTTTGAATTTAGAAGCTTACAAGCTGTCTTTGTGCTTGATGAAATATCAAGCTTTATAAAAGACGGTATAGCTGCTAAAAATATAGCTGTTATAACGCCTGATGAAAGTTTTTGCGAATTTTTGAGGCTATATGATTATAACAATACACTTAATTACGCAAGTGGCAAAAACATCAAAGAAACCTTATTTTACAGAAAGTTAAAAACGCTTATACAAGCTCTTGAAGCTGAATTTATCTTTGATGACGATAAGACATATTTTGAAACAAAAAATAAAATTTTTGATATACATAATTCCTCCTTAAAATATCTAAATTTAGAAGAATTTTCATTATTTAAATCTAAATTTAGAGAAAAATTTGAGTATGATTTTTTCGAAAATTTCATAAATAAGCTTTTAGAAGATGAAAATACTGAACTTAAAAATTTCATAGAAATAGAACTTAATCTTATAAGATCCTTTTTGCAAGATGAGCATTTTAAAAAATTGAGCTTAAAAGAGCTTATGCACTTATTTTTAAGTAAAATCTCTAGCATAAATTTAAGCTTACTTGGTGGTTCTGATGTAACCGTTATGGGGATTTTAGAAAGTAGGTCTATGGAATATGAAGCTGTTATTGTGCTTGATTTTAATGATGATTTCATACCCAAAAGAAGCATAAATGAGCTTTTTTTAAATAATGAAATAAGAAGCAAATCTGGTCTAATATCTTATGATAGAAGGGAAAATTTACAAAGATTTTACTATGAAAATTTATTTAAAAAGGCTAAAAAAGTATCTATTTCTTTTGTAGAAAATGAGGAAAAAATAAGGTCGCGTTTTTTAGATGAACTTGGCTTAAAAAGCGAATACGGACAAAAAAATACACAAAGCTACCTAAACGCATTTAAAAAATACGGTGCTTTTCACCCGGATTTAAAACCACTACAAGCACCGATATTAAAGCACAATATCTTTGAAAATCCTTTATCTCATAGTAGGCTTAACTCATTTTTATATCACAAAAGAACTTATTATTACAGATACATAAGAAATTTACAAGAAGCTAGGGCTTTGAATCCAAAAAGCTTAAACACGCAGTTTGGAAATTTTATACACGAAATGCTAAATATTTACTACAGCAAGCAAAAAAATGCTTTTGTTTTAAGTGAATTTTCAAGCTTACTTGACGAAAAAATACAAGATGGTATATGCAAATTAGAGCTTGAATTGTTTAAATTAAAACTCCGCACCTTTGAACTCAATGAAAACAAGCATTTTAGGGAAGGTTTTAAGGTTTTATTTATAGAAAAAGAACTTCAAAAAAGCATATTTTTAAACAAAGACGAAAAAAAATACGAAATAAAATTGCAAGGAAGAATCGATAGAATCGATGCAAACAAAGATGAAAAATGTATAATAGACTATAAAAGCGGAAAAATAGAAAAAGATTCATATCAATTAGCTTTTTATAAAGCCTTGTATGATGAAAACGCTACGGCTTTTTACTATGATTTAAAAGATAGTATGTCTTTTAAAGAGGAGGATAGTAAAAATTTACAAGCACTAAAAGAGCTTTTTTTATCTCTTTTAGATGATATTGACAAAGAAATTTGTTTTGAAAATGAAACAAATAAAAGCTGTCCTTATAAAAGCATATATGAAAAGAATTTAAAATGAAGTCAAATTTTGAAGCCTTTTTGGCTCTTGAAGCTAGTGCTGGAAGTGGAAAAACCTTTGCTTTAAGCCTACGTTTTGTATCTTTGGTTTTAATGGGTGCTAAGATAGATGAAATTCTAGCTATAACCTTTACAAAAAAAGCCGCAAATGAAATGAAAAGAAGGGTTATAGATACATTTTTAAATTTTGATAAACAAGGATTTGAAGCACATTTAAACGAACTTTGCCTGATATTAGGAAAAGAAAAGCAAGAATTATGCTTTTTAAGAGATAAATATAAAGAAAAATTTTTAAGAAGTAAGCTTAAAATTCAAACCTTTGATAGCTTTTTTACGCAAATAGTTAGAGTTTTTGCTTTAAATTTAGGTCTTATGAGTGATTTTAACATCACGCAAGAAGAAGAGGATATAAAAGATATTTTCATAAAAAGACTTGGAAACAAAAAGATAAAAGACTTAGCTAAGCACATAATAAGCACAAACGAAAGCAAAGCATCTTTCTTTGAAAATCTAGATTTTTTATATAAAAATTCCTGCGACTTAAAAAGCTATGATGAAAAAGAAAGCTTGGATATAAAAAACATACAAAATGCTTATGACAAGCTGAAAAACTATGCTTTAGACAAGGTAGAAAATAAAAATTATAAAGCAAATTTTGATATTGATGATGTAAGCAAAAATTTAAAAAAGCTTTGCGAAAAGCCTTTAATAAATGACACCAACAAAAAATATTTTAAAACTGTATTAGAAGATGAAAAATTTATAAATTTAAGAGAAGCTCTTATAAAAGAGATAAATGAATACTGTTTAAAGGTTTATAAAATAAAAATAAACACCTTGCTTAGTTTTTTAGATATTTATTCAAAAACCAAAGATGATATAAACAGGGACAAAAATACATTAAGCTTTAACGATATAAGCACAAAGGCGTTAGAACTCACTCAAAATATAGACAAAGAAATGATATATTTTAGGCTAGATTCTAAAATTTCACACTTGCTTATAGATGAATTTCAAGATACAAATATCTTGCAATACAAAATACTAAAACCTATAATATCAGAGCTTGTTTCCGGCAAGGGTGTGAAAGATTTTAGGAGCTTTTTTTATGTCGGAGATAAAAAGCAAAGCATTTATAAATTTAGAAATACCCAAAAAGAGCTATTTGATCTGTTGCAAAGCGATTTTAAGCAAATCAAAAAACAAATTTTAGACACAAACTACAGAAGCAAACAAGAAATAGTAAGCTTTGTAAATGATGTATTTTCAAAGGCTTATGAGGACTTTGGACAGGATTTTTACCCACAAAAATGTATGGCTGGTTGTGGCGGTTTTGTAAGCGTAATATCAAAGCTTGAACAAGATGATATTGCTATAAAAGATAGCATTTTTGAAGAAATTTTAAAACAAGTGCTTATATTGCAGGAAAAAAATGTAAAACTAAATGAAATTTGCGTATTGTGCTGGAAAAATGAAGATGCTGATGATTTGGTATTTTTTCTAAAAGAAAAAGGAATTCAAGCTTTCACGCAAAGCAATATAGAGCTAGAAAAGAAATCAATAGTTTTTGCCTTGCTTGAATTTGCTAAATACTGTATCTTTGGAGACGAATTTTATGCTGAAGAGCTTAGGGCATTGGGCTTTGAAAATTTTACTAGACTAAAAATAGATATGTCTAAAAGTCCTATGCAGACATTATTTTATTTAGCACAAAAACTAAAACTTGATTTAAGCGATATGTCCTTGCTACAATTCATAGAATACGCCTCATCTAAGGAGAATTTTTTAGAGCTTTTGTTTAATCCTTGTGAGTTAAAAATACAAACCGAACAAAGCTTTGGCATAAGTGTTATGACGGTGCATAAATCAAAAGGCTTAGAATTTAAAACTGTGATACTAATAGATTCTATAAGTAGCGGTAGAAATAAAAATGCGATTTTAGAATACGATATAAAAAAAGGCTTCGAATTAGAATTTAGAAATGACCTTCGAGCCTTTGCAGGAGAGCCAAAATACAAAGCTTTTAGAGAAAAGCACGACTTTTTACAAAGGCTTGATGACCTTAATAAGCTTTATGTAGCTTTTACAAGGGCTTGTGAAAATTTAATCATAATAAAAAGAGAAAGAAAAGATGAAAAAATTCCAAGGGCTTCTCAACTCTTTATATTGCCATTACAAGAAATGCAAAAGGGTGTATTAAACAAAAAAGAAAAAGAGCAAGATTTAAGACAAGAATTTACAAAAGAAGAAGCCTTACAAGCTTTTGTAAAACTACCGACACAAGAAGAAAAGCTTATAAACAAAAACACAAAAGAAACATATTTTGGAATGGCTTTGCACTATGCTTTAGAATTTATAAATTTTTCAAGCAGCGATGATACTTTTATTTATCAGAGATTAAAAAATAAATTTCATCACTATTTAGATGATTTTGCTTTTTATGGCATAAAAAAAAGATGTGAAATGCTAAAAAACGATACCACTTTTAAAGAGCTTTTAAAAGGAAAAAAACTTTTTAGGGAGCAAAAATTTGTCTTTGATAAAGAATTAAGACAGCTAGATTTATTAGCTGTAGATGAAAAAGAGGCTTTTATATTCGACTACAAAAGCTCTAAAAATGAATTAGAAAAAAATTTAGAACAGGTTAATTTTTATAAAAATGCCGTATCATCTTTGCTTCAAGGCAAAACAATAAGAGCTTTTATAGTGTTTTGCCTTGAAAATGAAATAAACATACAAGAGGTATAAAAACTCTCGTATATTCTTATCTTTTAGAGAATTGAGGGCTTCTTCTTGCTTTTCTGCGACCGTATTTTTTACGTTCGACAACTCTACTGTCTCTTGTTAATAAACCTTGAGGTTTCAAGGCTGCTCTAAATTCACTGTCCATACTAGCAAGTGCTTTTGATATACCGTGTCTCAAAGCTTCAGCTTGAGCACTGTATCCACCGCCTAAAGTCTTTGCTCTTATATCCATAAGTCTTTCTTGCTTTGTTACTAAAAGCGGTTGTATGACTTTAAGTTTGATAGCTTCGTGTCCGCCAAGCCAAGTATTTAAGTCCATATCATTTACTATAATCTTGCCTGAACCAGCCTTAAGCCAAACCTTTGCTATAGCTGTTTTTCTTTTTCCTGTTGCGTATATAGTTGTTGCTTTAGCCATATTTATCCTTTTCTAGCTATTTGTGCTGTATGAGGGTGTTCGCTACCTGCATAAACTTTTAATTTTTTTAACATAGCCCTTCCAAGAGTTGTTTTTGGAAGCATACCCCTTAGAGCTAGTTTATATAATTTTGCTGGATTTTTGCTAAGCAAATCACCAAATTTTTCACTTTTTGTGCTACCAAAATAACCTGAATGTCTGTGATAAAGCTTGTCTTCAGCTTTGTTAGCTCCTGTAAAACTTGCCTTAGAAGCATTTATGATGATTACATAATCGCCACAATCGACATTTGAAGTATAATAAGGCTTATTTTTACCTCTTAATATGATAGCTACTTCTGTCAAAAGCCTACCAAAAACTTTACCTTCAGCATCTAAGACTACCCATTCTCTTTGAATTTCACTTGGCTTAACTGTCTTTGTCATACTGTATCCTTTTGCCAAATTTATTGTGTAAATGGGAATTATATTTGTTTTACATTAATATTTGCTTAATTTAAATATTTTTTAAGAAAATAATATTGAAATATACTTAAAAATTTAGAATCTGTTTTTTTTTTTTTTGTAAAAATATATGGTGAAGTATATTTTTATTAAGGACGGTAATGACAGCTTACGTGCATATAGGAAAACACAAAACAGGCACTACTACTATACAAAATTTTATGGCTAAAAATTATGAAATTTTAAAAGAAAAAGGCTTTGTATTTGCTAAAAGTGCTACATTTAATAACCAACATTTACCCTTTGTAAATACTTTAAATTATTTGGCTGATGCTCATGAGGATATTAAATTAAACTATGAGGATAATTGGGTTTTTAAAGCTTTTAAAAAAGAGATAAATGAAAATCCAAATAAAATATTTATCTTTTCATCAGAGGGGTTTTCTCTTCGCTCAAACAGGGAAAAAAGTGTAAAAATTCTAAAAGAAATGCTGAAAAAACTTGGTTTTACAGAGATAAAAATTATAATTTACCTTAGAAATCAAGCTGACTCAATGGTTTCTGTTTCTTCTCAAAACATAAAACATGGACATCATCCTGAATACAAAACACCAGCTAATAATAATAGTAATAATATATTTTTTGATAAAAATATATTTTTTAACTATAAGCAAGCTGTATCAAACTATCTAAACACTTTTGGTAAAGAAAATCTCATAGTAAAACTCTTTGATAAAAATGAATTTTATGAGGGAGATTTGATAAAAGATTTTTTACATATCTTAGGGCTTAAACTAGATGATAGCTTTATACTTCCTCCTAATCAAAACGAAAGTCTTGATTTAATAGGCTT
>NZ_CALUTC010000023.1 GCF_944323605.1 uncultured Campylobacter sp.
ATAATATAGCTTCTGATATACTTGAAGATGTTAATAAGAAAAAGTTTTAGGGATTAAACCCTAAAGCTTTTTGGGGTTTTGTTAATCTTTTATAATTAAAAGCTCGTGAGATTTTTTGATATTATCTACTTTTTGTTGCATTCTATTTTTGCCTATCCTTGTTTCGCCTTGCCCCATTGTGTATTGCCAAGAAGGCTCTAAAATTTTAAAGTCTTTATACGCCTCTCGCACAAAATCACAGTCATTATAACTTAGGATAAATTTACCTTTGTGATTTTTAAGTAGCTCACTTAAAAGCTCGTGATTAAAAGCATTGTGATGAATGGGAAAATTTCGCATAGGATAAATTCCCTTAAACATCTTAGAATCGCCCTCTAAAAAATAAGGCGGATCAAGATAGAAAAAGTCATCTGAAAATTTCTTAAAGACGTATTCAAAACTCGCACATTCTACCTTTAAATTTTTAGCATTTCTAAAGTATTGTAATTTTTCTAATGCCTTTAAATACTTACTCTTATCCTCGTAAATCTTACTCATCCAGCCTAAAAATCCGGGTCCATAACTTAGATTAAAATTAAAATAATAATCCCTTGCTAAAGTAAGAGGATCTAAATTTATTTGTGGTTTATTTGCAAGATTTTTATGCCTCTCGTTCCAAAAGGCTGATAATTCCTCTTTGATGATTTTATAGCTCTCTTGTGTGGGTTCTAGCTTGAGTAAAGATTCGTATAAAGCCTTAGAATCTTTTAGCAAAACCTGCCAGAAATTCACCAAAATATCAAACACATCAAAGGCTCTCACTTCTAAATCTAGCTCCAAAGCAGAGGCTACTTCCACACTACCGCCACCTAAAAATGGGCTAACTACTCGCTTTATATCATTTGGGAAATGCTCGATGATAAGCCCTACAGCTAGAGACTTGCCGCCACCATAACGCAAAGGCGACTTTGTATAACGCTTGTAAGATGAGGATTTGCCTTTAAGAGATTCTAAAAAATGGGCTTTTTTGAATTCCAAACTCTGCTCTGTGCTATGTGTAGCCAAAATATATCCTTTGCGAAATATAATAATGAATTATACATTAATTTATTTTATCTTAGTTTGCAAACATTTAAGTTTCACATACAAAGCCTAGACGTACTAATGTAAGTTTGGTGTATTTTGTAGTATAATTTTAGCAATTTTGTAGCACTGTATAAATAGGCAAGGCAAATAATGCTATATCTAATCTCTAGCTATTTCTTTAGCAATGGCTATCTTTTTCTCATTCCATATATTTACATTTTTTATCGCTTCTTTTTGCAGGGCTTTTATAAAAGATTCTATATACTCAAAGGCTATTTCGCCATTTGGATAAAGGGGCAAAAGCACACTTTGTTTATAAAAGGTTTTTTCAAAATCCCTTACCAAAACACCTTGAAATATCCTTTGTTTTTTATTAAGCTGTGCAATGAAATACAGGGCTATTTTGGCATTGAATGGGTAAGTAAATTTTGGATAAATGCTTTTAGTAAATTGCCCTGCATAAAAATCTTTTTCCATATAGAAAAACTGCATACCAAGCATACCCACAGCGATAGCTTCGCCCTTGATTTTATGCTCCTCGTCCAAATACTCCACATATCCAGATATGCCATTGTTAAGGCAAGTCCTTGTGAAATATGGGTATGGCGCATTTTCATTAAACACAAAGCTATCTTTATTTAATTGTGGATTGGATTTAACACTAAATAAATCGAGGGTTTTAACTTCCTGCCATTGTAGTTGCGTGCTATGTGCTTGTGTAGTTTTATAGCTTTCATAAAAGCTTAAATACTCCTCTAGCTTAAAGCTTAATGCCCCCCCCGTTAGTTTCTAACACTTCATTGTAGGCACTCATTTCTTTGTGATAATACTCTATGAGGCTTAAAAAATGCTCTTTCTCAATCTCTTTTATGAAAGATTCCATAAAGGCAAAGTCTGGATTTCCCTTGGAATCTATTGGCAACAAAAATTTTTCTTGCATTAATCTATCGTGGTTTATTTCTCGACCAAAATCGTGTTTATCCTTTAGTTTTTCAAAAATAGGCAACAAAAATAAAGCAATATGTGTATTCATCTCTTTATCTTTTAGCCATATCACCATACAATGATCCGATGCCACAAAACTATATGGGTGATAAAAGCAAGTCCCAACACTACCACTATTAGCTAGAGTGAGTTTATTTGTATAAATTTTCATATAAGAGGGCGGGGATACATAGTTATCTATGCCGTTATTAAATGCTGATGAGGATATATAGGGAATCTTGCCACTTGTATGATCTGCTTTTTTATAACGCTTTCCTCTTTCATAGATAAAGATTTCATAGAAAGGAAATTCCTGCCATTTGCTAGTATCAAGGCTTTTTAAAGCCCTTTGTGTGAGGCAAGAAAGAGCGTGAGTGATGAAATTTTGTTTCTTAGAATCTAAAAGAGAGCCACCATAGAGTAAATAATCCTCTAGGCTACTAAATGCCCCCCCCCGTTTAGAATTTTCATTTTGTAATTTTGCAAAGTCTTGCAAAATTACTTTTTCTTGCTCTGTAAGCTTATAATCTTTTAAGCCAGTAGTTAAGAGATATGCCTCGAGTTCTTCTAGTCTTTCTGCCTCGAGTTCTTTAATATAAGATTCCATATACTCAAAGGCTATTTCGCCATTTGTAAGCACGGGCAAGGAGATAAACCTATTTTTTATTTTTTCCCAACCAGCTTTATTAGACCAGTCAAACTGAAATCTAATAGATTTTTGAAGTGCTGCTACAAAAAATAAGTATTGTGAATTCGACAATTCTTTATATCTAAACTTTATTGCATAACTATCTTGCAATACTGTAAAATCATTTGGTTGATAAAACATAACACCCGTATTTGCTCCATTAGCAGAAACACTGATAACATTTTTTAATATTGTGGCATTTTCTCTAGGCACATAGTAGGCTAAACCTTGATTTTCCACTCCTGCTGTTAATGCTGGTAGATTGTAAATTTCATCTCGTCTATTTTTTAAATCCTGAGCTTTAAATTCAAGCTTCTTTGTTTTAATTTTTTCAAACAAATCGCCGATTCTAAATTCCTGCCATTTGCCCCCGCTTTGCTTGAAATTTTCTTCAAGCTTTCTCAAGCGGGGGCTTAGTATTTTCCCCGCAAATCCTCTTTGGCATTATTTTTTAGCACATTGCTAACCTCCCACGCTAGATACTCGCTTACGCATTTTTTAAAGTCCTCTAGTGTGGGCTTTGTATCTATGCGTTTGTGCTGGTCGAAATTCCAATCATTGCCTTTATCGCTGATAAAGTCCTCTATATAAATCTCTTTTAGATTCCATTGTGCTTTTACTTTAGCATTCAAGCCATTTTTATAAATTTGTAGTATATCCTCATAGCGTTGTATAGGATTATCTATCTCTGCTAAATTTCTATTTGTTCTTTTGTAGCCATCGTTTCTGAAGTCTATAAATTTCACTACTTTTTCAAAATCATGTGGAATACCTGCTTGGAAAATATAAATGCTTGTTTGCACTCCAGCCATAGGCTCAAACAAATCTGTTGGCATTTTAATACTAGCAAGTAGAGTGTGTTTTTGTAAGATTGCTTTATTTGTATCCTCTGCCTTGCCACTTCCTGCAGAATCTTGGATAATGATAGCACCTAGTGAATAAGGAAGCATATTGTCTAAACCTCTTTGTATAAAAGGCATACCATTTTCGCGATAAGAAAAGGGTGGATTAAGCAAGATTCTATCTGCTTTAAATTCTTTTAATACCGAATCCAAAGCATTATCAAAACTATCATTTTGAATCATTTGCGATGAGCCATCACCGCGTAAAATCATATTTGTAGTAGCTAGGGCATACATATCAGTATTTTCCTCTATACCTAGTAGTTGGGTGGCTTTTAACTCTTTTATGCTTTGATTGATTTCTTTTATGCTTTTTGTAGGGTTAGCCTTAGCACACTGCATCATTAAATCCATACTAGAGATTAAAAACCCAGCACTGCCTGTAGCTAAGTCCATTACACGCGAAGTTTCATTGATATTTAAAATCTTAGCCATCATTTTAGTAACATAAGATGGGGTTAGCACAATACCCATTTTGCCATCGTTCATAGCATATTTTAAAAATTCATTATAAAGCTCACCCATGACATCGTAGAATTTAGAATTTTTATTAAGCACATTGATTTCTTTAAAAATATTTTCGTAAATATAGACAAAGACTTGCTTATTTATACTAGCTTTATCTTTTAGAATATTTTTTAAAAATTTATGGTTTTCCTCTTTTGGTCTATCCCTTAGGGCGTTAGTTGAGATTCTGCTAAAGGCACTTATCATTAAAGCAACTTTGTCTTCTGGTAAGTCCTTATTTTGTAGGAATTTTTCAATGTGTTCTTTAATTTTTATAGAATCTCTGAATTTTTCGTTTTCTGTGCCACTTAGGTCATCTTCTTTTAAGCCTTTTACTAAAACTTTGCCATTTTTATCAGTAATATCTTGCTGTGCTAAGAGACAAGCAGCAACATAAAGTGCCCTTTCGTGTGTGGAAATGCTGTAGTCGTTCATTATTTTATTAAGATTTTTTGCGTGTTTGGTAATGAGTTCGCGTTTTTGTAATAAAAATTTGTGTTTTTGCTCATCGCTTAATATTATTTCATCATAAAAAGCATTAAAACTATCTTCATTTTCTAAAAAGCTGTAGTTTTTGCTTTTAGATTCTGTGTAAGTATTTGTATTATAGACATAGAGTATTTTAGAGGCAATATTTTCTGAATTATCCCCAGCAACACCTATGGCAATAACTTCTTTATATTTATTGGTTTTTATTAGGTGATTTGCATAATGTAAAGCACCATTTAAGGCATATTTTTCGGTAGAACCTTGAGTTAAATCTATGGTGTTGTTTAGAGTTTTTTCTAGCTTATTTAAACCAAGCTTACATTCAATAATCACAGGTATATTGTAACACTCTATTGTAAAATCTGGTGTGCCTTTGCCTTTAGCTATCTTTGTTTTGCTAGCTCCTTTAAGGGCATTTTTCAGATAATCGCTAGCATTTTTATCAAAAAAATCTTTACCCAACTCTAGCCCAATATTTTTTAATGTCTCTCTGACATAATTATCTACATCTACTTCTTTTTTAAATTTCACTACTTGCATTATTGCACCACCTTTTAATTATCCTCTATGTTTGCCATTTTATGCATTTGTTTTTCATATTTTACTTATATTATAACAAAAAATCATTTCCACCCTTGACTTAGACTAGCTCTCATCTTTTATAATTTTTCTTGAAGTTTTTTAGATTATACATTTTCGATAAATCTAAAAGCTATTTCATTATAAAGGACTTCGATGAGTTTTAACATTTTCAAAACACTCCTTTTAGGAGCATTTATTGTAGGAGGTGTTACTATGGCACAGGCAAACACACAAGGTAAATGGGATAAGGTTTTTGCTAAAAGCGATAAGGTAGAGGTGCAAAAGGTGAAATTTAAAAACCGCTATGGCATTACTTTGGTGGGGGATTTGTATATCCCTAAAAATGCTAAAGCTAAATTATCAGCCATTGCTTTAAGCGGACCTTTTGGCGCAGTAAAAGAACAAGCTTCGGGATTTTACGCACAAACCTTGGCAGAGATGGGCTTTATAACTCTAGCTTTTGATCCATCATTTACCGGTGAGAGTGCATTAGCAAACAAAAATTTGCCACAAAATGTAGCCTCACCAGATATTAACACAGAGGATTTCTCTGCAGCAGTGGATTTTTTAGCAAATCATAAAATGGTAGATTCTAGTAAAATAGGAATTCTTGGAATTTGCGGCTTTGGAGGCTTTGCATTAAATGCTGCTGCTATGGATACGCGTATAAAAGCAACAGTGGCATCTACAATGTATGATATGACTAGGGTAAATGCAAAAGGATATAATGACTCTATAGATTCTAAAGCAAGATTAGAGTTAAAAAAGTCTCTTAATAATCAACGCACACTAGATTACAAAAATGGCACTTTTGCTAAGGCAGCAGGTTTGCCTGAAAAACTAAGCGGCGATGAACCACAATTTATAAAGGATTATTGGGATTATTACAAAACCAAAAGAGGCTTTCATTCTCACTCTATAAATTCTAATGGAAATTGGAATCTCACATCTTCACTCTCTCTTATTAATATGCCGATTTTAGCATACAGTGATGAGATAGAATCTGCTGTGCTAGTCATTCACGGAGAAAAGGCACATAGTAGGTATTTTAGCGAAGATGCTTACAAAAAGCTAAAGGGTAAAAACAAAGAGCTTTTAATCATAAAAGACGCAAATCACGTGGATTTATATGACAATGCAGAAAAAATCCCATTTGCTAAGATAGCAGAGTTTTTTAAAGAAAATCTTAAATAAATTTTGCAAATCCCCCAAGATAATGCGGGGGACTTTACTTAAATTTGCACTATCTCACACTTCTACTCTTTGCCTCACTAAGTGCTTCTTTGTATTCTATATTACTTACAAGCTCTAGCCAATTTGTGTTTTTGCCATTTTTTTCTTGTGTGATTGCGATATGAGCACCTTTGCTACTATCAGTTGCTCCGTGGAAATGCTTTACATTTGGCGGACAAGAAATCACATCGCCTTTTTTAGCGATACTTGCTTTTTGTCCGGGAACTTTTGTGAGTATTTCACCCTCTGTTACGATGAGTGTCTGTCCTGCGGTATGCGTATGCCACGCACTCCTAGCGTTTTTATCAAATTCTACTAATGCTCCTATCATCTCTCGCCAAGATTCTGATTTAAACATCATAGATACTTTTACCTTACCACTAAAATTTTGGGAATTACCCTCAAAACCACCTAGCTCACCACTTTTTGTGATACTTTGCGAATCTGTTGCCATAGCCATACCTCCTAAAAACAAAAATACAAATAATGCTTTTTTCATAGCATACTCCTTAAAAGATATTTAGAAAATCCTTGATTCTAAAAATTTAGATTCTCAATAAAACCTTTATGGATTTTCTACACATATTATAAAAGATGAGAGCTAGTCTAAGTCAAGGGGGAATAAAATTTTTAAGGCTGTTTTGGTATAATGATACTATTTGAAAGGCTGCATAGGAAATGACACAGACATATAAGGTTTTGCAAGATTCTTTACCAACATATCAATCTCAATATAATGTTATAACAACAAACTTTATCTCCTTTCCCCTCAACTACATCGGTGGTAAGTATAAATTATTATCACAGATTCTCCCACTTTTTCCAAAAGATATAGATATATTTATAGATTTATTTTGTGGCGGGGCAAATGTAGGGCTTAATGTAGCAAGGTTTTGTAAGATAAAAGAGCTTATCCTGAATGATTCACAAAAAGAACTCATAACACTTTTAAGGTATTTACAAAATCATAGTGTGAGTGAGATTTTTAGCACTCTTTGGGATATTATAGAATCTTTTAGTCTTTCAAATAGCTCTAAATATGGCTATACATTCTATAATTGCGATAGTAGCAAAGGACTATCACAGTATAATAAACAAGGCTTTATAAGGCTTAAAGAATCGTATAATCAAGATAAGACATACTAAAGCTCTTTGTGTTGATAGTCTTTAGCTTTAATAATCAAATCCGCTTTAATGCTAAAGATGAATTTAATCTGCCTTGTGGCAAGAGGGATTTTAATGCTAAAATGCAAGAAAAGCTAAGGCTTTTTATACAAATTTTGCAAAGCTATGATATAAAGCTTGTAGATTCTGATTTTAGGGAAATCTTAAAATCTTTTGCCTTGCAAGAAAAAGATACACAAAAGCACGAATGCAACTTTAGAAAAACACTATTAACCTTAACACGGAGTCAAGATTCTAAAATCTTTGTCTATGCTGACCCACCTTATTTACTTGCCACTGCTCCTTATAATGAAAATAAGGCTTGGAAGCAAAGTGATGAGAGGGATTTACTAGATTTACTCAATGAGCTAGATTCTAAAGGTATTCACTTTGCTCTTTCAAATGTGCTAAGTCATAAAGGAAAAGAACACACAATCCTGCAAGAATAGCTAGATTCTAAGCCTCATTTGAGAGTGCATTATTTGGCATTTGATTATAAAAATGCTAATTATCAAACAAAAAGGCTAGAATCTAAGGAAGTGTTAATAACAAATTATTAAGGATATTTTATGAGAGATTCCATAAGCATATATTTTGAGTTCTAAAGGAAAACGATGCGATATAGTTATTTTGGCAACACAAGCAACAGAGTAAAGCAAGTCTTATATAATTTTGAGGCACAACTACTACTTTTTAATGAGCTGTTTAACTCTGCCAAAGAAAATGAAGTATGGGCTAATGATTCTAGCTTACAGATTCGGTATTTAGAACTTTTAGAAAAATAATGTAATTTTGATATAATACAAGCTTTTACACATTACGTAAACCAAAGGATATAAATGTGGACAATACAAGATGAGATAGCCTTTTTTGAAAATGCCCTACAAGGTGGATTTGCTACTAAAAAAGATATATTTTATGAAATTGACAAAAAATATCTAGCCTATATCCCCAAAGAAGTAAAAGAAAATATTCCAACTTTGCAAAGTCGAAATTCTCTCATTGGTAGCTACACAGAGACTTGGTGTCAAAGACTACTAGAGTCTGTGGCTAAGAAATTTGGGCTTTTTGCTATTAATGGTGTGATTTGTGAGGAATTGGGACTTATAAAAAGCTCAAGAGTTATTTGATTTTTAGAGGAACTATATGGAAAAATATAATGTAAGGATTTTTTATTCTATGTATTGCGAATATGAAATAGAAGCACAAAATGAAGAAGAAGCGATACTTCAAGCTAAAAATTTTGAGATAGATTCAAAAGAAATAATAGCAAATTTGGAATCTTGGGAAGAAGCCGATGAAGCAACACAAGTAAGAGAGTAAAATAGGTGCTTTATAATAAGGAGCTAAAAAATGACCTTTATTGATTTTTGCTCTGGCATTGGCGGTGGTAGGCTTGGCTTGGAGCTTAATGGCTTAAAATGTCTTGGTTTTAGCGAAATCGATAAAGAGGCTATAAGAACTTACAAAAGCTTTTTTGATACCCAAAGTGAAATAGAATTTGGGGATTTAACCAAGATAAATCCTATAAGCTTACCAAATTTTGATGTGCTAATTTCTGGTTTTCCCTGTCAAAGCTTTAGCATAGTGGGGAAAAGAGAGGGCTTGAAAAATAAAGAAAAAGGGCAAATCATTTTCTATCTAGCAGAAATTTTAAAGGCAAAAAAACCCAAAGCTTTTATCTTGGAAAATGTCAAAGGGCTTGTAAATCACAACAAGGGCGAAACTCTAAAAGAGATTCTAAGGCTTTTAGAATCCTGTGGCTACAATGTAAGCTTTAAGGTGCTAAATAGTCTTGATTTTGGTTTAGCACACAGCAGAGAGAGAATATATTTTGTGGGGCTAAGAACCGAGAGTAAAAAGAGTTTTTCTTTTTTAGACAATGATTTGTTTAAAAAAGAAACAAAACTACAAGACTTTTTAAATCCTAGAAAAGAAAATATTTTTAATGCTACTTGTGTAACTTATCAAACCTTTTTGAAGTTTTTAGAAAACAAATACAACAGAAGTAAATTTAATTTGCAAGAAATTCTAAAACAAGATTTTTTGGTGCTTGATACAAGACAGAGTGATTTAAGACTTTATAAAAATAAGATTCCAACATTAAGGCGAGATAGGCAAGGATTATTTTATGTATATCAAAATAATTTATATAAATTAAGTGCTTTGGAGGCATTAAATTTGCAAGGTTTCAACAAGATAAAAAATTTAAATGAAAAGATAGAGAATCTAAAGACTAGCGATATTTTAAGACAATGCGGTAATGCAATGAGTGTAAATGTTATAGAACATATCGCTAATACTTTATTAAAAATACTGTAAGGAATTACAATGGATAAAGTAGAATTAGGCTCAAGGACTGCAAAAGAGGGCTTTAAAAATGAAAGTTTCGTAGTAGAAATCTTTAATAATTGGAAAAATGAAGTTTTAGCACAAGAGTGGCTAAAAGCTATGGGATATAATTTAAGCGAGATAGAAAATGTCAATGCCACTAAAATCAAAGGTTCTTTTAAAGCTGATGTGCAGGTTGTGATTTTAGTGCAAATCAAACTTCAAAAACTACAAGATGTGCAAAATATCCAAGTAAAACTAGCCTCAAATCCACAAGGCTTTAATCAAATTGATAAAAGGTGGCTAGAATCTTATAAAGGATTATGGAATATTCCTAGCGATATTTATAAGATTTTACAGTATTTTGTCGGTGAGATTCCTCCAAAGATAGCAAATCCAAAAGATACAAGGCGAATGTTTTTTAATGAATTTAGTATTAGTGAACAAGAAAAGATTTTACAATACTTTAGGCAAAATCAAGCATTAATAATCAATGATATACTAAAAGGTAGAGGACAATTTGCTAGTGAGTGGTTTTTGGTAATTTTGAGATTAGAATCTTTGCAGTGGGTTTTAAAGCCCATTAATGAAGTGATTAATTTTTATAGCGGTGAGGTAGAATTCAGTCCTCAAGGGAGTTTAAAAATAGGAAAAATCACTATGCAAAGAAAGGGTGGCGATGGTGGCAGAGATAGTGCTAAAATGCTACAGTTTAAAATAAATCCTTGCGAATTATTTAAGCTCTAAAGCATTTTTATAAAATACCTTAGCAAAAGAGCTTACAATGCAGTCTTACAAATATCTTAATGATTCTACAATGCTAACCACAGAATCCCTAAAACACAATCTCATCAAAAAGAATAAAATAGAATCAATATCTCATAAGAATAAGACTCTATCTTTTTCACAAAGTAAGAATGATAAACAATCACTTTTTATTGATACTCTCTCTCTTAATGATATAGCTCCCTCTATTGATATTGCATTTTTAGACCACCTTATAATTCAAGACAATATATTAGATTTTATCATTTACTAGAAACCCTTACCTTAAATCATAAGCCAACTCTCTATGGCATAGCTAAAAAGCCAGAAGTAAATAATATGAGTGAATATTGCAAGGTAGGTGCTAAAGAAGCCCTCAAAGATTTATTAGATTCTCTTAAAACTTACACAAGATATATAGTGATGACATATAATAATACAAATAGTGCAAATGCCAGAAGCAATACAAGAATAAGCCTTAATGAACTCAAAATTCTCTTAGAAACAATAGGCAAAACCTCTATCCACGAGTATCATTTCAAAGCCTTTAATAGTGGTAAGACTGACACAAAGACAAGCTTTAAAGAGCATAAAGAATATGTCTTTGTGTGTGAGGTATAAGTTTAGACAGAATGCTTTTACATCTTTGTATCAGAATCTAATTTTTTTATCACCCTAGCAGGATTACCTCCAGCGATAACATTTGCAGGTATGTCTTTGGTTACTACACTTCCAGCAGCTATGATAGAATTATCTCCTATGCTTACGCCCGGGCAGATTGTTACATTGATTCCAAGCCATACACGAGAGCCGATTTTCACGCCTTTACAAAAGGTGGCTTGACGGTTATAAGGATTAAAATCGTGATTAATGCTTGTGATATTACATTTTGGTCCGATAAAGACATCATCGCCTATCTCTATGCCACCTCTATCCATAAAGGTGCAGTTTTGTTGCAAAAGGAAGTTTTTACCCACTTTAATATTGCGTCCAAAATCCACATTAAAAGGCGGCATTATCCACGCATTTCCTTCACACTTTTGCCCTATGATTTCCTCAAAAATCTCTCTTGCTCTTTCTTGAGTGTGCCATTTGCTATTAAGCTCAAAACATAAAGCCTGTGTCTTGCTAATAACTTCAAAAATCTTTTCAAATTCGGGGTCGTTCATATCTATCAATGCCCCGCTTTTGTCTTTTTCAAAAATATCCATTGTTTGCTCCTTTAAACCAAAGTTTTCATATCAATCACAATCCTAAAATCAGCCTTACCCTCTGCCACCTTTTTATACGCAGAATCTAAGTCTGTGATGCTTATAATCTCCACCTTAGGATAAATGCCATTTTTCACCGAAAAATCTAGCATTTCTTGTGTTTCTTTAATACCGCCGATGAGTGAGCTATAAAGCTTTTTATTTTGGAGTTGCCAGATGAAAGTCTGCGAATCTAGGCTAGGTGCATCTTTATGTGAAGGAAGCCCGACAATCGCCATTTCCCCGCCAAATTTCAGCATTGCGCGGTAAGCGTTGATGTCGTAATGATAGGGGATTGTTGAGATGATGAAGTCAAAAGTATTAGCAAATTCTTTAAATCTCGCACTTTTGACATTGACAAATTCCTTTGCCCCCAAGGCCTTGCACGCATTTTCTTTATCCACAATATCAAAGCAAGTAACTTCAGCTCCTAGCTTTACCATGTATTGCAAAGCCATATGTCCAAGTCCGCCAACCCCTGCCACAGCAACCTTTTGCCCTTTAGAAACCTTGCTAAACATTATAGGCGAATAGGTGGTAATACCGGCACAAAGAAGTGGTGCGACTTTCTCAATCTCGGCATTCCTAGGTACTTTGATAGCAAATTTCTCGCTTAGCACGATGTTATTAGAATATCCGCCATAGGTGTTTTCATTATTATGAAATACATCTTTGGAATTATAGGTAAAAACAGTCTTAGAATTGGTGCAATACTGCTCTCTGCTTGCTCTGCACGCCTCGCATTCTCCACAAGAATTCACCATACAGCCCACTCCGGCATAATCGCCAACCTTAAATTTACGAACCTTACTTCCTACTACCACGACTTTACCCATAATCTCGTGACCAGGCACCATAGGATAAACTGGGGTACCGTGATCGCCACTTACAGCGTGCAAATCGCTATGACAGATTCCAGCGTATAGAATTTCAATTAGCACATCATTTTGTCCCAAAGGATGACGAGTGAAAGTATAAGGCTTAAATTTCCAGTCTTTGCTAAATGCTGCATAGCCTTTTGCTGGGATTCTTTCTCCGGGCTTAAATACTATCTTAGAATCTCCTAGCGATGTCGCACCTTGTGTATTTTGCCCAGAATTCGCAAAAAGCATATTAACTCCCATACCAGCTAGTGCAACTCCACCAGCGACTTTCGCTCCTGTTTTTAAAAATTCTCGTCTATTTTTGTCTTGCATACTTGCTCCTTTAAATTTTTGTATTAAGAAAATCTTTTTTAGATTCTTTGCATTTGAGATTATAAAAGATGAGAGCTAGTCTAAGTCAAGGGAAAATAATAAAAAGATTTTAAATTTTTCTCATACTTGACTCTAATAAAAATATAATATAAAATATTATATTTTTTAATAAATCTTTTTATAGCAATATGAAAATTTACTAAAATATAAAGGAGTATTAATACAAATGCATAAAAACCTCATATTACTCAGCATTCTCTTGAGCGTATTTGTCGTGCCAAGTAGCATTTCTGGCACTGCCATAGCCTTGCCTTACATCGCTAGAGATTTAGG
>NZ_CALUTC010000024.1 GCF_944323605.1 uncultured Campylobacter sp.
GCATAAATGGGTCGGGGTCGTTTTGCTCCATATTCCACACACCGCTTCCATTGTTAGAATCTATGCCTTGAAATTCCGCTCCTTGAGGCATATCAGCATTATTAGCATTGTTTAAAAATTTAGCTTGATTATTTCCCCACTTGCCCTCGCATATAAGCTTCGCTCCTATCATCGCTGGCACTCCTGTGGTATAGCTTACGCCTTGCGCATTTACCTCTTTATAACAAGCCTCATGTTCGCAAATATTATAAATATAAATCGTGCGTTCTTTGCCATCTTTTACGCCCTTTATATAGCAGCCGATGTGTGTTTGTCCTTTAGTGCGGGGCGCTAAGGAAGCCGGGTCTGGTAAAAGCGTCTTTAGCACCTGAATAGGCACGATTTTTTGTCCATTATGCTCCACCTCATCAACGCGTAAAAGCCCGACATTTTCAAGGCATTTCATATGCGTTAAATAACTCTCGCCAAAGGTCATAAAAAAGCGAATTCTGCGTAAGCCCTTGATATTTCTTATAAGAGATTCTAGCTCCTCGTGATATAAAAGATAGCTATTTTTCACGCCTACTTCAGGATACTCCCATTCTTTCATCAAAGCAAGAGGGGCGACATCTCGCCACTGACCACCAAAATAGCTCTCATTTTTTAAATCCTGCGTGTTGGATTCTAGTTTAAAATGCTTTTCTTCACGCTCAAATTTGCGGTAAATGGCGTCCTTTTTTAAGTCTTGATTTAATGCCAATTTATCATCTTTTGTCCAAAATCTTGCCTTTGAGCTAACTTCTCTCAAATTAATCTCTGGATTAAAATTCGTAGCAAAGGCATAGCCGTGATCTCCTGCATTACAATCCAAAATATCGATAGTATGTATCTCATCAAAATAATGTTTTTGTGCATAGGCACAAAAGACATTCGTAACTCCCGGATCAAAGCCGCTGCCAAGTAGGGCAAAAATCCCTGCTTGTTTATAGCGTGTATCATACGCCCACTGCTCTTTATACTCAAAATGCGCTGAGTCTGGATGCTCGTAATTTGCCGTGTCTAAATAATGCGTCTTAGTCTCTAAGCAAGCTTGCATAATGCTTAAATCCTGATAAGGCAAAGCCACATTTACGACCAAAAAGGGCTTATACTTTTCTATTAAAGCAACGATTTCTTCAACCTTATCTGCATCAACACTATCTATCTCTATCTCGCCTAGCCCCTTAGCACGAATAGAATCTGCTATCGCCGCACACTTAGCGATATTACGCGAAGCTAAGATAATGCGAGAAAACACCTCTTTATTCATAGCCATTTTGTGTGCGACCACACCGCCAACACCACCAGCACCGATTTGCAAAACACAAGCCATACGATATCCTTATAAAAAATAGCACTCATTATATCAAAAATTTAAAAATTGCTTTTATTTTTAAATTTCTTTGTATAAAATAAATTTAAAATTTGTCGATATTAGTTTAGTAATTAAAATATAAAGGAGCAAAAATGCAGGTAGGTTATACAAGCAGCTATAATGCTGTTTCATCAAAAACAGTCAGTGAAAGTAAGGCAAATTCACCTGAAACCAAAGATGAGCAAAGTGTTACTGAAAAAAACATTTTAAGTCTTGCCAATGGTGAAATCAACAAAGATACAATAAAAGATATTCAAGCTATGGGTGGTGCAAAAGCTATATCACAAGCCTATGTTATGCAATTTCAACAACAAGCTTTAAACATAACAATGGGCAACTCAAGCACTCAAGGTTCATTGCTAGATCTTATAAATTCATCATCTACAGCTAAGGTTGCTAATATTTTTTCTCAAATAGATTTTGCAAGTATAGGATATGAGGGAAAAAATCCATTAGCTATGAATTCAGCCGAGTTAAATTCGCTTTTGGGAGAAAATGGGTTTTTCGGCGTAGAAAACACAGCAAATCGTATAGCTGATTTTGTTATAAATGGTGCTGGAGATGATTTAGAAAAATTACAAGCTGGTTTTGAAGGAATGAAAAGAGGCTTTGAAGAAGCTGAAAGACTTTGGGGAGGGCAATTACCTCAAATAAGCCAAGATACTATAGATAAAGCTATAGAAAAGGTTAGTGCTAGAATAGAAGAGCTTGGAGGAAAAGCTGTAAGCATAAATGCTTAAAATTTAGGCATTCAAATTTTTGAATGCCTTACTTACGTAAATCAAAGCTAAAAAAGCTGCTTAAAAATCCGTCTTTTACTTGTCCGTATTGGTATATCGCTGGTTCATAATTTTGCACTTCGTGATATAGTAAAGCAAGTGCTAATCTAGCGTCTTGATTAGAATCATCTTCTAGCTTGGAAAGTTCTAAAAGTGCTATGGCAGCGTTTGGATTATTTGAACCCACAGCAGCAACTGCCGCTAAAAAATAAGTATCAGAATCTTTCATATTATAATCTTCTATAAGTATATTGTAAAGTCCGTATGCCTCTTCAAAAAGACCTGCGTAAATATCCATATAGGCAAGAGTAGCGCTTAGCCCTTGTGCGCTCTCGTCTTTTATAGCCAATCTTTCTTTTATCTTTTCTCTTTCTTGGTTTAAAAGCCCTGAAATTCGCATAATACTTATATAATTATCCCTTAAAACGGTTGGTCCATTTGAAAGTTTGTCATAATCATAATTAATATTTTTAAAATAAAGTTGTGCATTTTGTGCATATTCTTTTATATTTAAATTATAATTATTTTCATTGAAAAATAATATATTTACCAACAAATCATCTGAGAATTTTTCTTTTAAAGTATAGATTCTATCTCTAAGTTCATTATTTAGCTCATTATTTTTAGCAGTTATAATCTTTAACATCATTGAAAAAGCATTAGCATCTGGCTCATCTAAAAATGGTATCATAGCTACGTGATCGCCTTTTGCAAAGAGCATTATATACTGGTAAATTTTATCTTTAAATTCCTTGTCTAAATTTATATTTTCATTGATTTCATTAAGCAATCTAGTAGAATCTTTACCGCTTAAAGTAGCACTTAAAACTGCGAAAGCTCCCGCTTCATAGTTTTTAGGGTCTAAATGGTAAGAGCTTGAAAAATGTTTAAACGCTAAATCATAATATCTAAGCTGGGCATAACTAAGCCCTAGATTAAAATGCAAGATACTATGTTGGCTATAAGAATCAGATAACTTTTTAAATTCATCATTTGCTATCCTAAGCTTTCCATTTATGGCTAAGGATATGATATTAGCTAATTTTATATTAACCGATGATAGTGATTTGCTATTTTCTAATAGAGATTTTGAGCTTTCATTATCTTGTATAAAATTTGAAACATTTGCTTTATTTATATACATACTCGCCTGTTTTACATCAAATACTTGATACGGTGCAAAGTAAAAAAGCAAATCTGCTTGTTCTTTTAAATTGCTCATAAAATCTTTTGAAAAATTATTTTGAGCTATATTAATATCGCTTAATTCGCTATTTAATCTAACTCTAATCTTATAAAAGTCAAGTATATAATTTTCTTTTCCTCCAAAAGATCGCTTTAATCTATTTAGCATATCAGAATACCTTGCCGTCTTTATATCTACTAAATTCAATGCCGCTGCACTTTGATTATAGTCTCTGTTGGTTTTCATAGCTTCGCTTAAAGCAAGTCTTGCCTTGTCGTATTGACCTATTCTTGCATACAAAAGACCGATTGGCAATGAAGATTGATAAGCACCTTGGGATTCTAAATTTTCTATAGCCCTAGTATTAAGCCCCATTTTAGCATAAATTTTAGCACTTAAATATTTTGCATCATCTATATAATTTTCATTATCTGTTTGCTGTAGCATTTGTAATGCTTCTGGATATAAGCCTTTATAGTAATTTATCAAGCTCAAATAGTAGGAAAAAAGTTTAGAATTACCCTCATTTGAAAGATACACATAAGCAAGATCTATATAATAATCAAATTTAGCTTTATCGTTTAGGTAAAGAGCACAAACTGCGGCATTTATAGCTGAAATAGTCTGATTTTCATTGCTTGCTATTGATTTTTTAAAACTTTCCATAGCCAAACTGTAATTTTTTTGTTCCATTTGGGAAACACCTAGATTGTAATTGGACAAGGCTTCGCTATATATTGAAATTTGTTCATATATATTTAAGGCTTCTTCCCTTTCCCCTCTTAAATACAAAGCGTTTGCCTTTTGTATCATATCGTCTATTTTTTGCATTTCAAATTTCATACTTTCTGTATCTATTTGCTGTTGTGTTTGCTGCTGTTCCTTTGGTTTGAATACTTCAAAAGGATCTCTATTTTTACTTGATATAAAAAACAAAACAAGTAGCAATAAAAGCAATATACCAAGCATCAAAGAAAGAGCGAAAATAAACCTTTTATCCTTTAATATACTAACACGTTCTGCTTCTTCAAAAGTGTCGCCTTTTTCATTTTCTTTTTTTTCTTCTTCTATACTATTTTTACTTTTTTCTATTTTAGAATCATCTTTTTGTAAAACAACTTCTTCAGCCATAAAATCCTACTCTAAAAATATTTTCTAAGTGCATCTGGTATGCGAATTTTACCGTCTTTTTCTTGGTAATTTTCCATAATAGCAACAAGAGTCCTTCCAACAGCTAAAGAAGAACCATTTAAAGTATGTGCTAAAACATTTTTACCCTTTTCATCTTTATATCTAATCTTTGCTCTTCTTGCTTGAAAGTCCCTGCAATTAGAAACAGAGCTTATCTCTCTATATTTGTCTTGCCCAGCCAAATAAACCTCTAAATCTACTGTTTTTGCTGCTGAAAAACCCAAATCACCAGTGCAAAGCAATAAATGTCTGTGTGCTAAACCTAGAGAGCTTAACAAATCACTAGCACAACTTAACATTTCTTCAAAAACAATATCGCTTTGCTCGGCTCTTGTTATGCTCACAAGCTCAACCTTTTCAAACTGATGTTGTCTTATTATACCCCTTGTATCACGTCCAGCACTTCCTGCTTCTTTTCTAAAACAAGCACTATAAGCTGTCATTTTTATAGGTAAGCTTTCATAGCTTAAAATTTCATTTGAATATAAATTTGTAAGTGAAATTTCAGATGTCGATATAAGATAAAGATCTTCATCCTCGCTTTTATACATATCGTCTTTGAATTTCGGTAACTGCCCTGTTCCAAACATAGTATTTGAATTTACTAAATATGGCACATTCATCAAGGAAAAGCCTCTTTTTATGTTAAAATCTATCATATAGTTTATAAGTGCCCTATTTAGCAAAGCTCCTTCATTTTTCAATACACAAAATCTACTTGTAGCGATCTTAACCCCTCTTACAAAATCAAGCCAATCAAGCTCTTCTCCCAGCTCAAAATGCTCTTTTGCCTTAAAATCAAATTCAACAGGAGTTAAAACCTTCTTAAGCTCTACATTGTCATTTTCATCATCACCAAATGGCACATCATCATCTGGCAAATTTGGTATAGAGTGAGAAATTTGTTCGAGCTTGTCTTCAAGCTCACTTACAATCTTGTTTTGAGATGATATTTTTGCTTTGTTTTCGCTTAATTCATTTTTTAATTTATCTTTATTTTCAGCATTTGCTAAATCCTTACTAAACTTGTTTTGAAAAGCTTGCAAATTTTCAAGTTTATTTCTTTCATCTTTTAGCTTGATAAAAAGCTCCTTTAATTCTGCAAGCAAAGAAGGATCTACCTTTTTTGCTTCAAGTTTTTTTGATACAAGTTCAAAGTCATTTTGAAGTCTTTTTAAATCAAGCATAAATTCTCCTTACAGTCCAATTTTTTCATGAATTTTTTGCATTTTTAATTTAGCTATTTCTTTAGCTTTTTTAGCACCAAAATCTAGGATTTCCTTTATTTGTCCTGGGTTTTGCAAAAATTTATCATATCTACTTTTAGCCTCTTTAAAATAATCAAATACCAACTCATTTAGATACATTTTAAAATGACCATACCCTTCTGCACCACTTTCATATCTTTGTTTTAAAGCATTTTGCTCGTTCTCATTTAAAAATAAAGAACAAAGTTTAAAAACATTGCAATCTTGCCATTTTTTAGGATCTTGCAATGGTGTGCTATCTGTTATTATAGCAGAAATTTGCTTTTTAACAGTTTTTGTATCAGCAAAAATATCTATTGTGTTTTTGTATGATTTGCTCATTTTAGCACCGTCTGTTCCTATTACAACGGCTACGTTTTCATCAATTCTTGCTTCTGGAAGTGTAAAAATCTCGCCCCATTCATTATTTACCTTAAGGGCAATATCTCTTGCTATTTCTACGTGCTGAATTTGGTCTTTTCCAACGGGTATAACCTTAGCATCAAAAAGTAAAATGTCTGCCGCCATTAACACAGGATACGAAAAAAGCCCGTGACTAGCATTTAAACCTTTTGCTATCTTATCTTTGTAGCTATGTGCTCTTTCTAACAATCCCATAGGGGTAAATTGAGAAAGTATCCAATAAAGCTCTAAAACTTCTTTTACATCACTTTGAAGATAGAAAGTGCATTTTTGCTCATCTACGCCAAGAGCTAGATATGCGGCTGCTGCTTTTAAGGTATTTTCTCTTAAGCTTTGTGCGTTTTTACTAGTAGTCATAGCGTGATAATTTGCTATAAATATAAACATATCACTTGTTTCTTGGGCTTGTATCATCTGTTTTAAAGAACCAAAATAATTGCCTATATGTAGGTCTCCGCTTGGCTGAAGTCCCGTTAGAATTCGCATTTTAAATCCTTTTTAATTTCATAAACTATATCTTTTATACTTTTTCCTTCTACGCAAACTGTCAAATTTGATAAATTTTCATACAAAGCTAATCTTTCATTAAAAAGTTGTCTAGCTTTTTTTTCGTCATTAAAAAGAGGTCTTTGTTCTAGGTCTTCTTTGCTAAGTCTATTTTTTAAAAAATCAAAATCAGCCTTTAAATATACTATCTTACCAAGCTTATCTAATTTTTTTACTTTTACGAAACCCCCTCCTGTTGATATTATAGAATTTTTCATATAAAGAAAGCAAGTAGCTAGTTTTTCTTCTTCTCGTCTAAAAAAATCCTCTCCAAAACGGTTAAATATCTCCCTAACAGTCATCTGAAATTTAGCCTCTATCAATTCATCGCTATCAAATAAGAATCTATCAAGCTCAAGTGCTAAAGCTTTTGATACTGAGCTTTTGCCAGAACCCATAAAGCCTATTAAAACTAAATTTTCATTCATCTTCTTTTTGTCCCTTTTTACGAGTAGCTATAATCAAAGGCACTCCGTCTAATTTAAAATTTTCTCTTATCTTGTTTTGAATATATCTTTTGTAACTAAAGTGAAGTGCTTTAGGTCTATTCATAATCAAAGCTATCTTTGGTGGAGCTATTTCATACTGCGTTGCATAGTAAATTTTTACAATTTTTCCCTTATCGTGCGGCAAGGGATGCATTTTTGTAGCTTCTGATATGAGGGAATTTAACTTTGAGGTTGGAATTTTTTGTATATAATTTTCAAAAACTTCTAGGATTTTATCAAGCAATACATTTACCCTCTTTCCGCTTAGTGCTGACACGCTTATAATCGGGGCATAAGCTAAAAATTTGAATCTATCAAGTCTTAATTCTTTGACAGTTTTATCGAAATCAAGCTCACTTTTATCCCATTTATTTAAGACTATTATGATAGCTAAGTAGTTTTTGCTTAAAATACCAGCTATCCTCTCGTCAAGCTCGTTAAAACCCTCTTGTGCATCCAAAATTAAAAGTGCAATCTGTGCGTCTTCTAAAACCTTTTGAGTGCGATTTAATGCAAATTTTTCAAGTCCTAAAATTTTACCTCGCTTTCTAATGCCTGCAGTATCAACAAATTCTATAATTTTATCCTTATAAACAAGGCTTTCATTTACAGGATCTATTGTAGTGCCTGCAAGCTCGCTAACAACACTTCTTTGTTCTTTCAAAAAAGCGTTTAATAAACTTGATTTACCAACATTAACACGACCTAGAATTCCAACTTTTATATGTTTTTCATCTATTTGCTTAAAAGTTCTTTCATCAAAATTATCTAAAAAATCTTCTAAACTCTCATCTTCATCGCTTTTAAGGACTTCAGAAATCAAAAATTTCTCAAGCCAAGCATAAAGCTCATCAAAACCGATATTGTGTGTTACGGAGATAAAAAATAATTCTTTTACTCCAAAATTCATAAATTCCCAAGCTCTTTGCTCGTCCTTTTTATTGTCTATTTTATTTACAAGCAAGGCTATTGGTTTATTTAGTTTTTTTAATGAATAAAAAATTTTTCTATCATAATCATCTGGTAAATTCTTGCCATCGACAACATAAAGGATTATGTCGCTATCCTTAGCCATTTTCAAACTATTTTCTTTTATCTTTTTAAAAAAATCGCTACTTTCATCAAGACCGCCACTATCTTTTAGTATAGCTTTTTTATTGTTTATTATTATTTCTATCTTATTTACATCTCTTGTTGTCCCGCTTATATCACTTGTTATAGCTATTTTCTTTTTAGCAATTCTATTAAATAAACTGGACTTGCCAACATTTGGCTTACCAAGAATTATAACACTTTGCATTATGTCCTTTCATAACTACTTTTAACGCTTACTAAGCAGTCTGAAAAGATTTCTGGCTTTGTTATCTTTATCTCAAAAGATATTATATTTTTAAAACTCATTTTTATTTTTTCTTGCAAATATAGTAAAGCATTTTCTAAGGTATCAAATTTATTTTGAAAAGAATTTAATATCAAATCTCTTAACATACGGTAGTCAAGAAATTCTCCATTAAATTCATAAGTAAATTTAGCATTAAGTCTTATATTTTGCTCTTTTTTTCTTTCAAAATCCAAAATACCTATAATACTTTTAAATTCTAGATTTTCTATACAAATTTCAAATAAGTGCATTACTGTAAATCCAGTTGTTTGCTTACAATATCAAGTATTATAGGTGCTTTTCTAAGAGGCTTTCGAGCACCAAAATGCTTTCCATCATCAGGCTGTATAAATTTAGCATTTAAACTGTGTGCTAAATCCTTACTAAGCTCTGTTGGAACTACATTATCATTTTTAGCAGATAGCACTATGATATTTTTTATCATCTTTGTAAGTTTGGTAAATTCCACATCTCTTTTTAAAAAAGGATTTAGTTCTGGTAATATACTCAAAGGTTTTGAAAAACCTCCTACCAACAATACTCCTCCTACTTTTGCATCTTCATTTAAAGAAGATAAATACTCAAGCAAAGCTATGCAACCCAAACTGTGTGCTACAAAATAAGTATTTTCATTTACAGAAGCAATTTGTTGCTTTAATCTCTTTTGCCATTCATCTGGATTTGGTTTAAAAGGATTTGGCAAGTCTAAAATTTTGACATTTAAATCCTTGTCCTTTTTCAAAAGCTCGTTTTTTAACCACTTAAACCAGTGAGATGAAGAATCAGAGCCAAACCCGTGTATGATATATAACTCTTTGCTTTCTTTTGCACTCAAATTTACAACAAAAACAAAGTTCAAAGCACAAAAAATAGCTAATAAAAAAGATATTTTTCTCATAAGAAATCCTTGAAGTTTTGAATAATTATACAAAAAAAGGTAAAATTCTATATATTTTTGCTAATTATTTCTCTTAAAAGTTTCATACTTACAAGCAAAACAGTTAATGATTTTACGTATTCTTCGATGATTTGTAGCTCACTATTTTGCTGTAAGCTTAGTTTTGAAGTGTTTAATTCAAGCTGGGTAAAATAAGGTATAGTAAGTCCATAAAAGCACGGATATTTCTTTAACTCCTTATCTGTATGCATAAATATATCCTCAAGGCTATCTTTTATGATATGCACATCATAATTTTCGTTATTTATATATGTTTGCAAATATGATATATTAGTTTCTAAAAACGATATAAAATCCTTACTATTTTGCAAAAGCTCATTTTTTACATTTTCTATCTTTTTAAAAAGCTTATCTTGTATATTTTTGTCAAGAGCTTGTAAATTATTAAATGGTTTTTTTAATGTATTATCTAAAAAACAACTACATTCTTTAAAAGAAAGCTCTTGTGTAAAATCTATCCTAGCCCCACCTTCTGTGGCATTGATTATATTTAAATCGCTGTTTTCTTGTAAAACTTGCTTAAAAAAATCTTGTAAGATATATCTAAAATACTGCCACATTCTGTTTGTATATACAAAGCCATTTCCGCCATAAGCTATAGTTTGTTCTTTTTGAAATTCGCTTTCAAAAAATTCGCCGTAAGTGTATCCTTTGCTATGTGAAGCTCCATCATTTGCATAAGCTAAATCCTGACCTATAAATATTATGTTTTTATGTCCCAAATCTTTTGCTAACAAAAACGCATTGTGTGCAACTGAAGCACCTACAATAAATCCACAAAAGTCTTTAAGTTTAAATTTACTTGTAAAATCATCTTTGTGATGAATGATTATAAATTTTCTATTAGTGTTTTTTAGAAATTCTATACTTAGAGGATGAACCACTCCCATCATTACAAAGATAATGTTTTGATCAAATTTTTCAAAATTTCTTTTTAAAAGCTTAGCTGTTACTTCACTTCTTTCAGTCATTAATACATAATCACACTGAATACCATTCTCGCAAAGTATGCTGTAAGCAGAATCAGCACATAATACAGTAGCTTTTGCTTCATACTCTCGCAACAAATTTAACTGTTTATGAAGTGATGGTCCAGTAGATACTATTATGGCGGTTTTTGATGCGTTTTTCCTTTTAATCTTTAACTCTTTTAAACTTGGATTTTGTATCTCATCTTTTAAATTTGCTAAAAAATTTGATATGCCTTGCAAGGTATCACCACTATCATTTCCTCTTGAAATTCGAATTTGTTTTATGGTGCCTGAAATTTCTTGTTGTAAAGCTAGTATTTTATCTATGTTTTTATCATAAAATTCACTATGAATATCTAAAAAATAAACTAATAAAAAACTAAAAAATGGTCTTTGAGAAAATAAATCATAAAGGTTAAATTTTGAACTTAAAAGTATGATTTTATTTTCTTGCAAATATTTAGAAAAATCAACTTCGCTAAGAGCTGTAAATAAAAGCTCTATATCATCCTCAAAAACAACGATATGCTTTAAATTTTCATTTTGTTCTAATAAAAGAGTATAAAAAATTCCAAGCCCAAAGCCGTAAAAATAGAGTATTGGATATTTTTTATATTGCTTAAAATAATCTAGCTTTATATTGTAAAAAGATAGGGTATCTGAATAAAGAAAAGTTTTATCTTTGGTGTCAAAAATATTTATATCTAAATACCCCCCCCCCGTATCGTTAAATACTAGGTATTTGCTAACTTTTGTTTTAAATAATCTTTGTTTTAAGCTTTCATCTTGTATGAAATTTACGTTTTTTACAAAAATATTATTCATTTGCATAAATCCCATCTACTAGTGTTTTTACATAATCATCTGGTGAGAATTTCAATAAATCATCTTCTTTTTCACCTACTCCTACATAAAGTATAGGAAGTTCTAATTCTTTAGCTATGCTAAATAAAGCTCCGCCTTTAGATGTGCCATCTAGTTTTGTTATTATCACTGCATCTAATTTTATTATTTCATTAAACACCTTTGCTTGACTTATGGCTGCATTTCCTTGAGTTCCATCAAGAACAAGCACTTTTCTGTGCGGTGCTTTTTCTAAAGCCTTATTTGAAACTCTAATAATTTTTTCAAGCTCTGCATTTAAATTTTTTTGATTTTGCAATCTACCTGCACTATCTAACAAAACCCTGTCATAACCTTTATTTAAAGCTTTTATTATGCTATCATAGGCTATAGATGAGGGGTCTTTTGAATTTTCATTTATTACTATATCTACTGCAAGTTTTTCGCTCCAAAGTTTTAACTGTTTTGTAGCACCAGCTCTAAAAGTATCGCAAGCACCTAATAAAACAGAAAGTCCTTGTTTTTTATATAAATACGCTAGTTTCGCAACAGTCGTTGTTTTTCCTGCTCCATTAACGCCTAAAATCAGCTCAACAAAGGGCTTACTTTGTTCTTCTTCTTTTTTATCATATATAAAATATGCAGACATCACTCTAAGCAAATCTTCTTTTTTTACAAGATCCCCAGGAGGCAAATAATACAAAATTTCCTCTACTATATCATAGCTAACATCTGCTTCTAATAATATTTCTTCCAAAATTTCCTTTGAAACCTTGCCATTTTGTTTAGATATAGAAGCTAAAGTTTTTTTTAAAAAATCAAACATTACATTATAGCCTTTTGTATGTCTATATCAAGCATTTCTTGAGGGATTATGCCTAGATATTTATTAAAAAAAGTTCCATCACTTTTATAAAGAACTATAGTCGGTATGCCATTTAAACCACCTATACTTCTTGATAGTAGAAAATTCCCATCAGTAAAAGAAACAGCAAAATTTATCCTGCTTTTTTGTATAAAATCAGCCAAATTTAAGTTTTTATCATCATCCATTACAACTGCAACAACATCAAAATTATCTTTGTATTTTTCCTGCAAAGAATTTAAATGAGGTATTTCAGCCAAACACGGCACACACCAAGTGCTTATAAAAAAAAACATAGTAGCTTTTTGATTATTCTCAAATTCTAAGACACCATCCTTTGCCTTGATATTTAAATTTTTACCATTATTAAGAGCTAGAGTAAAATTTAAGCTTTCATTCTCAGAAATAGAAGCAGATACATTTTTATCTTCAACTTCATCTGTGCTACAAGATATAAATACAAAAAGACTTAAACATAAACTAATAATAAAAATTTTCATAAAAAATCCTTGTTTTTTTCTAAATATTAGCGATTCTAGCATACCTTTCCTTAAAAAACCACAAACCCTCATTTTAAACTCCTTTTAAGCTTATTATTATATAATTTCATTTCCTTT
>NZ_CALUTC010000025.1 GCF_944323605.1 uncultured Campylobacter sp.
GAGTTTGCTTGAGCTTTAGAGCCATCTGTTAGTTTTTGCATAGATTCTTTTAATTCATCTGCTCTGGTTGAGAGTTTGTTTGCATAGGAGGCTGAGGTTTTTAACATAGATGCTATGGAATCACCTAGCGAATTTACACCTTTTTCCAAGCCTTGAGGATTTTCTATCCTTGCTGTAAAGTCATTTTTCTCGAAACTCTCAAAAACACTCGCAGGTTTTGACAAATCAAAGCCTAGCAAAGTTGTAAGAGCATTTGTCATCTCATTTAAACTATCTTTTATCTTGTTTGTTTGAGGGTTTTTAGAATTTTGGCTTATAATGGTTCCAAATTTACCCTTTTTAGCCTCATCGACCACCGATACAACCTCATTTACAAGCTTTGTATCATCCTCCATGTTTATCTTAGTTCTTTTGATGTTATCATCCATTAGCCTTGTCATTTGAGCTAATTCATCTTTTGAATTTAAAAGCTTTATGCTAGGTGCGTTTTTGCTTTCGTGATTTATGAAAGCAAAGAGCTGTGCTAAGGAAGTGCTTATATTGCCTAAAGGTGCTAAGAATCTCCTAATGATATAAACTAAAATCAAGCTTCCAATAATAATCATAATAATACCAAGCACAATGTCTTGTAAAACAGCGTTATTAACCGCTCGTTCATAGTCAATTATACTCGCACTAGCAGCCATACTCCAACCAAAAGGAAATTTCTTGTAATGCACATATGATGCTATACCTTCGTTATTTACGATAACAAAATTCTCTCCAACATTGCCTTTGTTGTCTTTTAGATATTTTTCAGTAGGTGTATCGTAATTATCCATAACTAGCTTTGAATTTGGGTGAGAGATTATGTCGAAATTTGAGTCAAAAATCATAACTCTTAAAGAAGGGAAAATAGGCGTTGAGAAATTTTTAAATCTTTCTTGAAAACCATCTACTATAATGTCCATAGCAACCACACCGGCGAATTTATCATTGCTATCATAAAAAGGCAAGGAAGCAGTAGCTACCATTTTACCCTTTGTAGAGCCAGCTTGAGATATGTAAGCATTTGTAACAAAAAAGCCATTTTTTGCCTTTGCCTCTACATACCAAGGCCTAGTTCTCATATCCATATCAATGGAGGTGTAAGCATCACTAAAGCTTACTTTGCCCGGAGTGTAAGATTCGTTTATATAATTTCCATTTTCATAAACTATAAACATATCTGGGTATTTTACTGCTCCTGAAATTCTTGAAATCGTCCTTCTAATGTCTCCTATGTTCGATGAAGGCATATTTTTCATAACTGAGGCTATATACTCTAAGTGTTGTTGTGCTTCTATGCCCATAGTGATGTTTATAGTGGTATAGGAAGCGTCTAAAACCGTGCTTTGGACTAAATCATGAAGCTTGTTTACATTCGATGAAAGACTTCTAAAGCTCGAATATATAGAGATTGCCATAATGACGACAAACACCGCTACGATGTAGGTGATTATTTTGAATGAAAGTTTCATATCTTTACCTTTGCAATTGTAGTTTAAAATGTATTATAATATAAAAAAAAAAAAAAATAAATTAAAATTTGTAAGAAAAGTGAAATGATGAAAATAGCTGTAGAATGCAAAGATTTAATATTAGAAAAAGCACTTATGCTCTTTCTAAAAGATTTTTTAGTGCTAAAAAAAGATTGCGATTTCTTAGTGTGTGATGATAAAGTCGATTCAAGCAAACCTCAATTTTTAATAAATAAAAATTCCATACAACTTAGTGTGCCTTTTAGCAAAGAAGAACTTTTAACATCTTTAAAAAAATTTGATGAGTCTATAAAAGAGCTTGCTATGAAAATAGCTGAAGAAAAAAAGAAAATTTTAGAAGAAAAAATCGAAGATATAGCGAGAGAATTTAGGTTAGAATACCAAAAAGATATAGATAATGCTATAAATTCATTAAAGCAAACCTTGATAAAAGCTATAAATGAAAAAATATGAAACTCTTTGCTAGTATAAATAATGGCAAATTTAAGGGGAAAAAACTTCTATTACCAAATTTAAATACCACAAGAAGCACAAAATCAATAGTAAGAGACTGTGTATTTAATACCCTACAAAATGAAATAAAAAACTGCGTATTTATAGAATGTTTTGGTGGAAGTGCTTTAATGGCGATTAGCGCTCTTAGTAATTATGCCAAACAAGCTTATGCTATAGAGCTTGACAAAAAAGCTTACGAAATAGCAAATAAAAACGCTCTTAGCATAAATGATGGTAATATAAAAATTTTGCACGGGGACTGCTTTTTAATCTTGCCAACTTTGCTTGAATCTAAAGAAGAAAACTTAATACTTTATCTTGATCCGCCGTTTGATTTAAGAAAAGGATTTGATGATATATATGAAAAAATTTACAATTTTCTAGCAAGCATAAACACAAACAACATAAAAGGCTTTGTATTAGAGCACTATAGCAAACACAAAAGCCCAAACAAAATAAATACTTTCAACAAAGTGAAATTTAAAAATTTCGGTAAAACTAGCCTTTCTTTTTATTTTAGCTAAGAGTGCTTTAGCTTAAATTCATTCATAAAATCGCACAAGGTTTTTACATTATCTAAGCTTATAGCATTATAAATACTAGCTCTTAATCCACCAAGCAGTCTGTGTCCTTTTAAACCTATCATAGAATTTTGCTCTGCTTCTTTCACAAAAAGAGCATCTAAGTCGGCATTTTTGGTTTTAAAACTAACATTCATCAATGACCTGTCTTCTTTTTTAGCAAAACCGCTATAAAAACCTTCGCTATTATCGATGCACTCATAAAGCATTTTAGCCTTTTTTTCATTTTGCTCATTTATCTTATCAAGCCCACCTTGTCTAAGTAGCCACTTCATTTCAAGTGCAAACATATATATAGCAAAACTTGGAGGTGTGTTAAATAAAGACTGATTCTCAGAATGAACTGAATATTTGAGCATAGAAGGAAGTTTCTTAGTAGAGCTTCTTTCTAGCATATCTTTTCTTATTATTACACAAGCAAGACCTGAAATACCAGCATTTTTCTGCGTTCCTCCATAAAATAAAGCCACATTAGAAAAATCAATCTTTTTAGAAAAAAAATCACTTGATGCATCAACAACTAAAGGGGCTTTGGTTTTTGGGTAGGAAGTATACTGTGTCCCGTATATGGTATTATTAGAACATATGTAAGCATAATCAGATTCATCGTTAAATTTAACATCTGGAATATATGAAAAATTATCATTTTCACTGCTTGCAGCGATATTTAAATTTACTTCTAAAATTTTAGCTTCTTTTATAGCCTTTTTAGTCCAAACACCAGTATTTGCATACTCACAAACTCCGCCCATATTTAAATTCATAGGCACCATAGCAAACTGCAAAGATGCTCCGCCTTGTAAAAATAAAATTTCATAATCATCATTTAAGGCATATAATTTTTTTACATCTTCCATAGCACCAAAATGCACTTCCTCAAAAATCTTTGTTCTATGGCTTATCTCCATTATAGAATAGCCATTGTTCTTATAACTTAAAAGCTCATCTTTAGCTTCATTTAATACCTCTAAAGGTAAGGTTGATGGTCCTGCACTAAAATTTAATACTCTCATATTTTTATCCTTAAATCACAAAATTTTTGCTTCTTTTTTACTGTCCTGCGATACAAGCTCTACAAGCTCACCGCTCTTTACATTTTTTAAAGAGATTATTTTACCATTTTTTTGTATGCAAATTAAATTTTTGCTTTTTTTAAAGAAAGAATTATGTAAAGATAGAGCATTTTCAAGTTTTTCTAGAGAGGATTTTTTTGATTTTAGTTTTAAATTTATAAGCAAAAAAAGCTGCTTTTGTAGAAGTTTTACTTGTTGTATTTTTTGCTCTAAGAATACTTTAGGAGACTTTAATCTAAGCATTTTTTCGCAAAATGAGAATTCTTGTTCGCATTTATGCAAGGTATTATGAATGATAGAATTTAATTTATCCTCTAAAAAATCTAATTTTTGGCATAATTCATCTTTTGAAGTAAGCACCAAATTTATGGCAGCACTTGGAGTTGGCGCTCTTAAATCTGCTACGAAATCACTTATAACATAGTCTATTTCATGTCCTATAGCTGAAATAATAGGTGTTTTAGCTTTAAAAATTTCTCTTGCTAATAACTCATCATTAAAGCAAAATAAATCCTGCTTACTGCCCCCTCCCCTAGCAATGATAATAAAATCAAGTCCCATAGAATCAGCTTTATTAAGAGCCTTAATGATAGAAGGTGGAGCATTTATTCCTTGTGTCAAAGCATTAAAAATATAAAATTTTGCTAAAAAATACTCTTTTTCATTTATTATTTTTAGCATATCTTCAAGAGCTGCTGATGTAAAAGATGATATTATACCTATCTTTGCTGGGACTGTTTTTATCTGTTTTTTAAATTTCTCATCGAAAAGACCTTCTGCTTCAAGCTTTTGTTTTAATTCTAAAAATTTACTTTCTAAATCTCCTAATCCTGACTTTTGCATATCTTTTGCTATAAATTGATAACGTCCGCCTTCAGCATAAATACTTACAGTTCCACTAAGTTCTAAAAAATCGCCTACATTTGGAATAAAGCCTATTTTAGAATTATTCGCTCTAAACATAACACAAGATATGCTTGATTTATCGTCTTTAAGCTCAAAATACCAATGCCCTGAACTATGTATAGTGATTTTTGATAATTCAGCACTTAAAATTACATCATCAAGGTAAGTTTCAAGCAATGTTTTTGCTTGTAAATTTAACTCTGTAACTGTCATTTTATAGTTCTCTTTTGTAATCAGTACTTTGCATTATATCAAAAAATTACTACAAAAACTTTGTTTGAATATATATCAGCAAAAAACACAAAATAAAATGTTGTGTAAAATATACACAAATATACAAAAATATACACAAATATAATATCTAAGAATGAAAAATAAATTATATTTAAGTTAGCTTTAGCAAAAATAAATCAAGCAAAAACTTATACAATAAGGAGATTATAATGAAAAAAATAGCTATTTTTGGTCTGTTCTGTGCGTTAAGTTTAGCTTTCGCAAAAGAACCATCAAGACCTGAATGTATAGCACCAGCCCAGCCAGGAGGCGGCTTTGATTTGACTTGCAAATTAGTTCAAGTTAGTATGATTGATTCAAAGGTTATATCAACACCTATGCGTGTAACTTATATGCCCGGAGGCTTAGGAGTTGTTGCATATAATTCTATGAATACTAATAGGGCAAAGAATGGTAATATAATAGTAGCTTTTTCAAGTGGAACCCTTTTAAACATAGCTACAGGAAAACATGGAAAATACGATGAAAAAGATGCTAGGTGGCTTGCTAGTGCAGGAGTTGATTATGGTATGGTTGCAGTAAAGGCTGACAGCCCGTATAAAACTTTAGAAGACTTGGTGCAAGCATTAAAAAAAGATCCTCAATCCGTAAGTATTGGTGCTGGTGGCTCTATAGGTGGGCAAGACTGGATGCAAACTGCTATGTTAGCAAAAGCTACGGGGATAGATGTTAAGAAAGTTAGATACGTAGCCTTTGAAGGTGGTGGAGATATGCTAACATCTCTTCTAGGAGGGCATATAGATGTTGGTTCCTCTGGTATAGCAGAGCTTTTACCTCAAATACAATCAGGTCAGATAAGAGTTCTAGCAGTTTTCGCTCCTAATAGACTACAAGGTGCTTTAGCAAACACTCCTACAGCTAAAGAGCTAGGCTATGATATAGAGTGGATAACAGTTAGAGGGTATTATATGGGACCTAAAGTTAGTGATGAAGACTATAATTGGTGGCTTGATGCGTTTAAAAAGGTTAAACAAAGCAAAGAATTTAAAGAGCAACTATCTCAAAGAGGTTTGTTTGAATTTAACAAAGACGGGGCAGAGCTTGATGCTTTCGTAAAAGAACAAACTAAAAAATATAGAGCTTTAGCTAAAGAATACGGACTTATAAAGTAAAGATATGTTAAGTACTAAGATTTTTTCAGTTTTACTGCTGGTTTTGTCTTTGTTTGGTATTTATATAGGCTGGGGTATTACCACTGAATTTCAGTATGAACCCCTAGGTCCTAGACCTTTTCCTATAGGTGCATTGGTTTTAATAGCACTATGTTCTGTATTGCTCTTTTTCTTCGCAGAAGATACAAATGTGCAGTGGCCTAAATTTGCAGTAGCAAAAAGGTTGATAATTTTAGCCATAAGCTTCTTTGCTTTTTATCTTTTGTTTGAATATATAGGCTTTATTATTAGTAGCGGGCTTTTTATGCTAATTATTGCATTGCTTTTTGGAGCGAATTTTATAAAAGCCTTAATATTTTCTGTGCTTTGTAGCACAATTTTGTATTACTGCTTTGATGCATTACTACAGATAACTTTGCCTGTTGGCTTTATATTTGAATGAAAGGTTAATATATGGATACTTGGATGTATTTGATGCACGGATTTAACGTAGCATTAGATCCGCAAAATATAATAATAGCTTTGATAGGCTGTTTCATAGGAACTATTGTAGGTATGCTTCCAGGACTTGGTCCTATAAATGGCGTAGCTATACTTTTGCCATTAGCTTATACAATGAAGTTACCTCCTGAATCAGCTCTTATACTTCTTGCTACAGTTTATATAGGCTGCGAATATGGCGGTAGAATTTCATCTATCTTGCTTGGAATTCCAGGAGAAGCAGCAGCCATAATGACAACATTAGACGGACACCCCTTAGCCAAAAAAGGTCAAGGCGGTAAAGCCCTTTGTATATCGGCTTTTAGTTCTTTTATAGGCTCTTTTATAGCTATTTGCGGTATAATACTTTTTGCTCCACTAATAGCATCTTGGGCTTTAAAATTTGGACCAGCAGAATACTTTGCACTTATAATATTTGCCTTAGCAACTCTTGGTTCAATGTTGGCACAAAAACCTATAAGATCTTTACTTGCAGCATTGATAGGGCTATTTTTAACAACAATTGGTATAGATGGCAATACAGGCGTATATAGATTTACCTTTGATATGCCACATCTTTTTGACGGAATACCTTTTGTTATATTGGTAATTGGGCTTTTTTCCGTTAGCGAGATATTTTTGATGCTAGAACAAACGCACACTTCACAAGTTATAATCAAAAAAACTGGAAAATTATTAATTAGCATAAAAGAATTTATATTCTGCAGTGCCACCATAATCAGATCAGCATTTATAGGCTTTTTTGTCGGTGTTTTACCTGGTGCTGGTGCAACTATAGCAAGTGCTATTAGCTATATGAGTGAAAAAAAGATAGCTGGCGAAAAGGGCGGATTTGGAAAAGGCGATTTAAGAGGAGTTGCAGCACCTGAAGCCGCAAATAACGCTTCAGCTTGTGGTTCTTTTATACCTTTACTAACTTTAGGACTTCCAGGTTCTGGCACAACTGCTGTTATGCTTGGGGCTTTAACCTTATATAATATAAATCCCGGTCCTACTATGTTTACAGAACAAGCAGATATAGTCTGGGGCTTGGTTGCTTCTTTACTTATAGCAAACTGTGTATTACTTTTAATGAATTTACCTTTAATCGGTGTTTTTGTAAAAATTCTAAGCATACCTGTTTGGACTCTTGCTCCTTTCATTTTAATAGTTTCATCTATAGGTGTTTATTCTATCAATAGCACAAGTTTTGATTTGTTGCTTATATTGATAATAGGCATAATAGGTTATTTCCTAAGAAAACTTGAATTTCCTATGGCTCCTTTGATACTTGGCTTTGTTTTAGGTGAAATGCTAGAGGTAAATTTAAGAAGAGCATTATCTGTAAGCAATGGAGATTTTTCAATACTTTATAGTGGATACATAGCCCCTTTATTGTTAATTGGTGCTATTTTGGTTGTTATAATACCTCCTTTCTTTAAAAAACTAAGAAGACCTTCTAATCTAGACCAAAATATGAATTAACAAATATACAAAATAATTTGTGTTGATATATTTTTAATATCAACACAAATTTCGTTACTTTTCTTTACACATATATTTTAAATTCGATTTATTTTTTCCTAAAATACACAAATTAAGAAATTTTCTTGTATTATTATTTTAAGCACATTTTAAATATAAAGGAGTTTTTATGAGAAAAATACCCACAAAAGAAGAAGCTATACAAAGATTAAAAAATTTTGTTACTCTTCGTAACAAAGTCTCTTTAGTCTTGTCTATAGTTATATTAATAGCTTATTACGTTTTTGTTCTAGGCGTAGGTTTGTTTCCAGAAGTTTTAGCATTTAGTATAGGTCCTAGTTCTATAAGTTTAGGTATCATTTACGGAGTTTCTATAATAGTGCTTTCAATCTTAGCCACTGGTCTTTATACCTTTTTTGCAAATAAACACTTTGATAAAGTGCAAAGTGAAGTTATAGAGGATTTGCAAGATAGTGGTGCTTTAGATGAATTTAAAAAGAAAGGAGTATTATAATGAAACAAATGCTTTTTTTGCTGATTATTGCATTGCTTAGCACGAATTCTTTCGCTGCGGCTATTGAAACTGGTGGTGCAAAATCTGAATTTAATAGCATAGCTGTTATTATGTTTGTGATTTTTGTAGGTGCTACGCTAATAATCACTTATTATTCAAACAAAAAATCTCAATCTGCAAGTGGCTTTTACACAGCCGGAGGAAATATAACAGGTCTTCAAAACGGCACGGCAATAGCTGGTGATTATATGAGTGCAGCTTCTTTCTTAGGAATTACAGCTCTCGTTTTCACAAATGGTTTTGACGGTCTTATTTATTCTATAGGATTCTTAGTGGGTTGGCCTATAGTTTTATTTCTAATAGCTGAAAAATTTAGAAATCTAGGCAAATATACTTTTTCTGACATCACAGCTTACAGACTTGAAGCAAAACCTATAAGGATAATATCAGCTACATCAGGGCTTGCCGTTATAGTATTTTATTTGATAGCCCAAATGGTTGGTGCTGGACAGTTGATACAAGTGCTATTTGGACTTCCTTATACAGCTGCTGTTGTTATAGTAGGCATACTTATGATTTGCTATGTTGTCTTTGGAGGAATGCACGCAACTACTTGGGTGCAGATAATAAAAGCCATAATGCTTTTATTAGGGACAACTTTTATGGCTATAATTATACTTTATCTAACAAAATTTGATATGCACTATTATTTCTCTCAAGCTGTGCAAAACCATCCAAAAGGTAATGCTATAATGTCTCCTGGAACATTCTTGCCAGATACCATATCAGCTGTGTCCTTGGGTATTGCTCTTATGTTTGGGACTGCTGGGCTTCCGCATGTTCTTATGAGATTTTTTACAGTTAAAGACGCAAAAGAAGCTAGAAAATCAGTATTTTATGCTACAACACTTATAGGGTATTTTTATATACTCACTTTTATAATAGGTTTTGGGGCAATAGCTCTTTTAATGGGCAATCCAGAATACACTAATGCAGACGGAACATTCAGCGGTGCTTCAAATATGGTGGCTGTAATACTAGCCAAAGCTATTGGTGGGGATTATTTCTTAGGATTTATTTCTGCTGTTGCCTTTGCTACTATATTAGCAGTTGTTGCTGGTCTTGCCATATCAGGAGCTGGTGCTATCTCCCACGATTTATTTGTTAATGTCTGCAAAAATGGAGTTTGCGATCCTAAGCTTGAAATGAGGGTTACTAAGATAGCCACAGTTTCACTTGGAATTTTAGCTATACTCTTGGGTATAGTGTTTGAAAACCAAAATGTTGCTTTCACTGTCGGACTTGCCTTTGCAATAGCTGCAAGTGTAAATTTTCCTATACTTTTACTAAGTATTTATTGGAAAAATTTAACTACAAAAGGTGCTTTTTGGGGAGGTCTCATAGGTCTTATAACTGTAGTTAGCTTGGTTGTTCTTTCTCCTAGTATATGGGTAAAAAGCTTTGGTTTTTCTGAAGCTATATTTCCTTACGATCACCCGGCTATATTTTCTATGCCTTTAACTTTTGTCTTAGTTTATATTTTTTCTAAACTAGATAATTCACAAAGAGCAAAAAAAGATAGAGAGGGATTTGAAGCACAAGACTTTAGAGCCCAAACCGGTATAGGTGCTAGTGAAGCTATAGCACATTAAGCTTAAATTTATTAGACTCTTAATACTAAATTAAGAGTCTAAATTTTTTATAAAATACATCTCATTTTGTTTAAAAAACATAAAAATATCAAAATAAAATTTTAATTTTTTTGCTAGAATCAATTTCAAAAAAACAAGAGAGAATTTTATGGACAATTACGAATACAGTGAGCTGTTAAAAACCCTACAAAACAAAGTAGATAATATAAAATCTATCATAAATCCGCAACAAATTTCAAACAGACTAGTTGAAATAAACGAGCTTGAGAATTCACCTGACTTTTGGAAAAATATAAAAGAAGCAGGAATTTTAGGAAAAGAAAAAACTAAGCTTGAAAATCTCTTAAAACAATACGAAAAAGCACAAGCTGCCATAAATGATGCAAGAGAATTGTTTGAATTAGCGAATTTAGAAAACGATGAAGAAACTTTAAAGGCTATTTTTGATGATAGTAAAAACTTAGAAGAAAGCATAGTAAATCTTGAAATAACAATGCTTTTAAGCGATGAAAAAGATAGCAAAAATGCCATAGTATCCATACACCCAGGAGCCGGAGGCACAGAAAGCAATGACTGGGCGTCTATGTTGTATAGAATGTATTTGAGATTTTGTGAAAGAGAAGGATTTAAGGTTGAAACGCTAGATTTTCAAGAAGGCGAAGAAGCTGGTATAAAAGATGTCAGCTTTTTAGTCAAAGGCAATAATGCTTACGGCTATTTAAAAGCTGAAAACGGCATACATCGTTTAGTCAGAACAAGTCCTTTTGATAGTGCTGGTAGGAGGCACACTAGTTTTTGTAGCGTTATGGTAAGTGCTGAACTTGATGATGATATAGAAATAGACATAGAAGACAAGGATATAAGAATAGACTATTATAGAGCAAGTGGAGCCGGTGGTCAGCACATAAATAAAACAGAATCAGCCGTTAGAATAACGCATTTTCCAAGTGGTATAGTAGTGCAATGCCAAAATGATCGCTCTCAACATAAAAATAAAGCCACAGCTATGAAAATGCTAAAATCAAGACTATACGAACTAGAACTTATGAAGCAAGAAGCACAAAATAATGCGGGAGAAAAGAGCGACATAGCTTGGGGGCATCAAATCAGATCTTATGTTCTTTTCCCATACCAGCAAGTAAAAGATAACCGCTCTAATGAAGCTTTTAGCAATGTGGAAGCTATTTTAGACGGAGACATAAAAAAGATGATAGAAGGTGTTTTAATCTCTCTTAAATCTTAGCTTGTGTAAGAATTGAATTGCAAATAATCTTTGTTTAAGTTTTTAAATTTCGTTTTTTTTTTTTTTTGATACAATAAATTTTTTCTATAAAAATAAAGGATTTATTATGGATAAAATAAGTATTTTTTGACAAGCGATGAAAAATACGATTTTGCTCTAGCAAATATGATAATAGGTCTTAAAAGATATAATGAAAAGATTATAGATAAAATTTATGTGATGTATGATGGTATAGATGAAGAAACCTTAATAAAGATTAAAAGCATTTGGACTGAGGCTATAGAGCTTATAAGATATAGCGATGAGAATTTTTCAAGAGATGTAAGTGAGATTAAAAGGGAATTTTTCTTTCTTTTAGAAGAATATATGAGAATGTATTCTAAATTAGTTTATGCTAAATTTTATGTTTTAGACTTTTTGGCTAAAAGTAGCGATAAAAGCTCTGCTATCGTTCTTATGGATACTGATGCTTTAGTGCTTGATTCTTTTGAAGATCTTACAAAGTTAGATGTTGATTATAGTGCTAGAGTAAGTTTGTATAATGAGATTAATGTAAGAAAATATTTTGATAAAAAAGGTATAAGTGTAGATTTAAGAGAAAATCCTAAGTGTAATGGAGGTTTTTATTATTTTAATAAAAAAGTTTTAAGAAACAAAGATTTAAATACAAAAAAATGCTTTGAAAATCTTAGCTTTCTTATCAATAATGACATTAAATGTTATTATGATGAAGTTGTATTTTCTATAATAGGAAAGCTATTTAATTTAAGTTTTAAAAATGCTAGTGAATTAGGATATAATGCAGTGCCCGCATTTTATGATAATTTAAATTTTAACACCAAACTAATACATGCAGTTAGGTATCCAAAATTTTGGAAAGATGAAGCTTCTTTTTTGTGCTTTAAAGAATGGTTTGTAAATTATAAGATTTGGATAAAAACATACAAAGGAAATGAAAAATTTTCCTATCCAACATCTCCTATAAGTCACATTAAAGATGATAGAGATTTATTTGTGTTTTTATCTCTTTACAAAAAAAATGAACAGCTTATTGTAAATTTATACGAATTTTCTAAAAAACATTCCATAAATTTACAATGTTTGCAAGAATCTTACAATATAAAAATTATCTTGCCCGAACTCGAATGTGTATGTTTGTTAAGCTATGAATTAAATAATGTGAAAGAAAGCTATCAAATTCAAACTTATAAATATTTTATTGATGAGTATGAATTAAACAAACTTGGTTTTATAATAAAATCACCCAATATCTACGAAAAAAAGGTTTTTATTAACATACCTTTTGATAGTATGTCGCACTTCTCTAGAGTGGAGGATGTAAAATTTATAATTAAAAAGATAGCTCAGAAACACAAACAAAACATATCAGATAAGTTTAAAGACTTAGAGTCTAAATACAACTCCTATCTAAGCAAAGAAACAACTTTAAAACTTTTAAATTTAGAACAAGATCTAATAAATAAAAAACTAAATACAAAAAAACTATACA
>NZ_CALUTC010000026.1 GCF_944323605.1 uncultured Campylobacter sp.
CTCTATATAGCAATGTTTTAATATTAACAATCCTTATCAAAACACTATGTTTTCAACTTTTATTTTTTTTTTTTTTTATTTTTTTTTTTTTTTTGAAAATCAAACTATATTAAAGAATAATAAAAAATATAAATTTATATTATAACTATAATAAATTTTTAAAAATATATTATATATTCCTCCCTTTTTATATTTTATATATATATTTTATAATGTAAGGTTTAAGCTTTCATTTACTATCGCTTTAAATAGCTATTTTTCAGTGCTTAGAATGAGTTTAAAATTGCAAAGCTATTATAACATTTTGGGACTTTTCTATATAACATTTTGGGACACTTTCAGCTATTTTTAAGCTTTAAAAACAAGACTTTTATTTATACCAAAAGCCTGATATACCTTATTTTTATTTAATATTAATCATTCTTAATACCTTATTTGCATTATTTTTAATATATAAAAAAATCTAAGTATCTTAATATAGACTTTTATTATTGTCTTTTTTTATTTTTTGCATTATAACATTTTGGGACTTTTCTATATAACATTTTGGGACTTTTCTATTTAAGTTTTCATTTACCATTCTTTTAAAACACTATAAAATAGGCTTTTTGTTTTAATAATCATTATTTGGTATTTTTGATAAATCATATATATATATATATATATATGTTTAAAAAACAATAAAAAATAATATTTTTCTTTAAAAAATATAAATACCCCATAAAACTAACAAAAAGCTATCTAAAATCCAAAATTATACCCATTACCTATACTAAAAAAATATCTTTATGATAGCCTAGAGGCTTAATTAGAGCTATAAACAAATTCTAATTTAAGTCTAAGCTGCAATAAAAACAAATTTAAAAAAAAGATAATTTTTATTTTTCTTTATCCATATCTTTTCTTAACAATTCTGTTAACATTTCGTAATGCTCTTCTTTGAAATGACTTTTCACAAGGTCTTCTATTTCCATTTCACAAGAAAGTTGCATATACAATATAACTTTGTTTTCAAATCTTTTGCTAATAGGAATATTTTTCATTTTTTTTAAAACATATTTTTTACAAGTCATAATATTCTTTGTTGAAAATTCTATAAGAAAATCAACTTCACTTTCTGTATTTTTTATATTTATGTTGTGTTTTTTTAGCATTGCTTGCAACTCTTCTAATTGTAACATTTTTTATCCTTTCAATTTAATATTTTTCTTAAAAAATCTAGTTTAATAATTTAACATCATCTTTTTTAATTTGCATTTTATCAACTAATAAAAAGGCTTTGTCTATAATCTCATCATTACACTCTGGAAAGTTTTCTTTAGCTTCTGCTTTATTGTTTATCCACTTTCTTAACTTACCCACTGCTATATTAAAACAAGCCATAAATTCTTTATTAAATTTAAAATGTAAATTTCCATTTTTATAAGCTCTAAAGCTAAAAAATATCTCTTTTTCTTTATTATGGTTTATAAAAAAACAATCTCCCTCGCTTTTATCCTCAAATTGTTCTGAAATATAACTATAATTTTTATAATGCTCTATTAAAGAAAGATTTAAATAAGGTATAAATCCCAAAAGCTTTGCTATTGTTGATAATTTATCCCAAAGTTCAGAAATTGAACTTAAACTTCTACAAGGATAAACAACTCTATAATCAAGCTTTTTAGCCTTAAACTTATCGTCTGAATGTCTCCATGATGAGAATATAAATTTTTTATTTGATTTGTATTCTAAAGCCCCTTCCTCTGTAAAATCATCAAATAAATCTAAAACACCTAAATCTACGTAATAATTTGCATTTTTAATAACATATAAACAAGCTGATTTTATGTTTGAAAAATTAAAATCAATGTTTAAGTTTGAAAAGGTATCTGCTAATCTTAATCTATATTTAGGTATAAGCCTTTCATTAATGCTATCAAGTCTATTAAAAAGCTCCTTCCAAAACACAAATTTAATACTCTTAATTTCCCCTTGTATAGCCTCTGCAATAGCTTCTTTATTGATTCTTAAATTGCTTAATATTGATTTTGGTATATTGTTAAAATTATTTAATGAATAGTTTAATTTTTCAAATTCTTTATTATAAAGACTTATTAACTTTTCTATTAAATCCTCGTTTTTTACCTCATTTATTTCTCTTTTTATATCGTTTTCAAACTCCTCATCTTTTTTACTTCTATTTTGTATGTTTTCTAAATCTATATTAAAATATTCTTTCAAAGATGAAATAAATAAATCGTTGTTTTTATCATTAAATCTATACTTATTAAAAATAAATTCTACGATTTCAACCCTAGCTCTCGCCTGTCTTTGAGCGTTTAAAAAGTCAAATTCTCCTAAAATATTATGGCATTTCAAATCGTCTTTCCTGCTATATATAGCATTTTTAATCTCCTTGCTATCTTTCCAACGACTAGGCAAGATTAAAAATATTCTATTTGCTTTAAGCTCTTTAATTATTCTACTTGCAAAAGCTTCATACTCACTATAAGGCGGATTGCAAAAGACAATATTAAAATAAGTTTTTTCTATTAAAGAAGTTTCGTAAAAATCTCCCCCTATTACTACAACGTCCCTTTGCATTTGTTCTATTAAAATATCGCTTTTCTCAATAGCATATTTATTAAAAGAAATGTATTCTTTTCCATCTTTTTGTAAATTTTCTTTTATCTTTTCTAATACCTTACCATTACCCGCTCCTATATCTAAAACATTTAAGTTATAAAGGCTACTGCTATTTATTTCATCAATAATACTAAGGGTTATTTTACTAATCATTTCATCTGTGCTTGGATACCATTCAAAATCCTGGCCTTGTTCCTTTAACTGCTTTACTAATTCTGTAACACTTTTACTCATCTTTTTTCCTTTCTTTTTTATTACTATAATTATACCAAAAAAAATAATATAAGTCAATAGAAAAAACAAAAAAAAACAAAAAAAAATACACAAAATATTAACATTCCCTCCCTTTTATAAGCTCCTTTAGGTGCTTATACTTAGTAATATTGTGGGGCGTTGCGGGGTATCCCCGCTTATCTTAAGCTAAAGACCTTGTGGCTTTAGCTTTGTTTTTAAGACCTTAGGCTTAAAAACTTATGAGACAAGACCTTAAGGCTTGTCGAACAATAAACATTAAAAAACAAAAAAAATAACAAAAATAAAAGAAAATATGCTATAATAAAAATAAAAAGGTGTGGATAAAAATGACTAGAGATGAATTTTATTCCTTAAAAACGGCAAAAAAAAAGAAAAAAACAATAGAAATGAGCGAAGAAGAGTTTGAACTTTTGCTAAAAGAAGCTGGTTTAACAAAAAAGGATTTTTTAAATATAGTTGGTTGTTATGAAAATAATTTGTATCGCTGGGCTAGAGAAAAGCAATATCCACCTTATATTAAAACAATTCTTACTTGGGCTATAAAGGCTAGAAAATACGAAAATCAAACACATAATATCCTTGAAAATACTGATGAAAGGCAAAGCGAATATGAATTATATAAATCTTTAAAAGCACAAAACACTAATTTAAAAGAAAGAATAAAAGAATTTAAAGAGCTAGAAAAACTATATTTAGAAATATTAAATGATACAAAATCTTAAACTATTTTAATTATTATAAAATAATTAAAATATTATTTTATAATATATAGCTATCCAAAACCATTCTAAACAATACTTAATTATTTATAATATTTTATATTTATTTAATTTTATTTTAAACATTAATAAATTAATATTATTTATTATAAATAATTTATATTTATAATAAATAATTTAAAATTATTAATAATATTATAAAGTTGTATATAATAGTTTTAAACTATTATCAATATTTAAAAACTTTTTATAATAGTTTTTAAATATATATAATTATTTATAATATTTATTTTAAATATTTAAATATAAACAACTAAAAGGAGCAAAAATGATTATATCTATAATAAACAAAAAAGGTGGAGTAGGTAAAACACCCTTTGCTTTTAGTATAGCAAAAGACTTAGATATGTTCTTGCAAAGTAATGATAATTCCATTATAGAAAGTATATACCCTAACAAGTCTAAAATTTCTAAACAACCCTCTTTACTAGATAACTGCGTATATGATTTTGGAGGCTTTGTAGAAAAAGGGATTGTAAATATCCTTAAGGAAAGTGATTTTATTATTATTCCTTGCACTGAACTTTATAATTCTATATTAAGAAGCATAGAAACAATAAATGAAATAAAAGCAATAAATAAAAATATAACTTTGCTTGTAACGGCTTATAGAGATGAAAAAGGAAAAGAAATAATAAAAGATACAATAACAAACAATACACTAGGTTTAGATTTTTACTTTTTCAAATATTCTAAAATAATAGATAATGCTATGATAAATGCTCTTTCATTCACAGAGCTTTACAATGAAACACCTTTATCAAAAAAAGCTTATAAAAACTTTTTTGATGAATATTCAAAACTACTTAACACAATTAAAAATAAAGGAAGAAGCAATGCAAAAAAAGGGGCTTAGTAGCATAGATGAGGCTTTAAAAAAAGAAGCAAGCAAACAAAGAACTTATGTTGATAGCGAAACAAAAGCAGGTAGAAAGAAAAAAGAAAACAAATCTATTCCCCTTATGATTTATCTAGAAAAAGAAGAATATGATGAATTTGAAAAAGCTATGCAAGAAGAATTTGAACTAAATAAATCATATTTTGCAAGAAAGATTATAGTTAGGTATTTAAGAGAAAGAAAAGCTAAATAAAATTATATTAACACACATCTAAACAAGCTTATTTTCTTTAGCCTTCTTAATTTGTTTAAGTGTTTTAAGTGCATTATCATCTATATTAATGCCTTGCTTTTCTAAATCCTTGTGTAAATTAAGAATTTTATTTTCAAGCTTTACTTTTACACTAGGATTAAGAACCTTAGCTTTTTTCTTATAAGTTTTTAACTTTTCACTAAAACTATTTAATAAGGCATTGTTATTAAATGCTAAAAATCTTTCTCTTTCCTTTTCTTGTATCTCTTTAGAAAAAAGAAAAAAGTCTTTAATATCATTATTCCTTAAGATATTTATATATCTTGCCTTATCCTCTTTTGGTATAATAATTGGTGTTATGTTTTGCTCTAAACAAGAATAAACTATCATTAATCTACCTGTTCTACCATTGCCGTCAGAAAAAGGGTGTATCTTTTCAAAGTCAATATGAGCTTCTAAAATAGCTTTTATCTTATCATCATCATTTTTAGCATTTTCAAATCTAAAATAAAGATTATCATTTAAATCTTTAAGCTTAATTGGCACTAAAAATGGCTTAGTAGTATCAATATTAGAACCTATAATGAGGTTTTGAATGGTTTTAAATTTTCCATTGTTATGTATTAAATCTTTCATAATTAACTTATGAAACTTCTTGATCAACTCATTATCTAATTTCTTTTCTTTTTCTAAGCTTTTAATAAGTAAGGGTAAAACCTCTTTGTAATTTCTAACTTCATAAAATTCTCGCTCATTCATAGCCTTATTTATATAATTATCTAATAAAATAGAAGCTGTATCGTTTAAACTTAAGGTGTTACCTTCTAAAGCTGTGCTATGATGAGCCATTCTAACACATAAATCAAGCATATAATCTTTATTTTTTATAAAATCCATTTTTCATACCTTTAAAATGATTATATGCTTTCAAACTGAAAAATACTTTAACATTTTAACTTACCTTGTCTTTAACTTCCCAACAATCCTTATTTATAATATTCTTTTTAAAATATAAGGTATCTATTCTATAATATCTATTTATTTTATTTCCATCTACATAAGAACTTGTCATTTTTCTTAAATCACTAGGTAATTTTTTGTATTCAGCAAGGCTTATAAGAACTTCTTTTTTCTCACTTCCTCTTTTGCTCTCATCTAAACTCATATATTCATTATATGCTATATATGTTTTAGTATAGCCATTAAACCAATCTGTTTGAGTATAAAAATCATTAGGACAAGTATATTTAATTTCCTTTTGAAAATACTTAGAAGAACTTAACAAGGTGCAAGATTTTGTAGGTGCTGGATTAATTCTAAAATAAGATACATAAGAAGCTCCTACTTTTACTTTCTTTTCTTCAACTCTATTTAACTCCTCTTTCGTGCAAGAACCATCTAAATTTGGAACTATTTCGTTTTGAAAATGAGTTAAATCAGAGTCTTTAGAACTTAGTGCATTTTTTACCTCTGTTGGTAAATCTAAATTAGCTGGTGGTGGTGTATTTGTATCACACATCTTTAAAAAATCAAGACGTTTTGTTAGCATTTTAGCTGGGTTTGTATCAAATATATTAAAATATTCTGCTACATAAGGAGCACACGCACCACTTGTAACACCTCCTGCTAAACAAAGCAAAGCACCACAAGCATTATCATTTGCTAAAGCATTATTTTGTATTCCTAAACTTATAACTGCTATTAAAGAAAATTTTTTATAGTTTTTTATAATATTTTTCATTTTATATCCTTTCATTCTATATTTGCGTATTTCTTTTTCATTGCCTCAAAATCTGGAAAGCCTTCTTTATCATATAAAACATCTCCATATTTATCTTTAAATTCTTTCATCTTTTTAGTATCTTCTATGCTAATAACTTTACTAGGTTTTTCATCATAATTAACCTCTATGCCGTTTTTGTTGTTTTTAAGTTCTGTTGATTGCATAGAATAAAAATTTAAAGATAACTCATATTGTTTTTGTGCCACTTCTAAAATCTTTAAAAGCATAGCGTTTTGTAAGGCTTGGGCTTGTTTTTGATTATTTGGCATTTTAAGCTGATTTGCTAACTTTTTAATATCCTCATCAAATTTCTCCTTTGAATATGGTGAGTTTTTACTTCCATTTATATACTCTTCATAAAGTATTAAGACTTGAGAGGTGTTTTTATTTGTGCTTTGACTTTTAAGAAAAGATTCTGTTTTTTCAATCATACTTATTTTATGTCTTAAATCCTCTCTTTCTTGCTCTGTTTCTACCTCTTGCATTTCTTTTGTTAATCTTGCCTTAGTTTCGTGTAATTTATCTGTATTTACAGCACTTATACAAGAATTTATCTTATCTTTTAACTTTTTATCACTTTCGCTTAATATCTTTGCAAATTCCTCTGAATTTTGTTCTAAATAAGCACAAGCATTAGTTATATCTGTTGTTTCTTGGAATACCTCTTTATCTATTTTATAATCCACATTTGAAATAGCATTATCAATTACACTTGAGGTTTGACCTAAAATTTCTTCTACACTCATTCCAAATCCCGCTTCTTTAAGCTGATTAGCTTGATTTGTGGTAGATAGTAAAAGTTGTTGATAGTCTTTTAATTGTTGAGCATACATTTTAACCTGTTCTTGGTATGATAATACACTTTGAGTTAAAGCTCCTACGTCCATTGTGGGAATACCCGCTGAAAATGAGGTAGATATTAGCAAGGTGCTTGCTATAAGAGATAGTTTTATTTTATTCATTTTAACTCCTTTTTATTAAGTTTTACATAGCTCTGCCAAAAGTATTAACTGTTTTTTTGAGTATGCTTTGTATTTTTGTATGTTCTTTATTTTTTACATACTTGTTTAAAAACTCATCTATTTTTTTAGACTGCTCTTGGTGTGTATCCTTAAAAGTTGGATTGTGCTTTTGCATTTTTTCGTAAAGATTTTCAAATTTATTTAAAATCTCTTCTTGCTTTTTAATATCATTTGTTTTTTTAAATGAATCCATTAGCTTAGAAAAGTCCTTAGAAAGTTCTTTGTTTTGATTAATATCAATTACATTGTCTTTAGATTCTTTTCTAGTTTTTACAATATCTCCTGAAACCTGCATAAGAAGCTCTTTGTTTTCTTCTTTCTTAACTAAGGTGCTTAAGTCCTTAGCTATTTGTTCTAGTTTTAGAAGAGCTTTTAATTCCTCTTTATTTAGTGTTTGACTTTCTTTATTATCCTTAAGTCTTTCTTTTATAACCTTTTTTTCTTTTCTTCTTTGATAAATTTTAACTAAAAGAGTTATAAGCTCATTTATATCTTTTGCATTTAATGTTTTTACCAAATCATTTGTGCTTTCTCGTCTTTTTTCATTCAAATCATTTTGAAGCTCTTTTTCTCTTATTTTTAAGTTTCTAAGCTCTTTTTCTAAATCCTCTTTATCTTTTGGATTTATATTTTCCTTAGTGAATTTGTTTGCTTTTTCGTTTTCTTGCTGGTTTGTATTTGCATTGTTTTGTCTTTTAAGTTCCTCTTGCACTTCTTTTTGTCTTTTTAAATTTTCGTCTAATTCTTTATTAACTTGCTCTTCATAATAAATAAACTGTTCCACTTTATCATATGCATCATTTTTATAAAAATCACTATTTTCTATATCTTTTATATTCTCTTTTTCTATATGTTCTTGGTGGTTAGCAGAACCAAAAGCAAAATCTTTTTCTAAGTCTTTAGCCTTATTTGCTACTTCATCAAATTCCTTTTGAAAATCTCTTTCACTATTTATATTGTTTTCTTGTGAATTTGATTCCTTTTCATTTGTTTGTAATAATTCTTGTTCTTCATCAAAAAGTGTTGGTATTTCTTGCTTTTCCATAAAATTCCTTTTTTTATTTTTTAAAATTTTTGCATTTTATAGAAAAACATATTTAAAGTCAAAAAAATGGGTATATTATTTTATATCCATATAAATGTTGATTTTCTAATTTATACTTTTTTAATTTTTAATGGGTATAATTTCAAAACTAAACTAAAAACTGCTCTTGCTTACTGAATACTGTGAATGTGAAATGTTACATAAGGCAGTCTTATATAGCCTTTTATACTTTTTGAATTTTCTATTAATGCTTGTCCAAGTTTATAAGCTAAATGATTATGAATTCTAGCTTTTGCTGAATTTACTTGTATTACATTTATTCTAGGCATAAATACATCTTCTTTTATATTTAATTCTTTGTATAGTTTTTTTGTATTTAGTTTTTTATTTATTAGATCTTGTTCTAAATTTAAAAGTTTTAAAGTTGTTTCTTTGTGTTCTATGGAGGATATATAAGAGCTGTGTTCTTTTTTTATATTTTCTTTTTCTTGTTTTAGTTTGTTTATTTCGAGGTCTTTAGAGTCTATAAGTTTTTTTCTATCCTTAGCAAAATCAACTATAAAATTTGCTATTCTATCC
>NZ_CALUTC010000027.1 GCF_944323605.1 uncultured Campylobacter sp.
TCATCTTTTATTTCATCTTTTATTTCATCTTTTATTTCATCTTTTATTTCATCTTTTATTTCATCTTTTATTTCATCCTCGCTTTGAGTTTTTATTTGCTCATCCTCTGTTTTTAAGTCTTGTTCGTTTGTGCTAAGATCTTGAATTTCCTCATTTGTGCTTTCATTATCAGCATATTTTTCATCGCTTTGTGCTAGTTCATCTGTTAGCTCTTTTGCCTCATCATTTGATATAGATTTTTGTTCTTCAGTATCTACATCTTTATTTAAATTTTCTTGTTCGCTACCAAAAATGTATTTTTCATTTTCGCTATCTTGTTTTTCATCTTGTGTAAGATCTTGAAAATCTAGCTTTATTTCCTCTTCATCTTTTTCTACATATTCATCTATTTTTTCTTTTTTCTCGCTTTCACTAAGTTTTAAAGCTTTATCTAAATCGCTTTCATCAAAATTTTCATCTTCGCCTTCGTCTATTGTAGTGGTTTTATTTTCTACTTTTTCCTCTTCTTCATTTTGTGTTTCATTTGTTTCTATGCCTCCAAAATCAAGATTTTCTTCCAAAAATTCCTCTTTAGCTTCGCTAGATTCGTTTTCTTTAGCCTCGTCTTGTTTTTCATCGTTAGAATCAAAATTTAACGCATCTAAATCGATAGTCATATCATTATAAGGATTTTTATCTTCTGCTAACTTATCTTTAGCATTTACAAGATCTGCTTCTTCTTTATTTTCTGTTTCTATTTTTGTTTCTGTCTCTGTTTTTCCTTGTATCAATTCTATCAAGTCAGTTGGCAGAAAAGGCTTGTGTATGCTTATAAAAATATTGTCATTATTGTTTTCGTTTTTAGAATTTAAGTAGATTAGCTTGGAGCATTGTGAGCTAAGTTTTTTTAAATCGGCTTTTATTTCACTGTCTATTATTATAACATCGGCGTTTAAATCTTTTTTATATTCTTCTTTTTCTTCAAAATCATATCCTATTTTTTGGGCACTTAGCTTTACAAGCTTAGATACTATAGGGTTTTTGTTTAAAAGCAAAATTTTCATAACACAATCCTTTAAAAAACCGTTTTATTTTAGTATATTTAAAATTATTTTTTTCTTACATTTTAAAAAAAGCTATCATAAGGTTTTATGTTTATTGTTTTTTTGATTTAAATTAAAAAATCTATAAGTTTGTGTAATGATTAATATTTTATTTGATGAGTTTAGCTTATATTTTTTTTATTGTTAAATCATATGAAAATATAGTATAATTCTAACTATGAGCGAAATAAGATTTTACAGCACTTCTAAAAAACTTATAAAAAATGTTAAGTCTTTTTATGATATAAATTTCTTTTCACTGTTTAATAGCCCAAAAGAAAACGATATTTTTGTAGGTTGGGGCAGAAAAAAATCCGGTTTAAAAGCTATTTTATTAGCTAAAAAATACAAAACTAAATTTTTGCTTTTAGAAGACGGTGCTTTAAGATCCTTGGATTTAGGACTTTATAATTCTCCTACTTTTAGCATAGTAAAAGATGATGTAGGAATTTACTATGATAGCACCCAAGAAAGCAAATTTGAAAATATATTAAATTCTTATAATTTTGATGATGAAATTTTAGAGCAAGCTAAAAAGGCTATAAATCTTATAAAGAAATTTAAGCTAAGCAAGTATAACAATAACAAAGAACTTCCAAAAGAGCTTTTCAATAAAAAAGAAAAAAGAATTTTGATTATAACGCAAGCAAAAAACGATCTTTCTTTAAAATACGGACAAGCTTCAAATTTTAATACCATAGATATGATAAAAGATGCTATAAATGAAAATAAAGAGCATAAAATTTACCTAAAAATTCACCCAGATGTTTTAAGCGGTAAAAAGAAAAGTGATTTTAATCCAGAGGATTTGCCAAAAGAGCTTATAATCTTAAGTGAAAATTACAATCCAATAGAACTTTTAGCCCATTTTGACAAAGTTTATACCAAAACTTCTACTATGGGTTTTGAGGCTTTGTTAATGGGATGTGAGTGTGTTTGTTATGGTATGCCATTTTATGCTGGTTGGCAGCTTACAAAGGATAAGATAAGTTGCGAAAGAAGGCGTAAAAAAAGAACTGTAGAAGAAATTTTTGCAGCTTTTTATCTGCTTTATACCACTTATTTTAACCCTTATAAAAATAAAACAAGCGATATTTTTGATACTATATATACATTATTTAAGTATAAAAATATAGAAAAATTAAATTCAAATAGATTATTTTTTTTAAATTTTACACTTTGGAAAAGATCTTTTATAAAGCCATTTTTTGCAGCAAGACATAATGAAATTATATTTTTATCTAGTTTAGAACAAGCTAGTATTTATGATTTTAATGAAAACGACAAGCTGTTTGTATGGGGTTTAAAGCACACAGATGAGCTATTAGAAAAATTTTTTGGAAAAAAAATACAAAAATTAAGAGTAGAAGACGGTTTTGTAAGATCTATACATCTTGGCTCTGATTTAACAAGACCATATTCATTAGTAGTAGATAGTAGAGGTCTTTTTATAGACCCTTCAAAGCAAAGTGATTTGGAATATATCTTACAAAATCAAGACTTTGATGATAAGATCTTAAAAAGAGCCAAACAGGCTAGACATTTGCTTTTAAAGCATAAATTTTCAAAATACAATATACAAAAACATAAGATTATAAGAAATAAATGCCTTGAAAATAAGAAAAAAATTTTAATACCAGCACAAGTAGAAGACGATGCTTCTATGCTTTTTGGTGCTTTTGGTATGACTTATTTGCAGCTTATAAAGGAGGTTAGGAAAAATAATCAAGATGCTTATATATACTATAAAATTCACCCAGATGTTTTAAGCGGCAATAGAAAAGGCTTGAAAGATGAGGCTTTGATACTTAAATATTGTGATGAAATTTTAAAAGATGTAAGCATTCACAGTGTTTTAGATATAGTAGATGAAATTCATACCATAACATCTACTGTAGGTTTTGAAGCTCTTTTAAGGGAAAAAAAAGTATTTACATATGGTATGCCATTTTATGCTGGTTGGCAGCTTACAAATGATAGCTTAAAATGCGATAGACGCACAAGAAAACTTAGCTTAGATGAGCTTGTAGCTGGAGTATTGCTACTTTATCCAAGATATATAGATCCCATTAATAAAAATTTATGTGAATTTGAGAAAGCTTTTGATATAATGCTTGAAATCAAGGAAAGATATATAAATAATAAAATTTTAGCATCATTAATGAGTTTTAGAAATTATACCTTGAGAAAAATAAGAAGATTTTATGAAAATTTATTTGGGAATAAGAGTGTATGAAATTTGATAGCATTTTAAACAATTTCGCATCTAAGAATGTTCTACTTTTACAAGGTCCAATAGGTCCATTTTTTAACTTATTTTCAAAAAAGATGAAGGCTTGTAAAGCCAAGGTTTTTAAGCTAAATTTTAATGGAGGAGATAAATTTTTTTACCCTTTTAATTCCCATTCATACAAGGGAAAATTTATACACTTTAGAAGTTTTTTAAAAGATATACTTTTAAAAAATGAAATTCAGTGTATAGTGGCTTTTAATGATTGCAGACCAGTCCATAGAATAGCTATACATGTTGCTAAGTCTTTAGGTGTGGAGGTTTTTATTTTTGAGGAAGGATATTTACGTCCATCTTTTATTACCTTTGAAAATGGCGGAGTTAGTGCGAATTCAAAAACTCCAAGGCAAAAAAGTTTTTATCTTACTAAGGACTTTTTTTATAAGGACGAAGTAAATAAGATAGAAGGTGCTTTTAAATATATGGCATTTTACGCTTTTTTATATTGGCTTTTTGCTTTTTTATGCTCACCTTTTTACAATAATAAATTACACCATAGAAGTCTTAGCCCTTTAGAACTTTTTCCTTGGATTAGATCCTTGTATAGAAAAATTTTGTATAAATTTACAGAAAAGAACATAAATTTAAGACTTCAAAAGGATTTAAAATCGCTTTATTTTATAGCTATACTTCAGGTTTATAATGATACTCAGGTTTCAAAACACTACAAGTATAGGACAATGGAAAATTTTATCAAAAAAACCCTTAGTTCTTTTGCTAATAATTCCAGAAAAAAACATTTTCTAGTGTTTAAACATCACCCAATGGACAGAGGCTATAAAAATTATTCAACCTTAATCAATGATTTAAGCAAGCATTACGGTTTGGAGGGCAGAGTTTTTTATGTGCATGATAGCCATTTGCCAACTATACTTAAGAATTCTATCGGCTGTATAGTTATAAATTCTACAACTGGGCTTTCAGCTCTTTACCACAACTGTCCTTTAAAGGTTTGTGGTGATGCTTTTTATGATATAGACGGACTAACATATCAAAAATCACTAGATCTTTTTTGGAGGCAAGCACATTCTTATAAACCAAATTATAGAATGTATACTAATTTAAGATCCTATCTAATCCTAACAAATCAAATAAATTTAAATTATTACAAGCTAAAATTTTAACCCCCTTATTAACTTAATATCGCTAAAATCAAGTTTTAAAAGCTAGTATAAAGGAGCTTTGTTGTCCGTTTTAAATAGAGATTTTTTTTATATAGCTGGATACGATCCTAGGGGATTTAGATATTATTACTCAATACTTAAGAAAAATCTATTTTTGTATAATAAAATTCATAAAAGCAACCTAAAGCTTTCGCCTACTAAACAAGAAAATTCTCATCTTGTATCATTTCTTATAAATTCTCAAACAACTAAGTGTAAATACCACATTTTAATTTGGAATGACATAGTTAAAAAGCATTGGCATACCGGTTTTATATCTGTTCTTAAGGATTATTTTTCTTTTTTTAGAATTTTCATAATTACAGGTCTTTTTTTAAAATTCTTAAAACTTAGCAAAAATGCTTTCTTAGCAGGAATGTATCCCTTTTTTTTTATAAGTATTATTTTTATTTGTATATTTTTATATATTTTTTCTACTTTATTTCTTATTAGTGACAATATAATATATTTTAGCATTAGCGTGGCTATAGTGCTTTATATTGGCTATGATATTATAATGAAAGTAGGCTCTAAAAAAGCTATGTTTTGGTTGCTTAGATTATGTGTTTTTTGTGCGTATTTAGCTTTTGATAGGGTAAAAGGTATAGATAAGAGGATGGACGAATTTTGCGAAGAATTATTTAAAAAGATAAAAGAGAATGAAAAAAAAGATAATTATGAGCTAATATTATGCGCGCATAGTGTTGGAACTATACTTTTGGTATCTGTTTTAGCAAAAGTTTTAAAGAAATGCGAAAGGGAAAATATCGCTTATTCTAAGCTTAAAATTTTAACTCTTGGCGAGTGTATCCCACTTGTCAGCCTACAAAGAAAAAATTTAAATTTTAAAAAAGACCTTGAGTATGTGTCTAAGCACAATATCTTTTGGCTTGATTACACTTCAAAGATAGACGGTGCTTGTTTTTATTTATTAGATTTTTTTAAAAGTGCCGGCATTACTTCTTATGATTTGAATATCAAATTTTTATCCGCAAGATTTTTTAAAGCCTATAATAAAGACGAATACCATAAAATCAAAAGGGATTGGTATAGAGTGCATTTTTTATATTTAGAAGCTTTGCAGAAAAAATCTCTTGGTTATGACTTTTTTGATATTATATCAAATTCGTTTTATTTAGAAAATAGGAGATGATATGCCTTGCCCCTTTCACCCAAAGCCTCATAAAAACAAAGCTTCAACATTAACTACTTTTTTGTTAAAAAGAAGATCTTGGCTGGACGGTCTTTATGAAAGATCTTATTCTATGCAAAGTGGCAGGGTTAAAATGCCGGGCTTTGATCTTTATGTAGTAAATAATCCACAAGAAGTTAAAAGGATAATGATAGATGAGGTTAAAGAATTTCCAAAAAGTGAGCTTTTACATAGGCTTTTAGAGCCGCTTTTAGGGGAGAGTATTTTTACTACAAGTGGAGATGTTTGGAGAAAACAAAGAGAGCTTTTAAAACCTAGTTTTGAAATGACAAGGATAAATAAAGTTTTTGATATTATGAATGATGCTGCTAATGATATGATTCTTAGGCTAGAAAAGAAAGAGGGAGAATTTATAAATGCTGATGAGGAAACCACTTTTGTAACTGCTGATGTAATCTTTAGAACCATTATGAGTGCTAAGCTTGATGAAAAGCAAGGCAAAGAAATTTTAGAAGCTTTTACTATTTTTCAAGAAGAAACTGTCAAAACTGCTATGCGAAAGATGTTTAAATTCCCTACCTGGCTTTCTATGTTGCTTGGTGATAGAAAAAGGATGAAAGCAGGAGAGTTAATAAGGATAAAATTATCAGACATTATAAGACCTAGATATGATGAAGAAAGTAGGGGAGAAGCAGGATTTAGAAGTGATATTTTAGCCTCTTTGTTAAAGGTGGTTGATGCTGATACTAATGAGAGATTTTCTTTTAAAGAAATTTTAGATCAAGTTGCTATGCTTTTTTTAGCAGGACACGAAACGACTGCTAGCTCACTTACTTGGACTCTTTACTGTCTTTGTGTGGATAATTCTTGGCAGGAAAAAGCTTTTTCAGAAATTATGAATGTAACTAAGGGCGAAAAACTTGATATAAAACATATTAGACAATTTAAAATTTTAAATAATATATTTAAAGAGGCTCTTAGGCTTTATCCTCCAGTTGGTTTTTTTCCAAGAACAGCTAAAAAGGATACAAAGCTTAGAGACAAAAACATACAAGAAGGCTGTGGAGTAGTGGTTGCACCGTGGCTAATACATAGACATAACAAGTTTTGGCAAGATCCAAATGAATTTAAACCAGAAAGATTTGATAATCCTTATAATAAAGATGCATATATGCCATTTGGTATGGGTGAAAGGATTTGCATAGGGCAGGGCTTTGCTATGCAGGAAGCTATGATAATTTTAGCACATATTTTAAGTAAATATAGGCTAGAATTAAAAGAGAATTTTGTTCCGGATGTAGTTGGACGTTTAACCATTCGTTCAGCAAATGGAATGATGATAAAATTTATAAAAAGATAAAATTATGAAAGAAAAATTAGCTGGCACTATACTTCTTTGTGCCATAGTTCCTTTGTTTATCATAGGATATTTATTTATAGTTTTTGTCGGACTTTTTATAAGCGTAGCAAGAGTTAGGCAGGGTGTTAGGGCTATGGATCATTTCGTTAATGCTACTATATTTAATGGTTACGCTTGGGAAAGCGTTTCATCCCACGCTTGGCGTGAGCGAAAAAAAACCTGGGCTAAATTTGTTATTAAGATAACAGATTTTTTTCAAAAAGATCATTGTAAAAGGGCAAATAAAAGAGAACAACCCATAGTTGATTTAATGCTTAAAAAAGGGCTTGACAAACAAAGTGTAGGGAAGCAAATTTAGTAAGGAATTTTTATGACAATTACTGTAAATTCGTTTGTAAGAGAATATTTGCAAGAACATAAAATTCAAGGAAGTTGGGAAAATGGATCAATTTGTAGATATAAGGATGGAGAGATTTTATATATCCCAGATAATGGCTATATGGAGGAATATTCTAGCATAAATGGCTATTCTCTTTGTTCTATTGGAAATACTTCTTATTCTATCTCCCCTTAAGGCTTGATGTAAAAATAGCTAGGTATTGTTCTATAGCTGCTGGTTTAGATTTTATAAAAGGTAAGCACCCCTTACATTTGATAAGCACATCCGCTTTTACTTACGATAATAAATTTTATATTTATAAAGACGCAAATAAAGAATTTTGCGATAGCGAATTTCAAGCATATAATTATAGGCTTTTTGTTCCAGAGCCTAAACCTACTATCATAGAAAATGATGTTTATATATGCACTAATGTCCTTTTAAAACCCGGAATAAAGCTTCACACTGGTTGTGTAGTAGCAGAAAGAGCGGTGGTTACTAAAGATGCGCCACCTTATGCTATAGTGGGTGGAATACCAGCGAAGGTTATAAAATACCGTTTTGATGAAAACACTATAAAAAGGCTTCTTAAACTAGAATGGTGGAAGTATCATTTCACTGATTTTAAGGATATTGATTTGTTTAGCGATATAAATTATTATTTAGATGAGGTGGAGAAAAGAATTCAAAATAAGCAAATAAAGCCTTTTAATCCTAGAAAAATGTTTTTCAAAGAACTAGAGCAAAGAAGCAAGCAGAGTAAAACTGTCTTGGTGCAAGGTTTAAAGGAAAACGAAAGTGCGGTATCTAGGGTGAAAAATCATCTAAGTTTTAAATTGGGTGAAATTATACTTGAAAATTCGAATTCATTCATATCTTATATAAAAATTGCTTTTGTTTTAGAATATGTAGTAAAAAACCACAACACTAAAACCGAGCCTCATAAACAAGAACTACAAAATTATAAGGACTATAATGAAACCTTAAACATAAAACAAGGACTTGTTTATAATATCGGAAACGAATTTATAAAACATATGAATAGGGGGGGGGGATTACACAAAAAGCTTCTTAGTTTTCTTACTTTTTATCCAAAGCTATGTTCTATTAAAAAAAGATATTAAATAAATTCTAGCAAGAAATTATCAATCAAGAACCCTCTATAAAACAACCTTAAACCCTCACAATAAAACTAAAAATAAAAGCTAGTTGTAAAATAATATAAATAATTTAAATTAT
>NZ_CALUTC010000028.1 GCF_944323605.1 uncultured Campylobacter sp.
TTGTTAAGTGAATTTTGTAGGGAAAGTAAATTATTTTCTAAAAATGTTAAAGCCCCCCCCCCGTTAGATGATATATTGTCATTGATTAGCATTTTTATTCCTTCTTCTAAGCTTATCTTTGGTTTGTAGTTTGGAAGTTTTTTTAATTCTTTGGAATCTTTTGCACTAATTGGATTAAAAATTTCATTTTCTCTGTAAGGTTTTGCACCCCATTTAATGCTTAGTTTTTTACCGCTTATTTTTTCAAACAAAGAGGCTAGTTCTTTTAGACTATATCTTTTGTTTTCTACTGTATAAATTTGATTATTTATAGCCTTGTTTTGCATGCAAAGCTCTATTAAAGTGTCGTAAGCACGCACCATATCTTTTATATGTGTGTAATCCACCTTTTGCTCTCCGGCACTCATTTTTAAGCTATTTTGTTCTTTTAGCAATTTTATCCATAAATCAAACACAGAACCTCGTCTATCATTTTGCCCATAAGCGTTGTAAAATAACAAGCTCACAAAAATAGTATCATTGCAAACGAAGGAATAGTAATGTTTCATTATGCTATAAAACGCCCTTTTAGTAGCTGCATAAAAATTTGTAGGCTTGTATTCATTTGAATTTGCATACTCAAAAGATGATGAAGTATTTATAAAAAATTTCACAGGTTTTTGACATATAGCCTCTAGTAAAAGGCTTGGAAATTCTATGTTTGCTTTTATAAGTTCTTTAAGCGATGAGTATTCATTTTTGCCACCTAAAACCAATGATGCAGTATGCACTACGCCATCAATCTTTTCATTTTCAAATACTCTTTGTATGCTTTCTATACTTTCATCATATCTATAAATTTTACAAAATTTATCTATCTTTGAAACATCACTACTTTGTCTAACCAAGGCTATGATTTCATACTTTTTATGCAAAGTTAAAACAAAATTTGTGCCTACAAAGCCCGTGGCACCTGTGAGTAGGATTTTCATAAATACTCCTCTATTTCCTTAAATTTAAGCCACTTGTAAAGTGAGTTTATAGCTTCTTCAAAGCTTGTTTCGCACTTAAAGTTAAGCTCTTCATTTAAAAGCTTGGGTGAAAAAACCTCCTCATCAAGCATAACATCACTATATGATAGTTTGCCAAATTCTATAGGCTCTTTTGGAGGATAAAGCTTAGCTATTCTTTCTATGTATTCTTTTAAAGGCCTTGGATTTCCTGAGCCTATCCAGTATTCTCTGTTTTTGTTGCCTTTTTCTCCTATGATTTTAAATGCTTTAACGCAATCTGTAACAAAAATAGCATCAAATCTTTGTTCTCCACTTGTCATCTCTATTTTTTCACCATTTATAATCTTTTGCAAAACAACAAGTAAAAAAGAATCTCTTGAATCATTAGGACCTATGACGTGGGATTTCGTGGCTATGATTAATTCCGTATCTAAGGTCTTTGATATAGCTTTTAAGAAGTCTCTTGTAGCCTTTTTGGCCTGTGCGTATATAACATGTCTGTTATAATGTTTTTCTTTATGATAATCTAGTTCTAAATAAGGAGCCACAAAGGCTTCCTCCATAGTTCCTACATGTATGAATTTTTTACATTTTAGCTCATTTGCTACCTTAAAGGCATTTATAGAATAAAGGACATTTGCGTATTGATCCTCCACTATTAAATCAGATAAGCCATTTTTGCCACCCCAAGCAAAGTGATAAAATACAGAATCTTTAGCCTCCCATTTTAGCTCTTTTAAAAGCTTGGGCAAGCTTTCTATCTCTTTCATATCAAGCTTTAAATAAGTAAGCTTAGGATCTTGTGGTAATCGTAAAGGATTTACTTCTCTTTCATCTCTTTTACCTAATGCCAAAACCTCTACACCATCTCTTAGCAAAAGTCTTGTAAGTGCCGAACCTATGAATCCACCAGCACCACTTATAATAGCTTTTTTCATTTTACAAACTCCTGCATTAGTGCATTAAAATCTTTTTTAAAAGCAAAACCAGTATCTTTTAAAAGTAAAGAAGCATCAAAGCTATCAAGCAAAGATTTATCAAAATTTAACACTCCTTGTTTATAAGCACCGCCTTCTTTTACAAAGTTATAAAAGCTTGAAAGATAATGAGGTAAAGTATCAACCTTGCCTAAGCCTAGATAATAATCAGCCATATGTTTTCCAGTTTTTCCTACTTTATAAAAAGCCTCTATAAGTTCATCAAGAAAAATAATCTCACAAGGTTGGGTATTTTTTACCTGCATTAAATCCCCGCCCTCTTTTATAGCCTTTAAACTCTTTGCCACAAAGCTTACTCCGCTAAGTTTTTTATCTAAGGCTATGGAAAATCTAGTGTTGATAAAGTCTATTTTTTCTAGATAGCTTAAAAGTTGCAATAGCTCTTTATTTGCGAATTTAGCTCCTGCGTAATATAGTGGCGATGAAGAATATAAATTTTCTTGCCATTTATTTGTTTCTATAAAATTTTTAAATATAGCTTCTTCTTGTGAGCCTATGTTTATAAATTTAGCACAAGAAAAAGCTGAAGCAAATTTTAAAGCCTTTGCACTTATGTTTAAATTTTTTAGCTGGTCTTTAAGTTCTCCATTTGTAAGTCTATCAAGTCCGCTCCAAGCAAGATGATAAAATACAGCCTCTTTATACTCATCTTTAAATTTTAACAAGTCTTTAAAAAAGCTATCTAAATCAGGTTTTATGGAAAGGTATTTGAAATTTGAATGCTTTATCTCACACTCTTGTTTTCTGCCTATGCCTAAAACCTTTATATCTTTTTTTAATAAAAACTCACTTAACTTTTTTCCTAGATAGCCCGTGCAACCAAAGATTATGACGTTTTTCATGAAAGCTCCACTCCTTTAAAGCTATTATCTATAAAGGCTGCGTTTTTATCTTTATCGGATAATCCAATAGGTGTTAAACGCCAATCAACATTTATTTTTTTATCAAGTGGATTTATAGATCTATCGTGCTCTGGGCTATAAAATGCAGTTACTGGATATAAGAGTTCAGATTCTTCTGTTAAGGTCTGAAAAGCGTGAGCACAACCTTCTGGTATGTAAAGATATTTGCTATTTTCCTCGTTTAATTCTACACTTACATATTGCAAGAAAGTAGGTGAATTTTTTCTGAGATCTAAAGCTACATCAAAAATAGCACCTTTTATACATCTTATAATTTTTACTTCAGCATAAGGAGGATTTTGATAATGAAAACCTCTAATACAACCTTTTACTAAGGTTTTTGAATGATTGATCTGAACTATGGGTTTGTTAAGTCCTATTTCTTTAAAATCCTCTACACAAAAATATCTTTCATAATACCCCCTAGAGTCTTTTATAGGTTTTGGTTCTATAATATACACACCAGAAATCGCAGTAGGTGTAAAAATAAATCTACTCATTTTACAATCCTTTCATATATCTAAAATTGTAAATCTTTTTATCTTTTTCGTTTAAAACATTTGAAAATTCCTCCCAAGCTGTTGCTATTACTAAAATTTTGCATTTATCTTTAATATTTTGCAAGCTATCCTCGTAAGATATGTTAAAATCATAAGTCTTTTTAAAAATCTCATTTGCCATAGGATCGTAAGCATAAATGTTTCTAAAACCAAGGTCAAGTAGCTTTTTTATCAATGTGGCTGATTTGCTATCTCTTACATCGTCGCTTTGTGCTTTAAAGCTAAGCCCTAAAATGCCTATATTTTCATCTTTTGAAACTTCATTTTGAATTTTATCTACATAAAAATTTAAAATTTCTTCATTTACACTTAAAATATTACTTAAAATTTTAGCTTCATACCCTGCATCTTTTGCCTTTTTATAAAGTGCTAAAGTATCCTTTGGCAGACAGTATCCGCCAAAACCCATACCTGGATATAAATAAGAACTTATACCGGCAGGGTTTCCGCTAAATCTCTTGTCCTTATGTAAAATTTTAAAAGACTGAATAATATTTATATCGCCTATACTGCTTGCTATTATGCTCATCTCGTTTGCATAGCTGATATTTAGACTTAGAGTTGTATTGCTAAGATATTTTATAAATTCTGCAGTATTTAAAGATGTGAAAAACAGTTCAGCATTAAAAGCTTTATACAAAAGCTCTAACTCATTTATAGGTTTGGCATTGTCTGTTCCTATAACAATTCTATCAGGATTCATAAAATCATCATAAGCAAAGCCCTCTCTTAAAAATTCGGGATTGTTTGCCATTCTATAATCCTTTTGTATTTTTAAACCTAAATTTTCTATAAAAGGTATAAAAATATCCTTACAGCTTGACGGAGGCACGGTTGATTTTATGACTAGTATTGGAATTTTATCGCACAAAGATAAATTTTCTACTGTATCTTTTAAAGCTTTAAGCAAGTATGAAAGATCTGCACTTCCATCATCTGACATAGGAGTTCCTATACAATAAAATATTATTTTTGCATTTTTTAAGGCTTCTTTTATATCGCTTGTGATTTTTAGCTTTACTCCTAAAACATCTTTTAATGCACTATCTAAATCTTTTTCATAAAATGGAATTTTTAGCTCATTTAAAGCTTTTGCTTTATTTTCATCTATTTCATATCCAAAGACCTCAAAACCTTTTTTAGCAAAACCAACAGCTGTTGTAAGCCCTACAAAACCAAGACCAAAAACTGCAATTTTCATAGCAAAACTCCATTTTCTTTTTCAAATTTTAGATACTGCAAAAATCTTTTTACACCTTCATCAACTAAAATTGTTGGATTGTAATCTAATTTATTTCTAGCTTTATCTATCACAGGGCAACGTCTGTTTGGATTGTCTGTGAGGTAGTTTTTATCATCAGATTTTTTAAATTTAAGCTCTAAATTTAAACCAAATATATCTTTGGCGTGTTTTATATAGATATTTGCAAGATCTCTTACGCAAAGCTCTGGTTTATCAATGCCTATATTAAAATAATCAAATTTGCTATAAACAAGCACCTTTAAATACCCAGCTATAGCATCTGCTATATAGCAAAATGTTCTCGTTGGAGACCCATCACTTAAAAGTTCTATGTCTTTTGCCTCTAAAACGGACTTGGCAAAATCTGCAGGAACTCTTTTATCGTTTATACTCATTCCGGGTCCGTAGTTATTAAATGGTCTTGCTATGCTTATTGGCATATTAAATTGCAGTGAAAACAAATAACACATAGTTTCACCAAATCTTTTTGCCTCATCATAACAAGCCCTAGGTCCTATGCAAGCTACATTTCCTCTGTATTCTTCATCGGTTGGAATTTTATCACT
>NZ_CALUTC010000029.1 GCF_944323605.1 uncultured Campylobacter sp.
ATGGCAAACTTACAGAAAATTCACCCGGTGTAAAAGTATTAAGTTTAGATGAGAAAAAACAAGTTAAGGGTGGGTATTTGGTAATTCCAAAGCATAATGGTATTGATGAGTATTATGTTGTAGCAAGATATACAAGCGGGGAAGCGAACTATATATTAAATTATGCAAATAACTTGAATGCGCCTAAGGGATTGTGTGGCATAAATCAAGCAACTTGCAATAATCCTAGTTCCAATAGATTTACATCTTTTTTGGAAGTAACAGGAAATCATATAGACTTTTTTCCTATGTATTATGTTAAGAGAAATATAGGAATATCTCATTTAGGAAATAGATTTATTTATTTTACCTACGGTGTCGGTGTATCTGATGCTAGAGGTAACATTTATAAATTTAGCTCTAGCCCTTTATTAAACAACAACATGATAATAAAAGAAATGGCAAACAAATACAAGGAACAAATGGAATCAGCTTTAGGTGGTTGGCATATAAGATGATGACCGTATCAAGCCTTAATACCTATAAAAACTATATAAACGAAAATAGGGTTTATAAAGGTAATGAATATAAATCAGCTAAAGATATAGAAACCATGATGCATTCTTTTAAAAATGTTATTAGACATTATGAAAAATTGAGTGCATCTGTAGATTTTATAGATGGTTCTATAGAAGATCAGCTAAGAAAAGGAAAAATTAGCGAAAATGAAATCAAAAGTCTTTACAGATGGATATTTGAACATCATCCTACACCAATATTTAAATTCGAAGATTTTGAAAAAGAGTATATACAAATTTTTCAAACAAGTATGAGCATAGATGAACTTAAGGAAAAATTTCTTATTTTAAAGTCTAAACAAGAGGAGTATTATCAGGCTTTTGAAACAAGTAAAAACATAAAAGATTTTGAAGAAAGAGCTAAGGAAATAGAAGGAAAATATTCAAATAAAGATAAAGTAGATGATGAAAATATTCAAGATAAAGAAAACTCAAAAAATATACAAAAAGTAAATTTAAATCAAGATAATATAAATAAAGATAATACAACCTCAAAAGAACCAAACCCCTTCACCCCCATACAAGCTGAAAGTAAAAGTGAAACTTTTACTTATGATGATATAGCTAAAAACTTCTTTTTAACTTTTTTAGAGAATGAAAGAAAAAAGGGGACTGATGTATTAGAATTATTACAGAATTTATTTAAGGTAGATAAAAACAAAGTAGATTTAAAGGCTTAGTGGATATAAGTAAAAAGTAAATTTAAGTGTTTGAAATTTAAATTACTTTTTTACACAAGATATAAATTTAAACACTAACTTTCATAAAGCTATTTTCAAATTTGACGATTTAGATTCATACATAGTTTATTTTTTAAAAGAGTAAAAAAATGATTAAAAAGATATTTGTCGCATTGAGTTTATGCGTTTTTCTTACAAGTTTATCTTTTGCAGAGGATTTATTAGCCTTTTATACCAATGGCAAACTTACAGAAAATTCACCCGGTGTAAAAGTATTAAGTTTAGATGAGAAAAAGCAAGTTAAGGGTGGGTATGTGTTTAAGTATGAAAGCTTTAAAAACAAAAGCACCTTTGAATCAGAAGTTCATATGATACTTGGTCTTTCTCCTCAAGAAGCTGATTATATAAGGAGTGGCAAGGGAATATGCACAGTAGGACAATCAAGCTGCTCCAATCCTAGTTTAGATAGACTTGTAGCTTATAAGCAGATAACATACGATTCCTTAAGTTTTTACCCTATGTATATAGTAAAAAGAAAAATTCAATATTCTAGATACGGAAAACCTTTTGTTGTATTTACTTACGGAGTTGGTGCTATGGATTTAAAAGGAAATAAGTATAAATATAACTCCACAAGCAACCATCTTTTACTAAACTATAATTCAGTAATAAGAGAAGTAAGAGCTAAATATCAGTCTTATATAGAAAGTTCTATGGGCGGATATAATCCTGGGCTATTTTAGAAAAATGATAAATTTCAATACAAATATTTCTAATACAAGCCATATCCAAGCAAAACAAAATTCATTCTTGTCGGAGAACAATAATAAGATAAGTAAAAAGGATTTAGACGATCTTAACAATTTGCTTGAAAAGGGTTATTATTATGGAGATCCTGAAGTAGAGATGGTGGAGGGTTCTATACTGCATAGGATTATGACAAACGATGTTTTTAGCAAATTAGAAACAAAAATGCTAAATGACTTAGAAAGCGACGGGGATTATATAACAAAATCGTTTTATTTTTTTGATATAAATAAACAAAAACACACCCTTATGAAAACTATGACAAGTGTGAGCGAGTTTGTAAAGGTGTGGAGAGGGATAAAAGAGGAGAGGAAAAAAGAGTTTTTTGATGAATTTGGACCCAAGAAAATAGATGAAGCAGATATGAAAAGACACTTTGAAAAGTATGGTTTAAATTCGCAAGAAAGCACGGAGTCTGAAGAAAATTCAAGTAAAAAGCCTTTCACCCCCATACAAGCTGAAAGTAAAAGTGAAACTTTTACTTATGATGATATAGCTAAAAACTTCTTTTTAACTTTCTTAGAGAATGAAAGAAAAAAGGGGACTGATGTATTAGAATTATTACAGAATTTATTTAAGGTGGATAAGAGTAAGATAGATTTTAAAGTGTGAAAAGATTGTAAAATATGCTCTAAAGGTATAAGAAAGTTAAGGATATTTTATGTATATAAAAAATGTAGCAAATCAACATAATAATTATTATATATCCAACAAAATAAATACAAAAAGTTATGCCACAAACAATACAAACGAAGTATTAGGCTACAAGCTTGATAAAGAGGGATATTTTACAGCCGAATTTAACAAGGCTGCAAATATCCCTGAAGATATAAAAATTCATTCAAATAGTCTTAAAAACTTTGTTGCAGAACTAACTCATTCATTCCCATTTAAAAGTTACGAAAGTATAGATATAGCAAAAACTATTGGCAATGCTTATAAGATATTTTCTCAAATTTTAAACTCAAACGAATTTTTATCCGGTAAAGATAATTTTAACGAGGACGATTTGAAACATATACCAAGCCATTTTATCTTAAATTCTCAGGGCAAACTTACAAAAACATTTAGTTATGAAGAAGCTTTGCAAAGAGTAGAAGAAAAAGTAGGATTTAAAGATAGTCTAAGTGCTACAGATATGATATATCCTACTTTTTATGAGGCTTTAGATGATGAGATTTTACCCATTAATAAGTCTTTGCTAAGCACTAATAATTGGCTATGGCATAAAGATAAGGGTATAGATTTTGATAAATATATAAACGATGACGGCTCCGTATCAAAGGCGGGATTACTTATGTCTTTTTTAGCTAGAAATTATGCTTATAATGACTTAGTTGTTGGCGAAACCACCATTTATGGCAAGATAAGAGGACTTGATAAAAATGTCAATCCTGATGACTTGCAAAAGCTTTCAAATGAAATTTTAGGTCTAGAGGGCTTTCCTTTTGATGCTGAGATTATGAATAAAACGAGTCTAAAGGACTTTTCTACTGATTTGCTTAAATGGAGAAAAGAAAACTTAGACGATATAGATGAAGCCTTTAAATATTCTAAAGAAATTACCGAGCTTTTATTTAAAAGTGTAGATGAAGTCTTAGAAAAAAGCAAACAAAATACAAAAAGGTGGCATGAGCTTGATTTAAGAGTTTAGAATTTATTTTTTTACAACACAAAACACAATTTAAAAAAAACAAATTCTTTAAAGTTTTATCTAAATTTGGCGATTTACAAGGGGTAAAAAGGATAAACTATGATTAAGAGCTTAAGTATTGCTTCTTTATCTCATAATCAAACATTACAACACCTAAATCAGCTTGGAAAAACGCTTCAAAAATTAAGCTCATCTAACGAAAGCTTAGATGAGCTAGTTAAAGACAAAAGCGAAGCTGTTAGTGAAATTCTAAGTTACGGCGTAGATAAAGAAGGGTATTTTACATCTGATTTTAATGAAGCTGCGGGACTTCCTAAAGATTTTAAGATAAACGCACAAGATGCACTTATGATCGCCTATACATTTCTAGCACATAGTGCTTATTTTATAATACATACGGATATAGATTTAGCAAAAACTTACTCAAATGCATATAATGCGTATAATAATAAAGGATACGAAAATTCTAATCCTATATCAAATGGAGCAAATTTAACAAGTTTTATAAGTTACAACCCAAGACAATCTGTATCAAGTCAAAGCACTATGGGTGGAAAGATTGCTGGTTTTGATAAAAATGTAAGTGATAAAGAGATAAAAGATTTCAAAAATTTTATGGAAGCTAATAAAATTCAAGTAACAGGTATAGGAGCTTCTTATGAAAATAGCTGGGATTTTACTGGCGATGCTTTGTTTTTAAGTATATATGTTAGAGCCTCCAAAACCTACAACCTAGGCTCTGATATAATCAATCTAGCTCAAAGCTTAAGAGATGAGTATGTAAGCTTAGTAAATTCAAATATAAGCTTAGATGAATTTAAAGAAAA
>NZ_CALUTC010000030.1 GCF_944323605.1 uncultured Campylobacter sp.
TTAGGTTATGGTGTAGATAGTGAGGGCTTTTTTACAAGTGATTTTAATGAAGCAGCAGGACTGCCTAAGGATTTTAAGATAAATGCAGGGCTGATTAAAGGTATAGATGATAGCTTAAGAAGTGATAAGCTTAGTTTAAAACCTTTGTATTATGAGATAGACTGGGCTTTAGAGCTTGGCACTCTTTATAAAAATAAATTGAAAAACTTTGATGAGTTTGGAAAAAAATTTGACAAAAAAGAACTAGAGAGTGAATTTAATATAAGTTTTAAAGATATTGTTACGAAGGCTGACACTCTTTTATTACTTTTGGATATGAAAAACTTAAGTCAAAGCAAAAATACTCTTTATGGAAAAACCTATGGTTTTGGTGGCGAACATACGAGCGAATTTGATAGCTTTATGCAGAAAAATCTATTAAAAAGTCCAAATGCAAATTCAGCCTTTGCCTTTATGCTTAATGATACTTATATGGGAGTAGATGCGGAAAGGTCAAAACTACAAGGCTTTGCAGACTATGCCTCAAGTTACAATTTAGGAGCTGATTTAGCAAAGGAAGCTAATGCCTTTATAAAAGAATTTGATAGGCTTTTAAGCGAGGATATAAGCTTAGATGAATTTAAAGAAAAATATCTTGATTTTAAAAATAGACATGATATCTTTGTAAAAAAATTTCAAGAGGCTATGGGGGATAACTTGCTTGTGAAAGATATAGAAAAACCCTTCACCCCCATACAAGCTGAAAGTAAAAGTGAAACTTTTACTTATGATGATATAGCTAAAAATTTCTTTTTAACTTTCTTAGAGAATGAAAGAAAAAAGGGGACTGATGTATTAGAATTATTAGAAAAGTTATTTAAGGTAGATAAGAGTAAGATAGATTTTAAAGTTTAAAAAGATTAAAAAAATTTAGTTTATTATATATATAAATAGTGTTTTGTAAATTTTATATTTAAACATTTCTTTTTTACACAAGATGTAAATTTAAAAAATAAATTATATAAAGTTTTTATTAAAGATTGACGATATAAATTTAAAAGATAGTTTATTTTTTAAGGAGTAAAATTAATGATTAAAAAGATATTTGTTGTATTAAGTTTATCTACTTTTATTATAAATTTATCTTTTGCAGAGGATTTACTAGCATTTTATACCAATGGAAAACTTACAGAAAATTCACCCGGTGTAAAAGTTTTAAGTTTAGAGGAAAAGAAAAGTGTTAGGGGTGGGTATCTTATCAACTATGATTACAGCGAGAACATATCTACAAAAACTAGAGAGTTTTATGTTATAGCCAAATATAGCGAAAATGAAACCAATAATTTACTCAAAGGATTGTGCGGCATAGATCAAGCGAGTTGTTCTAATCCAAGCTTAAATAGACTAATAGATTATTTAAGTATAGTTGATTACTCTGCTAACTTTTCTCCGGTATATATAGTAAAAAGACAAGTTCAATATTCTAATTTGGGGAGACCTTATGTTCTTTTTAGTTATGGGGTCGGGGTTATAGATTATAAGAATCAAATTTATAAATTCAATTCCACGTATTCAAGCTTATTACTAAACAATAATATGATAATAAAGGAGATGGCAAACAAATACAAAGATTTTGCTGAAAATATCATCGGCGGTTGGAGTGTTAGGTAGATGAATATAGCAAACACCACAAACCTTGATGTAATAAGTAAAAGCGGTATAGACAAACAAAGATTTTTGAACTTTATAGATGAGGCTAAAAAATTTAGAAAACAGCACCAAACGAGTCAGGTAAAAGAACTTGATGGAAGCTTATCTCAAAAGATGAGAGAGAACACCTTAAGCCCAGATGAAATTGAGAGTCTTAATGAAGTATTTTCCAATTATCATATATATACAAGCAAAAAATACTCTGATACACTTGCTTATGAAAGAAAAATGGATGAATTTTTAAAAACCTCACTGTCTGTTGTAGAATTTTCTAAAAAATGGGGAGATTTTAGTGAGATTCTAAAAGAACAATTTTTATCCGAACTAAAAAATAGCACCTTGAAAGAATACGACGCAACAGATACAAATTCAAAAGAAAAATCTAAAGAAAAAGACGAACCCTTCACCCCCATACAAGCTGAAAGTAAATCTCAAACTTTTACTTATGATGATATAGCTAAAAATTTCTTTTTAACTTTTTTAGAAAATGAAAGAAAAAAGGGAACTGATATTTTAGAATTATTACAGAATTTATTTAAAATAGATAAAAACAAAGTTGATTTAAAGGCTTAATGTATAGAAGTAAAAAGTAAATTTAAGGGTTTGAAATTTAAATTTAAATTTCTTTTTTACACAAGATGTAAATTTAAATGATAGATTTTATCAATTTTTTCTAAATGTTGTGCTATAATTTTTTTAACAACAAATTAAATTTTTTAAGGAGTAAAATTAATGATTAAAAAAATATTTGTTATTTTAAGTTTATCTGCTTTTCTTGCAAGTTTATCTTTTGCAGAGGATTTATTAGCTTATTATACCAATGGCAAACTTACAGAAAATTCACCCGGTGTAAAAGTATTAAGTTTAGATGAGAAAAAGCAAGTTAAGGGTGGGTATCGTTTGTTGGAAACAAATGCCGGACAAAATGTTTTTTTATTTGAAAATATATCAGGGGCTGGTGTTTCTTTCACTAGGATAGGTGTTATACCTATGCTTACTCGATATGAAACAGCGAACAAGGTAAGTTGTGGTTTTGGCTTAGATGGATGTAGCACATCTTATATAAATAAACAAGCATATAATGAATTTATATCTGTTGCGAATCCAAATTTGGGTGAATTTTTAGCTGTTACTGCTACAAAAACTACTACCATAGGTCTTTTTGGAGTTCCACAATACAATTTTGCAACTAGCGGTATGATAGTTGGCATAAATTCAAATGGCTCTATATATAAAATAAGAAACGCTGGCAATAATAGAATAACTAGAGAAGTGTTAAGCAAGATAGAAAATGATTTAAATAAAATTTTATTTACGCAATATAGGTAATTTTTGAAGTTGGTGGGTGTTCTATGTATATAAAAAATGTAGCAAATCAACATAATAATTACTATATATCTAATAAAATAAATACAAAAAATTCTACTATAAACAATACAAACGAAGTCTTAGGCTACAAGATAGATAAAGAGGGATATTTTACATCTGATTTTAACAAGGCTGCAAATATTCCTACTGATATAAAAATTCATTCAAGCACTATGCAAAG
>NZ_CALUTC010000031.1 GCF_944323605.1 uncultured Campylobacter sp.
CTCCTTCTTTAAAGAATTTTTGATATGCTGTATCCATATTATATATTACATTTGTTAAAGCAAATTTATCTACTTCTTTTAACCACTCATATTCTTTTTTTAATTCTCTATTACAATAATTATTACAGTCTATTTTACTTACACTTATTTTTTCTTTTTCATACATTTCTTTTCTATATGATAATGTTTTATTATAAACAAAACGTGAGCAGCCAAATGTTTTTTCTATTTGTTCTTCTTGTTCTTTATTTGGATATATTCTATATTTATATGCTTTTAACATTTTTGACTCTCACCGCCTTTTCTAATTTTTACTTTCTATATATTTTATTAATATTTATCATAAAACCTTTTCTAAACTAAAAACAAAGCAAGTTGTTGTAGTAAATATTTTTATTTCTATATATTTACACAGACAGTATAACACAAAATATATACTTTTTGCAACCTCAACCCATCGTCTAAAGCCAATGGGATTGCGGTTGCCTATATTTCAACACCCATCCAACCCATAGCTTTTTGCATAGGATTTAATTCTTTTGGAAAGTCATCAAATCTAGTTAATTCAGTATTTACTTCATTTAATATTTTATTATATTCGTCATATTGGTATTTTAAGTCTTGTTTAAATCTATCATCTTGAACTTTTTCCGAAACATTTGAAATTGAGTCCATACCCATTTTTATACCTTTATTTAATTCATTTAAAATATAACGATTATTATCCATAAATAAGCCTCCTTAAAAATTTTTATAATATTATTATCTACAAAAATAATTAAAATATTAAAAATAAGATGAATAAAAATATTTTTTTTGGAAAAAGTAATAAAAAATATGAAAGGAAGTTTTTGATGGAAGATTTAGTTAAAAGTTTAAATTGTTTTCTATCTGATTTAAATGTGTTTTATAGGAAACTTCAAAATTACCATTGGAATATTAAAGGTAAAGAGTTCTTTGAAATGCATGTTAAATTAGAAGAATATTATGATGAAATAAATGATGAAATTGATGAATTAGCGGAACATATTTTAATGTTAAATGAGCAACCTTTGGGAACAATGAAAGATTATTTAGAAAATACTTGTATTAAAGAAGCCCAAAATGAAAAAATTGATACTTGTCAGGTTATAAATAATATAATTACAGATTATAATACTTTACTTAAAAAAGCAAATGAGATTAAAGAAAAGGCTGATAATATTAAAGCATATGGAACTTCTTCTTTAATTGATAACTATATCCTTCTTTATATGAAAAATTTATGGATGTTAAATCAATTGAATATGAAATAAGAAAAAAATAAACTTAAAGTATAAAACTTTAGGTTTATTTTTTAGATGTGTCCCGAATTGGACAAAATGTCCAAAATGAAACGTCCCTTTTCACAAAAAATTCACAAAGTTTTTTAGCAGAAAGTATTGACAAGTGCTAAAATTGGGTATAATATATAACAAGGTTAGCAAACGAACTTAAGGAGTGCTAAAACTAACAATTAAAGAAGAGGTGAAAAAATTGTTAGATGATAGAAAAAAGAAAGTATTACAAGCAATTGTAGAAGAATATATAAATACAGCAGAACCAGTTAGTTCAAATGCTTTAACTAAAAATCACGGCCTAGATTGTAGTAGTGCAACAATAAGAAATGAAATGGCAGAACTAGAAAAAAATGGTTATTTAGACAAAACACATACATCAAGTGGTAGAGTACCTTCAGAAAAAGGTTATAGATACTATGTAGATGAGCTTGTAAATGATAAAGATATAAGTCTAGAAGAAATAAAATATATAAGTGATAAACTAGAAACAAAAGTAAATGAAATAGAAGACTTAACAAAAATAACAGCAAATACAATATCAGAAGTAACTCATTATACAACAATATCTATAGGACCTAAAACAAATGAACAATTAATAGAAGAAATAAAATTTGTTTTACTTCGGTTCTAGAATGATGATGGCAGTAATACTTACAGATAGTGGTTTAGTAAAAGAAACTATAATAAAATTTGATGAAGATATAACAGCAAAACAAGTTGAAACTATTAATTATATGTTTAATAAAAAATTAAAAGGTGAGCCTTTAGAGACAATTGATAGGCCATTAGAAGAATACTTATATGATGAAATGACATATAGCGTAAATGTTGTAAAACCAATAATAGAGCAGATAAAAAAAGTTTTAGCAGAAGAAGATAAAATATATTTAGAAGGAGCTAATAAAGCTTTTGAATTACCAGAATTTAATAGCCTAGAAGTTGCAAAAAATTTTGTAAATATATTAGATGAAAAAGAAGTAGTCGCAGATATGTTAAATAGTGGTTTTGCAGAAGATATAAAAGTTTATATTGGTGATGAAAACGAGCAAGAACAGTTAAAAGACTTTAGTGTAGTAACTTTTAAACATAAAGTAAATGGAAAAGATTTAGGAACTATAGGAATTATAGGACCAAAAAGGATGGACTATTCAAAAGTTATTTCAGTTATGAAATATATAAATAAAAAATTAAATGGAGATGGAAAGAA